>NZ_FZON01000159.1 GCF_900188425.1 Antarctobacter heliothermus
CCCGCATAAGACACGTCGTTAACGACGTCGTTAAACACGTGTCCTAGATGATCGCACCAGCGTCAGGCAGGCGGTGCCAATGGCGCGGTTACGTTTTACCGGCGTTTCAAACCGACGCACGTCCCCAATCTCAGCCATGAACGTGACGGCACTTATCAATGCCACGCCCCGCAAGGCTTGGAGCGCATTCACGGCGGGGGCGAGGTCCCATTCCGGCACGAGAGCTTCGATAAGTCCGGCCAGACGATTCAGGCGTTCGGTGGCGTTGCGCTCAGCCTGCAGCATTTCCTGAAGGGCGATTTGATGCGCCTGATGCTCGAAGCTCTGGCTTTGCAGCCAACCGCATCCTCCACGGCTTGGGTCGGTGATAGATCCGCCCGTGGCGCAACATGAACGCCGAAACCAGCTGACGTTTGTGCCGCTGGTCCTCTGCGGCGCTTTCCCGGGCACGAACCAGGTCGCGCATCGCTTCATGCGTTTCATCAGGAACCCAGATCGGCGTCAGTTCCCCAGCACGCAAGACCCGGGCCAGTCGAATGGCATCCAGTCGGTCTGTCTTTACACGCTCACCGGCACGCACCGGAATCAACGACGGCGCGACGACACAGCATTCGAAACCAAACGCTCGTACCTGCCGATAAAGGCCATATCCCGTAGGTCCTGCTTCATAACATACCGAAACAGGCGACCCACGCCCGGAAAGTTTTCTGAGCAGCCGGTCGACGCTTGCAGGGGTGTTCTCGAAGCTGCCCCAGCTGAGAACCTCGTCACGCACCCCACCACCGGCAATTGCTACCGCCAGCTTGTCCTTCGAAATGTCGATTCCGAAATGGATCGTCGATTTTCTTTTGTCATGCCTTCCTACATCGCAGATCGGCGGCAAGTGCCGCCATGCGATCAGGATACAGGCTGAACCGTCATGCTCGCGCCGCTGGAAAAAGACATGCGGTCTTACTTTGCATCGTATCCGTCCGGCGTGACCGCCGTTGACATTCAACGTGGCTGCCAATTCCACGGCGCGAGTTCGTCGATGCGGTTGATCTTGTGATCGGCAA
>NZ_FZON01000157.1 GCF_900188425.1 Antarctobacter heliothermus
AGAACCAGTCGAAGCCTTCGCCGCCCGCGATGTTCGCCTGCAGATAGGCGCGGTCATAGATCGCGGGCCAGCCCTCGGCCCCGTCGAGATGCTCGGGCTTGCCGGTCTTCTCGGAGAACGCCTCGGGCTGCCCACGGCACCACTGGAAGCAGAGCCGCCCGGCCACGGTGATCGAGTCGATGAAGACGGTCTCGTATTTCCCGATCACCGCCGGGTCGCCGTAGCGCCCGCAGACCTCGTCGAAATGCGCCTGGCTGTAGGGCTGATCCTCGCGCAGCGCCGGGTTTGGCCCGCCGATGAACACCGCGAAGTCGCGGCACTCCTTCCATGTGCGGGGCCGGAGGGTGTCGATCTCCAGCCCCTCGACGGCCAGATCCCCGGCCTCGAGATCGAGGAAGAGCGTGGTGGAGGCGTTCAGCGTCCAGAGCAGGCTGGTCTTGCCGATGCCGGACCGGCCGAAGATGACGCCCTTGATGCCCTTGCGCTGCGCGAGCCGCTCATCGGCGCCGATGATGGGAAGGGCCATCACTGGCTCTCCTTCTTCATCACCGCCGTGGCGGCGCGATCTGCGCCGATGCACCCCGCCTCGCGGGCGAGCTTGTAGAGCCGCTTCAGCGCATCGGCGCGGCGGTAGGCCACCGTGCTCTCACGCTCCGCCTCCACGATCGCGAAGGCGATCTCGTCGACGGTCGCCTCGACGACCGGCAGCGGCTCGCGCGGCTCGTCACTGGCGCCCTGCGGGAAGGCGATGGTTTCGGGGATGTCTTCGAGGGCGTAGCTCGCCTTGCGAAGACGGGTGATGTCGTCCGGCTGGTCCGGCATGGCAGTTCTCCTTGGGATGATGTGATCGAGGAGGCGCATCACGCGGCCTCGCGGATGTCGGGCGCGAGCTCGGCGACGTAGATCGCCAGCAGCGGCGTCCCGTCGGCGTGGTTGCCGGCGTCCTCGATCTGATAGTTGCGGTTGGGCTCGCAGACCTCGGTCAGCTCCCAGCGGCGATAGAGCCCCGGAAGACGCCTGAAATCCTCGAGCGACAGATCGGCAGTGCGGTTCATGCGTGTCTGCTTTCGGTTGGAGGAAAGGCGCTCGAGGGCGCTCGAATGGGAAAAGCCACCGGCGGGACCGGATCGGGACATCGGCTCAGGGGATTTCATTGAGCCCGCAATATTCACCGGCGGTCCGTGTGCGGTGTGATTTCGGGGCGCGGTCGGGTTTCTTGACCTTGCGTGTGGCAGGAAGGGCGAT
>NZ_FZON01000156.1 GCF_900188425.1 Antarctobacter heliothermus
GATGCGCTGAGCGAGGCGGCTGGTGCCGCCGACAGGTTGGAGACCGCCCTTGGGAATGCCGGACGCGCGGCGACCGACGCGGGAGCTGCCGCCGGAGCCGCGGCGGCGGCCGCCAAACCTGACGCAGAGGCAGCCGTCACCGGCTGGCAGGCGGTCACGGCAGCGCTCTCGGATTATGCCAGCAAGGCCCGCGACATCGGCGGCGACATTGGCCAGAGCCTCGTCGGCGCTTTCCAGTCCGCCGAGAACGCCATCGGCGAGTTCGTGAAGACCGGCAAACTGGACTTCCGCGGTCTGGTCACATCCTTGCTGGCGGATCTCGCCAAGCTGGCGGCGCGGCGGTTCATCCTGGGACCGATCGCCAATGCGCTCTCTGGCGCGCTGGGAGGTGCGGGCGGGATCTTCGCGAACGTACTGCATGCGGGTGGGATGGTCGGGTCCGCCGGACCCTCGCGGATGGTCCCGGCCATGGCCTTCGCCAACGCTCCCCGGATGCATGCTGGCGGCATGGCCGGACTGCGCCATGACGAGATACCCGCGATCCTGCAACGTGGCGAGCGGGTGCTGTCACGGCGGGAAACACAAAATTACGGTGCAAGCGGCGGCGTTACTGTCACCATCATGACCCGCGACGCCGAAAGCTTCCGGCAATCCCGAACGCAGGTCGCCGCGGACATTGCCCGCGCGGTCTCGCTCGGGCGGAGGGGTATGTAGTGGCGTTCCATGAGATCCGGTTTCCGGACAACATCAGCCGTGGTGCACGGGGCGGGCCGGAACGCCGCACGCAGATCGTCGAACTGGCCTCGGGCGATGAAGAACGCAACGCCAGCTGGGCCAATTCGCGCCGCCGCTATGACGTAGCCTATGGCATCCGCCGCGGAGATGATCTGGCGGCAGTGGTTGCCTTTTTCGAGGCCCGCAACGGGCGGCTGCATGGCTTCCGCTTCAAGGACTGGGGCGATTTCAAATCCTGTCTGCCCTCGGGTACGCCATCGCACAGTGACCAGTTGATTGGCACTGGCGACGGCAGCACAACCGGGTTCCAGCTGGCGAAGAACTATGTCTCCGGTGCGCAGACATGGACGCGAGCAATCACCAAACCGGTCGCGGGCAGTCTCCGCATCGGGTTCGACGGCACCGAACTGGTCAGCGGCTGGTCCGTCGACACAACGACAGGTGGCGTCACCTTCGGCACTGCGCCGGGCTCTGGAGTCGCCCTCACCGCAGGCTTCGAATTCGACGTGCCCGTCCGCTT
>NZ_FZON01000155.1 GCF_900188425.1 Antarctobacter heliothermus
AGCACCTGAATGCTGGCGACCGTGGTCTTGAGCGAGGCCGCCAGCTTGGCCTGCGCATCAACGGTCTGTAGCCCCGAGCGGATCATGGCCACGCCTGCCGCAGCAGCAGCGGCCACAGCGGCAGCGGCGGCGAGTTTGACGCGCCGGGAGAAGGCGGCGAGGCGCGTGTTCGCCGCCTCCATCTCCCGGCTGAGCCGCCCGAACCCGCGCGCGCCAGCCTCGCCTACGCCCTCCAGTTCGGCGCGCACCTGCCGTCCGCCGACCGCCCCGAGGCGAACGCTAACCCGTTTTTCTGCCATGCAAAGGATCCATCTGTTCGTTGAGTTTGGTCACCATCACCGCCTCTATGACGGGCAATAGTTCGGCTGCGGCGGTTGGCGGCACGCCGAGCGCGTCACCCAGTGCGAAGGCTGCGGTCAGGTCCCAGCCGATCACCGCGCCGGGCGACACGCGGAGTTGGCCGCCGAGACGACCGACGAGGTCCCAGACCTGCCAGCCCTCGAATGTGGCGGGACGGTTCAGCCGCGCCGGGCAGTCTGGGCAGGCTTGCTGACAGGCCTCGCAGTATCGCTCGCCCCCGCCGAAGGACCATTCGGCGAGGGCGTGGAGACGTTTTTTTCCTGTTCCAGCAGCAAGCCTTTGGAGACGTAGGTCAGCTGAAAGGCCTCGAAGATCGGCCAGATATCCAGGAGCGCGTCGATGGCGTCCGGACTCGGGTCGATGGGCTCTCGCTCGGCATTGCCGATGCCCTCCCAGGCAAGAACCGCTCGTCGTGCCAGCGCCTTCGCGAAGGCGACAGCGCGCTCCTCGTCGGAAGCGTCATCGGGCACGGCCTCTACGGCTGGGTCGCTGCGCGTGGCCACCATCAGCGCGGTGGTCAGCGGGCGGAGTTGCACCCGCACGCCGGGGGCCAAGTCATGCCAGCGCGGCGCGTTGGTCAGGTCGAGTGAGAGCATTCAGTATACCTCGATGTCATTGATCAGGGTTGCGGTGCACATTCGCCCGACCGTGCTGTCACGCGCGGCCTGCCAGTCGAAAGTCGCCTGCACGCCCTGCGGTCCGGAAATCTCGATGCGGGGGCGCGGCAGGTACACGGCGTGCACGGTGAATGTGAAGCTCTCGCCAGAGGGCAGCATATAGGCAAACTCGAGCTCGCAAGGATCGCCGTTGATTGCCTGTGTCACCAGAGTCTGATCGGCGAACCGGACCTCGATGGAGCCGGTCAGCGCGGCGATGGAGGGATCCGCCCCGTCGATGCGACCGTCCGAGCGGATGGT
>NZ_FZON01000153.1 GCF_900188425.1 Antarctobacter heliothermus
GTGATCGCCCTTCCTGCCACACGCAAGGTCAAGAAACCCGACCGCGCCCCGAAATCACACCGCACACGGACCGCCGGTGAATATTGCGGGATGAAATCTCTGCCTATCTACGGCGCGAACTGCTGGCCGTGGATGGCGTCGCGGACGTGGCGCTGGCCGGTTTGCCGTCCGAGGCGATCTACGTTGACGCCAACCCGGCGATTTTCAGCAACCTCGGGATCGCGCCCACCGCGATGGCCAACGCACTTGCCAATACCGACACGCGCACGCCTGCAGGCAGCATCGTCCAGAACGGGCAGGACATCCGCATCCAAGCCCCTGCCGGGGACGCAACCGTGGATGAAATCGCCCGGTTGACCATCGGTGTCGGCGGTGAGGTCATCGACCTGTTGGACATCGCCAATGTGACCAGGGATCGGGTCAAGGAGCCGACGTCAATCATCCGCTTTCAGGGCCAGGAGGCCTTTACCCTGGGTGTGTCCGGCAAGGCGGATCTGAACATTGTCGAGATCGGGCAACGGGTTGACGCGCGGCTGGCAGAGATCATGCGCGACATTCCCGCAGGCGTGGAACTGCACCCGATCTATCAACAGCACGTCGTCGTGGATGAGGCATCGAACGCCTTTCTGGTGAACCTTGCCATGTCGGTGGCCATCGTGGTGATCGTGCTGGCGCTGTTCATGGGCTGGCGGGCGGCGGTTGTCGTCGGGGCCACCCTGCTGTTGACGGTGGTCGGGACGATCTTTGTCATGGCGATCTTCGGGATCGAAATGGAGCGGATCTCTCTCGGTGCCCTGATCATCGCCATGGGGATGCTGGTGGACAACGCCATAGTGGTCGCCGAAGGGATGCAAGGCGACATGGCACAGGGCAAATCCGCCCGCGATGCCGCCGAGGACGTGGCCGCCAAGACGCAAACGCCGCTGTTGGGCGCGACGGTTATCGGCATCATGGCCTTTGCCGGTATCGGCCTGTCCCCGGATGCGACCGGCGAATTCCTGTTCTCGCTGTTTGCGGTCATCGGCATTTCGCTGCTGCTTTCGTGGATTCTTGCCATTTCTGCCACACCGCTGCTGGCGCATTACTTCTTCAAGGTCGGGACCGGCGACGGGGGCGACCAATACGGCGGCCCGCTGTTCCGCGCCTACCGCGCGACGCTGAACCTTGCGCTGCGCCTGCGCTGGCTGGTGATCGCCGGGCTGATTGGCCGAGATATAGCTAAAAGTTGGTGATGGCCCCTGAGGGGCGGCATATCATGGCGTTGTTGACGCGCCGCAATTCTCGATTGAGAAAAGGATATGCC
>NZ_FZON01000150.1 GCF_900188425.1 Antarctobacter heliothermus
CCCCCGACCTGGTCGACCGCGCCTGCGTCGCGGCAGAGGCCGCGTTCGAGAGCTATGGCCAGACCTCGCGCGCCGACCGCGCCCGTTTCCTGCACGCCATCGCCGATGAGATCGAGGCCCGCGGCGCGCAGATCACCCAGATCGGCACGCAAGAAACCGGCCTGCCGGAGGCCCGCCTGAACGGCGAGCGCGGCCGCACCACCGGCCAGTTGCGCCTGTTCGCCGAACATATCCTCAAGGGCGACTACCTGGACCGCCGCCACGACGAGGCACTGCCGGACCGCGCCCCGCTGCCGCGCCCCGACCTGAAAATGGTGCAGCGCCCGATCGGTCCGGTCGCCGTCTTTGGCGCGTCGAACTTTCCGCTCGCCTTTTCCACCGCCGGCGGCGACACCGCCAGCGCCCTGGCCGCCGGCTGCCCGGTGGTCGTCAAGGGCCACTCGGCCCATCCCGGCACCGGCGAGATCGTCGCCGAGGCCATTCACGCCGCCATCGCCACCTGCGGCATCCACCCCGGCACCTTCAGCCTGATCCAGGGCGGCAAACGCGACGTCGGCACCGCCCTTGTCCAGCACCCGCTGATCCGCGCCGTCGGCTTTACCGGCAGCCTGGGCGGCGGGCGCGCGCTGTTCGACCTCTGCGCGCAGCGCCCCGAACCGATCCCCTTCTTCGGCGAGTTGGGCAGCGTCAACCCGATGTTCATCCTGCCGCAAGCGGCACAGGCGCGCGGTGCGCAGATCGGCACCGACTGGGCGGCCTCCCTGACCATGGGCGCCGGACAGTTCTGCACCAACCCCGGCATCGCCGTGGTGGAAACCGGCCCCCAAGGCGACGCGCTGGTCGCCGCCGCCGCCGAGGCGTTGAAGGGGGTTCAGACCCAATGCATGCTCACCGACGGTATCGCCGAGGCGTATAGAAACGGTAAACAGCGCTTTGACAGCCGCAATCCGGTGCGCCCGGTGCTGACCACCACCAGCGACGGCCGCAACGCCGCCCCCAACCTCTATGAGACCGACGCCGCACAATACCTGCAGGATCAAGCACTTGGCGAAGAGGTCTTTGGCCCGCTGGGCCTGGTGGTGCGGGTCTCTGGCGCCGACGAGATGGACCAACTGGCGCGCGGATTTGAGGGTCAGCTGACCTGCACGCTGCACATGGACGCGGGCGACACGGACCTCGCCCGCCGCCTGATGCCGGTGCTGGAACGCAAGGCCGGACGCCTCTTGGTCAACGGCTTTCCCACCGGCGTCGAGGTCTGCGACACCATGGTCCACGGCGGACCCTACCCCGCCTCCACCAACTTCGGCGCAACCTCCGTCGGCACCATGGCCATCCGCAGATTCCT
>NZ_FZON01000149.1 GCF_900188425.1 Antarctobacter heliothermus
GTAGCTCGGCGGGATCGGTCTGCTCATGCAGGACAGCTACCACGCTGGATTCACGAGATGAATCCCTCAACCAGCCTTTGCGCAACAAAGCCCATTGCTTGCGCTCTTGGTAAGCGAAAATCAGATACGGAATATTCCAAAGCAAGACCTGAGTGTACATTTTGCAGTGGAATCGGGACGGATAACATCGGTTCCTACCCAGTTTTTTGGTGAGGACGAAAACGATTACAATCGCATAAATGCCTTATTGCCATCAATCCTACGTTTTTCTGAGAATGCCAGGAAAGCGCTGGGCAGATCAGACGCGTATCGAACCCTTTTGGAATCGCTTCTTAGGTACGAAACCGAATGCAGTAAACCGTTTAAGGAGATCAACTACGCGATTTTATATGGTTATGGGATCGAATTGCAGCACACTTACGATTCTGTTCTGTCGGACGTGGATGCTGGAGAAACACCGGAACTCAGCTCCGATCAGCGTACGCCGATGGAGAGCTTGTTGCAGCTTCATGGCCCGTTAATACTTGCCTCTAAGGACGGGCGCGAACTCATAACTGATTCAGAACGTTACTCTCGCTCACCTCGCGAGGAAAGGAAATTCCAAGCAGCAATAGATGAACTTGGAGCAAAAATTGAGCAGAACCCTGACGTTGTTGCGGCAGATACTGCAAGTGCTCTCAAAAGCCTGAGGGAAATTCCGACGGATGCGAAGCAGTACGAGCGCTGGTATCGTCTCAACCGAGGCGCCTTTCGAAACTTCGTAATTGTGGCTGCTGGTGCGTCGCTAGCGGCAACCCTAGCTGCTGCCGCTACAACTGGCTCTCCTCTATTGATTATCGCCGGTGCAGTTGCGAGTTGGATTTCTCTTGAAGGAATTAAAAAATCAAAGTCATATGGCAACCTAACTCAAGAAATTGGTTGCATCCTTGATAGTGCATCGAACGTAAGCCTACAAAGTGCGGGCCAAGCCGCAAGTTCTTCTCTCTTGCAGATCCGGGAATTTGTCGTTTCCAATAGAGATCTCCTTAAAAGGATTGGGGGGTCTTCAAAAGAAATGGAGTGGCTGGAGCAAGCACTTGATGACATTGAGTTTAACACTGTTGAAATCCATCCAATCGAGATCGAAGCAACCGGCGTTGCGAGATTGGACTTCGAAGGTAGCAGCGTGATAGACGTTTCTAAGGACGGCTTGGAAAGTCAAGAAGTGCTAAGACCTGTCTTTGCAGGCCCAATAACTAAGAAAGCACTTTCAGCACTCGACCGGCTTTGTTGCGCAAAGGCTGGTTGAGGGATTCATCTCGTGAATCCAGCGTGGTAGCTGTCCTGCATGAGCAGACCGATCCCGCCGAGCTAC
>NZ_FZON01000148.1 GCF_900188425.1 Antarctobacter heliothermus
GAGATAGGCGCGAAAGTTGGTGACGCCCTGAGGGGCGGCATATCATGGCGGTGTTCAGACGCCGCGATTCTCTGCTGAGAAAAGGATATGCCCCATGTCAGAGACTACCATTACTCAACTGCCCGATCCATCGGGATTTAGCGCCGATCCGTTCACGGATGTCATCCGCGATGGCGCGCGCAAGCTGATTGAACAGGCGATCCACGCCGAGCTGGCCACACTCATGGCGGCCTTTTCCGGAGAAAGACTTGAGGATGGGCGGGCACGCCTGGTCCGTCATGGTCACTTGCCTGAGCGCGAGGTAATGACCGGCATTGGTCCGGTGCCCGTGAAGGTGCCGCGGGTTCGGGATCGGGGTGCTTACGAAGACAAGATCACCTTCACGCCCAGCATCCTGCCACGTTACCTGCGCAAAGCGAAATCTATCGAAGAACTGCTGCCTTGGCTTTACCTCAAGGGCGTGTCCACGGGCGATTTTACCGAGGCACTTGAAGCGCTGCTGGGCCCGAATGCCAAGGGTCTATCCGCCAAGACCATCACGCGCCTGAAAGCCGATTGGTGGCAGGACTACGAGGCTTGGCAGAAACGCGATCTTGGCTCGCGGCGGTTTCTCTACATCTGGGCAGACGGAGTCTACTTCAAGCCGCGAATGGCTGAGGAAAAACAATGTGTTCTGGTGGTTGTGGGCGCAGACGAATATGGCCGCAAGGAACTGCTGGCCATGACCGACGGCTTCCGCGAGAGCACTCAAAGCTGGCGCGAGGTTCTGCTTGATCTTAAGCGGCGTGGCCTGAAGCAGGATCCAAAGCTGGCTATCGGCGATGGTGCCATGGGGTTCTGGACAGCCCTGCGCGAGGTGTTCGCCACGACGCGGGAGCAACGCTGTTGGGTCCACAAGACCATGAACGTGCTGAACGCGATGCCGAAATCCGTGCAAGCCAAGGCCAAGGGTCATCTGCACGACATCTGGCAGGCAGAGACAAAAGCCAAGGCCAACGCAGCCTTCGATTTTTTCGTCGAAACCTACGGCGTGAAATGGGACAAGGCGGTCGCCAAGCTGGTCAAGGACCGGGATGCGCTGCTGACCTTCTACGACTATCCGGCGGAACAGTGGAAACACATCCGAACGTCAAACCCGATCGAAAGCACTTTCGCCACGGTCCGGCACCGCACGAAACGCACCAAAGGATGCCTCAGCCGCAAGACCGGGCTGGCCATGGCCTTCAAGCTGATGATGTCAGCGCAGAAGAAATGGCGCAAACTCGACGGACAGAACCGCCTGCCCGAGATCATCCAGGGGGTTGAGTTCCGCGATGGGATCCGCCAACTTCAAACTGCCGCCTGATCAGGCATCACCAACTTTTGCCCATATCTC
>NZ_FZON01000147.1 GCF_900188425.1 Antarctobacter heliothermus
GTATGCGTCCGGCCACGCAGCGCTTGACGCCTATTTCGGCGTCCAGTTCCATGGCGCGAGTTCGCCGATGCGGTTGATCTTGTGATCGGCGATCCGTTCGAGAACCCAGGTGAGCCAGGCTTCGGGATTAACGCTGTTCATGCGGGCGGTTTCGATGAGTGTGTAGGCGACAGCCGCGGCCTTGCCGCCACCTTCCGAACCCATGAACAGGTAGTTTTTCCTGCCGAGAGTCAGGGGCCTGATTGACCGCTCGCAGATGTTGTTGTCCAGTTCCAGAAGCCCGTTATCGAGGTATGGACGCGCCTTGGGCATGCGGCCGAGCGCGTAGCGGATCGCCTCGGCCAGCTTGGTCTTACCGGATATTTTCGGCAGTTGCAGCTTCAGCCAGTCCTCCAGCTCATCGAAGACCGACTTGGCTTTCGCCTGCCGCAGGGCGACGCGTTCATCGGGGGATTTGTAGCGCGCTTCCTTTTCCACGGCATAGAGCCTGGCGATCCGCTCGATGGCGCCCCTGGCGATGACGGACCCATCGCGCTCGAAGACATCCACGAACTTGCGGCGGACATGGACCATGCAGGCTTGCTCCGTGGCGAGCCCTGCGCCGAACAGGCCGTTGAATCCGGTAAAACCGTCGGCATGCACGGTGCCCTTGTAGCCCGACAGGTGGGCGGAAGGGTGTTCGCCCTTCCGGTCCACGCTGAACTGATACCAGGCGCAGGGCGGCGGCTGCCCGCACCATGGCCTCTCGTCACGGACATAGCTCCAGAGCCGCGCAGTGTGCGCCTTGCCTGTCTTCGCCCCGGTCTGCATCTTGACCGGTGTGTCGTCGGCAAACACGGCTGGACCCGCGCGCACCAGCTTTCCGATGTGATCGGCCAAGGGCTCCAGCAATGCGGTCGACCGCCCGACCCAATCTGTGAGCGTCGACCGGTGCAGATCGAGCTTTTCGCGGGCGTAGATTTCCGACTGACGATACAACGGGAGGTGATCGCAGTATTTGCCGACCAGCACATGCGCGAGAAGGCCGGGACCGGCGCGGCCGCGCTCGATGGGTCGGCTCGGCAATGGCGCTTGCGCGAAGGTCTCGCAGCAATTGCAGGCCATGCGCGGACGCACGATCTGGCGGACGACAAACCGGCCCGGGATGTATTCCAGCTCCTGCGTCACATCCTCGCCGAGTGGGCGCAGGGCGCCACCGCAGGAGGCGCAGGCATCGCCCGGAGACAAAACCTCGGTCTGTCGCTCAAGGTGATCGGGCAGCGGAGCGCGGCTGTGCTTGCGTTTGGCGGGCGCGTCGGACTGCCGCGCGTCGTTGTCCATGCCGGTTTCGTCGTGCTGCGCCTGAGCGGCCTGCGCGATCTCGGTGTCTTCCTGCA
>NZ_FZON01000144.1 GCF_900188425.1 Antarctobacter heliothermus
CCAGTATCTAAGTTATCAATGTAGCGTAACATAAAGCGTTTTCAAAAACCTACAGGGTAGAGAAGGTTCGACGGGGGTCCCGTTCCCTCCGCCACACGCCCTCACCAAAATATTCTCCCGATCCGATTGCGGCCAGATTTTTCCGTTGTTTTCGAGGGTTATGCCGGAGGGGCTGTTCACCGGCCCGGCCGCCAGGACGGTCGGAAGCGGTCTCTCCGGACCGATATTCTCCAGACCTCATGACTGTGGCGGTTTCGGTGAATAGACATAAGTATCTGAATTAAATAGCTAATTCTCGGTACAGCTTCGGTCCGTTTAGAGCGGCCACGCGGATGCCAAACGGAACTGTCGTCGAAACACCTATGTCATGCGGCACAGATGCAGGGTTCTCTTGTTCCTTCCTCCTTTGGGTCAAAGCCCCTGGCCACGCCTGCGCGGTGCACTCGAAGCTATACTTTGTCACTGGATAGTAAGACTTCAAACTCCTCTCCTACTCGAAGGTTGCTCGGCTTCCATTCAGTTTCTGAGGGGCGAATTTCTGCGGCTTCAGTCCAACGAAATCCTTCGTTCTCGACTGGCGCCATCTCGACGAGTGAATGACTAGCCAGTTCGCGTATCCTCTCTACGTCTCCAGAGGTTGCGCGCCCACTTGCTATAACCCGCGATGAAAAGGTCACCTGGACCAGTTTCCATCGTTCGCCCATCCTTTTCGCGACTTCGAATTCGTTGCGGGAGATGAGTGCGCGGGCGGCCGTGGCATTTACAGCCGCTTTGATCTCCAGTCCTAAGGTTTGGAACCCTTCTTTGTGCTCAATGTCGTAGCCAAAGCGATCGGATATAAGCGAAACATGTCGTGGATTGTGGCCATCGCGACGCAAGGCTGACATTATCGCAAGTTCTCCGGCGTCGCCTAGCAGCTTACGTAAGTGTTCATCTGTCGCGCCGTACACCTGTTGATGGGCAGTAACGACGATCTCTTCAAGATCGTCTCCTAGCCATGCGATCGCATCAAAGTCTTGTTGCGGGATGAACTCCGGAGCCAAACGACCGTCAATTACAACTGCTCTGAGCCAACCTGGCGGTCGGCTTCGCAGGAGTAACCGAGCAATGCCTTTAAGAGTGGTCAGGTCAGCTTCCCGATCCAATCTGGCCAGACCATTTCCTGTGATTACACAAGATTCAATTCTAGCCAGACCGGCGTCCAGAAGAAGATTAGCCGTTCCGGACAGATCGAGTGAGGCGGCCATGTGCGTTGGCTTGTCCAGCGCAGCCACAATCCATGCATTAACGTCCGGGCAGTTCCTTACCCTCGCGCTAAAAGCCAAGAGAAAAATGGCGTGACACCGGCCTCTGGTAGGCAGGTCACGCATTTCCAGTTGCGATATGGGCGGCAACTGCCTGATCCCGCAATATTCACCGGCGGTCCGTGTGCGGTGTGATTTCGGGGCGCGGTCGGGTTTCTTGACCTTGCGTGTGGCAGGAAGGGCGATCACG
>NZ_FZON01000141.1 GCF_900188425.1 Antarctobacter heliothermus
ATTGCCGATCACAAGATCAACCGCATCGACGAACTCGCGCCGTGGAATTGGCAGCCACGTTGAATGTCAACGGCGGTCACGCCGGACGGATACACATAAACTCGCGATCCGTGGCTGTTTGAATGTCTGGTCTTGCCATTGTTGGATTGCGTCCTTGCACCTGCAGCGAACGTCCGTTCCCCGCCCTACATGTCCAATGCTGCACTTGCGAAGCCAAAGAATCTGACCGGCAAGAAAGGGCTGGGTGCCGCCAATTACGCCTGTTGAATTTGATGCAAGACCAACCGTCCGTTGTGGGCTCCGAGCCGCGTTGCGGCAGTGCAGAACAAACCCGTTTTCACTGCCCCCCGAATGTCAGATCCCGCTGACTCGGCCCGGGCGCGTTGAGGTCGAACGGGGCGAACGTCAGCTGTCCACAATATCGCTGCTAGAAACCTCCCCCGGAACGTCACTCGCCTCCCCAATTCCGGTCTCTGCCTGCATTCCGGTCCTGCAGCCATGCTTTGCTTGCTATGGGCGCGAATCCACGCCTCATGTCGGACGAGCAGATGGGGAGCAATCCATGGTCAACAGGCTGAAACTGAATGAGAAAACCGTCCGGGATGCAGAGAACCTAGGGCGGGATTACCAGATCTTCGACACCGACGTGCGGGGGTTTTCTATAACCATCTATCCCTCGGGCAACCGGGCCTTCACCCTTGATTACCGGGTGGCCGGGCGCCAGCGGCGGATGACGATCGGGCGCTGGCCGGAGTGGAACACGGTCGTAGCGCGCGAACGCGCCAAGGACCTGCGGCGCGACATCGATGAGGGGATCGACCCTCTCAGCCTGCGGGAAGCAGCACGCGAAGCGCCAAGGGTCAACGACATGATCGCGCGCTACCTGGCAGAACACACTCCGCATCTTGCCGCCCGGAATGCCGCCGACCAGCACACCATTATGCATAAGCTTGTGGCGCCGGATTGGGGCTCAAAGCTGGTGACCGAAATCACCAAGACCGATGTGGAAAAGCTGCTGACCAAGATCGCCGCCGGTCGCGCCCGACCGTCAAAGGCCAAGCCGAACAACCGGGCGCGAAAGCTGCAGGGGCCGAAGCCCACGCCGGTGCGCGCCAACCGGGTCGGGGAGGTGTTGCGCAAGATGTTCACGCTTGCCATTGGCTGGGGCTGGCGCGCCGACAATCCCGCCAGCGGGTTTCGCCGCCGGATCGAGAACGAACGTGAGCGATTCCTGACGCCCGAGGAGATCGGACGACTTGCCAAGGCGCTGGACGCCGCCAAGGATCAGCGTGCGGCGGGGATCATCCAGCTCTGCATGCTGACTGGCGCGCGGGTTGGTGAGGTGCGGCAGGCGCGGTTCGAACAGTTCAACCTCGACCTTGGCAGTTGGTCAAAACCGGCCGCCACCACCAAACAGCGCAAGATCCACCGCATCCCGATCTCAGGCGATGTGGCCGCCATCGTGCGCCAGCGGTTGCTGCTGGTGCCGGGCGGTAGTCCGTGGCTGTGAACAGGCATGCAATTTTGACCCCGTAACGGGGTGATCGGCGTCCAACAATGACCCCCTTACACTGATGTGGATGATGCTCCCGAGGC
>NZ_FZON01000138.1 GCF_900188425.1 Antarctobacter heliothermus
GTAGCTCGGCGGGATCGGTCTGCTCATGCAGGACAGCTACCACGCTGGATTCACGAGATGAATCCCTCAACCAGCCTTTGCGCAACAAAGCCCCTGCACACTGTCAGATGTCGTGAACATGAAGACAACGCTGTCAGAGGCAATCCCGGTCGTGCGCAGTTCCTTGAGGAATTCGTGTCCATTCATCCTGGGCATGTTTATGTCCAGAAGGATGAAAAAGGGATTGGCCGTCCGTCCCGAATTGATGATTTCCAGCGCCTCGATACCGTCTTCGGCGCGGGTTACCACCGCATCCGGAGCGATTCTGGACAGGGCGCGCTGAATCATCATCACATCGAGCGTGTTGTCCTCGACGAGCAGGATATTCATTTGACGGTTCATGTTATGCAACCTTCTGCAATGGACGACCCTCTGCACCACGACCAATCGGCCAATGAAATATGAAATCTGCCCCGTTTCCAGGCGAGGATTTCACGCAAATATCGTAGCCGTGTCGAGTCACGGCCTTCTTGACAATGGCCAACCCGATACCAGTGCTCTCCGGTTCGCCCGCCTTCCGAAGTGTTTGGAAAACTTCGAAGATCCTATCGTGAAATTCTGGTGCAATACCGTTCCCGTTATCCCTGACAGAGATTTTCAGCCTCTGATCCGCCGCCTCGACTGTTAGATCCACACGCGCCGCGTGACGGTTAGGATGGTATTTGAAGGCGTTGCCGATTAGGTTTTCCAGCACGCGGCGAAAACTCTGACTGTCGAAGTGTATCGTGTCGATGTTTGATGTCAGATGGATCTGGGAGGGGTCAACTTCGAAGTCTGCAACACAGTCATCAACAATTGTTGCTATCGAAACTTGTGTCTCACCTTCGTCACAGTCGCTGCCGACGCGGGAAAATTCCATGATCCCCTTCGTCAGGTCATTCATTCGGCCGACACGTTCGCGGATCATGTTGAGTTGCGTCTTTATTTCCGCGTGATCTTCTAGTGGACCAATGATCTCTTCAAGATCCTCTTCGATCACATCCGCAAGAAATCCGATCCCGCGCGCCGGGGTCTTCAAATCATGGGATGCGATGTAAACGAATTGCTCAATCTCGGAATTGGCATATTCAAGGTGCTCGGTCTTGGCGCGCAGCTCTTCTGTCAGATGATGTGCGTAGGTGTGCGCCTTGAGATTGGACCGCGCCATCATCGCAAGCATGGAAATCACCAGGATTTCAATCACCAATCCCCCGACAAGGATCAATGTAGGCTGATCGTATCCGTTCTGATTGCGGAATGCCAAATTGGTCTTGATCTCGACGACCCAGGTTCGACCATACATTTCCAGCTCTACGGTGTTTGAGAACATGGGATCGGCATCATATAGAGGCTCGTCAGTGCCAAATTCATCGTAAATCACCTGATCCCCGTCCCGTATGCTAAAGCGCACATCCCGACGGTCCTTTGAAAGCAACCCTTCAACCAGGTTTCGAACAACAAAAGGGGCGTAGACTACGCCGGAGAACTTTTCTTGTCGTTCTCCCACCGACGCCGGCCTCTCTCCGTGGCTTTGTTGCGCAAAGGCTGGTTGAGGGATTCATCTCGTGAATCCAGCGTGGTAGCTGTCCTGCATGAGCAGACCGATCCCGCCGAGCTACA
>NZ_FZON01000137.1 GCF_900188425.1 Antarctobacter heliothermus
CCCGGCTTATTCATCCAAATCAGGGGAAATAGCTGGCGTGCCCGCGAAAGCTTTGTAGAATCAAGCTGCTAGACAAAATCCGACAGCAGCCATCGGAGCACGCCATGGGTGAAACGCTACAGCCGGTCGCCACGAGCTTCAACAGGTCCCTGCGCGTCGAAAGCCGTGCCGAGCGGCTGACCGGTGATGCCGGTGCCGTGGTGCTGCGCGAGATCATGGAGCGCAGCGGCATCGTCGAATGGATGGTCCCGCAGCTGACCGATCCGCGGCGTCAGGAAGATGTCGTCCATGACCTCGGCTCGCTCATCCGGACCAGCGTGCTGCTCGCCGCCCAGGGTTGGCGCGACCATGACGACGCGGACGCGCTGCGCGACGATCCCGCCTTTCGGCTGGCGGCCAGTTCGGCTTGCGGGCGCACGCCGCTCGACGGGCCGCATGGCCTGGCCTCGCAGCCCACGCTGTCGCGCTTCACCGCCATCATGGCCGAGCCGTCCAACCGTGCGGTGCTGCGTGCGGCGGCCCTCGAGCTCGGGGCCCGCGGCGCGCGGGCCGAGCGCGGCGGCAAGCGCCCCCGGCGGCTGACCCTCGATGTCGACAGCCTGCCCATCGACGTGCACGGCCATCAGCCGAAGGCCGAGTGGAACGGCCACTATCGGGGCCGGATCTACCATCCGCTGATCACCTCCGTCGCCGAAACCGGCGATATGCTCGACGCCCGCCTCCGCCCCGGCAATGTCGGCACTGCGGACGGCGCGCTCGATGTCATCCTCGACGTCGTCGACCGCGCGCAGGCCAGCCTCTGCGACGTCGCGATGGTGCGCATCGATGCCGGCTTTCCGTCGGCGACACTGCTCGCCGGGCTGGAGGCGCGCGGAATCGATTACGTCGCCCGGCTGCGCGCCAATCCCGCGCTCGACCGGCTTGCGGCACCCCATATGAAGCGTCCCCCGGGCCGGCGGCCCGCCGAGCCGCGGATGTGGCTGCACACGCTGGACTACCGGGCCGACAGCTGGAATCGATCCCGCCGCGTCGTGCTCGTCGTCAAGGAGCGCGAGGACGACCTGCTGCTCGATCGCTTCTTTCTGGTGACATCGCTCGGCCCCGAGCAGATGAGCCGGTGGGAAGTGCTCGACCACTACCGTGAGCGCGGTACGGCCGAGGGCCACATGGGCGAGCTCAAGGACGTCCTCGCCCCGGCGCTGTCGTCCACGAACCGGCCAAAGTCGCATTGCCGAGGGCGCAAGCCGCAGAGCGCCGCGGACGCCGTCGATGCCTACGCGTGCAATGAAGTGCGCCTGCTCGTCTCGCTGCTGGCCTACCAGGTGATGCACATCGCCCGCCGCGCCATGGCCCGCGCCACCGGAACCGGCTGGAGCCTGCGCCGACTGCGCGAGCGAGTCCTCCGTGCCGGCGCCCGGATCATTCTCTCCGGCCGCCGGATGACGCTCGCGCTTGCAAGCAGCGCCGCGCCTTTCTGGTCTATGCTATGGCCGACAATCATCAGGATGCATTGGGCCGGCCCCTGATCCGAACCGCCTGTATGACCGCGCTTCCCGACCGTCGCCACCGATCCCGGTGGCGTTCAACGCCGTGTGCGGATGCATCACCGCGTTCGCCCGAAAGCGCCGCGAACACATCCACCCACACGTATGACGCGAACGTCGGCAGCGTGATCGCCCTTCCTGCCACACGCAAGGTCAAGAAACCCGACCGCGCCCCGAAATCACACCGCACACGGACCGCCGGTGAATATTGCGGG
>NZ_FZON01000134.1 GCF_900188425.1 Antarctobacter heliothermus
ATGGCTGCTGTCGGATTTTGTCTAGCAGCTTGATTCTACAAAGCTTTCGCGGGCACGCCAGCTATTTCCCCTGATTTGGATGAATAAGCCGGGTTTAAAGACGACCGGGACGCACTGATGGCTGAATATCGACGTCTTGTTGGCGAGGGCAGGATCGAATTTACGACATTTCACCAGTCCATGTCATACGAAGAATTCGTCGAGGGATTGAGGCCAGTAACGGATGCGGAGCAGGAGATGGAAACGAGCGCGGGCTTCCGCCTTGAGCCGGTTCCAGGCATTTTTTATCGGATCTCCAAACGAGCTGAAGTCCGAACTGGTGGAGCGCCGGACCAGGATCTGGCAAAAGAGGTTCAACATGATCTGGTGACGCTGGAAGGGCGCAATGTTCATCAGATGTCGTTGGGAGAAGCAGGAACACGCGGCGGGGAAGCGATTTTCGAGGAAGCTATCGAGAACTCCATCGCATTGTTTGGGTTTGTCGATCACGACTGGAGCGCCGAAGTCTACGAAAATTATGACAATATTCGCGCTTGGTGTGAACAGACTGACGAAGAGCTCTACGCCACTCCAAATGGGGTCGCGGCGATGACACACCATTTTCGAAACAAGGTTTCTGTTGGCGATATCTTGGTTGTTTCCAAGGGAAACTTTCAATTTCGCGCAATTGGGAAAGTCCTTGGAGATTACGAATACATGCGCCGTGAGAGCGGACATTACTCACACAGGCGATCAGTTCAATGGCTTTGGATAGATCGCGACGGTGTGCCCGTGGACGAAATCCATGACAGTAATTTCACGCAGAAGACGATATACGGCCTTAAAAAGGACCGCTTAAATATTGCCGCCCTCGAGCTTTATTTGAATCTTGGACGTGTGAGCGCGAAGATGTGCCGACACAACCAGAGAATTTCGTTCTGATCATCGACGAAATAAACCGAGCGAACATTTCGAAGGTCTTTGGTGAACTCATAACACTGCTGGAACAGGACAAGCGTTTGGGGGCACAAAACGAACTCCGCGTTCAGCTTCCGTACTCCAAGAAGCGTTTCGGAGTGCCGTCCAACTTGCACATTGTGGGTACGATGAACACTGCGGATCGCTCCATAGCGCTGCTCGACACAGCATTGCGCCGTCGCTTTACGTTTCAGGAGCTAATGCCCGACCCGACGATCCTGTCAGAGGATGTCGGTGGCATAAATCTTCGGGAGCTTCTGTCCACGATCAACGAGCGCATCGAGTACCTGTTCGACCGCGAACATCAGATCGGCCATGCCTATTTCACCGGCTGCCACAGCCGGGCGGACGTAGAAGACGTGATGCGCTATAAGGTCATTCCCCTATTGGCGGAGTATTTTTACGAGGATTGGTCCAAGGTCGCCGCCGTGTTGGGCGACGGGGATGGAATGGCCGGAACGTATTTCCTTGAAGCCAAGAAACTGTCACCGCCAGCCGGATTTGCGGACGATGAACTCGGCGGCGAAAAGCTGCGTTGGAGCGTCAAGGCAGACTTCGACTTTTCGGAGTTTGAGGCCTGATGCAATCCTACACCGTTCGCGAATGGGAAAAACTCGCCTATGGTGACGAAGACGGGCAGATCCCTGCACATTTCGCGGATCAGCTTGCGGTTTTGGCTGGGCGTTCGCCCTTCGCTGGAAGGGGCGGCAGCGGGGTGCTTGAGCACGGTAGGCATGCACTCCGCGCACGGGGTGTTGTTGGTATCTTGGCCGCAGGAAGGTGTAGTCTTGAGATCCTGCCGAAGATCGATGTTGCTGCGGAAGAACCTGTTGAAAAGCAGAATGCGGCAATCAGGAAACGGCTAATCCACATGCTGGCCGTCGGTATCCGTCCGCTGTCGCCGCTCTGACGAGCGGAACCCTCGGCTGATAGTGTCCACCA
>NZ_FZON01000131.1 GCF_900188425.1 Antarctobacter heliothermus
CCCGAGATCATCCAGGGGGTTGAGTTCCGCGATGGGATCCGCCAACTTCAAACTGCCGCCTGATCAGGCATCACCAACTTTTGCCCATATCTCGTTGGCCGTCAAAGTGGCCGTGCATCGAGTGTCCGCCTTACTCTGCTTCCAGAACCTTGCGGGCCACGCGAAAACACTCCAGCGCCTGCGGGACACCGCAATAGATGCCGATCACATGGATGATGGCACGGATCTCATCCGTGGACACGCCGTTGGTCACGGCGCCGCGACAGTGGGTTTCCCATTCGCTCATCTTGCCCAGAGCACCGATCATGGCGAGGTTCATCATTGAGCGCGTCTTGGCATCAATGACATCGTCCCCCCAACCGAACCCCCAACACCAAGCGGTCATTGCTTCCTGAAAGGGGCGGGTAAAGTCATCGGCGGCGGCAAGGTTCTTGTCCACATAATCCGCGCCCAGCGTTGCCTTGCGCTGTGCAAGGCCTTTGAGAAAGAGGTCTTCGTCAAACGTACTCATGGGGTCTCCTGCGTGTGTCTTTGTAAAACGGCCCAGGAATCTGACGCCAAAGGCGCGGAACCGGATACCTTGAACTTACGCGGCTTCCGGGAATGATCACCAGCGGTGCGAGCCGATCGCTGATCGTTTTCAACCAGTCGGTCGCGGCGCAAGGGGGGCGCAACCATTAACGCCGTCGAAACCCGATTCAACTACCCATGGTCCGGAGAAATTGTGGTCGGAGTCCTTCGCGGAAAATGGCCAAATGGCTGAAAATTTGGATGCGGGTGTCAGACCTCGCCCGGGGTCTTGGCACGGCTCTGCTACTGTTGCTTCCACTCTCATCCGCCCTGGCTGAGAGTGAGCGCATTTCCGTTGGCTGGTCGCCGGGACCCGGTCTGATTCAAAATGGCGCATTGGACAGATTGCGCAACCACCGGGGCGTTTATGCGTCGGAATCCGGGTCCGCATCCCTGGTCGTCTGTCTCAGCCATGAGGTGCCCTGTGTCGGTCCGCTCGCGGATGATCGGCTGTCGAGGTTTTCGGTAGGGGTGATGCGCCATCTGTTCGAGCGCGCAGGATTGCAAGTCCACTTTGTGGCAATGGCAGCAAGAAACAGGCGCCCAGGGCCTGCCAAAGGGCGGCTTGACCCAGTCCCAATGACCGCCACTGGCCGCGAAAAACCCGTTAAGAGCAGTTTCGGTTTGCCGATGTTGGCTGCCCCCAATCCCGCTTTCTCTCTGCACACCAAGGCCGAATCCCTGCCGGTGAGCGATCGGTCGAAAGTAGGTCTGGCCGTTTTGTCGACAGATCTGTCTCTCGTCGGGAACGGCCTATCGGGACGTGTCCAAGCCGTGTCATATGCCAGCGTCGCAGGTCTGATCCTTGGCCCGCTCACCGGCGGAAGTGATGCGGCGCTGCACGAACGACATCGCATGATCGACGAGCAGGCAGAGCGACGTTTCAATCGCCGTCTCACCGAAGGCCGTTCAGAAATCCTTGATGTCGATCCCGTGGCGGGTTTTCGCCTTGGTCTCTCCCCGCAAATTTTTCGCCTGAACGCGGTGATTCCCGGTTCCCTCGCATCGCTGGGGGATACCAAATTGGGTCTGGCCTGGCTGTACTCGCCGTCAAACTGGATCGCCACGCTGTTGCCCAGTATTCTTGGCGCGGTCGGCGCCGGGCTCGTCTTCGCAATGGGGGGCGGTATCTGGTATAGATACCAGCGCCGTCTGCATGAGGCGCGCCGCGACATCGCCGAGGATCTGATCGACAAGATTCCGATGGGAATCGTCCTGGTGGGGCGCGACGGCCGTATCAAATATGTGAACAAGGCCACGGCGACGACCGCCGCCGCCGTCAGCGGACATCTGGCTGTTGGCAACCTGTACGAAACAGCGCTGCGCGGATTGCTGGCAGAAGACCGCGCAGATCTGGGCGGCGTTTCGATGGACGACTGGATTGACTGCCAAATGCAGGAAATCTGGGCCGATGGGCTTACGCGCGAGATCCAACTAAACAACGGCGCCACATTTCTGCGCACCACCAAACTGCTTAAAGGCGGAGAGAGCCTGCTGTTGCGCCACGATGTGACCGAAGAGCTATGCCCGAAAGTTGGTGATGGCGTAATCAGGCGGCTTGGTTAAGTTGTTTGATCCCGTCTTTGAATGCAATCCCCTGGATGATCTCTGG
>NZ_FZON01000130.1 GCF_900188425.1 Antarctobacter heliothermus
TTGCCGATCACAAGATCAACCGCATCGACGAACTCGCGCCGTGGAATTGGCAGCCACGTTGAATGTCAACGGCGGTCACGCCGGACGGATACAATAGTGCGGAGGTGCGCCTAAGACCGTTGGCAATACACCCTTGAAGACAATCGGTGCCATCGGACTGTGGCGGAGGGAATGACTCGCTCCGCAATTCGGCTGTTTCGGCGTTTCGGATCGGGTCTAGGGTCAGGACCCATTGATTCCCGCTTTGCATCGTGATTCACGGTTCGAAAACCGAGCGTTGAACATGTCTGATCTCTTCTGGCTGACGGATGCGCAGATGGCGCGTCTGGAGCCCTTCTTCCCAAAGTCTCACGGCAAGCCACGCGTCGATGACAGGCGCGTTTTGAGCGGGATTATCTTCATCAATCGCAATGGTTTGCGGTGGCGTGACGCCCCGGCTGCCTATGGGCCGCACAAGACGCTCTACAACCGTTGGAAACGGTGGAGCGACAAGGGCGTCTTCGCGCGGATGATGGCCGGTCTCGCCGCTGAGCACGGCGAACAGAAGACCGTGATGATCGACGCGACGTATCTGAAGGCCCACCGGACAGCGACCAGCATGGGCGTCAAAAAGGGGGGCGTGGACGTCTGATTGGCCGGACCAAGGGCGGCATGAACACCAAACTGCACGCCATCTGCGACAGTCAGGGACGCCCGCTGAACCTGTTCGTGACCGCAGGACAGGTCAGCGACTACATCGGCGCACGGGCGTTGTTGAGCAGCCTGCCAAATGTGGATTGGCTGCTCGGTGATCGCAGATACGATGCCGATTGGTTCCGAGAAGCGTTGCAAGACAAAGGGATACGCGCTTGCATCCCTGGTCGGAAGCAGCGCAAGACCCCGGTCAAATACGACAAGCGCCGGTACAAACGCCGCAACCGTATCGAGATCATGTTCGGCAGGCTCAAGGATTGGCGGCGAGTGGCAACCCGTTACGACCGGTGCCCGAGAGTCTTCCTCTCAGCCATCGCCCTCGCGGCTCTTGTCATCTATTGGCTATGAGTCTTGACCCTACGCCGCCGTTGGCCTTCTCACTGAGATGGCGCTCAAGACTTTGCTTCAAAGGTCCGCTTTCTTCAAGCTGCGCAGCGGCATAAGAAGCGGTAGCCAGAGGCCGGTATGGGCCGGATGCTACATTGTTTCTGAGGCCTTTGAGAAACGGCCTTAGTGATCGACCTTTTCCCAGAATGCGTGTTTGCGTGGATGGGTGCGGCGCAGGTCGCCCACAAAGGCCTCGTGGCTTGGAAAGGCAACGTAATCCGTGATCGCCATATCTGCCCGAGCGCAGGAAGCGAGGTGACGGGCGGCATGGCGGTAGCGTTTGGCGCGGTTGTTTTGAAGGGCAAAGGTGATCATCGACCGCCAGACCAGTGTGGCGGCCAAGGGATGTTCGGCTTCGAGCAATTCGGATGTCGGGGAAAGGAGTTCATAAGCATTGCCACCCAGTTCCTCGCAACGAGACAGGACCAAGTCAGACGCGAGCCTTGGATCGGGCCACTGCAAGCAGAAAATGAGCCCTTGGAGCAGATTGGGATGGTTGCGCACATGGGCACGGGCGCCCAGCAGCGCCTCATCATCTTCGAAATCGGGCAGGCGCGAGACGTAGCGGCGCAGGGTTTCCGCACAAAGGCGCGTTTCAAACCGGGTCCACATGGCGCGACGCAGGTCAGTCTCATTGCCCAGGGCTTCGAGACACGCGAAATGGGCGCTGTCGACCTCAGGCGTATCGAAGAAGCGGTCCTTAAGGTCATCGGAGGCGGTGCAGGTTTCCATGATCCGCAGGGCCTCTTCGGCCCGGTCTGCCGCCAAGAGCCGCCGCGCAGCATCCGGCGCAATCGTGTGGTACGTGAGTTGCTGCGCGCTGTACTGCGACAGCCACGCATCCACATCGCCCTGAGCATCGGCAATGTCGGACAGGATCATCCGGAGCGTTCGGTCGCGGCTGTCTTTTACCATCTCAAGGCGTCGTTCCGCGCTTATAAGGACCCCGAAATACTCGGTTTCGTCCGGGGTGTCGGGCGCATCCATTGCAGCCACAGCACGCGCCTTGAGCGCGGTCAGGCCCGGATTGTGAACAGGCATGCAATTTTGACCCCGTAACGGGGTGATCGGCGTCCAACAATGACCCCCTTACACTGATGTGGATGATGCTCCCGAGGCT
>NZ_FZON01000129.1 GCF_900188425.1 Antarctobacter heliothermus
ATGGCTACACCGCATCGGGCCAGCTACCCCTGCGCAAAATAAGGGGGTCATTTTTGGGCGCCGATAGGGGGTCAGGATTGCGTGCCGATTGACAGGGATGGGACACTGGTCTTCCGGATGCGGAACGGAACAAAGGCCGCAGACCTCTCCCGTGAGATGCTGGCGGTGAGCGAAGAGATCGAAGGCGATCTTTTGGAGACGCGCGCCTCTGAGGCCGAGATGGCCGGGCGTGTGCGTGTGCAATTCCTTTTGGCCGATGCGGATCACCAGGTTGTGTCGGAAGAAGCGGCCTTGCCGGATGAGGCGACCCATGCCGTGTCCGAGACAGACATGGCATTGGCGATGACGCGCGGAGAAGGGCGGCAGACAGCGGAACGGTGGCTGGCCGAGGCGCGGGTGGCGCGGGATACGATGCGATTTGCACTGCCGCCGTCGCATCTTGCGCTGGGCGCCGGTGATATCGTCCGCCTGCCTGTCGGGAGTGGTGGAACACTGGCACGGATCGACAAAGTCGAAGTCATGGAACACCAGATCATTGACGCAGTGCGGATTGAGCCCGAAGTCTTTCGGCCTTCGGAACTGCCCGAAGACACCGCAACAGTCCGGCCCATCACACCTACTGTGCCTGTTGTACCGATCTTTTTGGACTTGCCGCTGATGACCGGGGATGAGGTTACACACGCTCCGCATGTGGCACTTACGGCAACACCCTGGCCCGGCGCTGTCGCAATTTACGAGGCCGCGCAGGATTCGGACTATAACTTGAACAAGCTCATCGCGGGACAGTCGGCAATAGGTTTAACTGAAACGGATCTTGTCGCTGCGCGGCCCGGAAAGATCGACCTCGGCGCGGCGTTGGAGGTCCGGTTGGCCAGTGGCGGCCTACAGTCGATCAGCGAAGCCGGGCTGTTGTCCGGGGGCAACCTTATGGCGATTGGCGATGGAACACCGGGAAACTGGGAACTGTTCCAGTTCAGGGATGCCGAGCTTGTCTCGGAGGGGCGCTGGCGGTTGTCGCACAGGCTGAGGGGGCAGGCTGGCAGCGACGGGCTAGTGCCAACTGTCTGGCCGGCGGGGTCTTTTGTGGTGGCGCTTGATGGGACACCGACGCAGATTGGATTGAAAACGCTGCAACGTGGGTTGGAACGGCACTACAGGGTCGGACCGGCATCTCTC
The DNA here is from genome assembly GCF_900188425.1 of Antarctobacter heliothermus. Taxonomy (GTDB): domain Bacteria; phylum Pseudomonadota; class Alphaproteobacteria; order Rhodobacterales; family Rhodobacteraceae; genus Antarctobacter; species Antarctobacter heliothermus. Next base: position 1,177 of record NZ_FZON01000129.1, read on the forward strand.
TCCTATGACCATGCCGCCTATGAACATCGCATTCATGCTTTCGACGGCAACGGGTTGCGACCTTACCGTCCTGTACATCTGCGGGTTGCGGATCAGGCGGGTGATCTTGCGTTCAGCTGGATACGGCGCACACGGATAGATGGGGATGGCTGGGACCTTGCTGAGGTTCCGCTTGGCGAGGACCGCGAAGCATACCGGGTTCAGGTCCGGCAGGGCACAACCGTCTTGCGCGACGTGACGGTGACTGCACCGTTCTGGGCCTATGGCGCGGGGGATCAATCCGCCGACGGTGTGGCGGGCGGGTTCACCCTGGCGGTTGCGCAACTGTCAGAGCGCTACGGCCCCGGACCATTTGCCGAACTGGAGTTTGCACAATGAAGCCGGTCTTGCCCGGCGACGTAAGCGCGGTGGCGCGGATGCTGTTGACCGTGCCGCCCCATGCGCGCCCCGAACGTGCTGACCAGCTGATTGACGAGGCCCGTGCGGCGGATGCGCATTGTCGGCGGACAGGACGGGCACACCCTCGATGGGGCGATGGAACTCTGATGGCTGCGGCCCACGGCCATCCGATGGGTCAGGAGGTGTGTTTTGACGATCCCGACTACCTTGATTGTCAACTGGCCATCCTGCACGCACTGCGCGCCTTTCACCAGCCTGAGACGCAGGACACACAGTGGCGTGCAGTTGGACCCAGATCCGGTCATATGACAGCGATGTCGTCGCCACACGCCTCACGATAGCCGAACGCACCGCCGTCGAGACACATCACCGCCGTGTCCAACGGATGGCACAGCGCGCTGGGGCGTGTCTGCATGGCCTTGGATCGGTTCAAAAGCGCAGCCTGCCGCGACAACCGGGCGAACCGCCCGCTGGTCAAGTTTGACCGGGGATTGCCCGGCTAGACCACGCGTGCCTGCGCCGTCCAGAACGGCAATCAGAGGTGGTCGCGGGATTTCGGACCAGGTGCTAAGCTGTAGCGCCTGAGGAAGAACGCACAGAAATGACCAAACGGAAACGCTATTCGGCAGAG
>NZ_FZON01000128.1 GCF_900188425.1 Antarctobacter heliothermus
CTGCCTTGGAATTGGCTGCCGACTTCCGCATCGGAAAATCAGGCCGCATAAGCTGCGGTATCAACGGAGCGCTTACGATAGTTTTCATCCCAGCCTCTTTTGATCTCCGGCCGCAGCTCTGAATCGCGTTGATGCGGGGACAACGCCTTGGAAGGATCAGCACGACACGCAAGATCGTGATAGAATGTCCCCTCTCATCGATACTTCGTATCGACTGCCGGGCAATGGACGGCGCGATCGGCAGGACCCTGCAAATCGACTCGACGCCGTAGACAACGCGCTGATCTTCCCCTCTCGGGACATTGCTCCGCAATGCCCTGCCGGGCAATGAATGAAGGTGATCATCGCTTCAGTGGGCCGTCGAGTTTCGTCCCACTGCGCGGCAGTTGCCGCTTGCGGCGATGAGAGCGGGCGCAAAATACGCCGAAGCCTTGCGGAGGATCTCATTGGCCTGGCGCAGCTCGCGGACCTCGCGTTCCAGTGCCTTGATCCGATCCCGTTCTTCAGTGGTCACGCCATCACGCATGCTGCTGCCCTTCTCGGCCTGCTTGACCCACCCGCTCAAGGTTTGGGGAATACAGCCGATTTTCGGAGCAATGGCTGCGATCGCGCCCGCCTGCGTTTCGTAAGAGCCTTGATGCTCAAAAACCATCCGGACCGCACGTGCGCGGACCTCAGGCGAGTAGCGATTTCCCATTTTGCTTTTTGTCATAACCATCATCCCTACCCAAGTTGATGGTCTCCGACGGACCCGGGGCGATTCAAACACCGCATCGGGCCAGCTTCCGTCGCACCAGAGGGGATCATTTTTAGGTGCCTACAGGGGGTCAACATTCGATGCCGATTGACACCAAGACCTCGGAAGCCCATCGTCTGACCAGAACAATGTGTGAGCGCCCGTTCTTGGTCAGGTCAGCTGGGAGCGTGATAGTTTCCGCTGATTGGTCGATCCAATCCCACCGCAGGTGGCTGACCTCACTCCGCCTCATACCCGTGGCACAGATGATTCGCATACCCGTCGCACCGGTCATATCGGTGACGACATGATACAGTTGCAGGTTCATCTTCATCAGCGCCTTTTGCATGTGCTGGATGTGAGCGGCGGCATATTCGGTGAGCCGTTCCCGTTGCCGCATATAGGCGCGCAGCGTGGCGATCTCCGCCTAAGTGCGGAAACTGCCGCGGAGCAGGCCGTAGGAATGCAGTTGTCGCAACCAACCTGCATCGCTCACATCGGTTTTGCGGCCCGGCACTTTCTTGACGTAGCGGGCACTCACTAGGATCACCGCGAAGCCATGTGTCTCGAGGATTTCGAAGGCCGGTAGGCATCGGCTTGCGCCAGACCTCTTCCAGCGCTGCTCGGAACTCCTCCCACGGCACCATGGCGTCGATCTCGACCAGCGGGTCCAGCTTGGCATCCCTGCTCACATAGCGGTTTGAAAAATCGAAGAAACCCATCAGCGCCATCGCGGCATCCCTGTCCCAGTTCCTACCGTCAATGATACTGCCGCGGGCGGACAAGGGCAATTTTTCGAGGTGCCCTCCAGATTTGACAACAAGTCTATGTGCAGCTAACCAACCTTGAAAGAATATATCTCTTGGGAGCCGGAGTACCCGACAATGAAGATTCTTCTGCTTGGGAACTGCCACATGCAGTCAATTCACGCACTTCTTTCGGCAGCTGGCCACAGAGACATAACAATTCTCCGCTTTAGCGCCATGCAAGCCACCGATTGGACCGTTGCTTTTTTGAAGTTTACGATCTTTTTATCGTGCAGGATATTCACAAGACGAAACCATTTTTTGAGAAGGCGCTCGGCCCCCACAAATGTGTTGTATACATGCCAGTTCTTTTTTTCAATGGCTTGACCCCCGACGACGAAACGTGGTTCATGATGCGTAAAACTAAGAGTGGGAATAACCTGCCAGTCCTGTCTCGGATCGCAGTCGGAGCCTTGCGGAACAGGTTAAGCGCCGATGAGGCTCATTCGCTTTACTCTCCAATCTTTTGTGACTTCATGGGATATGATAAGGTTCTTAAACCTGCTCGAGAAAATCTGATTCAACAACTTTCATCGTCCGCGCCCAATATCTCGACTCTGTTTGATAGATGGATGGCCAAGGGCGTTTTCTACCATATGTCTTTGCACCCAAAGCTTTATGTATTTGAAGATGTGCTTCGTAGTGTATTGCTCAAGCAGGTCGGGATAGTTCTACCGCAAGGGGCTTTGTTGCGCAAAGTCGGTAACGTCCGGAGTTCCCCTTTCCCCGGACGCAATTATCCCAC
>NZ_FZON01000125.1 GCF_900188425.1 Antarctobacter heliothermus
ATCGCCGATCACAAGATCAACCGCATCGGCGAACTCGCGCCATGGAACTGGACGCCGAAATAGGCGTCAAGCGCTGCGTGGCCGGACGCATACCCAGTAAGCGCGGAAGTGGTCTCTCAGGGCCGATATTCTCTGGACCTCATGACTGTGCGGATTTGGTGTTCAGGTTGTAAGTTTCTGATATTGATACTTTTTCACCAAGGTGATGCTAAGCACTTCGACGTCAGTGGCGTTCCCTAAAAAGGACTGAAATCGAACTTTCAACCTGCATGGCTCGGGTCCGTCAATCCGACGCTGGTAGTGGTGATAGCCCAAGTTCCTTCAGAAACGCGTTGTGTTTCGTCGTTGACTTCCGAATTCGCTTCTCGATTTCGACCAACTCCTCGTGCGTGGCCGACAGATCGATGGCCACCTCATCTTTGGCCGTGCTGACGTAGCGCGAGATGTTCAGGTTGAAGTCGTTGGCCTCAATTTCGTCCATCCCGACGCGTCTGGCGTACCGTTCGATGCTCTCCGGACGCTGTTGGTAGGTGTCGATGATCTTTTCGATATGCCCATCGGACATATAGTTCTGTCGCTTGCCCCTTTCAAAGTGCTCTGACGCATTGATGAACAGGACGTCATCGGGTTTTTTGCACTTCTTCAGGACGAGGATGCAGACCGGAATGCCAGTTGAATAGAACAGGTTCGCCGGAAGTCCGATGACGGTGTCGATGTGCCCGTCTTCGAGGAGCTTGCGGCGGATCTTCGCCTCCGCCCCACCTCGGAACAACACACCGTGCGGTAGGATGATCGCCATCACACCGTCGTCTTTGAGATAGTGGAACCCATGCAGCAAGAACGCAAAGTCAGCGGCCGACTTCGGGGCCAGCCCGTAGTTCTTAAAGCGAACGTCTTCGCCTAACGCTTCGTTTGGTGTCCAACGCAAGCTGAACGGTGGGTTGGCGACCACGGCGTCGAAATATGGTTTCTTCGCCGGGTTCGTCTCGCGAAGCATGTCCCAGTCGTTGGTCAGCGTGTCTCCATGGTAAATCTCGAACTCAGAATCCTTCACCCCATGCAGTAGCATATTCATCCGAGAGAGGTTGTAAGTGGTGATGTTGGATTCCTGGCCGTAGATCCTCCCAATTCCGTGCGGGCCCATGCGCTTGCGCACATTGAGCAGCAGCGAGCCCGAGCCGCAGGCAAAATCCATCACGCTGGCAAGGTGTTTCCGTTTGCCAGTCTTTGGTTCCTGGCTGTCTAGCGTAACGATTTCTGAGAGGATGTCCGAAATCCGCTGCGGCGTGTAGAACTCACCAGCCTTCTTGCCCGATCCAGCGGCGAACTGGCCAATTAGATACTCATAGGCGTCGCCAAGCGTGTCGCTATCGGTCGAGAACTCCGCGAGGCCCTCGGCAATCTTGGTGATGATCGTGCAGAGCTTTGCGTTCCGGTCCGCGTAGGTCTTTCCAAGCTTTTCAGAGCCGAGATTGATCTCGGAGAACAAGCCCGAGAACGTGCTCTGAAAAGACTCGTTCTCGATGTATTTAAAGCCGGTTTGCAGCGTGTTGAGCAGCTCATCGTCCTGTGTGCGGGCCATGTGTGCAATACTGGCCCAGAGGTGCTCGGGGCGGATAACGTAGTGCGCCTTGAGGCGCATCTGCTTCTCAAAGGCCACCACGTCACTGGGGTTCTGCTCGTACCATACGGACAGGGAGGACCGGCCTCCGTTTCCGACAGCGTCGGGATCGGGATAATCGCGCCCGAGCTCTTTTTTCGCGGCTTGCTGGTAGTTGTCCGAGAGGTAACGAAGGAACAGAAAGGCAAGCATGTAGTCGCGGAAATCATCCGCGTTCATTGCGCCACGCAACTGATCGGCTATGCCCCAAAGTGTCTTGCCAAGCTGTTTTTGGTCTTGATCAGTCATGGGTTAGCTTTCGGTTGAGGGGCCACAGGAACCAGGTCGGGAACTGCAAACCCAAATTTATCAACGACATCGGTCAGAATCTTTCGGAACAAGTCTTTGTTGTCGTCCACCATTTCGACAGGTTCCGTGATGGAGTACTTTCCGTGACTCAAGAGATTCAGGGCGCGGTTGTAGAGGGCTTCATCCTCCAGCCCCTCAAGGCAGATCCGCAAGTCATCGTGGCCAAGAAAACTGGCCGTTCTCTCCAAGACGCTTCGCAACGCGTTGAAATGGTAGGTGTACAGCGCCCCGGACTCAACGCATCTGCGGAGCTCGGCCAGTGTTGCCACATGGTGGAAGTACGGCGTATCGCCAGTCGCTCGCAGTGTGAAGGAACCGTCGGTGTCGGGCCTGTGCAGAAAATAGCGCTTGGTGCTGACCTTCTCCTCGCCGTCCCGTGTCCGCCCGATCTCGTTGCACATGACATTGAAGAAAAGCGCGTGATGAGACGAGAACACGGTGCGCAGCGGGTCCGGCTCGCCCTGCGCGTTCTTACGAGACGCCGCCTTGCGAAGGAGCGCCGCCAAATCACAGGCGATGGCGATGGCGTTGTTGTCATCCAGCGAGGAGATGGGATCGTCGATGTAGAGGTGCTTGACCCGCTCGTAGGATGCCAGCCCATCGATGACCCGCTCGCAGATCGCCATGAACATGCACCAGACGAAAATCTTCTCTTCGCCGCGAGATATCTTGATCCGCTCTTCGTCGCCCTTGCGGAAGGTCACGACCCACTTCTCGTAGTCGATGTCAAAATCAAAATCCGTGTAGCGCGACAGGTAACCGGCGATTGTCTCGTCGAGTGGCTTTGTTGCGCAAAGGCTGGTTGAGGGATTCATCTCGTGAATCCAGCGTGGTAGCTGTCCTGCATGAGCAGACCGATCCCGCCGAGCTACA
>NZ_FZON01000124.1 GCF_900188425.1 Antarctobacter heliothermus
AAGTCGGAGCTTACGTCAGTGTCCAGTTTTCGGGGACCACCTCACCCAGCCAACAATCGAACAATCACAGCGCGAAATCGAAGACTACAACACTAACGACTACGGACCATCACTTGATGCACAATGTTGAAGAACAATGTGCGTTCAGATGTGATGCCCGCATCGCTAATCTCTCCCGTCAGTCGACAAATATGTAGCCAGCCGCCAAAGAGCGCATGCTTTCCTTTTCGTCGCCATCGACGGATTTGGTCTTGGATCCTACATTTTCAAACCAAGGTGACAAACTGGACTCACCGATGAAATCCAAAATTGATATAGCAGCAGGTGTTGAGTTGAAATCAACGCGATCTTGATCATATTGGCTGCGAAGATAGTCCAGATTGGCGCACCCTTGGGAATAATACAGAGGATTGCCGTAAGCCGCGTCAATGCGGGAATCAGGAATCTCGACCAGAACATAAAAAGCCATGTCAGCCGCCGGAGTCCCGTCCACCAAGTATCCGCTTGCCGACAAAGTTTCACCGTTTTCAACCACCAAGTCCCCACGAACGAAGCTTGGATTTAGTGAAAAACTCTCCTCCCCGTTTCCGGCAATCTGGTCATTCATTTTTAGCTCTTTACCAGGAACAGGATTTCCGTCCCGATCTTGAACGAAAATCTTGAGATCTTCCAATTTCTGCCTGATCGGAGGTTTGGGAGAGAAATATACAGAGTAACCTCGAACCACCAAAGGCTCTGCTTCGTCCCAGGCCTTGTACCAAGGGCGGTTCTCCTGGATCATCACAGGTGATTTCGGGTATTGATCCAAATATGGAATTCTAATAAACTTATGAACTTTTTGAGACTTTTCATAAGGCTTATATGAGATACTCACTTTCACTCTGGCAGTCTCCAAATCCTCCTCGCTGATTTCATGAGGCCAGTGCCTCGCAAAATGTTGCGGTGTGGTGATCCACTCATTTTCCGACACATACAACGGCAAATCTGACGGAAATCCCACATGCCTAACAAAATTTGAACTATTTGAGATCGACATGGCCGTGCAATGTGCTTCTGCTGGGCCTGGGAAAATGCGTCTTATATTATCCGATTCAGAGATCTCGTCAAAATACACACAGCCATCTCCCAGTAGAAAAGGATATTTTTCAATTGGAAGATCCACCAACTCAATGGTGATATCATGGATAGCCACATCCATTTTTGGCCTGAAGGCAACACCGGAGATGGCATCCAGATTGCCCCTTTTCCAATTCATATAGTTATACCTATTGTGTTCACCTCGGCGCTCAAAATTTCGAAAATCCTCGGGATGGCTCGGTTCGGCGCACCAGAATTTGGAAACTGCAATATTTTTCCTTTTTGCCTTGTGAAAAAATGTGCCTTCAGCTTCATAGACCCTCATTCCCGGAGGAGCTTTGGGGATACGAGATGGAATCTCATTTCCAAAATCTTCAAAAGAAACATCTTTCCGCATTCGTCTTGCTGGAGCCGAATTCTCCCACGAACAGCGCATTTGACGAATTTGTGCACTGTCGTACAAATGACGCACAAATGGCATGTTCAATATTTCGGAAACATAGGAGATAGGCAAACCGACGGCCTTGATTTCTTCGAAAAGAGCACTCTCGTTTTGAGAGAATTGTTCGGCCGACTCTTCAAAACTTACATCCACTTCCAGGAAGTCAGATATCAACCTCGTAATCGAGTCTAGTGGAAGCTCCATTCCCAAAACCAGAACTTCCCCCTTTTCACAGGAAACCGAGGCTGCGCCGGGCTCAATTCTTTCAAATTTCTCGTAATTGACACCAAGGAACTGGACTACTTCCTTACTAAACCAGTGCTGCGCACCTCGCAGTGCGACGCCATTGATAAAGCGGTCAACGTGTGTGTCTATTCCTTGATCCTCGGAATGATCGGCCGCGCGCGCTGTGAAGAATCTGAGGTTTCGTACAATAGGATTGTTGACAACGACAATGTACTTGTCCCTCGGTTCCACAGACTCCGTGTCTGCCTCTCGGGGTGCTATTGGAATCTGAACGGACGGTCGCGGCGCAAAGATCAAATCAGGAACTCTACGTTGCAATTCCGGCTTCAATGCGTCAGCGCCGGTATGTCCCATGTCGCAAAAAATGAACCGATTGATGTAGCTTGTCATTGTCGAGCCTTAACATGTCGAGGAGTGTATATATGAGCGCCTTGGGTTTCGGTGCAGGTGGCTGAAGTGCCTATGATTTTGATTCGATCAGTGTGCCGAATTGAGGCGCCCTGAGGTCGGCCCTCCCTACACGCATAGGCGTACAAGGAGTTTCGGTGCGAAGTGGACTTTTCAGATCGATACAAACGGCGATTTGTTGTGTCCCTAAAGTGGTTTTACCCGACATCCCAGACTTCCACCTCAGATAGATATCCTTGGGCATTGAAGCGGGACAATTCTTGCGATCACTGCTGTCAGTGATCCGCGTTGTTTCTAATACGGCCAAGCGAACCTCGGCGTGTTTGCCCCGACAGCCACAGTGTTGCACCAAAAGGACTGCTCAGATGACTTTTTCATAGATCGCCTCACCGACTTTGGGTTGCACCCGGCGTGATCAAGTTCGATCACATGGCCTAGCGATGTGGATGTTTCGCTGCAACCGCAAGAAGACACATTTGGCAAAGTGCGTCAATGCAACGCCCCGTCCACTCACGCTACGGACAGGTAGCGCGCGAACTGCGACTGGAGCGCTTCACGGGCGAGTCAGCGGAAGACATTCTTGAAGGGCTGATCCGATCGCGTTGGTCGGCGCTCAAACATACGTCGCGCAAAATAGTGCGTATCCGTCCGTTGTGACCGCTCTGACGGTGAGCCTCTGCTGTCGATAATGTCCATGATCGATAATGGACATCTTGAGGCACTCCATGACGGGC
>NZ_FZON01000123.1 GCF_900188425.1 Antarctobacter heliothermus
ATGGCTGCTGTCGGATTTTGTCTAGCAGCTTGATTCTACAAAGCTTTCGCGGGCACGCCAGCTATTTCCCCTGATTTGGATGAATAAGCCGGGCTAAAGCGAACCGCCCGGCGCTTTCGACCCGTACCGAGGTCGAGGCCCCCCACCAAAAGGCCTTTGACGCCTATCTGCGTTCTGGCGACGATGACGGCCTGCGCGGTCTCGAGTTGGAAGGCAAGGCGATGTCGACCGCCATCAACTCTGACGGTGGCTATCTGGTCGATCCGCAGACCGCGGAGACCATCAAGTCATCCCTGAACACCACTGCCTCGATCCGTCAGATTGCGAATGTGGTGAATGTGGATGCCTCTGCCTTTGACGTGTTGGTCGACCAGAACGACACCGGCGCGGGGTGGGCCAACGAAACGGGATCGGCGGCCGAGACCGGCACGCCGACCATCGAGCGCATCTCGATCCCCCTGTATGAGCTGAATGCGATGCCGAAGGTGTCGCAACGACTGCTGGACGACAGCGCCTTTGATGTCGATGCTTGGCTTGCCGGTCGGATCGCCGAGAAGTTTGCCCGTGCCGAAGCCGGTGCGTTTATCGCCGGTGACGGCAACGACAAACCGCGTGGTTTTCTGGACCATACCATCGTCGAGGACTCGACCTGGACCTGGGGCAACCTGGGATATGTTCCCTCCGGTTCCGGCACCGGAATCGGCGATGGCGACGCGCTGATCGATGTTGTCTACGCGCTGAACGCGCCGTATCGCGCCAAGTCGACCTTTGTGATGAACTCGAAGACCGCCGGTGCGCTGCGCAAGCTCAAGGACGCCGATGGCCGTCACCTGTGGGCCGACGGGTTTGCCTTTGGCGAGCCGGGCCGCCTGCTGGGCTATCCCGTTCTGATCGCCGAGGACATGCCCGATATCGAGGCGGACAGCTATCCGATTGCCTTTGGTGATTTTACCGCAGGGTACACCATTGCCGAACGTCCCGATCTGCGCGTGCTGCGCGATCCGTTCAGCGCCAAGCCGCATGTCCTGTTCTACGCGTCCAAGCGCGTGGGCGGTGACGTGAGCGATTTCGCCGCGATCAAGTTGCTGCGTATCGCCGTCAGCTAAGCCTGGCCACGAGATGGGAGGCGGGTTTTGGCCCGTCTCTCAGCGGGCGCGCGCCTGTTCAGGTTGTCCAGCTACCCCTCCGCCCGTGCAGTCTGGGTGGCGCGCGTCCAACCGCCTGGCGGATTAGGGATGGTCGAGGATTTCGGAGAAGAAACATGATGTTGGTGGAAGAAACCCAAGTGCTGGAAGCGGCGCTTCCGGTCGATGCTCTGAAGTACCACCTGCTGTTGGGCAGCGGTTTTACCGAAGGCGATCTGCAAGATCCGGTATTGGTCTCGTTTTTGCGGGCGGCGATTGCGGCCATCGAGGGGCGGACAAGCAAAGCACTGATCACGCGCGGATTTCTGGTGACGTTGGATGGCTGGACTGCGCCCGATACACAGCGTTTGCCAGTGGCCCCCGTGCAGGCGATCACCGAGGTGGCCCTTGTGGATGCCATTGGGGTGGCGACGGTTGTCGATCCGGTGGCGTATCGGCTGTAAAAGGATGGTTTTGACCCGCGTCTGCGGCCGATGGCGACCTCTCTGCCCAGCGTTCCCACAGGTGGAACGGTCGAGATCCGTTTCGACGCAGGCTATGGCGCGACTTTTGATGCTGTGCCCGAAGATCTCAAGCAGGCGGTGCTGATGCTGGCAGCGCACTACTATGAATATCGCAGCGATGTGGCTTTGAGTCAGGGCTGCATGCCATTCGGCGTGACGAGTCTGATTGCCCGCTATCGCCCGGTGCGGATGGGGCTGGGCGCATGAGCTGGACCCTGAACAGGCGGCTGACGCTGGAAGCCCTGCAGCGTGTTAGCGATGGCGCGGGCGGTTTCGAGGAAACCTGGAGCGCGCTGGGCACGCTTTGGGCGACTGTCAAACCGCGCACCGGGCGGCTGGCGAATGGCGAAACCGGTGCGGTTTCGGTCGGGGCCTTCCGGATCATCACGCGGGGCGCGCCGCAGGGGCATTCCAGCCGACCCGAGCCGGGTCAGCGGTTCCGCATGGGCGCGCGCAGCTTTCGCATCGAGGCGGTCACCGAGGAAGAACCGTCAGGTCTCTACCTCATCAGCCAATGCCAAGAGGAGGTCGCGCCATGAGTTTTGCGGTTTCCGGAGCATTGCAAGCGGCGGTCTATGCGCGGCTTCAAGGGGATACGACCCTGTCCGCAATTGTGGGGGCGGACATCTACGACGCGCTGCCCACCGGGGCCTTGCCACCGATCTATGTGGCTCTGGGTCCGGAGACGGCGAAAGACGCGGGCGACAAAGGCGGGTCGGGAGCCTGGCACAGGTTCCTTGTTTCGGTCGTCACATCCAATTCGGGGTTCCAGACCGCCAAAGAGGCGGCGGCGGCGATCAGCGACGCATTGCACGGCGCGGATCTGGCGCTGAGCCGGGGGTCCCTGGTCGGCCTGTGGTTCGAGAAAGCCAAGGCCGGGCGTGAAAGCCGGGGCCTGCGGCGCATCGATCTGACCTTTCGCGCGCGCGTGGAAGACAACTGAGTTTTCATCTGGAGTAAGAGACATGGCGGCACAGAACGGGAAAGACCTGCTGATCAAGGTGGACGTGAGTGGCAGTTTTGAAACGCTGGCGGGGCTGCGCGCGACGCGCATCAGCTTTAACGCCGAGCAAGTAGACGTGACCACGCTGGAATCGACCGGCGGTTGGCGCGAGTTGCTGGCGGGTGCCGGTGTGAAGTCTGCAAGTCTGAGCGGATCGGGTGTTTTCAAGGATGGCGCGACGGACGAACGCGCACGGCAGATGTTTTTTGGCAGCGAAACCCCGGCGTTTCAGGTCATCATCCCCGATTTTGGTGTCGTTCAGGGGCCGTTTCAGGTGACCTCCATCGAGTATGCCGGTGCCCATGACGGCGAGGCGACCTACGAACTGGCGCTGGCCTCGGCGGGTGCGCTGACCTTTACGGCTGCGTGATGGGCAATCCGTGGCGGGGGGATGTTGTTCTGGTCGTCGACGGTCAGAGCAACGTAATGCGGCTGACGTTGGGCGCGTTGGCCGAATTGGAAGCGGCCCTTGAAAGCGGGTCCCTGCTGGATCTGGTAGAGCGATTTGAGGCGGGTGGCTACAGCACGCGGGACGTGCTGGCACTGATCGTTGTGAACAGGCATGCAATTTTGACCCCGTAACGGGGTGATCGGCGTCCAACAATGACCCCCTTACACTGATGTGGATGATGCTCCCGAGGCTA
>NZ_FZON01000122.1 GCF_900188425.1 Antarctobacter heliothermus
CGACCCGTCTGCTACCAGAACATGCCAGACGACCTGCTCCCCGACGACCTGAGGTGAGGCGTCGGAATGGTAGGGATGACACAAACAGAAAAAGAGATGCCGGTGCACCTGTCGCTGGTGTCTCTTTTGCTGCTGTCGGTCGCGGGGCTGGAATTACTGTCGCGGATCAGCGGGTTGCGGGCGATGCAGGATGCCGCCTGGGTCGCCATGCTGCTGGTTGTGCTCTTGTCGATCCGTCGTCTTACCTTGCGCGAATACTACCTTGTCGGTGCCAGCGTCGTCGTGTCCGTGCTTGTCGTCGCGCGGCTTCCCAATTCCGCTACGGTCCTTATTGGTGCGCTGGATCAGGCTGTGTTCCTAATGAGTTTCATCCTGCTGCTGGGCCTGTTGCAGGCAACCGCCGCAACCTCACCCTCGGTGGCGGATCTGGGCGCTTTCCTGACCCGCCAGCCGCCCGGACGCCGCTATGCCGCGCTGTCGGGCGGGACGGCCTTTCTTGCCATCTTGTTCAATATCGGCGTCGTCAGCTTTTTGGTGCCGCTGATCCAGCGGGGCATTCAACGCGCCGCGCCAGGGGACGTGTTGAACCCGATCCGGGAACAGCGCCAGATTTCGGCCCTGTTGCGCGGGTTCGCCTGGAGCGTGACATGGTCGCCTACCGCCATTGCACCGTTGATTGTCATGGACCTCATGCCCGGCGTCGACCGGGTGTCCTGGATGGGGTATGCTTTTCCGCTGTTTGCTGTCCTGATGGTTGCTGGCTGGCTGGAAGACCGCGTGCGGTTCCGCGCTTTCAAGCCACGGGGTGTGTTGCCAGTCATGGCTTGGCCGCGCACCGCAGCGCTGCGTTTTGCCGCGACGACGATCTGGTTTCTCCTGCTGGTGCTCTGCTTTGTCTGGCTGTTTGACGAAAGCATCGTCTTTGGCGTGCTCGCGGCCTGCCCGCTCATGGTGGTTGGTTGGCTTGTGGCCCAACAGGGGGCGGCCGCGCTGCCTGCACGGCTGCGCCAGATGGTCGGAACCGATCTTCCCGGTTCGATCAATGTGGCTGTCACGCTGGCCACTTCGGGCTATATCGGGCGCGCCGCCGCAGGGCTGACCCCCGCCACCGCCGTGGCCGACGCATTGGGGCTGGCCACCATGCCGAACTGGCTGATGCTGGCCCTGATCCCCTCATTCACCGCGCTGATCAGTCTGTTGGCACTGTCCCCGACGATGATGGCGGTGTTTCTGGGCTCTTTCTTTGCCGCACTGCCTGTGCTGCCCGCCGACCCGACACTGATTGCCTTTTCGATCTCCTGTGGCTGGGCCCTGTCGATGACTTTCTCGCCGTTTGCGACGCTGATCCTGATCGTCTCGCGGGCCTCCGGCATTCCGATCTCCACACTCACCTGGCGCTGGAACATCCTGTTCACCACCTTTGCTGCAACCCTGCTTTTTCCGGTCTTTTATCTGTTGACCGGTGGGCACTAATCCAAGGAATCGCTCATGATCGCCCCTACTGACCTTCGCACAATCATCCGCTCCGGGCTGCTGTCCTTTCCCGTCACCCCCTTTGACGCGGACGACACTTTCAACGCAAACGCCTTTGCCGCACATCTGGAATGGCTCAGCCCGCATAAGATCGCCGGGCTGATCGTCGCTGGAGGCACCGGAGAGCTGTTTTCCCTGACCCCGTCAGAGGTGGTCGAGGTGGTCAAGACCGCCCGCGCCGCACAGCCGGATCAGCCAGTGATCGCCGGGTGTGGTTACGGCACCCGGATGGCCTGCGACATGGCACAGGGGATCGAGGCCGCAGGCGGTGACGGCATCCTGTTGTTGCCCCACTACCTGATCGGCGCGCCGCAGGACGGCATAGAGGCGCATATCCGCGCGGTCTGCAAATCCACCAACATGGGCGTGATCGTCTACAACCGGGGCCAATCGGTTGTCTCTGCCCAGACCTTGGCACGATTGGCCGACGAATGCCCCAACCTGATCGGCTTCAAGGACGGCACCGGCGATATCGACACAGTCAAGCGCATCACCGTGGGGTTGGGCGACCGGCTGGCCTATGTCGGCGGTATGCCCACGCATGAGCTGTTTGCACAGGCCTATCGCGGCGCGGGCGTGGACACTTATTCCTCTGCCGTCTTCAACTTTGTCCCAGAAACAGCGCTGGCCTTTCACGCCGCCTTTGTCGCCGGGGACGATGCCACCTGCGATGAGATGTTGCGCGACTTTTACTATCCTTTCGCAAAGATCCGCGACCGCAAGACCGGCTACGCCGTCTCGGCGATCAAGGCTGGTGTCGCTCTGCGGGGGTTTGAGACTGGTCCGGTGCGCAGCCCACTGACCGACCTCACGGATGAGGAACGCGACCTGATGCGCGATCTGATGCAGGGCCGCAACTAGGCAGGGACCGGCCGTGACGTCAATTATTCTCACGACCTCTCCCACCTTTGCCACCATCGGCGGGCTTTCCGAACGGATTGCCGCCGATGGGTACACACTCGTCCGGTTTCCGCAGATCGGCGCAGGATATCTTGAGGCCTTGGCAGAGGCCGAGTTTCTTGTCGCTGGGTTGCCGCCAGTCGATGCCGCGACGATCGCCGCCGCACCACGCCTCAAGGGAATTCTGAAACATGGGGTAGGTCTGGATTCGATTGACATAGATGCCGCCTCACGGGCGGGACTTCCGGTGATGTCGACACCGGGGGCCAACGCGCAGGCGGTGGCAGAGCTGGCCCTTGGGGCGATCTTTGCGCTGTCCAGAAACACGGTTGCCGGACATGAAACCGTCGCGCAGGGCGGGTGGCATCGCAGACGCGGGCGCGAGGTGACGGGGCGCACACTGGGTATTCTGGGCTTTGGACAAATCGGTCAGCGGTTGGCCCGCATGGCGCGCGGCGTGGGAATGCTGGTCATTGCGCATGACACCTTTCCCAACCCGGACGCCGCCAGAGAGATCGGCGTGGAACTGGTGCCCTTTGGCACGCTTCTGGCGCGCGCTGATCATCTGTCGCTGCATCTGTCCGGTGGGCCATCCTCGACCGGGCTGATCGGATCGCAGGCGCTGGCCCGCATGAAACCGGGAGCCTGCCTGCTGAACTATGCCCGCGGCAGTATCGTGGATCTTGATGCGCTGGCCCATGCGCTAGGCTCTGGCCATCTTGGCGGGGCTGCACTGGATGCCTTTGTCGAGGAGCCCCCCGACACCAGCCATGCCATTTTTGCCCAGCCAAACACGCTTTTTTCGCCCCATTCCGGGGCCGATTGTAAGCGCTCCGTTGATACCGCAGCTTATGCGGCCTGATTTTCCGATGCGGAAGTCGGCAGCCAATTCCAAGGCAG
>NZ_FZON01000121.1 GCF_900188425.1 Antarctobacter heliothermus
CGCAAGAATGCCAAGCCGTGGAAGCCATCGACTGCAGGGGCTATCGCTCGGAACGAGGCGCTGCGCGCTTCGAAATACCTTGGCCGCGCCATCTGGAGAAAATGGAGCGGATACCACCGACGAAGCCGCGCCGAGACGAAGATGCATTGCGTGAAGCTGCTGGGGCAGAGCCTCATGGCGCGCGACTTCGATCGTCAGGTCGCCGAACTTCAGATCCGCGCCGCCGTGCTCAACGGCTACACCGCGCTCGGCATACCCGTCACAGAGCCTGTGGGATAATTGCGTCCGGGGAAAGGGGAACTCCGGACGTTACCGACTTTGCGCAACAAAGCCCCTTGGCGAACGGGGTTTGTAAAAGCGCCTTCAGCAAGAATGATGTTCCGAAATTTCGAAGCGATTTTCGAGTTGAAGAGTTTTTCAACACAATCAGCCCAGAGACACGGATGCTGCGCCATCGACGAATGTCCGCATTCGCCCTCTGCACATTTCTCGTGTAGCTTTTATTGCGGTGGGACATGGGGAAGAAACATGACGAGCTTTAAAGAATTGGAACACCAAGGATGGGCTGAGAAGGCCCGCTTCTACGACGACCACTTTGCCGGTGTGACCCGACAGGCGATTGATCCGTTGCTTGCGAGATTGGGGGATGTTTCCGGGTGTCGTTTGATTGACATCTGTTGTGGAACTGGGGATCTGGCTGAAGCTGCTGCCGTCGGTGGGGCAAAAGTGACGGGCGTGGATTTTGCAGAACCGATGATCGACATTGCTCGGTCACGTGTGCCGGCCGCAGAATTTGAAGTCGGGGACGCCGAAAAGCTGCGCTTTGAAGACGCGAATTTTGATGCGGCGACCTGTGCCTTTGGGCTTTGGCACGTCGCTGATCCGGACAGCGCCATTTCCGAGGCCGCCCGCGTGCTGAAGCCGGGCGGGTCCTATTCCTATACCGCTTGGCTTCCACCTGACGAAGGGTGGGACATGATGGGCCTGTTGATGACCGCAATCAACAAACACGGTACGATGGACGTCGATTTACCCCCCGCCCCGCCGCCGTTTCGATTTGCACTGGCCGCAGAAGCAGAAAGAGTGCTTTTGGCCTCCGGCTTCGTTTCGACAACCTGTCAAAAGAAGGTCGCCATCTGGCGCGGCCAAACTGGCGACGACTTGCTCGATTTACTTTACAAGGGGATTGTCCGAGCGCCCATGCTCATTGATGCGCAGGCGTCAGACGCCAAGCAGGCAATAATAAACGATATCAGAGATGGCGCTGAAGCATTTCGTGACGACGAAGGAATCAAGATGCGTTGGCCCTATCTGTTGGTTTGCGCAACTAAAGCCTAGCGGTATCGTGTTGCGGTGCACAGGATAGCGGACCTTCACTGAAAAAACTCGATTTCTCCTTTGTCCGCACTTTGCCAGTTCGACCGAGGCGCAGCGAAGGGCAGCTTCCGCCCATCGCGTCGAACGCTGCGTTCGAGCTTTCGCGTTCTGCATCTGTCTCGAAGTTGCTGCCGCGCAGAAGAAAAACAGACTGAGCGAACATGCCCACCCCCCGCGAAACCATCCTCACCGCGCTGCACACTCTTTTGCAAACGCTGCCCGCCACCGCTCTTCGGGGCGACGTCCTGCCTGAACGCGTACCGACGGCAGGCCTGCTGATCCTGCGCGACGGCGAACCGGGAGAGCCGGAGGTGACTCTGTCGCCGCTGCGCTACCATTACCAACACCGCGCCGAGATTGAGGCGGTCGTGCAGGGTGAGGCCCGGTCTGCGCAGCAGATGCAAGGGTCCGGGGGACCATTGCAAAGAACGAACGACCGAGACGCCAATTTCGACACGCTGACCGCCAGCCTAGGTGCGGCGATTGCCGCCGACCGCACACTCGGCGGCCTATGTGACTGGGTCGAGGCGGACGCGCCGCGTCCGGTCGATCTGCCCGTCGAAGGCGCGGCCACCCTGAAGGCCGCCGTGATCTCGGTGGTCCTGCATTACGCCACGCCTGACCCGCTCACGTGACTGATCGGCCACCTCAGGTTTCGCTCGGATCCTGCCGTGAGCAGGTGCAGTTCACTTCAGCGCCGCTGTCGATTTTGAGCGTCACATAAGAGATCTCGCCAGAAAGCTGGGCACTTGCATGGAGTGTAACGGCCCTGCCGATGATCCGCCCTTCGAAGCGCCCTTTGACCACAATGGTGTCCGCACGAAGGTCGCCGACCGCAGATCCGCTTTGTTCGATCAGAATTGTGTCTGCCGTGATCTTCCCGTCCGCATGCCCGAGCAGTTCAAAAAGTCCCGGTACTGTCAGATCGCCCGACAGCTTGGCGCCCGCTGCAAAATGTGACCGCGCATTGCCTGGACTGGAGGCAGCTAACGTCTGTGACATGGTCTAACTTTCTATGAGTTTCGCGGCAAGCAAGGCCTGCCGGGGTTTGTTCTCGCGAGAGTAGTCAGAACTGGCGGGGTCAAGGTAGTCAAAACGTATCCCAGGAGATGAACATGGCACGAGCCCAAGGGGCGCGGGCGCAGATGGCGCTTGCGTTCGAGACGACCTACGGAACGCCGCCCGTGGGTGGCTTCACGAAGATGCCCTTCGCCAGCACCTCGCTCGGCGCGGAGCAGCCGTTGCTGAATTCGGAACTGCTCGGCTACGGCCGTGATCCGCTGGCGCCGATCAAGGATGCGGTGACGGCCGATGGTGATGTCGTCGTGCCGCTCGACGCAGAAGCCTTCGGGTTCTGGCTCAAGGCAGCCTTTGGCGATCCGACCACGACCGGAACAGGCCCCTGGACGCACGAGTTTCAGTCGGGATCCTGGACGCTGCCCAGCATGTCCATCGAGACCGGCATGCCCGAGGTGCCGCGTTTTGCGATGTATTCGGGCTGCGTGCTCGACCAGATCAACTGGCAAATGCAGCGATCTGGCCTTTTGACCGCAACGGCCCGATTGGTGGCGCAGGGCGAGACGGTGGGCACAACCACAAGCGCAGGCACGCCTGCCGCCCTCGAATTGCAGCGCTTCGGCCATTTCAACGGGGCCATCACCCGCAATGGGTCCGCCCTCGGCAACGTCGTCTCGGCCGACATCACCTATGCCAACAATCTCGACCGGATCGAGACCATCCGCTCGGACGGGCGCATCGACGGCGCAGACCCGTCTATTGCCGCGCTGACCGGCTCTATCGAGGTGCGTTTCGCCGACCAAACGCTGGTGACGCAGGCGATCAACGGCGATCCTTGCGAGTTGGAATTCGCCTATGTGCTGCCGTCCGGCGAGAGCGTCACCTTCACCGTGCACGCCGTGTACCTGCCGCGCCCCCGCATCGAGATTTCCGGACCGCAGGGCGTGCAGGCGACTTTCGACTGGCAAGCCGCGCGCGACAGTACGGTCGGCCGGATGTGCACCGCGACCCTCTTGAACGATGTGGAGACCTATTGATGCTCACTCTCGATCTGACGAACGCGCCCCGCTGGCATGACCTGGTGCCCGGTGTCCGGGTGCAACTCCGCCCGCTGACCACCGCGCTGATGGTGGCCACCCGCAGCGACCCAGCCGTAGAGGCCGTGCCCGATGACGCTTCCGACGAGGAGCGCGCTGTCGCCTTCGCGAAGGCGCTGGCACGACGAGCGGTTCTTGCCTGGGAGGGCATCGGCAATGCCGAGGGCGAGTCCATCGACCCGAGTCCGGACGCCATCGACGCACTCCTGGATATCTGGCCGATCTTCGAGGCCTTCCAGCTGACCTACGTCTCCAAAGGCTTGCTGCTGGAACAGGAAAAAAACGTCTCCACGCTCTCGCCGAATGGGCCTTCGGCGGGGGCGAGCGATACTGCGAGGGTTGCGAACCCTGCGAGGCCTGTCAGAAAGCCTGCACAGACTGCCCGGCGCGGCTGAACCGTCCCGCCACATTCGAGGGCTGGCAGGTCTGGGACCTCGTCGGTCGTCTCGGCTGCCAACTCCGCGTGTCGCCCGGCGCGGTGATCGGTTGGGACCTGACCGCAGCCTTCGCACTGGGTGACGCGCTGGGCGTGCCGCCGCTGGCCATGGCCGAACTATTGCCCGTCATCGAGGCGGTGATGGTGACCAAACTCAACGAACAGATGGATCCTTCGCATGGCTGAAAAACGCGTTTCTGTCCGCCTCGGGGCGGTCGGCGGTCGACAGGTGCGCGCCGAACTGGAAGGCATAGGCGAGGCTGGCGCGCGCGGGTTCGGGCGGCTCAGCCGGGAGATGGAGGCGGCGAACACGCGCCTCGCCGCCTTCTCCCGGCGCGTCAAGCTCGCCGCTGCCGCCGCTGTGGCCGCTGCTGCTGCGGCAGGCGTGGCCATGATCCGCTCGGGGCTACAGACCGTTGATGCGCAGGCCAAGCTGGCGGCCTCGCTCAAGACCACGGTCGCCAGCAT
>NZ_FZON01000119.1 GCF_900188425.1 Antarctobacter heliothermus
GGCTCAGGCTCGGCGGCCAAGCCGGTGATCTCGACCGGCAGGAAGAGAGTGTCATCCTTGGCACCACTGGACGCTTCGGCTTCGGCCGGCGCGAAACGCGGATCCCGCAGCCAGGTGAAGATCAGGTTCGAGTTCATCGCATACCGGCGCGCAACCTGCGCCACCGACACACCGGGCGCGCATGTTTGCCGGCAGATCGAGCGTTTCTCCTCGTCAGACCAGAACCGCTTCTTCTGTCCCTTCATGCCCGTCATGGAGTGCCTCAAGATGTCCATTATCGATCATGGACATTATCGACAGCAGAGGCTCACCGTCAGAGCGGTCACAACGGACGGATACCGCGCAAATAGGGCATCGGGGCCTCCATCCGGATGACAAAAGATATCCCTATGGTCCTACGGCACGCCTGTTAATGAGATGTTTGCAGAAACGAAAAAGGCGGACCACAGGCCCGCCTTTGTCACATCTTGCGTCGGATGGCTCAGTTGCCGGTGGCGTTCACGACATCAATCGTCACACCCGGACCCATGGTCGAGCTGAGCGCGATCTTCTTCATGTAAGTTCCTTTGGCGCCCGCAGGCTTGGCCGCGCTCACCGCACCGACAAAGGCGCGGATGTTCTCGACCAGCTTGGCCTCATCGAACGAAACCTTACCAACACCAGCGTGAACCACACCGGCTTTTTCGGCCTTGAACTGGACCTGACCGCCCTTGGCGTCCGTGACGGCCTGCGCCACATCCATGGTCACAGTGCCGACCTTGGGGTTCGGCATCAGGTTCCGCGGACCCAGGATCTTGCCCAGACGACCGACGATCGGCATCATGTCCGGCGTCGCGATGCAACGGTCGAAATCAATGGTGCCGCCCTGGATGGCCTCCATCAGGTCCTCGGCGCCGACGATGTCAGCCCCGGCGGCCTGTGCTTCGTCTGCCTTGGGGCCACGGGCGAAAACCGCTACGCGGGTGGTCTTGCCGGTGCCGTTGGGCAGCCCGACCACGCCACGGACCATCTGGTCCGCGTGGCGCGGGTCAACGCCCAGGTTCATGGCGATTTCGATGGTCTCGTCAAACTTGGTCTTCGAGTTCGACTTGATGAGGCTGACCGCCTCTTCGACCGTCAGGTCTTCTTTGCCAGCGAAGGCTTCGCGGGCCGACTTGGCGCGTTTTCCGAGCTTTGCCATGATTTTACCCTTTCACCTCGATACCCATCGACCGGGCAGAGCCCAGGATGATCTGCATCGCCGCTTCGACGTCATTGGCCGAGAGGTCTTTCATCTTGGCCAGAGCGATCTCGCGCACCTGCGCCACAGTCACCGTTGCCACGGTCTCACGTCCGGGCGTCACGGCGCCCTTGGGGCGGTTCCGCTTGCCGACGGGCTTCAGGCCGGCGGCTTTTTTCAGGTAGTAAGACGCGGGCGGCGTCTTGATGTTCATGGTAAAGGATTTGTCCTGGTAGTAGACAATCTCTGTCGGGCAAGGTGCGCCCGGCTCCATGTCCTGCGTCTTGGCGTTGAACGCCTTGCAGAATTCCATGATGTTGATACCGCGCTGACCCAGGGCGGGGCCCACGGGCGGCGAGGGGTTGGCTTTGCCTGCAGGGATCTGCAGTTTCATCTTGCCGGCGAGCTTCTTTGCCATCGGCTATCTCCTGTTCCATCACCCCGTTGACGCGTCGCAGGGGCAGAGTTGTGGCGTGGTCAGGTCCGATACGCGCGCGCACCTCGCCTCCCACAATCAAACGGACCGCGACTCGCGCGATCCGATGAAGGTTCGGCGGATAGACCAGTTGCGGAAAAAGATCAACCGTCCACGGCCGCCCAACATGAAAAGAGCGCGCGGCTTTCGCCACACGCCCCCGCATTCCATCACGCACCAAGGTGCAAATGCGTCAGATCTCTTTTGTGACCTGCGTGAATTCCAGTTCAACCGGCGTTTCGCGGCCAAAGATCGACACCGACACGCGCAGACGCGAGTTGTCCTCATCGACCCCTTCGACCATGCCGTCAAAGCCCTCGAACGGGCCGTCAGTAACCTTGACCTTTTCACCGATCTCAAAGTGGATCAGCGTGCGCGGCGCATCCTCGTTTTCCTGGACGCGGCCCAGGATCGCCTCGACCTCGGCGTCGCGCATCGGCATCGGACGCCCCTGCGGACCCAGAAAGCCGGTGACGCGGTTGATCGAGTTCACAAGGTGATAGCCCCGATCCGACATTTCCATATGGACCAGAACGTAACCCGGCATGAAACGACGCTCTGTCGTCACCTTCTTGCCGCGGCGCACCTCGATCACTTCTTCGGTCGGGACCAGAACCTCATCGATCTGGTCCTCTAGGCTTTGTTCCTCGACCGCTGTCCGGATCTGTTCGGCAATCTTCTTCTCAAAGTTCGAGAGAACGCTTACCGAATACCACCGCTTTGCCATGTCTTACCTTCGATCTTTCAGTCCCTATCGGGCCTGCCCAAAACGAAAATCGGCGCGCGAGATCGCGCGCCAACTGTGTCGGTGGTCCTTATCGGCACTTTTTCCGCATTGCAAGCGCTTCTGCGGTGGAAACCGGACAGGACCGTGTCGCGTCAGCCGTTGCCGATAGCCGCCAGCAATGCCTGCAGGCCAGAGCGGATGCCCAAATCGACAAGGGCGAAAAAGATCGCCGTCAGCGTGGCCATGATGAACACCATGATGGTGGTCAGGAAAACCTCGCGCCGTGTCGGCCAGACGATCTTGGCCACTTCGGCCCGGACCTGCTGGATGAACTGAAGCGGATTGGTAGTTGCCATGCTGCGAATTCCCGTGCGTACCGACGTTTTCCCGGAAATACGCGTAGACGTCCGCGAATACAAGTCCCGCACCGGACACCGCCCCATGACGCCCGAACCTCACCAAAACGCGACCGGATTTCGAAAAGCGTGATGGAACCTCTCGCGCCCCTGCCGGTCCCGCGCCCGCGCGTTCTTTCTTTCTATAAGCTACTGTATTACATTGTTTTTTTGGAACCACTTGCGCCCTGGTCCGTTGTTTACCCAGAGCCGCCGAGGCACCGCGCCACGGCACAAATAAACCAGAAGCAAAGGAGCCATCTTATGACTCGCTTTCTGACCGCTACCGC
This sequence comes from Antarctobacter heliothermus, assembly GCF_900188425.1. Lineage (GTDB taxonomy): Bacteria > Pseudomonadota > Alphaproteobacteria > Rhodobacterales > Rhodobacteraceae > Antarctobacter > Antarctobacter heliothermus. Next base: position 3,107 of record NZ_FZON01000119.1, read on the forward strand.
AATCGTCGCCCTCGTTGGTACAGGTGCAATGGCACAGACCCAGCTTGAGACCAGCACGATCGAAAGCTACCTGCCCCGCATCAAGGTCGAGACCCTGACCGAGCTGCAGATCGAGCAGCTGATGCTTGTCGCTCACAGCGGTGAGTCGACATCGCAAAAAGGTCTGCAAATGCGCGGCTTGGTGACCGAGGCCAATCTTGACCCGATCGACAAGGTCGACGTCGAGGTGCAAACCGGCCTGACCGAAGCCGAACGCTCCGAGATCGGGCGTTACGCGCCCCAGCTGGAAATTGCCGAGCTGAGCGATCTCGACATCCGGCGTCTTCAGACCGCAATCGACAGCGGCGACAACACGGACATCGATACGGTTGTACGCGACCTGATGGCCGACTGACGTCACGCTGCACAACTCCTACAAAGGGCTGCCTTCGGGCGGCCCTTTTTTTGTGCGCGGAACTTACGGTCTGGATCTTGTTGTCCTAGGGCCTGACAACAGGGAGCCAAGCAGAACAGGCCCAGGCAAAAGGCCTGTCTGGATTTTGGCAGGGGCAGAAGGGTTCGAACCCTCGACCTACGGTTTTGGAGACCGTCGCTCTACCAGCTGAGCTATACCCCTAAGGCCGTGTCGTGGGGTACGCCAACACGGAAGCGAAATCAAGAGGTCAAAGCGAGGGTTTTTCACAAGTATCCCTCGGGCGCGTTGCTCCTGAACATCACGGTTTTGCGCACGCTTGGTCACGGGTTTTCGCACCTGACCTCACGGGTCTGCGCGCTTGATGAAACAAACCTGCACATTGCGCGCGAAATCCCGGAACGCAACTTCTTGTGATCCGGGAAAACAGCCCCTGCGCATCACGGAGTCCTCCGGCACTGTAACCGTTTTGCCCCCGCCAAACCCTGCAAGGACTGGGGCGAACCATTGCTGTGCAACGACGCACAGGGACGTGGCCATCGCCCTGAATTTCAAGGACAAATCGGCGTTACTCAATGCGATCATCCTGTGAGTTTCCTTTCGCAAATCAGTCCCCAATTTGATTGGTGTCGGACGAACAGCCCGGCACACATCAAGTCGGGGCAACAGCGTCCCAAACCCAACCAGACCAAAAGGACTTTATTATGAAAACCCTCATCGCATCCGCCCTGATCGCAACTGCAGCTTTCACTGGCACCGCCCACGCCATGACAGCGCCCACTCTTGACCGCGAAGCACAGTACATCGTGCCCGGCGCTGACTTTTCCTCCCTCACGGCTTCCGAAGTGCACGTCATCAACAACATCGTCCATGGCGGCGGCGGCAACGGCGAAAAGCGCGCACAGATCAAGTCGTTCCTGCAGTAATGCGGACGGCCCGGGCGTCACGGAGGCTCCTCCCTGATCCATGACGCCCAGTGCGCCTTCCTTCCTCACTCCCTCGCGGCATTGATCGCGTCCAAACCAGACCAAAAGGACTTTATTATGAAAACCCTCATCGCATCCGCCCTGATCGCAACCGCAG
>NZ_FZON01000118.1 GCF_900188425.1 Antarctobacter heliothermus
GTCGATTACCTTCTGGCGGGTGATCCCATTCATGCAATAGTCACCGGTTGATGTCCAAACAGCGCCTTTGCGGACGATGAAAAAGTTGCAGGCGTTGGTCGTGTTCACAAACCCGAATGGGTCGAGCATCAACGCCTCATCCGCGCCCGCGCGCACCGCTTGGTTCAGGGCAATGATGCAGTTCAGCTTGGAATGTGAGTTCAGCTTGGCATCTTGCGTCAGAGGCAATCCGCGATGATGGGGCACGGTGAACAAGGAAATCCCACGTTCGATCACGCCATCGTCCGGCTTTGAATGCTCTGCTATGATCACGATTGTGGGGCCGTAGACGCTCAGATGTGGATGCTGGAACGGTTTAATCTTGCGCCCACGCGTGACCATGAGCCGGATATGCACATCCGTGGTCATGCCGTTGGCCTTCAGCGTGTCCCAAACCGCCTGTGTCAGGTTGGCCCGCGTCTTTCCGATGTCGAGGTCCAGAAACAACGCTGCCTCATACAGTCGGTCAAGATGGGCTTCGAGAAAGGGAATATGCCCGTCATACAGGCGCAATCCCTCCCAGATGCCATCACCCAGTAAAAAGCCACTGTCGTAAACCGATACCCGCGCCGCGTCGCGGTGGACGATCTCGCCGTTGACGTAGATCAGGATATCGTCATTGCGCGCGTCGGGGGCGGCGTCATGGGTCGAAACAAGGCTGTCGGTCATGGGGCTGTCCTGTCTGAAATCGCGCGAACCGTGACATGGCCTGCGCATAGTGAAAAGGGCAACAGGCTTGTCGGGATGAGATGCTCGGGCTATTCATCCGGTATGACGGAAGACCCTGACGCCATCTTGGCCAAGCTGCCGACCAGACTGAAAGAGGCCCGCCGCGCGCAGGGCCTGTCGCTGGATGCCGTGGCGAAATTGTCGGGCGTGTCCCGAAGTATGGTCAGCCAGATTGAACGGGGCGAATCCTCGCCCACCATCGCGACGCTTTGGAATCTGACCCGCGCCTTGCAGGTCGACTTTGCCGGGCTGTTGGACGAGGCTCCGGTGCGCCAGATCGAAGTCTTGCGCGCAAGTGACGTTCCCACCATCGAGAACCGTGGCGCGGGCTGTACCATCCGCATTCTTTCTCCGCCCGAAGAAGCGGGACAGCATGAGGTGTATGAACTTCGTTTTGCTGCGGGCGGAATGCTCGACAGCCTGCCGCACACCCGAGGCGCGCGCGAGCACCTCAGCGTGATCGAGGGAGAGATTGAGGTGACCAGTGCCAGCGGGGCCGAGCGGTTGGGCCCCGGTGATACTGCGCGATACGCCGCCGACGTCGCGCACCGTATCTCGGCCATTGCCCCGGCGCGCGCATTTCTAGTGGTGCAGGACGCCTGAGGGTCCGCCGATATGGTGGAAAAAAATCCGGCATCCTGAAAATCCTCTATTTGGGAAGTGCGTCCGTTATGTTAGCTTTCCTGCAACGGAGGCTGACATGACACACCGATTCCTGACCCATATGACCGATACGCTGGCCCAGATTGACGCTGAGGGCCTGATGAAGCGTGAGCGCCTGATCACCTCGCCGCAGGGTGGTGAGATCATGGTGGATGGCCAGAGCAAGATCTGCCTGTGCGCCAACAATTACCTGGGCCTTGCCAATCATCCGGACCTGATCGCCGCTGCGAAATCCGCTATGGATCCAAAGGGATACGGTATGGCCTCTGTCCGGTTCATTTGCGGTACGCAGGATCTGCACCGCGAACTGGAGACGCGGCTCGCAAGGTTTTTGGGGAAGGACGATTCGATCCTGTTTGCCGCTTGCTTTGACGCTAATGGAGGGCTCTTTGAGCCACTCTTGGGGCCGGAGGACGCCATCATTTCGGATGCACTGAACCATGCCTCGATCATCGACGGCATCCGGTTGTGCAAGGCGCAGCGCTATCGCTATGCCAATTCCGATATGGCAGAGCTAGAGGCGCAGTTGCAAAAGGCGCGCGAGGACGGCGCGCGGTTCATCATGATCGCCACGGATGGCGTGTTCTCGATGGATGGGTATCTGGCGAAGCTCCCCGAAATCACGGCGCTGGCGGAAGAATACGATGCACTGGTCATGGTGGATGACTGCCACGCCACGGGCTTCATGGGACCTAAGGGGCAGGGGACGCCGGCGCATTTCGGTGTGGATGTGGACATCCTGACCGGCACGTTGGGCAAGGCCTTGGGCGGGGCCATCGGCGGTTACATCGCCGGACCTCAGCCGGTGATCGACCTGCTGCGCCAGCGCGCACGGCCCTATCTGTTCTCCAACGCCTTGCCGCCCGCTGTGGTGGCGGCGGGGATAGAGGCAATCCGGCTGGTCGAAGAGGGCGACGACCTGCGCGCAAGGCTGTTCCACAATGCCGCCTATTGGCGCGCGGGCCTGACCGATCTTGGCTTTGACCTGTTGCCGGGGGAACACCCGATCATCCCGGTCATGTTGGGGGAGGCGCAACTGGCGCAGGACATGGCGGCGCGGTTGTTCGACGAAGGGATCTATGTTTCCGGTTTCTTCTTTCCGGTGGTGCCGAAGGGGCAGGCGCGCATCCGCACGCAGATGAGCGCAGCGCTGACACGCGAGGATCTGGACAAGGCGATGGATGCGTTTGCCAAGGTCGGGCGAGAGCTTAAGGTGATCTCATGAGCAATCAGATGAAAGCACTGGTCAAGGCCAAACCCGAGGAAGGTCTGTGGATGGAACGCGTTCCGGTGCCTGAGATTGGCCCGGATGATGTGCTGATCAAGATCAAGGCAACCGGCATCTGCGGCACGGATATCCACATCTGGAACTGGGACGACTGGGCGCAAAAGACGGTTCCGGTGCCGTTGGTGACGGGGCATGAGTTTGCCGGTGAGATTGTCGAGGTCGGCCGCAATGTGGACGATCTGAAGATCGGTCAACGGTGCAGCGGTGAGGGGCATCTGATCGGCAAACACTCGCGCCAGAGCCGGGCGGGAAAATTCCACCTCGATCCGGAAACGCGCGGGATTGGCGTGAATGAGCAGGGGGCCTTTGCGCAATATCTGCGCCTGCCGGCCTTCAACGTGGTACCCTTGCCGGATGAGATCCCCGATGAGATCGGTGCCATCCTTGATCCGCTGGGCAATGCCGTCCACACGGCGCTCAGCTTTGATCTGGTGGGAGAGGACGTGCTGATCACTGGCGCGGGTCCGATTGGGATTATGGCGGCGGCGGTCGCGCGGCACGTCGGCGCGCGGCATGTGGTGATCACGGATGTGAACCCGGACAGGCTGGCGCTGGCGGAAAAGGTGGCCGATGTGGTGCCAGTCAATGTGGCGACTGAGAACCTGCGTGACGTGACAGCGCGGCTGAAGATGCGCGAAGGCTTTGACGTCGGGCTAGAGATGTCGGGCAATCAAACCGCGCTGGACCAGATGGTTGAGACCTTGGTGATGGGCGGACGGATCGCTCTGCTGGGCATCCCGCCGGGGAAATCGCCGGTCGACTGGTCGCGGATCGTGTTCAAGGCGATCACGATCAAGGGGGTTTACGGCCGTGAGATCTTTGAGACCTGGTACAAGATGATCGCCATGCTGGAAAACGGGCTGGACGTATCCAAGGTGATCACCCACCGCTTTGCCGTCGACCGCTATCAAGAAGGTTTTGCGGCGATGAAGTCAGGCAAGTCCGGCAAGGTGGTGCTGGACTGGGTCTGACGTCCTTCGGAAAACTCAGAAATGCGGCACACGCCCCAGGGTTTTGACCCCGGGGCGTGCGTGCGTTCAGGCCTCAAGGCCCAGCTTGTACACATGAATCTCGAATGTCGGGTGTTGTTCGGCACCGATGACGCCCGGCCGGGCATGGCGGTAGGTCGCGCGCCAATAGGGTTGAATGACGACACCTTCGTTCTGCATGATCTTCTGCAGCTTGGCCGACTGCTCACGCCGCACGTCGGCGTCGGCGATGGCCATGGCTTGCTTTAGCGTTTCATCGAATTCGGCATTGGCAAAGCCGGTTTCGTTCCACGCCTCGCCTGACCGATAGGCCAGCGCCAGAACCTGTACGCCCAGAGGGCGCTGCGCCCAGTCGGTCGCCGAGAACGGGTAGTCCGCCCAATCGTTCCAGAAGGTATTGCCGGGAATGATCGTGCGGCGGACCTGAATGCCCGCATCGCGCAGCTGCGCGGCAACGGCATCACAGGTGTCTCGGCGCCAGTTGTCGTCAATCGAGATCAGCTCATGCTCGAAATCCGCAAGACCCGCTTCGGCCATCAACGCCGCAGCCTTGGCCGGGTCATTCTCTGGCGCGGGCAGTTCGGCGTACTCCGGGTGGATCGGGCAGACATGGTGGTTTTCCGCCACCTCACCTTGATCGGCATAGCCGAGTTCAAGGCACACGGCGTTCGACTGTCAATCGGCACGCAATCCTGACCCCCTATCGGCGCCCAAAAATGACCCCCTTATTTTGCGCAGGGGTAGCTGGCCCGATGCGGTGTAGCCATCACACAGCGCAGCCGCGTCGGGCCAGCGGGGCCTGGGTTACTCCCTGGTCTTGAAGCGCCAGCTCTCGTTGCCGGTTTCGACGATGTCGCAGTGGTGGGTAAGGCGATCAAGTAGCGCTGTCGTCATCTTGGCGTCTCCGAAGACCGATGGCCATTCACCGAAGTCGAGGTTGGTCGTCACGATGATGGACGTGCGCTCGTAGAGACGACTGACGAGGTGGAACAGCAGCTGGCCGCCGGTCTGAGCAAACGGGAGATAGC
>NZ_FZON01000117.1 GCF_900188425.1 Antarctobacter heliothermus
AAGATCAGATCCCGGCTCAGGCTCGGCGGCCAAGCCGGTGATCTCGACCGGCAGGAAGAGAGTGTCATCCTTGGCACCACTGGACGCTTCGGCTTCGGCCGGCGCGAAACGCGGATCCCGCAGCCAGGTGAAGATCAGGTTCGAGTTCATCGCATACCGGCGCGCAACCGGCGCCACCGACACACCGGGCGCGCATGTTTGCCGGCAGATCGAGCGTTTCTCCTCGTCAGACCAGAACCGCTTCTTCTGTCCCTTCATGCCCGTCATGGAGTGCCTCAAGATGTCCATTATCGATCATGGACATTATCGACAGCAGAGGCTCACCGTCAGAGCGGTCACAACGGACGGATACGTTTATGTTGCACTACGTAAAGCAGCGTTGATCCCACTTTACCACATGCCGCTCAGCAGCGTTTCGCATGCCGGCTGCAACATAACGACCTTATCAGCCAAAACCGAGCGAATGCGGCTCAACCGGTCTGTTCGAATGGGCGCCAAACAGACACAAAACCACATTGCCCACACCGCGGAGATCAGAAATCGCGTTCGAGCCGCGTGCTGAATGACTGAACAAGAAACAGCAGGCGAAAGGAGGTTGATCGGGCCACAAAGCAGTGGCAGCGTTCACGAGAAGCCATGCTAGCAGTCGCTGCACGTGCATTTCATTCCGCATGGTGTGCTGTTTTGCTACGTTACTGCGGCAGGTAGGCAAAGCTGTCCAAGATACGCCCGGTGATCGTTGCCAAAAGCGACGATTGATCCGTGATCGGGACAGGACCGAGGTTGATAATGGTAGTTGCCAGATAACTGGTCTCTTGGTTAGGGTGCGGAAATAGAACCACGCGCGCCAACCTATCGTGATAGTGTTCTGGATCGCTTAAGCCCACAAGCATATGGACCGTTCCCGCGACGCTGGCGTGAGGCATCGGCTCCAGCACCAACACTTCGGATTGCGCGTAGTTCTCGGTGACCATTGGCCTGGCGAGCTCGGCCAATACCCGCATCCCCAATTCGGTGCGGGCCGCTGCGGGATCTTCTGCATCGGGCGTCAGGGGAAGACGCACGCCAGAAACCTGTATGCTCTCCAACAAGACCATTCCCCCCGTCGCGGGGTCTTCTTCCCGGAAAAGGAGCGCAGCAACTGCGCCTGTACTTGTATTGAACCCGGCCTGGGTGTCTACGCCATCCCCTTCGGGGACGGTGATGGTAAAATAGATCGGCACCTCGGTGTCGAACTGTTGCTCGAACGCTGCGTCAAAGAAAAAGACCCGTTCCTGCGCGTAGGCGGGGAGACACAGCATAGCTACAAAAAAAATGCTCAGAGAAAAGGAGTTCATGGGGTAAGTCTTTGTGATTAATTCTTAATGTTTCCCAAGAAATCTTGGTAAAACGGATATTGATAGGTTTTGTGGTCCTTTTCAAGGTTTACCGCCGTATCGGCTCCAGATGGGGACGTATTGATAGGCTCAATGCTATTTGACTGACCAATGTCCGGTTCAGGGAAGCAGTACTGCAGCAAGGATAGCCTCGATGGCATCCGGATGGCGATCCGGGTGGCAGAACTGGCCCGCGCTGGGCTGACCCCCGACTGGATGCCCGGCGCTTTACCGCGCTGCGTGCCTGAGGAAACGAGGCAAAACCAGCATGGTGTTCAGGCAGTGACGGAAGTCGTGGGCACCGAACGGATACTCTCGCGCGGACGCTGGCGCACGGTGGAGGTTTTGGCCTGCCGAGTCACCTGGCGGCCCCACCCAGAGCAGATCGCGTCCGCGCGGCGCGGCTATGAGGGTTGGCGGGGGGCCCATGCTTCGGGATGTCGAAATGACCGGGGCGATGCCGCGGGTGCGGCCATGGAAACCGTAGGCCATTCACGAAAGGCGGGTTCCGGCCATTCGCCGCAACTGCGAGAGGCTCGTGTCAGAGAGGAACAAGCGACCATTCATCGCCCCTTTGATCATTGCGTCGATGCTGCACTATGCATCAAGGTCAGCAATGCGCAGAAAGCGAGCTTTGCAAAGTTTGGCCCGTCTTCCGACAGCGGCCTTTCGTGTAGCGCGCGGCGAAAGCCGGGTGAGAGCCCCAAGACTGACCGATGCTGCATCCTGCATGAACGGCGGCTGTCGAGCGAACAATACTCTGGCGTGAGCATCATTTTCTCCGGCAGATGTTAGCACGCTCAGAAAATTCCCTTGACCTGCCAAGGACTAGCCATTGAGTTGCGTCAAAGTATTTGAGTAACCTTATTCAACAATCAGACTGACGGATAAAATGACCATGCAACCCAAGATGTTTCTCGCAATTGCGGCCACGCTGGCACCTTTCTGTGCCTTTGGTGGAGAGCTTTCCGGTACAGCGTCTTACCGTGAACGCATTGCCTTGCCATCTGAAGCGACTTTTCAGGCGGTCCTCTATGATATTTCAGACAATGATCAGGTTGAGATTGGACGCTTCGAGACCACCGGCGATGAGGGGCCTCCCTATCACTTCACAATCGACTATGCAGATGAGGACGTCACCCAAGATGGTCTTTATGCAATCACGACGCAGGTGATTTGGCCTGACCGTCCCTATTTTATCGCGGGCACAAACCTTGACGGGTTTCCAACCGCGATGCCAGAGATTGACCTTGTTATGGTGCGACCGGGGGTATCGCCTGCCGTCACACCTTTGGAAACGACCGAACTGCTGTCGCCTATGATTGGGGCACACGGGCTGGCGTTGCCAGCGACTTATCAAGGTGTCGTTGACGGAAACGCAGGGGCGGAAGCATGGAGCCTCGCGCTTGCAACAGATCAGACCTTTCAGCTTTCAAGAACGTTTGAGAGCAGCGAGCGCGACAGTCTGGGACGCTGGGTCGCAGACCCAACCGCCGGTACCTTGGTGCTCAGGGATGGTGCTGAGATGCCATTGCTCGTTCGTTCAATCGCATCAGGCGCATTGCGTGTCGTTGATGCGAACACGGGCGAAGAATTTGCCGGTGATCTGACACTTGCCAAAGATAAAGTATTGGAACTGTCCGGTATGATGATGGGGGGCATGATGACCTACATGGCCGATGCCGCAATATTTGAGGATTGTGTGAGTGGTGCGATCTTCCCAGTGGCACAAGAAGGCGATTATCTAGCATTAGAGCAAGCCTATCTCGCAGATCGTGCTGAACCGGGAGCACCGCTCTACGTCATGCTAGATGGCGGCCTCGCCATGCGGCCTGCCATAGAGGGGCCAGACCGGCAGATGGTTATCGTCGATCAGTTTATTCGCACCCGCCCCGAGATCGCCTGTGCACAGCAACGCGCCGATGCGGCGTTGCTGAACACCTACTGGCGTCTTGATACGCTTGATGGGGAAACCTTCCCAATGCAAGCCACCCAGCGAGAACCGCATATGGTCCTTGAGGCAAGTGAGAGTGGAGCCTACCGGGCGATGATCGGGTGCAACCGGATGCGCGGAGCATACACACTTGACGGCGGCGCGCTGACCTTTTCGCCGGCCGCGGCAACTATGATGGCCTGCCCTGAACCACTTGACGCGCTTGAGCATCGCTTTGGTGAAGTGATGGCCGATGTCACAGGATATGCCATAGAAGCGGAAACCCTTGTCCTTCGAAACGCCGATGGTGACCATCTTGCCATCTTTACCGCGGTATACTTTTGATAATGGACGGAAATAACAGCATCCATGGATACAGCTCAGCTGCCCGGCGTGTAGCCTTGGGAGTTGCGGCAGTTGCGGCGATCACGCTCCTCACACGCATATATCTGCGTTCGGGCGAAGATGGCGGCGTGATCGGAGCGATTTCGTATCTATCACAGTTTTTTACCATTTTGACGAATGCCGTCGTCATGGTGTTGATGTTGTTGATCGCCTCTGGCCGCCATGTGCTTGCGCGCTGGATCAAGGCGATTGTGATTGCAATCGTCATCGTGGGGATCATCTATCACCTTCTACTGGCTCACCTAGTCGAGTTCGTTGGGCTGGCATTCTGGGCGGATCATGGCGTTCACACAGTTGTTCCCGCATTGTCAGTCCTGTGGTGGCTCGTTTTTGCTTTCAAGCCGCCACTAAGGGTATCAGACTTGACGATCTGGGTTGCGTGGCCGGTGCTATACTGCACTTACATTCTGATCCGAGCGCACTTTAGTGGGTTCTATCCGTACCCATTCTTGAACCTGCCTGAACTGGGCTGGAGCGGACTTTCAGTGTCTATAGCCGGGCTATTAGCTAGCTTTGTTGTAGTAGGGTTGGCGCTAACCGCTATTGGCCGTTTTGCTTCAACGAGTAGGAGCTGACTGACGCAAATAGTCTAAATTTTCGACAGACTTAGCATTGACCAAGCAACCGTTGTCGGCGTTATCGCCCTCCTACCAGACTTTGAAGCGGACCTTTGCGCAAGGTGCAGCGAATTCACACTTCGTCCGCACCTTACCAGTTCGCAAGCTGCGCAGCGAAGGTCGGCTGTCGCAAATTCGCATCGAAGATCTTAAGTCCGCTTCGGGCTGACTGTGGTCATCCGCGACAGCCAGAACAACCATCTTGATCCGTGACCCAAACGCCGTATCCGTCCGTTGTGACCGCTCTGACGGTGAGCCTCTGCTGTCGATAATGTCCATGATCGATAATGGACATCTTGAGGCACTCCATGACGGGCATGAAGGGACAGAAGAAGCGGTTCTGGTCTGACGAGGAGAAACGCTCGATCTGCCGGCAAACATGCGCGCCCGGTGTGTCGGTGGCGCAGGTTGCGCGCCGGTATGCGATGAACTCGAACCTGATCTTCACCTGGCTGCGGGATCCGCGTTTCGCGCCGGCCGAAGCCGAAGCGTCCAGTGGTG
>NZ_FZON01000115.1 GCF_900188425.1 Antarctobacter heliothermus
GAAGTCGGGCACCGCCCAGTCGAGGCCGACCAGGCTCAGTAGGCTTTCAACGAACCCGGTCGTCTGCCGGAGCGCCATGCCGAAAAGGACTTTCATCGTCAGGCATGCCTGGATCGCGGCGTCGCTATAGAGCGGCTGCCGGCCTCGCTTGCCGGTCGGCGGTGGCACCCAGACCATGTCCGGGTCGAACCAGATCGTCAGGGAGCCGCGCTGCTTCAGCGCTTCGTTGTAGGCCGGCCAGTTCTTGGTCTTGTAGCTCGGCGGGATCGGTCTGCTCATGCAGGACAGCTACCACGCTGGATTCACGAGATGAATCCCTCAACCAGCCTTTGCGCAACAAAGCCCATCCAATCGCTGCCTGCGTCCCTACGCAAACACCAACAGTCACGGCCTTATTTGTCGGTTCAATTTTGGCGGTCATGCTTTTTGTACTACCTGCCTGTGCCCAAACCGACGCACATCCAATGCCTGAGAATGCCAGTGCCAAAAGTTACGGTGATGGATGGGAATGCAACGTTGGCTACCGGCTGAACGAAAATGCCTGCGTCGCTGTGGTCGTGCCGCAAAACGCATTTGCCACGAACCGGTCCTACGGTTCGGGATGCGAATGTCTGCATGGGTTTCGCAACACCGATGACGCTGTTTGTGTTGTAGTCGACGTGCCCGAGGGTGGATTTTTGGACTCGTCAGGCGAACGGTGGCGTTGTTTGCGCGGCTACATCAAGGTCGACAACGCATGTCAGGAGATCGTGCTGCCAACGAATGCGTACTTGGCAGATTCCTCAGATGGCTCCAGCTGGACGTGCGAACGCGGGTTTGAACTATCTGGCGACCAGTGTACTGCCATTGCGGTTCCGGCCAACGCCTTTCTGAACGGATCTGGATACGGTCAGCCCTGGACATGTGAGCGCGGCTTCATTGAGCAGGCTGGTCTGTGCGAATCCGTCGTGATCCCCGTAAATGCATATTTTGACGACCCAACCTACGGCTCTGGGTGGAAGTGTGACCGGGGATTTGCCGCCTCTGGCGAGACATGTGAGCTGACTGTTGTTCCTGAAAACGCCCATCTGGACAGATCGGGCAACCGCTGGGAATGCGACAGGAATTTTCAAAAGTCCAAGGGGCAATGCGTGCTGAACAACTAGGCGCGAGCCACGGCACCTACCCACTTCAAAAGGCGCAGGTGAGGACGATTCTGTCCTCCGTGCCAACGTATCAAGGGAAATCAAAATGGAAACCAAATCTGGCACTGTCGATACAATCCGCCGCCCCGTCAGGGGGGCGCAAGCGCCACCAATAACACAGATCAAACCCGCAGGCTTGACGTCAGGCAGGCAGGTCACAGGTTCACCGACGGCAGTCGTCTACTGCGAGGGGAATTTCGCGCAAATTGATGGCAAGACTGCGAACGGCCTTGTCCGCCATTCACAAGCGTATCGCATCCTTTCTGTCGTCGACAGCACCTATAGCGGACAAGACAGCGGATCCGTTCTCGACGACACAATCAACCGCATTCCGATCGTTGATCATCTGGAGGCTGCCGTTGCCCTTGAAGCCGTCATACCCGATACGCTCATCTATGGGATGGCTCCGTCAACGGGACGTCTTTCGACCGCAGACCGAGGCGTGGTTCTGCAAGCGATAAAGCTTGGCATGAACATCGTAAGCGGGCTGCATGAATATCTGAGCGATGACAGCGAAATAGCCAATGCTGCTTTGGGGCGAAATGTCACGATTCGCGACATCCGCAAACCGAAACCCAGCAAGGATATGCGCCTGTTCGATGGCAGTGTCGCTGGTGTCAAAGCGCTGCGGATCGCAGTTCTTGGCACCGATTGCGCGATTGGGAAGCGAACAACGGCAACCGTTTTAGCGCAGGCCCTGAATGCGAAAGGCATCAAAACAGTGCTTGTCGGCACGGGCCAGACCGGCCTCATGCAGGGCGCGAAATACGGTATCGCAATGGACGCTGTGCCGCCCCAGTTCTGCTGTGGCGAGCTTGAAGGCGCGATTGTTGCGGCGTCTGAAGCGGAACAACCCGATGTTATTTTGATCGAAGGCCAGGGCGCATTGAGCCATCCCGCGTTCTGTACATCCGCCTTTATCCTGCGGGGGAGCCAGCCGGATGCCGTCATCCTTCAGCACGCGCCGAAACGTGCACATCGCTGTGACTTTCCCAATATGCCAATGCCATCTGCGACAAGTGAAATTGAACTGATCGAAGCCTTTGCCGATACAAAGGTCATAGGTGTCACGCTGAATCACGAAGGGATGTCTGAGGCCGAAATCAGCGATACCATCGCGGTGCAATCACAGAAACTTGGACTGCCGGTAACAGATGCTTTGGCCCGACCGGCTGCACATTTGCTTGCGATGGTAGTCGCCGCCTACCCCGGCTTGACACCAAGGCCGTCTATGGCCGCAATATGAGCTGCCCGCGCATCGAGGTGGATCTCAGCAAGATACGTCGCAACACGCAGACCCTTGTTAAGCGCTTGGGCCTGCGTGGGATCGGCGTCACAGGCGTGACCAAGGCTGTCTGTGGGCATCCTGCGCTCGGTCAAGCCATGCTCGATGGCGGAGCTGAGGGGCTCGCTGATGCGCGGATCAGCAATGTGCAAAGGTTGCGTGCGGCAGGCATGACGGGCCCCATCACTCTGATCCGTTCGCCGATGTTAAGCCAAGCCGATCAAGTCGTTCGGTCCTGCGAAGCGAGCTATAACACAGAGATCTCGGTCATTTCGGCGTTGGCTGCCGCCGCGATCCGCAATGGTTCCGTCCACGGTATCGTCCTAATGGTCGAAATGGGTGACTTGCGCGACGGGATATCACCCGAGCACCTAGAAAATATTGCGCAGCAGGTCATGCAGATGTCTGGGGTCGCGTTGAAAGGGATCGGCGCAAATTTTGCGTGCTTGAACGGGCTTGCCCCGACCGCGTTGCAAATGGCCGCTTTTTGCGACCTCGCGAATGAGATTGAGGGTGTTTGCGGCCCGTTCCTCAAGACTGTGTCAGGTGGCAACTCAGCCAACTTGCCCTGGGCGCTTGGTGAACGCGCGACAGGTCGTGTCAACGACCTCCGTCTGGGTGAGGCGATCCTTCTGGGTGTTGAGCCAGTGTCTGGGGACCAGATCGGCGGGATGCACACGGACGCCTTCACTCTTGTTGCCGAAGTTATCGAAACGGATGCAAAATCCCCACCTTCCCCTATCGCCCTGATCGACCCAACTACAGAACGACTTCGCATTGTGACAACCAGTGCTGCCTCTGCGCGCATGATCCTCGCGATGGGACATCAGGACACCGACATTCCGGGGCTTTCAATGCCTGTTGGAAGCACATTGATCGGTGCAACCAGCGATCATCTTGTAATTGGAACACCCCGAACCCTGCCAAAGGTCGGTTCCGAGGTGAGATTCCAGATGAATTACAATGCGTTGATGCATGCCATGGCCGCGCCGGACATCAAAGTAGAACTCATGGGCAATCCACCCACACGACCAACACGGCACACCCAAGGCAAGGTCGACCACTTGGCGCTGGTTTGAAAGACCTCGCTTGGTCCAGCCGACGCGAAACCACAAAGGAAACTGAAGAATGACGAAACTCACAAAAAACACTCTGTTCAAAGTGTCTGACTCCAAACCCGAAACCCCGATGGATAAGACGACGCGTGTTGTCAGACAAATGGTCGACGAAGAAACGGAACAACGTGTCGCCAGGAATTCCCGACTGCGCAACGCCCGCCTTGAAAGAGAAGCGAACAAGCCACCTGTAACCAAAGCTTCAGAAGCGTCCAAATCGCGTCGCACCAAAGCCGCTTCAACGCGGTAGTTGAACTTCGGCGGTTTTGTGTGCGTTAAATGCTCCGCTGGGAAACAGGCACTTCAATCAGGCTGAAATCGGCCAGGGTTGTTCCCAGAACTTCCAATTGTCCCAGCCGATCACAAGGATCCATCCATGACAGACGCAGACCGTTCCCCAGAAAAAATCCACTATATCTGCCAGACTTATGTTGAAACCAAAGCTGGGCGCAATGGGCAGACAGGCCTGAAGATTGCCAAGCAATTTGAATATTCCACAGCATCGGAAGCAACAAGCAGAGCTGAACGAGAGGCTCTATCCGAGGATTGCGCAGGCGCCGACGCCTACATGGTCACCGAAGACCCAACCAGTGGAGAAGTCGGCGACCCAAGCTTTCTTGTAAGGCTAGGAAATGTCCCCGAAGTGGCCGACTTTTAGGATCGCAAAAATAGCAGCGGCCTGCCCGGAGTTCGTACCCCTCAAACGTGACAATACACTGGTTAGCAGGAGCTTAGGAGGCGAGACGCCTCCTCGAGCCAAGCCGTGCAAACCAAAAAAACAGCCATTCGATCACCCGCCGCCAACGGCAGCTTTGTTCCGCGACTTGATCCTTGAGCGTTTCGTTTTCGCTGCGGCTCGCATGAATGATCGGTTTTCCCGCCGCGCAGCGGCATAGAAATTTTCGCTGTTGCAGCACTTTCTGTCAATCGGCACCGAATGTCGCCCCCCCCTGTAGGCGCCCAAAAATGACCCCCTCTGGTGCGACGGAAGCTGGCCCGATGCGGTGTAGGCTCCACACAGCGCAGCCGTATCGGGCCAGCGGCGTTCCCGTTGCTCGCGGGTCTTGAAGCGCCAGCTCTCGTTGCCGGTTTCGAGGATCTCACAATGGTGGGTGAGGCGATCGAGGAGCGCCGTGGTCATCTTTGCGTCACCAAAGACGGTGGGCCATTCGCCGAAGTCGAGGTTGGTTGTCACGATGATCGAGGTGCGCTCATATCCCAATCCATGATCGCCACCAGATAAAGGAACCCACGACGCATTGGCAGGTATGTAATGTCCACGCACCAGACCTGATTTGGCCTGTCCACCCGCAACCCGCGCAAGAGGTAGGGATAGGTCTTGTGCCCCTTCGCGGGCTTGCTGGTGTTGGGCTTCTGATAGATCGGCATCAACCCCATCAGGCGCATGAGCCGCCGGATGCGCTTCTCGTTCACCGCATGGTCCTCGTTGCGCAGGTGCCATGTCATCTGACGCACGCCGAAGAAGGGCGTCTCCAGAAACTGCACGTCGATCAACCGCATGAGGTCGAGGTGCTGCTCGGTCTCGCCCTGTGGCGTGTAGTAGAATGATGACCGCGGTATCGACAGAAGCGCGCACTGTTGGCCGATCGACAGGTCAGGATGGTCGCGTTCGATCATGCCACGCCTCACTTCCCGCCCCAGGGCTTGAGCTTTCTTTCCAAAAAAGAGTTGGCCACCGCCAGCTCTCCGATCTTGGCATGCAGATCCCGAACCTGATCCTCGTCGATGACAGGCGCCTTGCGGCTGCCGCGCTCAAAGACACCAGACCCCCCGTCCAGCAGTGCGCGTTTCCACTGATTGATCATCGTCGCCTCTCGG
>NZ_FZON01000114.1 GCF_900188425.1 Antarctobacter heliothermus
GCAATGCGCGGTCACATTTTGCAGCCGGCGCCAAGCTGTCGGGCGATCTGACAGTACCGGGACTTTTTGAACTGCTCGGGCATGCGGACGGGAAGATCACGGCAGACACAATTCTGATCGAACAAAGCGGATCTGCGGTCGGCGACCTTCGTGCGGACACCATTGTGATCAAAGGGCGCTTCGAAGGGCGGATCATCGGCAGGGCCGTTACACTCCATGCAAGTGCCCAGCTTTCTGGCGAGATCTCCTATGTGACGCTCAAAATCGACAGCGGCGCTGACGTGAACTGCACCTGCTCACGGCAGGGTCCGAGCGAAACCTGAGGTGGCCGATCAGTCAGGTGAGCGGGTCAGGCGTGGAGTAATGCAGGACCACCGAGATCACGGCGGCCTTCAGGGTGGCCGCGCCTTCGACGGGCAGATCGACCGGGCGCGGCGCCTGTGCCTCCACCCAGTCGCAGAGGCCGCCGAGTGTGCGGTCGGCGGCAATCGCCGCACCGATGCTGGCGGTCAGCGTGTCGAAATTGGCGTCTCGGTCGTTCGTTCCTTGCAATGGTCCCCCGGACCCTTGCATCTGCTGCGCAGACCGGGCCTCACCCTGCACGACCGCCTCAATCTCGGCGCGGTGTTGGTAATGGTAGCGCAGCGGCGACAGCGTCACCTCCGGCTCTCCCGGTTCGCCGTCGCGCAGGATCAGCAGGCCTGCCGTCGGTACGCGTTCAGGCAGGACGTCGCCCCGCAGAGCGGTGGCGGGCAGCGTTTGCAAAAGGAAGTGCAGCGCGGTGAGGATGGTTTCGCGGGTGGTGGGCATGTTCGCTCAGTCTGTTTTTCTTCAGCACGGCAGCAACTTCGAGACAGATGCAGAACGCGAAAGCTCGAACGCAGCGTTCGACGCGAAGGGCGGAAGCTGCCCTTCGCTGCGCCTCGGTCGAACTGGCAAAGTGCGGACTAAGCACCATTTCGCCGCATATGCCCCAAAGTCCGCTTTGCCACAGCACCGCAGCGATCAGTGTTGCTACCCGGTTTTGCCATCCACTCCATGCAACCGAGGCCAGTGCGGGTGATAATCATCGATCACGATAGGGTGGCTGTGGGTCTGACCATCTTGCACATGCGGATGATCTTTTGGCAGATCGTCATGCGAATGTGTCACAGCTTCGCTGCTTTCTTGTGGCCAAAGAACGGTCCCGCTCATCATGCCGATACCTGCCAGTACCGCGAGCAACGCAAATGCGAACGTCGACCCGGAAACTGTAATCAGCCAACCCGCAAGTGGGTAGGTCACCAGCCAGCACGCGTGGGAAAGCGCAAATTGTGCCGCAAAGACTGCAGGTCGATCTTCCGGGTGTGCGGACCGTTTGAGCAAACGTCCCGAGGGGGTAAGTACGGCGGAATAGCCGACCCCGATGATGAACCAACCTGCTAACAGCGGTATCCATCGCGTATCGTAAACCAGTGACATCAGAGACAGGGCTAAAAGTGCCCCGACCAGCACCACTGCGCCGCCGATCATCACCGGACGGTCGGGCCGCCCGTCCAAAACGCGCGGCAACAGCAACGCAGCCAGCATCGACCCGCCCCCGAATGCGCCAAGGGCTATTGCCACCGACGTGTCCCCAAGGCCCAAATCCGCGCGCACCAGCACAACCGTATTGACCAGCACCATCGCCCCTGCCGCCGCCGCTGCAAGGTTGAGCGCCAGAAGGCCCCGAAGGCGTGGGGTGGCGAGGTAAATCCGCATTCCTCTTGTAGTGCGTTCATAGATGCCCCGATGCGCTGTTTGCTGCGGGCTTGGCAACAGGACCGAGACCACGAGCAGGGCAGAGGCTCCAAACCCGATTACTGTGCCAAGGAACAGGGTGTGATAGCTGACGAAGGCTAACAGGAGCGCCGCCAGCATCGGGCTGACGATATTCTCAAGGTCATAGGCCAGACGGGACAGGGAAAGGGCGCGGGTATAGCGGTCTTCCTCGGGCAGAATATCCGGGATCGTCGCCTGAAACGTCGGTGTGAACGCTGCAGAGGCCGATTGCAGCACAAAGATCAGGATATAGACCTGCCAGACCTCGCTGACGAACGGCAGGCAAAGCGCGACCGCGGCGCGGATCAGGTCGAGGCTGACTAACATGGTTCGGCGCGGCCAACGATTAGCAAAGGCCCCCGCGATGGGCGCGATGCCCACATAGGCGATCATCTTGATCGTGAAGATCGTGCCCAGCACCAGCCCGGCGCGTTCACCTGATAGATCATAGGCCAAAAGCCCCAGCGCGATGGTCGCCAGCCCCGTTCCAAGCAGAGCCACGATCTGCGCCAAGAACAGGTGCCGGTAGGTGCGATCAGCCAGAACGGAGAGCATGGGCCTTCCTCATAAATACTTGGTAATCGCCTTGAACTCCGCGGTTGCAGGCGCGCCGTCGCTGCCCGCACCGGCCAAAGCCGCATCAAGGCAATGGTCAATATGATCCTGAATCAGGGTGCGTTTGGCCTGCGTGATGGCCTTTTCCACAGCATGGAGTTGCTGCGCGATGTCGCTGCAGGGGCGCTCCGCCTCGATCATCTCGATCACACTCAATAAATGCCCGTTGGCACGTTTCAGCCGCTTGACGATATCGGGGTGGGTTGCATGGGGCGTGTGTTTTATCATAGAAAGACGGTATCCCCCCTAGGGGGATAGAGCAAGCGGGCCGAGACCTGCAGAAACGGGCACATGAAACTAAAGGCGACATCAGTCCTGCGCTTTGCATTGACCATCGCTTTGGCGGTTGGGATCATGCTGTCGTCCAACGCGCAGAGCGAGTTGCAGAAATTTACCGAGGTCGCAGAACTCCTGGCCGAGCATCAGGCCGAGATCGAAGACCATGGCCATTCCCATGATGATATCGTGGATATTCTGCACATATTCCAAGGCCATGCACACGAGATGGCGGATCATGACCATAACACCGCCTTCCTGCCGCCCCGACGCAGTGCGGGGATCATAGCATCTTCCAGTGCCAACTGGTCTCTGACAGAAATCGCCGCGTCCGACCGCAGTGCCTACGATCTAGATCGACCGCCACGAGTGTGATGTCGCGCCCATCCGGCGTTGTCTTCCATCAAACTCAATAAACGGAAAATCAAAATGATACCCAACCGATCTTATCGGTCAGGGCACCCGTCGCATGCATTGCGGCAGTCCCTGATCGTCTTCACAACCACCCTCCTGGTGCTGATCGCATTCGCCACCTCGGCCTATGCGCATGCCGTCACCCCCGGTGACGCGGGCTATATCCAGGAGATTTTCGGGGTGCACATCATCTCGTTCATCTATCTCGGCGCAAAGCACATGATTACAGGATATGACCACATCCTGTTCCTGCTCGGCGTCGTCTTCTTCCTCTACCACATGAAAGACGTGGCGATTTACGTTAGCATCTTTGCTGTCGGCCATTCCGTCACCATGATCGCGGGCGTGTGGTTCGGCTGGGGCATCAATGCCTACATTATCGACGCCATCATCGGCCTATCGGTCGTCTACAAGGCGCTCGACAACCTTGGCCTCTATCAGAAATGGCTCGGGTTTCAGCCCAATACCAAGGCCGCAACCCTGATCTTCGGCCTGTTCCACGGCACTGGCCTCGCGTCAAAAATCCTCGACTATCAACTGTCCGAAGACGGGCTGCTCGCAAACCTTCTGGCCTTCAACGTGGGCGTCGAGGTGGGTCAGCTTCTGGCGCTTTTCGTGATCCTGATCGTCATGGGTTACTGGCGTCGCAGCCTCAACTTCATGCGTCAGGCTTCTGTCGCGAACATCATCATGGTCGGCCTTGGCCTTCTGCTCACCTACCAGCAGATCGCAGGCTACATCGCCAGCACATAGAGATTGGAGAGAACAATGAACAACGCACCAAAACCAAACATCGAAGACCTACCAACCCCCGCCCAACTGCGCCGGTCCACCATCATTGCGGGCGTGATGGCCGCCGCCATAGGCGTCATGGTCTACCTGCCCGCCGAATACGGCACCGACCCCACAGGCGTCGGGAGTATCCTTGGCCTGACGGAAATGGGCGAGATCAAGCAGCAGCTTGCCGCAGAAGCTGCGGCCGATGAGTTGCTGCACGGCGGCGATGAAAGCTCGTCGCTGATGAATGACATCTTCGGCCTGTTCGTCGGGGCAGCCCACGCACAAGAAGCATGGCAGGATGAAGTGACATTCACACTCGCGCCCGGCGAGTCGACCGAGATCAAGGCTACCATGGAAGAAGGTGCCACCATGACCTATTCTTGGGCAGCAATGGGTGGCCGGATCAACTTCGACCTTCACGCCCATGCAGGTGGCGAAGACGTGACCTATGAGCGAGGTCGCGGCGAAACATCTGGTGAGGGTAGCTTCGAGACTCCGTTCGCAGGTGACCACGGCTGGTTCTGGCGAAACCGCGACGATGCCGACATCACCGTGACCCTGCAATTGCGCGGAGACTACAGCGAGATCGTTCGTAGCGAATGATGCACTGATTTGGCCACCTGTGCAAAGGCGTATGGGTGGCTAAGTTACCTCCTAGCGGAACGTAAACACGCCTTTCGTCCGGGGCGCAGCATTAGGCAAAATGGGCTCACTGCCACCGTTAGCTGCACCGTCAATGAAGGTCCGCTGCAAGCCGTTCGCCTCATTTCTGGCAATATCTTCGAACTCCCGTTAGCCGCGATATTGATCACAGTCTCGCCTCCACCCAGTTCGCCACGACCAGCCCCGGCACCGCATCCACCGCCCGCTCCGCATCCCGCGCCAGATCCAGCCTTTTCGGCAGTTTCACCTGCGGCACCAGCAGGAAGATCGGCGCGGTGACCTTGCCGCGCCCGGTCTTCGAGCGTGACACCACTGCTTGACCCTTGGTGTTCAGCCGTCCCTCCGCCACCAGCAGGCTCGGTCCGGTCCGGCGATAGACAAACCGCAGGCGCAGACCACGCCGCCGCTCCCATTCGCCGGGGGTGATCCTTCCACCGCGCAGACCGCGCCCAGCAGCGGGCGTCGGGATCGCCAGCCAGAACCCATTTTTTGAGCGGATCAGCGGCCCCGTGTCATGCGCCCCGACGATGACCGGGGCCTTGGACCAGATGAGCGCGGCGGCATCCAGGCTTTCGCCCGACCTCGGGAAGTTCTGGCTGCGGATTGAGCTGGCCAGCCGCCGCCCCAGTCCCGCGCCGGTGATCTGCCCGCGCCAGGCGGTCTTCAGATCACTCCCAGCCTCACGCATGGCGGCAGTCACCGCGCGTTCCCCCGCCGCGACCTCGGCTGCCATCATGGCCACGATGTCCGGATCGATGTCGAGCTTGAGCCTCATGTGGGCCTGAGGTCCACGGTCCAGACCAGCCGCTCGCGGTCACGCACCGGCTCGCCCTGAATGAGAAAGGCGTCGCCGTCGATCTCGATGCGGTCGCCCGGACGTGGGGCGGGAACTTCACCCACGCGCAGGTCGATCCGCGTGGTTTCTGACCAGAGCCGTGCATCGCCGAAGCCGGTGATCTCATCCGCGCGGCGGGTGACCACGCGGATGAGGGTCGGGCTACCGCCCGTGGCTGTGTAAATGGCGTCTTGTGCCATGTTCGGGTCACCGAAGAGCGTTTCGATGACCAAGGCGAAGATCGACATGGCCTGATCGCTCAGTTCGAGCTGTGCAGGCGGATCGCGAGGCGCGGGCGCTTGTTGACCGGCAGGATCGAGGCCTCGGTCATCAGGTCGATCCAGCGGCCTTT
>NZ_FZON01000113.1 GCF_900188425.1 Antarctobacter heliothermus
TCGATGGTGGCGCCGGAGATCTGCACCGGCAGAAAAACACTGCCGCCTTTCTGCACATCAGGCGTTTCACCCGTGGCAGGGGAAAAGCGAGGGTCCTTCAACCATTTGAAAATCAGGTTGGCGTTCATTGAATAGCGACGTGCAACCTGCGCGACAGACACGCCCGGTGCCAAAGCCTGCGCACAGATCAACCGCTTCTCTTCGTCAGCCCAGAACCGCTTCTTCTGACCCTTTTTGCCCGCCATGGAGTGCCTCAAGATGTCCACTATCGATGGTGGACACTATCAGCCGAGGGTTCCGCTCGTCAGAGCGGCGACAGCGGACGGATACCCAAGACCCGACGACCGGCACGATGAAAATTGACGGCCATCCTCTCACACTCGCCTCTCCGCGCGAGGCAGAGGCAAATGGCATCGTTATCATGCATCAGGAATTGAGTCTGGTGCCGGAAATGACCGTCGCCGAGAACGTCATGCTTGGGCACGAGCCGGTACGGAAAAACATTTTTATCAACCGCAAGAGCCTTCGTGAACAAGCAGAATCGGTGCTATCGCGGTTCGGCTTTGCCTTGGATGTTGACAAGCCAGTCAAAGACCTGCGGGTCGGAGAGCAGCAACTGGTCGAAATTGCCCGTGCGTTGCTGATGGACGCCCGCGTATTGATCATGGACGAACCGACATCGGCCCTCTCGCAAACTGAATCCGACATATTGATGGAGGTCATTCGCGACCTCGCGTTTCAGGGTGTCGCGGTGATCTATATCTCCCATCGCATGGATGAGGTCTTTGAGATCTCTGACCGTGTTACCGTATTGCGCGATGGCGATTTGATCGGTTCAAAACTGGTCGCCGATACAAATCCAGGCGAACTGGTCGAAATGATGGTTGGTCGGACCGTCGAGATCATCAAAGTCGATCGCAAGACACAGCCTAGTCCGCAGGTGGTCCTCAAAGTCGAGAACATGACCCTGAACCATGGCGGCCGCGCTGTGTTGGACGATGTGTCGTTCGAACTGCGCAAAGGCGAGGTACTGGGCATCGGCGGTTTGCTCGGTGCAGGGCGCACGGAACTGCTGGAAAGCCTTTTTGGCGCGCGCGGTCGTCCCGATGCCGGCCATATGGAGTTGAACGGCAACACCCGTTGGCCAAGCACGCCCGCTGAGGGCGTCAAGGCGGGGCTAGCGTTGATCACCGAGGACAGGAAGGGCAACGGGCTCCTGCTTGAACGCAGCATTCGCGACAACGTCGCATTGCCGCTGTTGCCGTTGAAAACGAAATACGGCCTCATGTCGCCGCACATGGAAACTGCCGAAGCCGCGAATGCAATTGAAAAATTGCGGATCGTCGCGCGCGGTCCTGATCATGTGGTTGGTCGTTTGAGCGGGGGCAATCAGCAAAAGGTTGTGCTGGGCAAGTGGCTGGCAACGCAACCACAGGTTCTGTTGCTGGATGAGCCGACCCGCGGAATCGACATCGGTGCCAAGGAAGAGATTTACACCCTTATCGGCAAGCTGGCCGATAGCGGCCTGTCGGTTCTTTTTGTCAGCTCCGAAATTCCCGAATACCTCGCCGTTTGCGATCGCATGATCGTTCTGTGCGAAGGGCGTATCACCGGCGAACTCACCAACGACGAGATGTCGGTCGATACCATAAAAGAACTGGCCATGCGGTTCTAGCCGCCAGCCCTTGCAAGGAAACAGGTGAAGATCATGAGCGCATCCGACGCCACGAGCAAAGACCATACGTCCGGATCATCACAACCGGGGTTCGTGTTGCGCCTGTTGGCCCGGACCAAATTGTATTGGGGTCTGATCGTCTTGCTGGCCTTTGGTGCGCTGACCTCGCCATTGACGTCCAAGGGTAACAATATCTTCATGTCGATTGGCAATCTGACGGATGTGCTGCGACAGGTTTCGGTGACCGGTATCATCGCGGTGGGCATGACGATGGTGATTTTCATCGCCGGCATTGATCTGTCGGTCGGGTCACTGATGGCGCTTGGTACTGTGATTTGTGCAATGTTGCTGACGCAAAGCGGATGGACGGCCGCAAGTACATTTGCAGTCCCCGCCAGTGGGCTTGTGCTGGGCTTTTGTGTCTTCGCACTCGTCATTTTCATCATTAAGAACCGCGCGAAAACAAAGCTGGCGGAGGCGCCAAAATCGCAATCCAAATGGCTGGCGGGCGCACTGGCAACCGCCGCCGCGATGGTATTGATGATCTGGCTGGCGTCGCAGATAGATAGCAAATTCGGCGTTCTGGCAGTCCTTGTTGCGGTTCCGTGCGTCGGCGCGATCATGGGGGCGATGAATGGTGCAATCATCGTGTACGGGCGGCTGCAACCTTTCATCGTGACCCTTGCGATGATGGTTGGCGCCCTTGGCCTGGCACGGGTTGTTGCCGGACAGGATACAGCGGTCCATCCCGTCTACACTGGCAGCAACGCGACCGAGACATTCGAAGTTCTGCGCATGTTGCTTTGGGGCTTCCTGCCGGTGCCCGGTGTCATTTTCCTGATTGTCCTGCTGGTCTTTTTCATGCTGACGCGGTTCACCACCTTTGGCAGCTACCTGCTGGCTATCGGCGGCAACGAAGAAGCTGCGCGTCTTGCCGGTATTGACGTTGGTCGGATCAAGATCACGACATACGCCATCGCTGGCGCGCTGTCGGCGCTGGCCGGTGTTCTTTACGTAGCACAGTTCCGGCAGGGCAAGCCGGATGCCGGGATCGGGCTGGAGCTTGATGCGATTGCTGCGGTTGTCATTGGCGGGACCAGCCTGATGGGGGGACGCGGTGCGATCTTGGGCACGCTTGTGGGCGTCCTGATCTTCGGGTTCCTGAGCAATATTCTGCAACTGAACAATATCGACAGCAACACCCAACTCATCCTGAAGGGTATCATCATTGTGGCGGCGGTTCTTTTGCAAGAAGGCCGCTTTGACGGAACATTTGCTTGGCTCAAATACAAAATGAACAAGCGATGAGAAGCTCCGGTCCTTTCGCTTTGGACGGCATCGAGGACCGGAGCAATCACCAAACGCAGCAATCCTGCTGCATCCATGACAGGGAGGAACCTCGTGGAAAGAAGAACTTTTGGCAAGACCGTACTGGCTGCTAGTCTGCTGGCATCAACGGCACTCACTGCGACGGCCGCATTCGCAGAGGACTATGTGATTGGCTTTAGCCAGGTTACAACAGTTGAACCATGGCGGGTCCAGTTCAACAAAGACCTGCGCGCCGAAGCTGACATGCACGACAACGTAAAACTGCTGATCTCGGATGCGAACGACCGCACTGAAAAGCAAGTGGCCGATGTCGAGAACTTCATTCGTCAGGAAGTCGATGCAATCCTGATTTCCCCCAAGGAATCCGCGGGCCTGACGGGCGTTGTGGAACAAGCAACAGCAGCGGGCATCCCAGTGTTTGTGCTTGACCGCAATGTTGACACGGACAAATTCGTTCAATGGGTGGGGGGCAACAACACCTTGATCGGAGAAGCCGCTGGCGCATATGCGCTTGAACTGCTTGGCGGCAAAGGCAAGGCCCAAGGCAATATCGTGGAAATCTTTGGCGGGCTTGGTGTTCAGGCGACGTTTGAGCGTTCCGATCCATTCCATGCCGCCTTTGAAGGCGAAGAAGGCGTTACTTTCCTTCTTGACCGGCAGTCCGGCGATTGGAAGCAGGATCAGGCCTATGACATCATGTCGACGGCGCTTCGCAACTACGAAGACATCGACATGGTTTATGGTCACAACGATCCGATGGCCTACGGCGCATACCTTGCTGCCAAGGATGCTGGTCGCGCTGATGATATCATCTTTATCGGTGTCGACGGCCTGCCAGGCGAGGGCGTGACTTGGGTTGCCAATGGCGAATTGGCTGCGACTTTCTTGTACCCGACTCCAGGTGCAGAAGGCCTGCGTCAGGCGCTGGCATATCTTGCCGGCGAAGAAGTCCCGCGCGAAGTTGTACTGGGAACCGAGGCGATCACACCCGAAAACGCCGAGGCAATTCTGGTGCGTAACGGACTGCGGTGACCTGAGTATTGAGATGGCCGGGGGATCCTCGGCCATCTCCACCGTTCGCCTTTTCACCAAAGACAAATTTGGTTAGAAATGTCACGTGACAAAGACTGAAGGTAAGCTCCAGAAATACTCAGCCCCGGCCCTCGAGAAGGGCCTGGATATTCTGGAGTTCCTGTCTCTCACGGATTTCAGACCTACATTGTCCGAGGTCGCCTCGGGTATCGACCGCTCCAAGAGCGAAATTTTCCGGATGATGATTGTTCTGGAAGAACGCGGGTATATCCAACGCCTGGACGGCGACAGTTATTCATTGACCGACAGGATGTCGGTTCTGGGCGCGCCTCGATCCTTCAACGGCCGGTTGGCGGAAATCGCCAGCCCCTATCTAAAGCAGCTTTCAGATGAAACGGGCCTTTCAAACCACCTGTGCGTTCTTGATGACAATCAGGTTTTGGTCATTGCCAATTCGGATGCTGCCAACAACTATGGATTGTCGCTACAAGTTGGTTTTCGGACCGAACTTGCCGGATCGGGAACGGCGGCTTGTTTGTTGTTTGACAGGTCTGACAGCGAAAACTTGGGCTTAAATCCGCGGGAGTGGGAAGATCTCGGAGGTCTCTTGAAAGGCTTCGACACAAATGGATATGTCCAGTCGCGCAACCCCGAAATCAATTCGGTCCTGGAGCTGTCCGCCCCGGTCGGAATCGGCGTGCCGCTAAGGCCAGTCGCGGCGATCACTCTCGCGCTGTTGGATTCGACGGCGCTGCGCAATACTATCCCTGATATTGCCGACCACTTGAAATCAGCTGTTTCCGCCTTGGGACAGAAAATCGATATATCCATGCCATCGCTGGCCCAAAAGGTTGTGAGTTCGGGATATTGAACTCATGCAAAAGCTGATGCTGTAACCTGAAATTGCGCCATACGAACGAGGGCGGAACACAGTGCTCATTTCCAGGATTGCGCAGCAGGCTGTCCGATGCAGTTCTTGCCAGGATACTTTCGCCACCTTCAGAAGATACGTCTTGCTGACACTGCCGTTCTGGAAAGCCAGGGACGAAACGATCCATCTTCGCATACGATCATAAAGACAGGACGCGATCTTGTTTGAGGCCAAATTCCCGCCGGATAGATCGCAATCCGTCCTGACGCAGCAACGAACAGCGAAGTTTTGGGGGAATATTGGTTCTAGTTTGAAGCCTGTCATCGAAGGGTAACCCGGCTTGGCCGACGATCACAGTTCCTAGACCTGCTTCAAAACGTGTCGCCACAGAAACTGCGCGTGTTGCGCATCGACAAGTGGACCTTGGCGCAGCCGCAGCGAAAGCTCACTTTGTCCTGTCAAGCCGACGTTCGGTCAGCAACGCCCGACAAATATGTCTTGGCGGGCTTTCTGTCCCAGCGAGCTATGTCGTCAAAGCATCCTTCGCTTGAATCGTATGCGTCCGGCCACGCAGCGCTTGACGCCTATTTCGGCGTCCAGTTCCATGGCGCGAGTTCGCCGATGCGGTTGATCTTGTGATCGGCGATCCGTTCGAGAACCCAGGTGAGCCAGGCTTCGGGATTAACGCTGTTCATGCGGGCGGTTTCGATGAGTGTGTAGGCGACAGCCGCGGCCTTGCCGCCACCTTCCGAACCCATGAACAGGTAGTTTTTCCTGCCGAGAGTCAGGGGCCTGATTGACCGCTCGCAGATGTTGTTGTCCAGTTCCAGAAGCCCGTTATCGAGGTATGGACGCGCCTTGGGCATGCGGCCGAGCGCGTAGCGGATCGCCTCGGCCAGCTTGGTCT
>NZ_FZON01000112.1 GCF_900188425.1 Antarctobacter heliothermus
TGCCAAGCCGTGGAAGCCATCGACTGCAGGGGCTATCGCTCGGAACGAGGCGCTGCGCGCTTCGAAATACCTTGGCCGCGCCATCTGGAGAAAATGGAGCGGATACCACCGACGAAGCCGCGCCGAGACGAAGATGCATTGCGTGAAGCTGCTGGGGCAGAGCCTCATGGCGCGCGACTTCGATCGTCAGGTCGCCGAACTTCAGATCCGCGCCGCCGTGCTCAACGGCTACACCGCGCTCGGCATACCCGTCACAGAGCCTGTGGGATAATTGCGTCCGGGGAAAGGGGAACTCCGGACGTTACCGACTTTGCGCAACAAAGCCCCGTTGAATCCGCCCCGCTTTCACGGCAAGTAGAGGGGGTTCCCTGAACCCCGGATCGCAAATGGCCAAGCTCTATCACGTTCCCCTCTCCCCGTTTTGCCGCAAGGTGCGTCTCAGCCTCGCGGAAAAGAAGATTGAATGCGAACTGGTCGAGGAGCGCTATTGGGAAAAGGACCCCGACTTTCTGCGGCGCAACCCGGCGGCCAAGGTTCCGGTTTTGAAAATTGACGGCAAGACCATGTCCGAAAGCGCAGCGATCTGCGAATGGATCGAGGAAAAATACCCCGAACCGTCTTTGATGCCCCGGTCCGCCGATGCGCGCTATGAGGTGCGCCGCATCATTGGCTGGTTCGACGACAAGTTTCACAACGAGGTCACCTCGAAGCTGCTGTATGAGCGGGTGAACAAGAAAGTGATGAAGGCCGGTTTTCCCGACAGCGGCAACGTCAAATCGGGCGCGCGGGCAATCAAGTATCATCTGGATTACATGGGTTGGCTGCTGGATCACCGCCGCTGGTTGGCGGGGGACAGCATGACGCTGGCCGATTTCGCCGCCGCCGCGCATCTGTCGAGTCTTGACTATATCTCGGATGTGGATTGGCATCGGTCGGAGGTGGTCAAGGATTGGTACGCCAAGATCAAGTCGCGCCCGGCCTTTCGGTCAATCCTGGCCGACCAGGTGCCGGGCTTTCCCCCGCCGGCGCATTATGCTGACCTTGATTTCTGAACGGGCGGCGATTTTTCGTCGAAAAATCGATGGGGGCGCTGCCCCCGTCCCTGCGGGACTCCCCCGGGATATTTTCAGACAGAAGAAGCAGGGGGCGGTTTGGTGGATCTGACCGAGCGCGTGAAACGTGAGGCTCTGGAGGTTGGGTTTGCCGATTGCCGGATCTGCCGTCCCGGCGACGTCCCCGAGGTGATGGCGCGGCTGCGCGCGTTTCTGGACCGGGGCTATCATGGCCAGATGGGCTGGATGGCGGAGCGGGTCCATTGGCGCGGCGCGCCCGATGTGCTTTGGCCCGAGGCGCGGTCGGTCATCATGCTGGCGGAGAACTATGGTCCCGACGACGATCCGCTCGCCGTGCTGGAGGCCCGTGACCGGGCCGCGATCAGCGTTTATGCCCGCAACCGTGACTATCATGACGTGGTCAAGAAGCGGTTGAAGCGTTTGGGGCGCTGGCTGATCGACACGGCAGGCGGCGAGATCAAGGTGTTTGTCGATACGGCGCCGGTGCCGGAAAAACCTTTGGCGCAGGCGGCCGGGCTGGGCTGGCAGGGCAAGCACAGCAACCTGGTCAGTCGGCAGCTGGGGTCATGGCTGTTCCTGGGCTCTGTCTTTACCACGCTGGAGTTGACCCCGGACGGCGCGGAGCGCGATCATTGCGGGTCTTGCCGCGCCTGTCTGGACATCTGTCCCACCGATGCCTTTCCCGCACCGTATCAGGTAGACGCGCGGCGCTGCATTTCCTACCTGACGATTGAGCACAAGGGTCCGATCGATGAGGACCTGCGCCCCGGTCTGGGCAACCGCATTTACGGCTGTGACGATTGCCTTGCGGTCTGTCCGTGGAACAAGTTCGCCCGGACGGCCGAAGAGGTAAAGTATCACGCGCGGGATGATCTGGTGGCGCCGCCTTTGGCCGATCTGGCCATGCTGGACGACGCCGGATTTCGGGCGCGGTTTTCCGGTTCGCCGATCAAGCGGATCGGGCGAGACCGTTTTGTGCGGAACGTCTGCTATGCGATCGGCAATTCCGGGCTGACCTCGCTGATCCCCAGTGTTCAGGCGCTGTGCGACGACAGTGACGAAGCGGTTCAGGACGCGGCCCGTTGGGCGGTTTTGCGGCTGCAGGCGGGTCTTCCCGGCAATGCCGGGGAACAGGACGGGCGCTGAGCTGCCATCCCAGCGCCCGGAGCGACAATCGGTTTTCTTGGGAGAAAGTAGTTGTCACTCGTCCGTTAAATGGCAGCCGTCCCCCTTTCGCGCAAGTGCCGCGCAAGGCAACGTGAGGTCGATGACAATTCGCTTGGAAAATTGGGCCTCGGCCCCATCTAATGGGAGACGCGGCAGCACAGGAGGACAAATTGGCGAAATATGAGCGAAGACCAGAGGTTATCAATAGCTTGACCCCCGAGCAGTACCACGTCACGCAAGAGGCCGGGACAGAGCGTCCGGGCACCGGCGAATTCTTGCACACGAAAGAGCCGGGGCTGTATGTGGACGTGGTTTCCGGGGAACCGCTGTTCGCTTCGGCGGCGAAATACGAATCAGGCTGCGGCTGGCCCAGCTTTGTCAAACCGATCCAACCGGACAATATCGTCGAAGTTCGGGACGCCAGTCTTGGCATGATCCGCACCGAGGTCCGCTCGCGTCATGGTGACAGCCATCTGGGCCACGTCTTTCCGGATGGGCCAATGGATCAGGGCGGGTTGCGGTACTGTATCAACTCCGCCTCCTTGCGGTTCATTCCGCGTGACGAGATGGAAGCAGAGGGTTACGCAGCCCTCGTGGATCAGGTGGAGGACATCCAATGACCGAACGTGCCGTACTGGCCGGGGGCTGTTTCTGGGGCATGCAAGAGCTGATCCGCCGGATGCCGGGCGTGATTGATACCCGTGTCGGCTATACCGGGGGCGACGTGAAGAACGCGACCTATCGCAATCACGGAACCCATGCCGAGGGGATCGAGATCCTGTTCGATCCCGCGCAGATGTCCTACCGCGCGTTGCTGGAGTTCTTCTTTCAGATCCACGACCCGACCACGGTGAACCGGCAGGGCAACGACATGGGGATGAGCTATCGGTCGGCCATCTATTATGTCGATGAGGATCAACGCGCCTGTGCGCTGGACACCATCGCGGATGTCGAGGCCAGCGGCCTCTGGCCCGGCAAGGTGGTGACAGAGTTCGAGCCCGTGGGCGATTTTTGGGAGGCGGAGCCCGAGCATCAGGACTATTTGCAACGTCTTCCCGGCGGCTATACCTGCCATTTCGTTCGCCCTGACTGGGTCCTGCCAAAACGCGACGCGGCGGAATAACCACGACTAGCTGGCAGCGGGCTCATGCGGTTTCGCATGGGTCCGTTGCGGTTTTCGGCAATCCCCAGAGGCCAAGCATTGGCGTATACGCGCTTTTGACGCGCTTGACGCATTTGAGGGAGACAGCCTGATGACACCGGTGGCATTCTGGGACGGCATTGCAGAGAAATATGCAACACAGCCGATTGGCAACATGGACGCCTATGAGGCGACGCTTGAACGTGTGCGGCACTGGATGCGGCCGGACATGTCGGTGATGGAGCTCGGTTGCGGCACCGGGACAACGGCACTGAAGCTGGCGGACAGCGTGGCGCAGTATCTGGGCACTGACCTCTCCGGGGAAATGGTGCGCATCGCCAATGACAAGGCGGCGACTGTCGATCATGTGTCTTTTGCAGCCGATGCGGCGGGGACAGCGGGCGCGGGGCAGACTTTCGACGCGGTTCTGGCCTTTAATCTGCTGCATCTGGTCGACGATCCTGCGGCTGTCATGATCCATGTGCGCGGCCTGCTGCCCAAGGGCGGCCTGTTCATCTCCAAAACGCCCTGTCTGGGTGGTAAGCCATGGTTCCGGCCTTTGATCTGGGGATTGCAGATGATCGGCAAGGCCCCGGCCCCGGTGCATTGCCTGCGGCCCGCACAGATCGAGGCCGCTTTGGCCGCTGCGGGATTTGAAGTGGTCGAGACCGGCGGGTATCCGAAAAAGCTGCCCAACTGGATGGTGGTGGCGCGGGCCGTCTGATCAGGACGGCAGCACCACGCTGCCCGACATGTCCTTGAGCAGGGTGGCCGAGCGGCGCAGCGCCTCTGTTTCACTTTGGTTGAGGTCGGGCCAGAGCGTGGCTGTGGTGCCCTTTGCGCCGACGATCCGGGGCAGCGACAGGGCGACATCGCGCACGCCCAGCACGTCCTTTTCGACGATCGAGACGGATAGCACCGCCTGTTCATCCCGGCCGATGGCCTTGACGATCCGGGCCAGCCCTGCGCCGATGCCGTACCATGTCGCGCCCTTTCCGGCGATGATCGTATAGGCAGCGCGGCGCACACCCTTGTCGATACGGGCGCGGACGTCTTCGGTCAGGGGCGCGCCGATCTGTGCGGCAAAGGCGGCGAGCGGCACCGATCCGGCGCAGGTGTTGGACCAGGCCAGCACCTCTGAATCGCCGTGCTCTCCCAGAACGTAGCCGTGGACCGATCCGGGCGCGATGCCAAGGTGCCGCCCGATGAGCCAGCGAAAGCGGGCGGTATCGAGGATGGTGCCCGATCCGATCACGCGGGCGGGCGGCAGGCCGGACAGTTGGGTGGAGATATCTGTGATGATGTCGACCGGGTTGCTGGCGACCAACAGGATGGCGTTTGGGGCAACGGTCATGACCTCGCCGATGACCGACCGAAAGACGGCGGCGTTGCGGCCCAGCAGTTCGGGGCGAGTCTCGCCCGGTTTCTGGGAGACGCCGCAGGCGAGGATGACCACGGATGCGTCGGCGATATCCTTGTAGGTGCCGGAGCGGACGATGGTGGAGCCTGCGAAGGGGACGGCGTGGGCGATGTCCTCTGCCTCGGCCTGGGCGCGGGCGGCGTTGAGGTCGATCAGGACGAGGTCCGAGACGGTGTTCTGCATGACCAGCGCGAAGCCTGCGGATGAGCCCACCATGCCTGCCCCGACGATACCGACTTTCATGCGAATCCCTCCCTGGCTGGCCGTTGGGGGGAGTGTGCCCGCTGGGGATTTGGATGCCAATGGGAGAGGGGTTTTGAGGGGGTGTCCACGCGTGGACAGCCTAGCGGGTGTGCAAGATCAAGGGGTTACAGAGGCGTTTTTATGCTTTGTTAGGGCTTTGGGATGTTGGGCCGGGCTGCGGACGGTGGGTTTGAGGTTTGGTGAGGGGTTTGTGTTGGGGACTCGGTGTACTGTGGTTTGGGTAGGCCATGGTCGTCGTCGTTGAAGTGCGCATGAAGGATGCGGATTCTTGGCGTCATTGAACAACTTGGAATGACACTAACGGCCCGGAGCTGCCGTTCATCGATTGCACAAGATGCTGCGACTGCACCCCGTTTTGCGGACATTGGCTTCCGTGATCAGTGCTTCTATCATCTACGGCAGATCAAAGAGGTATTCAGATGGAACTCGAACCCAACCTTGTCATTTCGAGCGCCTCGCAGCGCATCGTTGAGGATGGGGTTCCATTTAAGGTGGACATCTACAAACTCGAAGGCGGGGACGGTTGGTCACTGGAAGTTGTGACCGAAGACGGGACATCCATTGTCTGGGACGATCTCTTTGAGGACGACCGAGCCGCATTCGAGGAGGCAATCAGCACCATTCGCAGTGAAGGCGCAGTTGCTTTCGCCAACGGTGGCTCAAACGTCGTCCCGTTTAAGCAGTAGGCGACCGGCCCGATCCTGCCGTTCGCGCAAGGTAGCCGACGCTGCAGTGCGGCCCGTCACAACGGATGGGGTGGATAGCTCCTGCTCCAACCGGCGTCGCAATGCGCCATACTGCAGTTGTCTATCACTGCTAGGAAAGGAGCTACCCAATGCAA
>NZ_FZON01000126.1 GCF_900188425.1 Antarctobacter heliothermus
TAGCCTCGGGAGCATCATCCACATCAGTGTAAGGGGGTCATTGTTGGACGCCGATCACCCCGTTACGGGGTCAAAATTGCATGCCTGTTCACAGACCCGACGCAATATGAGGTGCTTTGGGTCCGACATACCCACGAAGACCGCGTTGAGCTGCACTTCTGCACCCCGCGCCTGGAATTGACCTCGGGGCGGAGCCTGAACATCGCGCCGCCCGGCTATGAGAAAGCCTTCGACAGCCTGCGCGATGTCATGAACCAGCGTCACGGCTGGGCCGATCCGATGGAGTTGGAGCGCACCCAAGAGGTCCGCGACACCATCGAGACGCCAACACGCGCGCAAGGTCGCGACGAGCTGCACGCATGGCTGCAAGACCAGATCAGCGTCGGCCTGATCACCGACCGCGCAACCATGATCGATGCCTTCACAGATGCAGGCTAACGACCTGCCGCGCGTCGGCAAAGCATACCTGCGTTGCACGGCTTGCTGAGCGAGGGCTCGAACTACGGGAAGCTGCGCACGCAACTCGAGACCAGCTTGAAGTTAGTGAGGGCCGCCGAAGAGAGGTTGAGACAGAGCTAGAAGCGTGGGAGGTGGAGATGGACAGGGGGATGACGCATTGAATGGTGCAAACCAATTGACAAATGGTAACGTATGTGTCACCAATAGCCCCAATGAATAAGCTTGTTGTCTATGTCACCGAAGCGGGGAAAACGCCGTTTGACGATTGGTTCAATGGTCTCGACACGGCGGCAGCATTGAAGGTGCGAACGGCGCTTGCACGGATCGAGACCGGAAACCTAGGCGACGTGAAGCCGGTCGGACAAGGCGTGTCAGAGCGGCGCATCACCTTCGGCCCTGGCTACCGCGTCTATTTTGGCCAAGACGGCGATACGCTTGTGATCTTGCTCTGTGGCGGGACCAAGAAGCGCCAGTCAAAGGACATAGAGCAGGCCAAAGCCTATTGGGACGACTACAAAGCCCGGAAAGAGAAAGGCGACTGAGATGCCACTGACCAAAGACTTCAAAGACACGATCAAAGCGCGCGCTGAGCGCGATCCTGAGTTTCGTGCGGGCCTGTTTCGTGAAGCCATAGAGGCGATGCTCAGCGATGATCTGGAGACGGGTAAGGTCTTGTTGCGCGACTACGTGAACGCCACAGTGGGGTTTGAAGCCTTGGCGCAAGACATGGACAAAGACCCCAAGAGCCTGATGCGGATGCTCAGCGCGAAGGGAAACCCGCGCGCTGATAATCTTCTGGCCATGGTGTCGCGGCTGAAGCAACGCGAAGGCGTGTCGTTTTCAATCACTCAGAGTACTGAATTTCGCGCGTAGCTGCGGTTTAGGTGTTTGTAATACAACGCTTGCGTGCGACGCTCTGCGCAAGCTTGGCCCATTTTGACTTGAGAAATTATTGATGAATAACGGATGTTTCGACCTTACCAGTAGCGCGTTTCATATTTTAAAAGCAGGCTACGACGCCGATAGATCAGACATCGCCGAATTGGTTGAAGATGCCGAGTTTGATGAGTTTTTCGAGCCCCAAACAATCCAACGCGCACAGCAAAGCCTACTGGCACCAAATGCCCGGCTTGAACAAGAAATCTCTTGGTTGCCAGAGTTGAGCCAAGCTCAAACGTCCAATGTTCTGGGCCTTGTCGCTTCCGGTGACCTTAAGGCGCTTATTGAAACATCAAAGCACGCGCCGGAACTGGCCAAGGCTAACATCCTTGCGCATTTTGCGGGCTCAGGAAATGTCAACGACAGCCTTTTTCATGCTCTGGTAGCTGCTTGGGATGAGATTGATGAAGCGAACATCCTGACATTCATCAACGAAAATCGTCTAAGCGCAGGATTTCCAAGTGTCGAACGCAAGCCGATGCGTAACGCGCTTGTGGAACTCGAAAGGCAGCATGCCAGATCGGCGGCTGTAGGGATTTGGAGCCTAGATCGCCCTGGCGAAGTCATGGACCGGATTGTCGAAGCCGAGCTGAGAAGGCATCCTTCGAGTTCGTTCTTGGAGCAGTTTGTTCGCAATTATGATACCTTGAGTGAACCTGACCTAGCCCGCATAAGCGATGAGATCGATAAGGTCATATCGGAAGCTGAAAATACCGACGCTGATCTAGAAGCACTTGTAACAAGAGCATCTGACCTCTTGGTTCGTTGGGATGACGTGAATCAGCCGGTTCAGGTCTATGAACAGCATCAAGGCCATGAAGAAGGACGATCAAAGCGGATCTACGAAAAGCTGAGATCGCTTTGCGTGGACCTCGCAAACAATCGCAGCGAATTTACTGAAGCACGTAGGCTTTCCGAGGCTTTGTTGCGAACCTTTCCAGAGCTTGAATCCGTCGCCGAAGTACTGAAAGGGGATGTGGCGGCACTTGAAAACCTAGACGAACAACAAAAACTGCATGAGGAATACAAGCCGCTTATTGATGTGTGCGAAGCGGCAAAAACAAAGCTGCCGACACCGGTTGCCACTGTCCTCAAGATATTCAAGGATACGGTATCCAAGGGGGGCAATGACCCCATTGCCTTTAACATCCTGCGCGACCTTGCATTGCACGTGGCTTTGTTGCGCAAAGTCGGTAACGTCCGGAGTTCCCCTTTCCCCGGACGCAATTATCCCAC
>NZ_FZON01000116.1 GCF_900188425.1 Antarctobacter heliothermus
TTCCAACTGGTCAAACGCTATGTTTCCGGTGCGCAGACATGGACGCGCGCAATTTCCAAGCCAGTCGCGGGCAGTCTGCGCATCGGTTTCGACGGCACCGAACAGGCCAGCGGCTGGTCGGTCGACATAACGACAGGTGGCGTCACCTTCGGCACTGCGCCGGGCTCTGGCGTCACCCTCACCGCAAGCTTCGAGTTCGACGTGCCCGTGCGCTTCGACACGGACGTGCTCGATGTGACGCACGACCTCGAGCGCCTGGGCTCGATCACCTCCATCCCTCTCCTGGAGATCCGACGATGAACGATACCGGCAGCTTCATGGCGGCTGTCCTGCGCGAACTTGCGGCCTCAACCGCCGTGATCCTGGCCGCCTGGGGCGCGCTTGGCGGGGCGACCAATGCGCTGACCACAAAGATGCGCCTGCGCGATGCCCTCCGGCACATCCTGCTCGGCGGACTGATCGCCGCCGGGATGGGCAGCCTCTCCATGGCGCTGGTGACCAGCTGGCTGGATCTGCCGCCCGAGGCCATCCCGGCCGGGGGCGCCGCAGGATCCGCCGCCTATCTCGTCGGCGTCTTTGGCCCGGCCTTCATTGAAGTCATCCTCGCGCGGCTGCGCGCCGCGACAGGAGGCAACGGCGATCGGGGCAACAATGAGTGAGCTCCTCCGCCTTGCGCGGTTCCTCCGCTGCGTGCCTGTCGACGCCCGGCAGACCTTCATTCACCGCCTGCGCATCGGCCTGGCCGTCGCAGCGCTGATCCTGATCCTTTCTCAACTGGGATAAATCCATGCAGATGACAGACCGGGGCCTGCTGGCCCTCACCCGGCACGAGGGTATCGTGCCGGGACCCTACCTTGATGTCGTAAACGTCTGGACCTTCGGCGTCGGCCATACGGCTGCGGCCGGTCCCCCCGATCCGGCCAAGATGCCCCGTGGCATGCCAGCAGACCTTGAAGCCGGACTCCGCGAGGCGTTCCAGATCTTCCGCGCGGATCTGGCACGTTACGAGGCCGACGTCCGGCGCGCGGTGAAGGTGCCCCTCGCGCCCCATGAATTCGATGCGCTGGTCTCGTTCCACTACAATACCGGCGGCATCGCACGGGCGACACTGACGCGCCACCTGAACGCAGGTGACCGCGACGCAGCCGCCGGGGCCTTCCTGAACTGGCGCAAGCCCGCCGCGATCATACCGCGCCGGGAAGCGGAGCGGGATCTCTTCCGGGATGGTCGCTATCCCGGCGGGACGATCCCGGTCTGGGCGGTCGACCGGCACGGTCGGGTGGATTTCTCCCGCCCGCTCCGGCAGCTGACCGAGGATGAGGCGCTGGCACTCTTGCGGTCCAAACGGACGGGATCCTCAGGTTCTCAGCCCGCAACGCCATCGGCAACGCCATCGGCAACGCCATCGGCAACGCCATCGGCATCGGCATCGGCATCCAAAGATCAACCCAGCTGGCTCGCCCGGCTGATCAGCTTCTTTTCAACCCTGAACCGGAAAGCCTGATCCATGCGCTACATCCGACCCAATTCCCTGACTTGGTGGGCGGGCATGCTTGCCGTTCTGACCGGTGCGGCCGCCACGGCGCTCCCCGCCACAGGTGCATTCAGCGAGCTCGCCCGGCTTGTCGCCCTGCTGGCGGGCTCGGGCGATGCCTCCCCGGCCGGGTTGATCTTCCTCGGACTTGGCCTGATCGGCCTGCGCGACCGGATCGAACGCGGGTTCCAGGGCCATGGCTGATCTCCTGACATTGATCGTAACCGCCGTCACAACCCTGGCGGTCCTTGCCGGACTTCTCTGGCGGGCAAGACACTGGGGCGCCGCCAAGGAACGCAGCCGACAGGCGCGGCGGGACCGCGACGCCGCAGAAGCAACCAAACGGAGGATGGAG
The DNA here is from genome assembly GCF_900188425.1 of Antarctobacter heliothermus. Classification (GTDB taxonomy): domain Bacteria; phylum Pseudomonadota; class Alphaproteobacteria; order Rhodobacterales; family Rhodobacteraceae; genus Antarctobacter; species Antarctobacter heliothermus. The sequence goes on from NZ_FZON01000116.1 coordinate 1,890, forward strand.
GATGCAACGGCTGATCTGGGCAATGATCCCGATGTGCTTCGCGATTGGCTGCGCACCCGTGGCCGTGAGTGAAGCCGCGCTTTGTGCTGGACTTGCAGGCCCCGTGACAACCCACGCCAAAGCGCTCGCTGATGACGGTGGGCCGCGCTCGGTTACGACCGGCGCGCATCTGATCCGCCTGATCGATGCAGGCTGCGGGAGGCCGCGATGAAGTCCCTCGACCCTGCGTTTCAGGCCCATCTCGACGAGGGTACAACGACGCTTTGCTGGTGCTGGCGCATCCTGCGCGCGGATGGCATGAGCCTTGGCTTTACCGATCATGATGTTACTTTCAGCTTTGACGGCACCGGTTTCGAGCCCGAAAGCGGGCTGACAGCCTCCGAGATCCGTTCGGGCTCTGACCTGTCGGTCGATGCCCAGGACGCCGAAGGCGTGCTGAGTTCCGACAGGATCACCGAGACCGATATCCTCGACGGCCGCTGGGACAATGCGGAGGTCGAGGTCTGGCGGGTGAACTGGGTCAACACAGGCCAGCGGGCCCTGTTGCGTCGCGGTGCCATCGGCCAGATCCGGCGCGGGCGGCTCGCCTTCGTCGCCGAGGTGCGCTCACTTGCCCATGTGCTTGGCCAGACCGTCGGACGGACGTTTCAGGCGACTTGCGACGCGGCAGTTGGCGACGGGCGCTGCAGTGTCGATCTCGACGCGGCCGCCTTCAAGGGCACGGGCGCCGTGATCGATCTCCTGCGGGACCGGACCTTCACCGCCTCGGAACTGGGTGGCTTTACCGCGGGATGGTTCACCTTCGGCACGCTGGACTGGACGAGCGGGGCCAACGCGGGGCGGCGCGCCGAGATCATCACGCATGACGTGACCGACGGCATTGCGGTGCTGACATTGCTGGAAGCGCCGGTGCGACCGATCGTGGAGGCTCACACCTTCACCATCCGCGCAGGCTGCGACAAGCGCCTGGAAACCTGCGGCGCAAAGTTCGCCAATACCGCCAACTTCCGCGGTTTCCCACACATCCCGGGTCAGGATGCCGTGCTGCGATACGCCACCAAGGACGGCGGACATGAGGGAGCCGTGCTGTGAACGTCGTTTCCAGCGGGAACGACGGGCGGCAGTGCATCGCATCGCGATGCGTGAGAGCCAGCACCGACCCCGAGCGTGTCATCGCAATCGCACGCTCCTGGCTGGGCACGCCCTATCATGATCAGGCGAGCCTGCGCGGCGTCGGCTGCGACTGCCTCGGGCTGGCGCGCGGGGTGTGGCGCGAGGTCGTCGGCCCTGAGCCATTTCCGATCCCGCCCTACAGCCGGGACTGGGGTGAGACCGGCCCGCGCGAGGTCCTCGCCGAGGGCGCCAGGCGCATGATGATCGAGCGTCCGCATGCAGAGGTCGGTCCCGGCGCGCTGGTCCTCTTCCGCATGACGCCGCGCGCCATCGCAAAACACGTCGGCATCCTCACCGGGCCCGACACATTCCTCCACGCCTATGAGCGCCTCGGCGTCATCGAGGAGCCGCTGACACCCGCCTGGCGGCGGCGCGTCGCCTTCGCCTTCCTTTTTCCGGATCCGACCTGACTTATGGCCACGCTTGTTCTCGGGGCCGTCGGCTCGGCCATTGGCGGCAGCATCGGCGGGGCGATCTTCGGCGTCAGCGCCGCCACGATCGGCGGATTTGTCGGCTCGACCCTCGGCTCGGCGGTCGACAGTTGGATCGTGTCGTCACTCACCCCTGCCCAGCGGATCGAAGGCGCCCGGCTGGATACATTGCGCATCACCTCTTCGACCGAGGGCGCGGTCATCCCGCGGCTTTATGGGCGCATGCGCATTGGCGGCAATATCATCTGGGCCACGGATTTCCGCGAGCGCAAGAAGACCTCCACTCAAGGCGGCGGCAAAGGTGGGGGCGGACCAAAGGTCAAGACCACCGAGTATCTCTACTACGCGAGTTTCGCGGTGGCACTCTGCGAAGGACCCATCACCGGCATCGGACGCATCTGGGCCGACGGCAAGCTTCTGGATACCTCCGGCCTGACCTGGCGCTGGTATCCCGGTGACGAGATCCAGACGGCAGATCCCTTCATCACTGCGACTATGGGGGCCGAGAACACACCGGCCTATCGCGGCACCGCCTATATTGTCTTCGAGGACCTCCCACTGGCAAACTTCGGCAACCGCCTGCCGCAGCTATCCTTCGAGGTCTTCCGCCCCCTTGGCGGCGAGGACGGTGCGGAAAACCTGATCCGGGCCGTCACCCTGATCCCCTCGGCGGGAGAATTTGTCTACGCCACCACGCCGATCCGCAAGGGAGCGCTTGGTACAACCCGGTCCGAGAATGTCCACGCCCGGGCTGACGCCTCGGATCTCACCGTGGCGTTGGACCAGCTGCAGGCAGCCTTGCCCAATCTCGAAAGCGTCAGCCTCGTCGTCTCCTGGTTCGGCGACGATCTGCGCGCAGGCCACTGCCAGATCCGGCCTTGTGTCGAGACCGGGGAGAAGACCACAACCCCGCAGGCCTGGCGGGTCAACGGGCTGGACCGCGCCAATGCCCCGCTTGTCAGCCGCGATGCGCAGGACCGCCCAGTCTTTGGCGGCACGCCAGAGGATGTCTCCGTCATCGAGGCGATCCGCGAGATCAAGGCGCGCGGCTGGCGCGTCACCTTCTATCCCTTCCTGCTGATGGATGTGCCATCGGGCAATACGCTGCCGACCCCCTATTCCGACGACGCATCCGCCATCGGCCAGCCCGCGCTTCCCTGGCGCGGCCGGATCACCTGTGCACCTGCGGCCGGGTTTGCTGGAACGGTCGACCTGACCGCAGCAGCCGCGACACAGGTCGATGCATTCTTCGGCGGCGCCAACTTGTCCAACTTTGCGGTCACCGGCGAGGATGTCGCCTGGACCGGCAGCGCAGACTGGGGGCTGCGTCGCATGATCCTGCACTATGCAC
>NZ_FZON01000111.1 GCF_900188425.1 Antarctobacter heliothermus
GAAGTCGGGCACCGCCCAGTCGAGGCCGACCAGGCTCAGTAGGCTTTCAACGAACCCGGTCGTCTGCCGGAGCGCCATGCCGAAAAGGACTTTCATCGTCAGGCATGCCTGGATCGCGGCGTCGCTATAGAGCGGCTGCCGGCCTCGCTTGCCGGTCGGCGGTGGCACCCAGACCATGTCCGGGTCGAACCAGATCGTCAGGGAGCCGCGCTGCTTCAGCGCTTCGTTGTAGGCCGGCCAGTTCTTGGTCTTGTAGCTCGGCGGGATCGGTCTGCTCATGCAGGACAGCTACCACGCTGGATTCACGAGATGAATCCCTCAACCAGCCTTTGCGCAACAAAGCCCGGTCCAACTGTCCGGGCTGACGCTTCAGGAAGCAGAGGACAGGTTGTTCCAGGCGCTGGTATCCAACCAGATCGATCCGTCGTTCAGCCTTGAAGTCGCGGAATTCAAATCGAAGAAGGTCGCTGTGGGTGGCGCGGTCAAATCGGCCACGTTGATTCCGATCACGCCGAACAACCTGACCCTTGGCGAGGCGCTGATTGCTGCGGGTGGGCTGGTGACGCGGGATGCGGAATTTGCATCGATCCGCATCTATCGTGATGGCACTCTGTATCAGATTCCGGTCGAAACATTCCGCGCACAACCACAATTGAGCGACAAGCTGCTGGTTGGTGGCGATGCGGTGTATGTTGATACGACCTACGATCTGGATCGCGCGTTCGAGTTCTACAAGACCAAGATCGACGTGATCTCACTTCGGTCGTCGGCGCGCAGTGCTGCGTTGCAAACGCTGAACACGGAAATCACCATTCGACGCGGTGCGCTGAACGAACGGCGCGAACTGTTCACCACGAGAGAGCAACTGGGCGCCGAGAAACGCGACTATGTCTATCTCAGTGGCGAAGTGACCAAGCAGAACCGCTTTGCGCTGCCTTACGGGCAGCAGGCGACACTGGCCGACGTGCTGTATAACGAAGGCGGGTTCGACAACACCACCGGCGACCCGACCGAGATCTATGTGCTGCGTGGCAGCAACGATCCCGCCAAGATTGGTGAGATCGTCGCGTATCATCTGAACGCGGGCAACGCCGCGAACATGATCCTGGCCACAAAGTTCGAAATGCGTCCGAACGACGTGATCTTTATCGAGGAACAACCGATCACCAAGTGGGGCCGCGCCTTGCAGCAAGCGTTCCCGACGTTGTTGAACTCGGCGCGGGCGGCTCTTTGATCTGACATCTGGCAAACGGCGCGTCCCAAGCGGGGCGCGCCGATCACCCGGTTCCACCCAGATCAGAGCATCCTCATTTTGATTGGCGCGTAAACAGATCCGATAGGCAGGCGCGACGCCTGCGATACGCCCAAGGTCTTTGATCGGGTTTTTTGTGTCCGGTTTTCGACCCGCAGACAGACACCTGCGCCTCTCAGATCACCGACCGCATTGCCCCTCGGCAAAACCGCCGAGCGCGACTCGGAGGGCAGAAACCCTCTTGTGGGGCGGAGCAACTGCGCGATTTTCTGCTTACAGTGCGGGCATTTGAATGCCTTCGACGTGCGCGCCGCTGTCGAACGGCCCCTTCGCAGATGAAAATTGACCGTTTTCCGGGCGGTTGGCCCGGAGCAGCCGAGACGACCATGCCGCGCCGCAGCATTTGCCCGGTTTCAAGTTGCGCCTCAGCACGAAACTGGGCTATTCGACAGCCAACGCGTACCCCGGTTCCTTTCGGTGTCCGGTACAGAAAAGAATGGTTGATTGATGAAAAAAGCTCTTATCACCGGCGTGACCGGACAGGACGGTTCCTATCTGGCGGAGTTGCTCCTGGAAAAAGGCTATGAGGTTCACGGCATCAAACGCCGCGCCTCTCTTTTCAATACGGAGCGGGTCGATCATATTTACCATGACCCGCACACCAGCGGTAAGAACTTTACGCTGCATTACGGCGACCTGACCGATACCTCGAACCTGACCCGCATCCTGTCCGAAGTGCGTCCCGACGAGGTGTATAACCTGGGCGCGCAAAGCCATGTGGCCGTCAGCTTTGAAGCGCCCGAATACACGGCCGATGTCGATGCCACCGGCACCCTGCGCCTGCTGGAATCGATCCGCTTTCTGGGCATGGAAAAAACCACCCGGTTCTATCAGGCCTCGACCTCGGAACTGTATGGACTGGTGCAGGAAATCCCGCAGACCGAAAAGACGCCGTTCCATCCGCGCAGCCCCTATGCCGTGGCCAAGATGTACGCCTATTGGATCACGGTGAACTACCGTGAGGCCTATGGCATGTACGCCTGCAACGGCATCCTGTTTAACCACGAGAGCCCGCGCCGGGGTGAGACCTTTGTCACCCGCAAGATCACCCGCGGCCTGGCCAATATCGCGATGGGTCTTCAGGATTGCCTGTTCATGGGCAACATCGACGCGCTGCGCGACTGGGGTCACGCCAAGGACTATGTCCGCATGCAGTGGATGATGTTGCAGCAGGACGTGGCCGAGGATTTTGTGATCGCCACCGGCGTGCAGTATTCCGTGCGCGACTTCATCCTTTGGACCGCAAAGGAACTGGGGATCGAGCTGGAATTTTCGGGCGAGGGCGTGAACGAGATCGCCACTGTTGCCTCCGTCACCGGCGACAGTGCGCCCGAACTGAAACCCGGCGATGTGATCCTGCGCATCGACCCACGCTATTTCCGTCCCGCAGAGGTCGAAACGCTGCTGGGCGATCCCGCCAAGGCCAAAGAAGTGCTAGGCTGGGTGCCAGAGATCACCGCGCAGGAGATGTGTGCCGAAATGGTCGCGTCCGATCTTAAATCTGCCCGCCGCCATGCTCTGTTGAAAGAGCACGGCTACGACATTCCCGTCGCGCAGGAGAACGGCTGATACCAGTCCCGCGCGACTGCCATTTGACGTCAGGAGGCACATTATGCCCAAGATCTATGTAGCAGGCCACCGCGGCATGGTGGGGGGCGCGATCACCCGCCAGTTGCAGCAGCGCCAGGAGGCAGGTGAGGATATTACCCTTGTCACCCGCACTCACGCTGAACTGGAATTGACAGATCAGAAGGCGGTCAGGGACTTCATGCTGTCCGAAAAGCCGGATGTCGTGATCCTTGCAGCCGCCAAGGTGGGCGGTATTCTGGCCAACAACAGCTATCCGGCGGAATTCATCTACGACAACCTGATGGTGCAATGTAACGTGATCCATGCCGCTTGGGAGGCGGGGGTCACGCGCCTGTTGCAGCTGGGGTCGTCCTGCATCTACCCCAAGGCTGTGCCGCAGCCGATGCGTGAGGCGGCCTTGCTGACTGGCCCGCTGGAGCCCACGAATGAGCCCTATGCCGTGGCCAAGATTGCCGGGATCAAACTGTGCGAAAGCTATAACCGTCAGTACGGTGTCGATTATCGGTCTGTCATGCCGACCAACCTGTATGGCCCCGGTGACAACTTTCACCCGGAAAACAGCCATGTGATGCCCGCGCTCATCCGCCGCTTTCACGAAGCTGCGCAAGAGGGCAAAGATGAGGTGGTGATCTGGGGCAGCGGCAAGCCGCGCCGCGAATTCCTGCACGTCGACGACATGGCCGCTGCGTCGCTGTTTGTGATGGATCTGGGACGGACAACCTATGACTCCAACACCCAGCCGCAACTGAGCCACATCAACGTCGGGTCAGGCGTCGATGTCTCCATTCTGGAACTGGCGCAGATGGTGGCCGAGGTGACGGGCTACAAAGGCAAGATCGAACTGGATCGGACCAAGCCGGACGGCACCATGCGCAAGCTGATGGATGTCAGCCGCTTGGCCGACATGGGGTGGAAGGCGTCCATCGACCTCGAAAACGGGGTGCGTGAGACGTATCAGTGGTTCCTTGAGCATCAGGACAGCTTTCGCCGCTGATCCATGTGCCAGCCTGAGAGCGGACTGTTACACGCGTCCTGACTTGGTCAGGGCGCGTTTTTCGTTAGTCGACGGGCAGACCCGATGGCACCCGGTCCGGTCGCCCGAGGGGGCGAGTGTCGACGCTATTGCCGGTCAGGGCGCGCAAGAAGGCCACAAGGTCGACGACCTCTGCGTCGGACACGGGCAGTGGCCCGATATCCAGCCTGCGTGCTTGCCGCGCCAATTCCAGCCGGTCTTGCCGGATTGCGAAATCTGCTACGGCCAGCCACGGCACATCGGGCAAGGCGGCGTCGGCCTCTTGCCATGCGGTTTGGCTAACGGCGGGGTTCAGGTGATGGCGGATCATCGCCTCTAGCATCGCAAAGGCGCCATTGTGCCCGTAAGGGGCCGTCAGGGCGACGTTGCGCAAGGACGGTGTGCGGAACCGGTAGGCGTCTTCTATCAGGTCGGTTTCGCCCATGCGGCCCACATCGCGCGGCATCGGGTCAAAAACCCGGGTCCGTCCCGGCCCGAAGGCGGGCAAACCCAGCGCGTGAAAACCTTGATCTGTGAACAGTGGTCCGGCGTGGCAGGTGTCACACGCGGCCCTACCAAAGAACAGTTGCCGTCCGCGTTCGGCCGCCGGGGGCAGCGGCGTGCCGTTGCGCAGCCATGCGTCAAAGGGGCTGTCGATGCTGATCCATTCCGACGCCATAAAGGCCCCCAGCGCATTGCCAATCTCGACGATTGTCACCTCCGCCGGGGCGTCGATGTGATCAAAGGCCGCCACAAACAGCGTGCCGTATTCCGGGATCGTGCGCACCCGTTTGGCAAGGATGGGCCAGCCGAGGTCGATCCGGTCGTGGACCGCGCCGGTGACGTCGTTTTCACCCACGTTGCCGGCCATTTCGAACTGGGCGGTCAAGGGGAACAGTGCCTGCGCGGCGAGGATACTGTTCAGCCCCTGCGGCAGCCATTCCTCTGCCGGGCTGTCAAAGCCGTTGCCGTATTGGTCGGAGACTTCCAGCCGGCCGTCATGGAACAGGACGCGCACGGATTTATGGCCGAGGTTCCACAGGGCAGGGGCGTTGCGGGGGATGCGCTTGCGGATCTGGTCGGGGCCTGTCCCGGGGGTGCGATCCCGACCCAGGCCACGCCCGCCCTCACCGATGCCAAGGCTGAGACCGTCGCCGCTGGCGAGGCTGTGGTGGTGGCAGGTGCCGCAGGAGATGTTGCGATTGCCGCTGAGGATGGGGTCGTAGAACAAAAGCTGGCCCAGACGGGCTTGCGCCGGGTCGGTGGGCAGGAAATCATCCAGCGTGATGGGGTCGGCCCGGGAGGGGCCGGTGAGGACGAGGAGGCAGAGAAGATGCAAAAGGAAAGCCGCGCGCATGGGATCATTCTGGCAGGGTTGCTGGCGCTCTCAACCCCTGTTTTTGCCGCCGATCTGGAAGAGGCGCGCGATTTGATGGAAGCGGGGGAGTTTCCCGCCGCGATGGATCAGTTCCGGGTGCTGGCGCGGTCGGGCAATGCGGACGCGGAGGAATTGATCGGGGTGATGTATGCGCTGGGATTGGGCGTGGAGAAAGACCCGGAGCGGGCGTTTGAATGGTATCTGAGGGCCTCGATGAAGGGCCATCCGGGGGCGCAATCGGGGCTGGGGTGGTACTATGAATTGGGGCTTGGGATGCCCGCGCCGGACCTTGTGCGAGCCTATCTTTGGTATGCTTTGTCGGCCATCGGGGGGGATGTGGACGCCCCTGATTCACTGGAGGAATTGACCCCGAGGATGGGCCCGGAGGAGCGGAAAAGGGCGCAGGTTTTGGTCGATGATTATCGGGTCTGGATGTATCCGTTCCGGTGAGGGGGCAAAGGGTGTGTCCACGCGTGGACAGGTTTGCGGGTGTGTAACATCAATAGGTTACAGGGGCGAATTTACGGTTCGTTCACCTTTGCGGGGCTTTGTTGCGCAAAGGCTGGTTGAGGGATTCATCTCGTGAATCCAGCGTGGTAGCTGTCCTGCATGAGCAGACCGATCCCGCCGAGCTACAA
>NZ_FZON01000110.1 GCF_900188425.1 Antarctobacter heliothermus
GTCGGACTTGCCGCGTTTGACGTAGGGTTTTACATAATTGGCTGGGATCAGGCGAACATCATGCCCAAGTTTGCTGAGTTCTCGCGCCCAGTAATGACTGGATCCGCAAGCCTCCATGCCGATCAGACAGGGTTCCAGATTGGTGAAAAACTGCATGAGTTGTGCTCGGCGGATTGCTCGATTGAAGACAACTTGACCATCCCTGGTAATTCCGTGGACCTGAAAAACATGTTTGGCCAGATCAATGCCCACTGTTGTAACTTGCATTGGGTAGCTCCTTTCCTAGCAGTGATAGACAACTGCAGTATGGCGCATTGCGACGCCGGTTGGAGCAGGAGCTATCCACCCCATCCGTTTCGGGAAAGCTGCGCCGCGGCAAAGGATGCCCTGACGATGGTCCGGCTAGGGCCATGCGTTTCGGTCGGATCAATGCGGGGCAAGTAGGCAAGGCCGCAACGTGGAAGGCAGTCGAGAGCACACAGGAGAAGTTGCCAGCTCCTGCTGCGCGCGCTCGTAAAGGGAAATAGTGTTGAGCCGCAGCAAGACAGGAGAAAATGCGGCCAGTCAGCCAGGGTGCAGCGAGACTTCTACGAACCATGCGCAGTTCGCGCGAAAAGTTGCCGCCCGAGCGACGGAATGCGCCTCGAGAACCGTATCAAGGGGACACATGCGTAAAACGGATATCCTCCATGAGCGATCTATCAGACAGTCCCGACCGCTTTGGCCTCATCAGCCGCGCGCTGCACTGGGGTATGGCGGTGCTCTTTGTCCCGCAATTCCTGTCGGCTGCGGCGCATTGGGCGCTGCCACGTGGGGATGCCCTGCGCGGGACGCTCTGGAGTTATCATGTGGACCTGGGCGTGACCCTGTTTCTGCTGGTACTGCTGCGGGGCGCGTGGGGGCTATGGAATCTCGGCAGGCGGCCTGAGCATTCAGGGGTGATGGGACGGGTGGCGCGCGCCGGGCATGCCGCGCTTTATGCGCTCATGGTGATGGTCCCCGCCGTCAAACTCATCGGATCGGCAGGGGGGATGCGCGGGCTCAGCTATCTTGGCATCTCGCTCGTCCCGGCACGCGAGACGGCGATTGCCTGGACGCAGGCAATGGCGGAGTGGCACGGCGCGATAGGATGGATGTTGGCGGCCCTTGTGCTCGGGCACGTCGTGATGGCAATTGGTTGGCATCGTTTCGTCAAGCGGGATGATGTCTTGAGCCGCATGGCCTGAGGGCCGCCCGAAACCCAAACCACCCGCAGGCCCAGAGGGCCCATGCGCGTTCTGGAGCTTGTATTGTCTTGAAGAAACTCATCACTGTTCTCCTCTCGCTGGCTGTTCTCGCCGGCGCCTACGCAGTCGCTTTCGGCGTGCCCCCGCAGGTCGCGCAGTATTGGGGCATTGCCCTGACCGAGGACGCGGCGCCCGCGGCGCGCGGTGGGCCGGGTGGCTCACCGGGCGGCGGCGCGCGTGGCCAAGGCCGAGCCACGACGGTGGTTCTCGCGCCACTCGAAGAGCGCGCCTACACTCTTGTATTGCGGACGGTCGGCAGCGGCGTCTCCTTGCGTCGCGCTGATGTGGTTGCGGCGCAATCGGGAGAGGTGGTCGAGACCGCGCTGCACGCCAATCAACTTGTCGAAAAGGGCGACGTTCTTCTGCGACTGGATGATCGCACCGAGCAGCTTGATCTGGAAATCGCGCGGGCCAACCGTGATCAGGCGCAGGCAACGGTGACTCGTTACGAGGGGCTCAACCAGAACGGCAGTGCAGTCGTCACGGAAGTTGCCTTGTCCGAGGCCAAGGTGGCATTGCGGCTGGCACAGGCCAATGTCGGCCTGGCCGAGGTTGCGCTGGAAAACCGGACGATTGTTGCGCCGATTTCGGGCCGCCTCGGGCTGAGTGACGTAAGCGTCGGCGACCGGCTGTCCATCGGGGATGCAATCGTGACGGTAGACGATTCCACGTCCCTGTTGGCCACCTTCGAGGTGCCTGAACGCTCGATTGGTCTGCTTGCCGAAGGCAAGCCGGTTCTCGTCACAACCCCGACCTTTGCGGGGCGGGTGTTTGAGGGGACCATCACGGCCTTCGACAGCCGTCTCGACAGTGTCACCCGCAGCGCCACGGTGCAGGCGGAGATCGACAATTCCGAAGGATTGCTTCTGGCCGGTATGACCTTTGCGATCCGCATGACCGAAGAGACAGATCCATTGCCCATGGTGCCCTCGACCGCGATTACATGGGACCGCGCAGGTGCAGGCATCTGGGTCGCTGAAAATGACATCACGCGCCGCGTGCCCGTCACCATCCGGTATCGCAACGGGGATCAGGTCTGGGTTGAGACAGACGCTCCGGTGGGCGCGCAGATCGTGACCGAAGGCGCGGCAAAACTGCGCGATGGTGCACAGGTGGTCACAGCCAGCCGCCGCAAGGGGCCAGACGCATGAGCATCGAAAAAAGAGCACACAAGGCCGGTTTCGCCGACACGTTTGTCGCGCGGCCGATCTTTGGGATCGTCCTGAACCTCTTGATCATCATCGCGGGGCTTGCGGCACTCAGCAGCGTCGACATTCGTGAAATGCCTGATGTGGATCGCCCCGTGCTGTCGGTGCGGACAACCTATACCGGCGCTGTGGCAAGCACGGTGGATACCGAAGTGACCCAGGTTCTCGAAGATGCCCTGAGTGCCCTTGATGGTATATCCTACATCGAATCCACCTCCAGCGAGGGATCAAGCCGCATCACGATTGATCTGTCCGACGGCACGGATGTCGATATCGCGGCCAACGAAGCACGCGAGATCGTGTCGAACACGCTACGGTCCTTGCCCGACGATATCGACGACCCCAGCGTGAGCAAGAGCGACAGCAACGCAGACGCGATCATCCGCCTTGCCCTGCTGGGCGACGCCAGCTTTGACGACCTCACCCGGATCGCCGAGGGCGCGATCTATGAACGCCTCTCGCTGATCGACGGCATTGCCGAGGTGACCGTGCAAGGCAACCGGGCCAACCAGTTTCGGGTGGCGGTGAGCATGCCGTCATTGCTGAGCCGTGGCCTGACCATCTTCGATGTTTCCACCGCCTTGGAACAGTTGCGCGACGACACCGCGCTGGGGTCGCTCTCGACAGAGTCCAAGACCCTCTCTCTGCGGGTGGGCAACGAAGAGGTCACCGTCGAGAGCATCAACCAGTTGCCGATCAATGACACCACCACAATAGCCGATATCGCCTTTGTCCAGCTGATCCCGGAGGACACCGATGTCTATAGCCGGGTGAATGGCGTAACCGCCGTCGGCCTTGACATCACGCGGCAATCGGTCGGCAACACACTGACAATCTCGCGCGCTGTGGGCGAAGCGGTCGAGGAATTGCGTAGCCAGTTGCCAGAGGGCGTACAGCTTCTGGTGACCTCTGACGACGGTATCTTCATCGAAGGGTCGATCAACGAGGTGGTCAAATCCATCCTGATGGCCACCGCCATCGTGATCGCGGTGATCTTCCTTTTCCTGCGCTCGCCGCGCGCGACATTGATCCCTGCAGTGACAATTCCGGTGGCCCTTATCGGCACGCTGGCCGCGATCTGGCTGACAGGGTTTTCGGTCAACACGATCAGCCTGCTGGCGCTGGTTCTGGCGACCGGGATGGTGGTGGACGATGCCATCGTGGTGATCGAGAACATCGTGCGCAAACGCAAATCGGGTATGGGGGCCTTTGCCGCGGCCGCCTCCGGCACCAATGAGGTGTTCTTTGCCGTCATCTCGACCACGGCCACGCTTGCCGCCGTGTTCATCCCGATCTCGTTCCTGCCGGGACAGGCCGGCGGTGTGTTCTCGGAATTCGGGTTCGTGCTGGCCTTTGCGGTCACATTGTCGTCGATCACGGCGCTCACGCTTGCGCCGGTTCTGGCGGCCTTGCTTGATCCGGGAAAGTCGCAGTCCGACGCCAAGGAAACCAAACCTGGGGTCCTTGCCCGCAGCTTCGACTGGGTGATGGATTTCGCCATCCGCACGCCCCTGTTCGTGCTCTCCGTCGCCATCGGCTTTGCCATGATCGCCATGGGGGCCGCGATGACACTGCCGTCCGCCGTGACGCCGGAGGAGGACCGTGGCTTTTTCCTCGTGCAGGCGCGCGGGGCGTCGGACACGACCGTCGACTACCTCGACACACAGGTCCTGCTGGTCGAGGATATTCTTGCTCCCTATCTGGAAAACGGCCAGATCGAGACGGTACAGAGCATCATCGGGGTTGGCGGCGGCACTAACGCGTTTATCGTCGTGCGCCTGCCGGACTGGGCCGAGCGTGACTTTACCCAACAGGAATTGATCGCGCAGATCAGCAGCCAATTGTCCTCTGTCCCCGGTGTTCAGGTCAGCGCCCGCTCCACCAACAGCCTCAACATTCGCGGCGCCGGCGGCGGGCTTGGCTTTGCCGTCACGGGCACCAACCTTGTGAAAATGACCGAGGCCGCCGAAAACCTTGTCGCAGCCATGTTGCAGGACGCCGCGTTCCTGAACCCGCAACTGTCCAACAATAGCGTCGATGCCCAGTTGGAAGTGACCGTGGACACCACCGCCGCGCGCGGTATGGGGCTGAACAGCTCGGACGTCACAAGCCTCGTGCGCGCCCTTGTGCAGGGCGATGTCGCGGTCAGCGTGTTTTCCGATGACGTTGAGATCGACGTCAACGTTGTCCCCGGCGGCCCGCCGATCGACGATCCGTCCGACATCGCGTCGATGTCTATTCGTCTGGACAGCGGTGCCTACATTCCGCTCTCTGCCGTGGCCTCGCTTGAGACGGTCGTCAGCGATGCACAGATCCAACGCCTGGGCGGTGCATTGTCGGTCGCGTTGCAGGCCAACCTGGGCGACGGGGTCGATCTATCGACCGCGATGGACCGCCTGTTGGCGATCTCGGACGACGTGCTGCCCGAGGGCATGGGCATCACCTTCACCGGTGAGGCCGCGACTTTGGATGATACGGCTGCCGGAATGTATGCCGTGTTCGGCGTGGCCCTGATCGTGGTGCTTCTGGTGCTTGCCGCGCAATTCGAGAGCTTTGCCAGCGCAGTTGTCATCATGATGACGGTGCCCTTCGGCCTTGCCGCTGCGCTGCTGGCGATTTCGCTCACCGGCGGATCACTGAACTACTACAGCCAGATCGGCCTTGTGATGCTGATCGGGGTGATGGCCAAAAACGGCATCCTGATCGTGGAGTTCGCCAACCAGTTGCGCGAAGCCGGAGAAGACATCGACAGCGCCATCCGCAACGCTTTGCGCCTGCGCATCCGGCCGGTGATGATGACGATGGTGTCCACGGTCTTTGGCGGGTTGCCCCTGATCCTGACATCCGGCGCGGGTGCCGAAGCCCGCATCGCCGTTGGCTGGGTGATCGTCGGAGGATTGGGCTTTGCGACCGTGTTCACTCTGTTCCTGACGCCGATCTTCTATCGCTGGATTGCCGTCTGGGGCACCGCACCGGGCGCTGCGGCCAAGCGGCTTCGGACGGAGGCAGAGGCAACTATGGGGTCCTAGGGTCGACGGATGGCGCGTTTCTTGACAGGCGCGGCGGGGGGGCGCTGTTCAGGCGCGCCGCAGCCGGTCAACACAGGTAGTGAAAGCCGCAGTGGCTGTGGTCACGGACAAAGCCGCCGGCCCCGCATTGACAACTGCGTTCTCGCTTGTGGCATGGTCTGGTCGATAGCGCAGACTTGCTTCAAAGCAAGGAGAGATGGCGGCGTTGGAATTGCCTCCTGCGACGTTTCCGACAAAACCCCCAAGGGGGTTTGAGTTATTCGTGCTGCTGTGTTGCGGCGTTGTTGCACAAGTCTGTCGACGGAGGATTCACTTTGCGAATCCATGGCGTTAGATGCGGTGCATGAGCAAGCCATCTCCCGCCCGCTATCGCACGACGAACTGGTCCAGTTACAACGCGTCGCTGCGCAAGCGAGGATCCCTGCTGATCCATTGCCCGGCAGCACATGCCCGCAT
>NZ_FZON01000108.1 GCF_900188425.1 Antarctobacter heliothermus
AGCATCTCGTCGAGTTCGTCCTTCCAAGGACCGATCTTCGGCTGCGGCTGGACGGTCCGCTCGTAGGTGTGCTCGGTCGCACCGGACCGGATCACCTTGCGCACCGTGTTCCGTGAAATCCGCAGTTCCCGGCAGATCTGCTTGATCGGCTTCTTGTCCTGAAAATACGCCCGACGGATCTTCGCAATCGTCTCCACAACCAACATCCCACACTGTGCTCCCCGATAGCCTCGGGAGCATCATCCACATCAGTGTAAGGGGGTCATTGTTGGACGCCGATCACCCCGTTACGGGGTCAAAATTGCATGCCTGTTCACATGGATGCTGTGACAGCTTTGCACGCAGTCGAAGTCGACGCAGGATTCCAGAACGTCCTTCAGCGGGTTCATGTCCATCGGGTTCAACTGATAGGGCGAGAACATCCTGCTCATCGCGTTCATCATCTGATAGCCCCACGATCGATCAAGGCTCCAATACCCCATCATCACGTCAATGGGCGCGCGTTTGATCGGGCTGCCTCTGGCGGCCTCGCTCATGGTCTGCCAGAAACCATGCAACTTTTCACGCGCGCCGTCGGGCCCGCCCGAAGTCAAGCCATCGGCCAGGGCCACGGCATTCATCGCCCCTGCCGAGGTGCCGGAAATCGCGGCGATTTCCAGCCGTCCGTCCTCCAGCAGGTAATCCAGCACGCCCCAGGTAAAGGCGCCGTGGGCACCGCCTCCTTGCAGGGCGAGATTGATGCGCTTGGTGGTCGGTGAGGACGATTTGCGGGGATGGTTTAGAATTTTGGTCATGGCTGCGTTGGCCAACCGCAGATCGTCGCGGCGACATTCGCCTCGGCGAACCTGATCTTATGATAGTGCATGGCATTTATCCGGTTGAGGGTTCGGGCGGCAGTCATGCCGACCCGAACGCGCGGTGATGTGTTCAGACAAGCGCCATCCTGGGAGCCGTCAGCCTGCGAAACACGATGCCCAATACGGCACCGTACACAATGTGCAGCACCAGCGTCATCAACGGTGCCATGATGCCATAGGCCATTCCGAACAGTCCGGCCCCGGCCATGGGCATGACCATGATCATCATGCCAAGCCAGGCGGCAATGCCAAAGAGAATGCCCTTGACCATCGCTGTTCCACCCGGGATCACGCCATAGAGCAGCACGAACCCGCCTCCCCAGATCAAGGTTCCGATCATGAAGTGCCCCAGCCACCCCATCGCGGGAGAGGCCCCCATCATGGCGCTGAGCATGGCAATGACATCCAGTTCCGGCATGACGCCCATCATGCCCTTGGCCAGCATGATGGCCGACAGAACGACAGTCGTTACGAACCCGGCGACAAGGCCGGCTGTGATCTTGTTCATGGTATGGTTCCTTTCCTGCGCGGCTCAGCCGCCCTCTTGCTTACCTTGGTGAAGCTGGGAAAGGATTGCGCTAATGCGGTCGTCGTCGGCCTCACCGGGCGCATCGGATGTGAACAGGGTTTCGGTCAAATCCCGGGTTGTCCGCATTTGACCGATGAACCGTTCGCAACCTTTACACATCGCGAGATGCAGACGCATCTGGAAGGAGTCCCACATGCCCAGTTCCCCGTCGATCAGGGCGCTGGCGCGGGTCGCGACTTCCTTGCAGCTCAACATCTGTCGGTGTCCTTTTCACGTGCCTCACACGAACAGGACAATCGGAACCCCGCCGTGTTACACGCCTCCAAGAAACAATTCGGTATCAGCGACATGCAAAACCTCCCATCACATCAGTCCGTCGAGGGCAGCCCGAACACCAAGACGTGCCCGGTGCAGCAGAACCCGCATGTTGCCTTCGCTGATACCAAGGATGGCGCAGACTTCTTCAGCGTCCAGCCCCTGTTGCGCGCGAAGAATGATGACGGACCGCTGGCCTGGTGGAAGGGCATCAATCGCTGCATTCACATGCTCCATCACGCTACGCCCCGCGAGAATGCGTTCGGGGGTAAGGGTTTCCCACAATTCGGGCATGTTTTTCCACCGCCCCCGGCCATCAAACGCGGCAGCAAGATTGTCGTCCTCGCCCGCGCCATCAAATGAGACGATGCGACCCTCGCGTTTTGCACGGCTGCGGGCCTTGTTGATCAGGATCGTGAAGATCCAGCTTGCAAGCGAAGACCGTCCCTCAAAGCCGGAAATGTACTTCAGCACCGCAATCCAGGTTTCCTGAACCACTTCTTCCGCTGTCGCGCAGTTTTTTACGATACCGGTCGCGACACGGACGAGAGTTGTATTGTGTCGATTGTAAACCTGTTCGAACGCCGCCCTGTCGCCCACGGAAAGCAGTTGAACAAGCGCCGCTTCCTCCCCCCGGACAGTGGGCATTGCAGTACTCCATTTTTTTGCGTTACTTAGCAGATCAAACCAACGGAAAGTCCAGCGACGAGGCTCGAAGACAAGAGATCGTGAATGCCTATGCCTTACGTCTGGACGGACCTTGAGTTTGCCTGAACGGCCCTGCAGGTGATCAGAATCGGCCGTGGCCGCACGGAGGGCGATAGCGAGGTGCGGAAGCGTCAGTCCGGACTTTGCGGGCTCGCTTGCTCGACAGCCCACGCTGGTTGTCGCAAAACCAATCGCCGGTAGGATTCCGTAAGTCAGCTTCCTGACCCCTGTGTCGTCCAGTTGCCACGACGTGGATCGAGGGCTGCGGCCATTGCCGACCTCAAGAGAGGCCTGTGCGGACGCAGATATGATCCATCGCCCGCGCCGAATTCGGAGTGCTGCAACGACGAGCCTGCGTACTATACGCCTTTGGCGAAGGCCTGTGTGACCCGCGCCGCTTTCATTTAGATACGCCACTTTTAGCACACGCAGCGAAAGTCCGGTCTAACGGGCCGCGCCGCAGCATAGAGAGGTCAGGTCGAGAGTCCGGTTTGGGCCGATCGCTCATTTTCTGAAGATATCGCCAGCCAAGCGCTTCACGATCTGCTCCGAAAACTCTTTTGCTCGACACGGGCTGATATTGTTGTCTAACATCAGAATCAAGACCTGCTTCTCGGGGAAGAAAAAGTTCGATTGGGAGTATATCTCACAGATCTTCCGAAAAGCAGCGAGGAACTCAGGTGAGTATTGAGTGGCAAACCCTGGGTTGATTATTTTCCTGACAGGATTGCTGTACTTCCTGCAAGTCTCTACTTGCTTGGCCAATGCCTTCTTTCGAGGCCTTTTTTTGCCAAGATCGCAAGATGGAGTTATTCTGGAGTAATTCGAAGCTGACATGCCGCTGCCTCCACGGTCCATTCCCACAAGCTTGACCGATGAGAAGAACTGCTTCAAGCACCTAAGACTGTTTTAGGGCTGCCGCACCGCAGCGAAAATCCTCGGATCAAAGGCAGCTCTGGGCCGTCCACGTTTGGGGCGTGCGATGGGTCTGTCGAATATGCTGCGATTGATCTAATGGCGGCAGAGAGACCAGACTACCGAATGCTGCGTCGCTGACAAATGTCTTCTTGGCAGCAAACAGCCTTCGAAAAATATGCTTGATGCCGTCATACCAATGGTGTGCTTTTCTATCGATGATCTGGCTTTTCTCGAAACACAGGGCGCGCGATCAGCCTGCGCTTTTGCGCAACGCCAGGAACGTCATCATGCCCATGGGCGGCAGAGGTCTTTGTTCAATCACCGAAAGGTCGGGTTCTTTCAGAACAGTGCTGATATCAAAATCCGAATGCCAGCCCAGAAGATTGGCACAAGGCGCGGTCAGCCGCTCGATCCGGGCCAGCAGGCCGGTTTCTCTGGCGAAGTGATTTGTGATGACAACCTGACCGCCCGGCTTACAAACCCGGGCCATCTCGGCCATGACTCGCTCGGGCTCTGGCACAACTGAAATGATGTGCATCGCAGCGACGACATCAAATGACGCATCCGGAAAATCAAGCGTGCGCGCATCCATCTGGGTGAGGGCCCGCACCTGTTTCAGGTCAAGCTGGTCCACCTTGGCCTGCGCCTTGGCCAACATGTCCTCACTGAAATCAATGCCGGTCACAGCCAAATCAGGACGATAATTCGGCAGGGCCAAGCCGGTGCCAACCCCAACCTCAAGCACAGTCTCGGCGTCTTGGTTGTTGATATAGTCAACCGACGCGCGTCGCCCGACATTTGTAACCGCCCCGAATGTGTTGTCATAAACCGGTGCCCAACGTGCATATGAGGTTTTGATGGCGTTGAGTTCCAAGGTTCTATCCTTCGGTTTTTTGAGTTTTGCGGGAGGTGCGGTAGGCCCAGACAAGACAACTGATATAGGCAAATGACAGCATGGTGAGTGTCGCCCACAGATAGGTCAGCAAGGCCGCTGCCAGAACGGCAGCCCCCAGCAGAAAGTACTTTGCATTGGCCCGATCTATCGTCACGTTCTTGAAAGAGTATGTCGGAATGCGACTGATCAATAGCAACCCAATCAGGCAGATGTGCACGGCGACAAAGGCAGGCGGGGTTAGCGGCAGGTCCGAAATGGCAAACGAAACAACCATCGGCAGCATCACCAGAATGGCTCCCGCAGGCGACGGGACGCCAACAAAGAAATCAGAAGATAGCTTTTCGGTTTCCGAACGGCTGCTGACATTGAAACGCGCCAGCCGCAGAAGACAGCAGGTTGTGTAGATCAAGACAGCAATCCATCCGGCGCGTCGAAAGTCCTGCAGCGCCCAGCTGTGCAGGATCAACACCGGAGCAACGCCAAAATTGACGAAATCGGCCAGAGAATCAAGCTCGGCTCCCACATCACTGCAACGGTTCATCAAACGGGCCAGCCGACCGTCCAGACCATCAAGGACACAGGCGGCCAGAACAAGGCGAACCGCCATTTCAAAGTTGCCCTCATACCCGAAACGGATTGCCGTAAGTCCCGCGCAAACCGCAGCAATGGTCAGCAGGTTTGGCAGCAGATGGATAACGCGCACTTTGGGTTGTTTTGCGCTGTCTGACGGGTCTTCGGCCATTGTCTAATCTGCGCGGCCAATGCGTGTGGCCTCAGACGTGGCAAGATCGGCCAGAACCGTTTCTCCTGCGATCATGGTCTGCCCGAGGCTGACCATGGGGTTCAGGCCATCGGGCAAATAGACGTCCAGACGCGAGCCAAAGCGGATCAGACCAAAGCGCTCTCCGGTGCGCAGAGTATCGCCCTTGGCAGAAAAACAAACGATGCGGCGCGCCACCAGCCCTGCGATTTGAACCACAGCTAGCTGTCTGCCATCGCTCATTTCAATGCACAGGCTGTTGCGCTCGTTGTCAGCACTGGCCTTGTCCAGCGAGGCATTGAAAAATTTCCCGGGGCGATAGGCAATCGCCGCGATCTTGCCGGCAATTGGGGCGCGGTTCACATGGCAGTTAAACACGCTCATGAATACGCTGATGCGGGTCAGGGGCATGTCAGGCATGCCAAGTTCTGCTGGCGGGGTGGCCTTTTCAATCAACGAGACGATGCCATCGGCCGGGCTTACGATGAGGCCATCGCGTGTTGGTGTGATGCGGACAGGGTCGCGGAAAAAGTAATAGCACCAGATCGTTAGACCGACGCCAATCCACCCCAGAACGGCAGACAGAAGAAACAGGAGCAGTGTGACGGCGGCAAAAATTCCAACAAATCTGCGCCCCTCAGGATGCATCGGCTTGAGAAATGTGTCGCGCATTTTCATCGGGGCATCACAATACTGTTTGGTTGCCTGCTACCTATCTCGTTAGGCCCAACCCCTGCAACCCGAACAGACACGGCGCGTCGCAGAACCAAAATTTGGAGCCATGGTTTATGCTGAGATCAGCCATTGGCGCCACTGCAGCGAAACCTCACTTTGTCCCGCACACTACCAGTTCGCAACCGGCTCGATTTTGCATCCGCAGCGAATGACCTGTGTGGATAGCTCCTGCATAGCAAGACTTTTTTTGAGTGATTTTGCACTGGTCAGAAGCAGACGTGTGTCCGGCCTGTTCGCGCGGCACTCGTAGCCGCTGGCCCTGATGGTTTCCGCGACCAAGTCCCAAACGGCTTATCGAACAACATTGTGTCCTGGACATTCGACGGGTTGTCTTGGTTGGCGGGCTGACTGTGCGCCATCATTTCAATGGTCTTGCTGTCTCGGGTGTTCCTTTTCCTTTCTTTAGGCTGCGTGGGGCCGATAGTATTCGTTCTTGGTCAGCACTGCCCAAACTATTCGTGCGGTCTTGTTCGCCATTGCGACGGTCGCCAGTCGAGCAGGCTTTCGTTCCAGTAGGCCTATAGCCCATGGA
>NZ_FZON01000107.1 GCF_900188425.1 Antarctobacter heliothermus
AGCGGCCGGCGGCGCCACCGGCACTCCGGACGCGACCGGAATATCCAACGGGTAGAAAAGTGCCCCGGCATCGGGCGACCACAAACCTTTCTTCTTCAACTCATGCCGCCAGGCGTAAATCTGTTGCCGCGTAATCTCGTGGCGCTGCGCCACTTGCGTCACCGTTTCCCCACCAACACCAGCCGACATGACAATTTCGAGCTTGTCCTCATCGCGCCAGAAACGCCGCCGCTCCACCCCAAGAATTTCACCACGCATCGATGACCCCGCATAAGACACGTCGTTAACGACGTCGTTAAACACGTGTCCTAGATGATCGCACCAGCGTCAGGCAGGCGGTGCCAATGGCGCGGTTACTCCCTTCCAGCGTTTGCACTGAAAGTAAACTTGGAAGGAAACGAGGTTAACACGAAGAACACCAACCCCATCAATCCCGCCATCACCAGACTTGCCCCGCACCTCCACCTTTGTGAATCCAGCCTCGCGCAAAAGCCGCTGTGCTAGGCGCTCAAATGCGGCAGGATCCATCTTGCCAAGGACAGACAGCAACGCCGATTTCCAGTCTTCCTCATCAGCGGGGCCGTCATCGGCCATGACCTCGATTTCTTCGCCCCTGTCCGCGTCGGCCTTCTTGGCGGCCAGACGCTTCAGGCGTGCGCGCTCGCGTTCTTCCTGCGTCACCTGACCGTAAATCCCTTGCGTCGCGCTTAGGTCGGAGATCGCGGAGCCTATCTCTGTCAGCGCCCAAACCCCGCGCTTGGAATTGTTCAGCGCATCACCGCGTTTCAAGTACGTCCGCGCCCAGGCGAGGTAGTAATTCACCCGCGTGCGGTTTTCATCGCGCGGCATGGTGAAAGCCTGTTCGGCTTCGGTGACGCCTTCCAGCTCGATCACCTTTTCATCAAGCTCCTGGATCGTCGCGGACCCGCCGAGGTCTTTCAGTGCCTCGACCGTGACAAGCATCATTCCGGGAAGGTCGGGAAGAGTTTCTGCGTCGATCTCAAACCGTCTTGTCATTGAATTTCCTAACTATACAGAGCTTGCCGCTTCCTCAGCGGCCATCTTTCCGGCTATCCAGCACTTTCGAACGAGCCACTCCTCGGCGAGATAAAACTCACCGCCCAACACTCTTGCACCGCCCTTGAAGAGGCGCGCTTTCATCGCATCCTCGCCCTTGATGGCGGTGGCTGCGTTCGGGTACGGCGCAGCATCAGGTATGGGTTCGGGCAGCATAACTTCCCATCTGAATTGTCCAGCTGGGTATGCGGACTGGATTTGGTCTCGACGCTTGTAGGGGCTTTTCGAGAACCCGACTTTGATGATCATTTGATCATCTTCGTCATCGATGGTTTCGCCAAGCCAGTTGGCCACGCCACCCTCTAGCCGCAAAATGTAAAGGAACTTGGGGCCGTCGACTTCCCCGACAAAGTACGGTTCCTTTGCAGGAATTACAGCACGGCTGGGCTTTAGAGCGTCCGAAAACGGACGGACCGCACTGTCCAGCTTCTCGGTCTGGCCATAGACGGGCACTTCGTGCACGGTCAAATCCGACAGGCGATCAGCTTCCGCGTCAGAGAGCCGAACGCCATTTGCCCCGATCAATTCAGCCGAGTTGCTTCCGTATGTCTCGCCGAAGATGTCATCGACGTCCTGCCATTCGGCTTCGTCGATGATCCACGCCCGGGAAACCCGAACGGCATATTCCCATTTGCCTCTACTTTTGGGGTCCGCTTCTTTTTCAGCCCAAGCATCACCGGTCAGAAACCCTTGGATATGCCCGGTTTCACCGGTGGTTTCCAATATGCCGATGACCTTGCCCCGTTGATTGTCCGGACCTTTGCCTTTGGTCACATAGATGGCAACCAATGCGCCCTTCTTGGCATCGGGCAGAAACTTGTCGCGCCGCCACTTGTCGGAAAACCCGACGCAGCCCCATGTGTCCGGACTGAAGCCCCAAAACGACGTAAGCCAAACTGGTCGGTCGATCAGATCAAGCATTCAAGAACTCACGCCGCATAGCGGTTCTCTTCCAATTTCTCTGCCTGTCCCAATGCAGCCAAGCTATCCAGCAACGGTTGTACGCTGGTTGTACGCGCTCGCATAAAACGGCGTGCGATTTGGTCGGGGGTGGCTTCGCCCATTTCGGACAGGGCCTCGCGGACGGCTGCAATCTGGTCGGGGAGGGTTTTGGGCCATGGGGCCTTTTCGATCTTTGCGACCGCGCCAAGGTCCATCTCGGTGGTTTTGCCTTTGGAGGCCTGCGCTCCGGTCGGGTTCTGGTAATCGGGGCGGAGCCAGCGGATTTGGCCGCCTGCCTCTTCCTCGGCGCGGGTTTTGTTGAGCGCGACGAGGCGGAGGAGGATGTCTTCGTCGCTCAGGTCCTCAGGCCAGCCATAGGCTTCGGCCACGGCAGCGTCGATTTGGTCGTGAAGGTCGCGCAGCATGCCGATCAGGCCTCGGTCATAGATGTCTTTGTCTTTGCCCTCGATCACCTCACCCGCGCGGAGTTTTTCCAGCACGTTATACATTTGGGTCAGGGTCAGCTTGGGATGCGCCGCCTGCTGGCGCTTACGATGCGCGTCGAGATCTTCGCCTAGGGCGGAGAGGCCTGTTTTTTGTGGGTCGGTAAGATCTGGGAAGGGGAACGGGTCGAAGCAGCGTGATTTGGTATATCTAGGATCGTTCCCAACACCGAGCCAACCACCAGCAGCAAGCGCCCATTTTAGATGGTGATTGCTGGACAAAACAGCGAGAGCATCCGCGCTCTGAATTCCAATGGCGACGATTGTTTGATCAGGCAAAACTGATGTGGGGAGAAAGGTGAACCATCGATGCTTGGATGTTAGAACTGTTGCAATCATCCGCTGCAATCCCTTTTGAGCGTTTCGCAGGTCGAGGTTATTGCGCCGATGTAGCCACCACTTTTCTCGCAAGTCTTTGTCACGATTGGCGTCTCTATGCGGCTTCACCGTATCGAGGAGCCACTGATAGACCTCTGGAGCTTCCCGCTTAAGTTCCTCTTCCCGTCTTGGATGGGCATCAATCACTAGCCGTTCAAGCGAACCCGAAAGTAATTCTTTGCCATTGCAGTATGGTCGTAAGATACCTTTCGAAGCGCCTCCCTGAGGTTTGATCCGGGCTGCGGTTGCGGCGTCGACAACCATGCCCTAACCGTGAGGTATAACTCCAGGCGTCACCAATCCCAAGTTTGATGCGAGGCTTTTAGCCGATGGGACGTCAGCCCCAATTTGTAGATTGCCTAGTATTTTTCCTTTCTGGCTGGAAAAGTTGACCTTTCGACCCTCAGACTCACGAGCTTCCTTCGACTCAGAAGTGACTTCTAGAAGCTGTCCTTCCCGCCTGCCATACCCGGCGACCGTCATCGAAATCCGAACCGCAGCACCGAACAGAGTGTCGACCCAAGGGTGGTCTGGTATTGCAAACAAAAGTGAGAGAGGTTTTTTCGCGTCATTCATATGCGCTTCAAGCACTCTTCGATTGAATGTTTGACGCAGGCTATTTGTGGTAATCAAGCCAAATCGACGTGTGCCTTTGCCCGTCTTTTCATTCCATGAACGCGCGGCAAGTGCCGCCTTTTCCCACCAGAACATCACGAGGTCTGCACTGTCTGGAACTTTTGGGTAGGCTTGACGAAGCGCCTCGACATAACCATCACCAAGATCTTCCCGCATTTTCAGCTTTCCGATGAAGGGCGGGTTGCCGACGATGAACTCTGCCTCTGGCCATTTGGTCGCCTTCGGCTTGGCATAGTCATAGACCTGCACGCGGGCGTCGGTGTCCGGCACTTCCTCGCCCGTCACGTTGTGGCGGATCGTGGTCACACCGTCCCAGCGGGTGACAGGCGCGCCGGTATTGTCCATGCGCGGGGTGCGATCCGACCATTCCAGTACGGCGTCGGCGTTGCGGATGTTCTTGAAATCCCGCAGCACAGGTTCGGACGGCGCGGCCTTGCCATAGGTGCGAACGTGCCATTGCAGATAACCGATCCACAGCACGAGCTCGGCCACATTCGCGGCCCATGGGTTCAGCTCGATCCCCAGAAACTGGTGCGGGTCAACGGTGATGAAACTGGTCTGAGTCTCGCCCAGTTCGGACAGCAGCGCGGTCACCTCGCCCTCTAGTCGTTTCATCATCTCGAGCGCGACATAAAGGAAGTTGCCGGAACCGCAGGCGGGATCAAGCACGCGGATTTCGCAGAGCTTGCTATGGAAGTCGCGAACGAGTTGCAGGGCATCGTCGGATTTGTCGTCTTCGGTCAAGCGCTGCACAGCGGTTTGCACATCGCGCCAGTCTTCGCGCAGCGGCTCCATGATCGTGGGCGTGACCAGCGCTTCACATAAGCGCGCGGCGTATAATGAGCGCCCAGCTTGTGACGCTGGCGTTTGTCGAGGGCGCGTTCCAGCAACGTACCGAAGATCGCAGGTTCGACCTGTTTCCAGTCGGCCTCTGCCGCCTCAATGAGCAGGCCTAATTGCATGGTGTTGAGCGGGAGGGCGTCTGCATCTTTGAACAGGCCACCGTTGAAACGCTTGAGGTCCTGCATGAGTACGGGAGAGAAGCCGCCCGTGTTCATCACCTCCCACAGGCTTTTGAGCGTGGGTTCGGCGTGTTCTGGGTGGCCGCGCAGTTCCTTAAGTTTAGCGGTGAAACTGCCCAGCGGGATCAGCTCCACATCCTCGGCGAACATGGAGAACAGGCAACGCATGAGGAAGCGGGCGACCGTTTCGCTATTGTGGCCTTGGCTTTCGAAGCTTTTGCCGAGTTCGGCAAGGTGTTCGGCGATATCACGGGTGACTTCGGCCGACTTGAGCGAGGGATCATGGCTGTACGGGTCGGTCCAGATGGTGCGCAGAAGGTCGCGGATGCCTTCGTCGTGCAGCTCATCAATGAAGATGCGGTAGCGGTTACCATCGGGGAACTGGTTGTACCCTTGGCCTTGGCGCGAGAAATCGGCGTACAGCTCGATCACATGGCCCACGTCTACAACCATAAGGAAAGGCGGCCAGCCATCGTCCTTGGCCACCGCGCGGGCGTAGTTGTCAGCCTGATTGCGTGCCTTGAGCATTGTGTCGTCCCAGGCAGCGGTTCCCCGCACGCCGTGGCCAGTGCGCTTTTGTTTGCGGTCGGGCGTGCCTTTAGTCAGGTCGCCTTGCCGGTTCTTTTTCTGAGTCACGCCTTGCTTGGTTTCCAAGATGAAATGACCGCTGCGATAGACATCGACGAAGCCGGTGCTGCGCTTGTGGGTGTGGGCAAAAGTGACGGGCCGTTCAAAACGATAGTGGTCATTCGCATCGTCGTCGGTCGCCGGAAAGGGCCGTTCGAGGCCGAGCAGCTCAGTCAGTTCGATGATAAACAGCTGGTAATTTGCATGTTCGCTGCCGCCAGACGGCTTCCAGCGCGCGATAAACTCGCTGATCTGCTCTTTGGTGGTCATTTACTGGTTAATCACTTTCAGCTGAAAAAACCTTTGGTCAATAAAAGTCTCAATGGAATAGGTGTTTAGGAAATGAGCGCTCGCTTCCAGAGGTCGCGTGAGAATATTTTCAGCCAGCGCCACGATGCCACCAATCAAGATGCCAGGTGCCATCCATAGCAACGGATAAAGTGTGAAGCTATCCGCCCAGAAATTCAGGAAAAGCATAGGCCCAACCAGAAACGGCAAGCTAACGGCAAAGAGATAGCGCAGCGGCTTTATTTTCAGCGCTATCACATCGGCAAGTTCGAGATGGTTGCTGTGTATTTGTTCTTCCCAAGCGCAGTATTCGTCTTCCAACTGCCCACGTAGGTAATGACCGCAACGGCAATACTCACGGGGCAAATACTCCGCTTCACCACAGGACGCGCAGACCAACGCATTTCCGTTTATGCTCTTCGGGCGGGAAGGGTCAGGCTGCTTTGCCGCCTCTTTGAGATCAAGCCCATGTTCGTCGAGGAAAAGATCAAGCTTCTCAGATAATGAGACTTTCCGTGGCCTTAGGACGTGCACATTAGCGGGAAAATCAGTGTTAGACATTATGCCACCAACCCCAAAATGCTGTCTATGCGTTGTGTATTAGGGGCGCTTTCGGTGCTGCTAAAGGCATCGGAATCGAGAAATTCAGCAAAGAGAAAATCAATGGCGTCCCATTTCTTTTCTGGTGTCACGCGGCTTTGTTGCGCAAAGGCTGGTTGAGGGATTCATCTCGTGAATCCAGCGTGGTAGCTGTCCTGCATGAGCAGACCGATCCCGCCGAGCTACAAGACCAAGAACTGGCCGGCCT
>NZ_FZON01000106.1 GCF_900188425.1 Antarctobacter heliothermus
GCAGCACGCTGGTCCGGATGAGCGAGCCGAGGTCATGGACGACATCTTCCTGACGCCGCGGATCGGTCAGCTGCGGGACCATCCATTCGACGATGCCGCTGCGCTCCATGATCTCGCGCAGCACCACGGCACCGGCATCACCGGTCAGCCGCTCGGCACGGCTTTCGACGCGCAGGGACCTGTTGAAGCTCGTGGCGACCGGCTGTAGC
Organism: Antarctobacter heliothermus; assembly: GCF_900188425.1. Taxonomy (GTDB): domain Bacteria; phylum Pseudomonadota; class Alphaproteobacteria; order Rhodobacterales; family Rhodobacteraceae; genus Antarctobacter; species Antarctobacter heliothermus. The sequence goes on from NZ_FZON01000106.1 coordinate 210, forward strand.
GTTTCACCCATGGCGTGCTCCGATGGCTGCTGTCGGATTTTGTCTAGCAGCTTGATTCTACAAAGCTTTCGCGGGCACGCCAGCTATTTCCCCTGATTTGGATGAATAAGCCGGGATCAGGGTAGGCGGGGTTCCAGCCGTTTACGATCACGTCCGCGCCCTGCGCCGCCTGCGCAAGATCATCCTCGGCGCGATCAAACAGGCGGATCCGCCATCCGGCATTCCAAAACGCCTCTGCCGCATTGCGCCCAAAGCGCCCGTTCCCACCCAGAATCAAAACTGTTCCAACCACAACTGCACCCTCCTGCCTAGTCTGATTGGATAATCGGCTATTCATGAGATTCGAGGAATTGCCAGAATGCGCAGGTCATGTATTCATGCGTGAATGGATGGGGCATTTGCAAAACTCGACTGGTCCTTGGTTCAGACGTTTCTGACCGTGGCCGAAACGGGCTCATTGTCCGAAGCCGCGCGGAAACTGGCGATCTCGCAGCCCACGGCCGGACGTCAGGTCCGCCAGATCGAAACCGCGCTGGATCTGGAGTTGTTTCAACGTCAGCCGCGCGGGTTGTCGCTGACCGATGCTGGCGCAGCGTTGGTGCCGCACGCGCGCCGTATGGCCGAAGGGATGCAAGGCTTCAGCCTGGCGGCCGCTGGCCGATCAGAAAGGCTGTCAGGCCCGGTCCGCATCACAGCCAGCGTCTTTACCGCGCAACACTACCTGCCGCACATCCTTGCCCGCCTGCGGGAGGAAGAGCCGGACATCTCCATCGATCTTGTGCCGACCGACCGTTCTGAAAACCTGTTGTATCGCGAGGCGGACATCGCCGTACGCATGTACCGCAGCGAACAGCTGGACATCGTGACCCGCCATTTGGGGGAGCTGAGTCTGGGTCTGTTTGCGGCCAGAACCTATCTTGATCGTCGCGGCCGCCCCACCCAGTTTGAACAGTTCTTTGACCACGATCTTGTCGGCTATGATCAATCGGACCTGATCCTGCGTGGTCTTCGCGAGATGGGGATGGAGGCGCAGCGCGAATGGTTCGCCACGCGCACCGACCATCACAGCGTTTATTGGGAAATGGTCAGGGCGGGCTGCGGCATCGGTGTTGCCCAGTTGCGTGTGGGTCTGGCAGAGCCGGTTGTCGAACGGGTGCTGCCACAGGTGCCCTTGCCGACGCTGCCGCTGTGGCTGGCGGCGCATGAGGCGGTGCGACAGACTCCGCGCATCCGGCGCGTGTGGGACGCGCTGGCCGAAGGGTTGCTGGCACAGGTGGACTGAGCCGGGAAAGGGCGGGCGATATTGACCCCACGGCGCGCGCGGGCTACGCCGCAAGCGTCACGAATAGGAGAGCCGACCATGCCCAACCCTTCGCTTCTTATCCTGCCCGGAGACGGCATCGGCCCCGAGGTCATGGCCGAGGTCCGCAAGGTCATCGACTGGTACGGCGCCAAGCGCGACCTCGCCTTTGACGTGTCCGAGGATCTGGTCGGCGGTGCCGCCTATGACGCGCATGGCACCCCGCTGACCGACGCCACGATGGCCAAGGCGCAAGAGGCCGACGCGGTCCTGCTGGGCGCCGTGGGTGGCCCGAAATACGACGTGCTGGATTTCTCCGTCAAGCCAGAGCGCGGCCTGCTGCGCCTGCGCAAGGAAATGGACCTGTTCGCCAACCTGCGCCCTGCGCAATGTTTTGACGCGCTTGCGGATTTCTCGTCGCTGAAAAAGGACGTGGTCGCCGGTCTGGACATCATGATCGTGCGTGAACTGACATCCGGCATCTACTTTGGCGAGCCACGCGGCATCATCGAAGAGGGAAACGAACGGGTCGGCATCAACACGCAGCGGTACACGGAATCGGAAATCGACCGGGTTGCGCGGTCGGCGTTTGAACTGGCGATGCGCCGGGGCAAAAAGCTGTGCTCGATGGAAAAGGCCAACGTCATGGAATCCGGTGTGTTGTGGCGTGAGGTCGTGACCGAGGTTGGCAAGGATTACCCCGAGGTCGAACTGTCCCACATGTATGCAGACGCCGGCGCCATGCAGTTGTGCCGCTGGCCCAAACAGTTCGACGTCATCGTGACCGACAACCTGTTTGGTGACCTGCTGTCCGACGCCGCCGCCATGCTGACGGGCAGCCTTGGGATGTTGCCCTCTGCGTCGCTGGGCAAGCCGATGGCAAACGGTCGCCCCAAGGCGCTGTATGAGCCGGTCCACGGCAGCGCGCCGGACATCGCGGGTCAGGGCAAGGCGAATCCAATCGCCTGCATTCTCAGTTTTGCCATGGCATTGCGCTACAGCTTTGACTGTGGCGATGAGGCGACCCGCCTTGAGGATGCTGTGGAAAAGGTGCTGGCTGACGGATTCCGCACTGCTGATCTTCTGGGCGAAGAGGGTGTTGACCCGGTATCGACCAGCCAGATGGGCGATGCTGTCGTGGCGGCGCTGGACGCCTCGCTGTAAAGCCGCGCTCCGCGGACTGGACGGGGGCGCAATTGTTGGTCAGGCTTGGACCTGACCAACAAAGAGGACTTGCCTGATGCGCCGCCTGCTCTTGTCTGCCTGCCTTGTGGCCAGCCCCCTGGCCGCCCAGACGGTCCAGATCCTGCCCGGGTATTCCGATTTCCGACTGCCTGAAACACAGGTGGTCGATCGACCCATGTCTTTGATGATGGATTGGCTGCTGTCCTTTCCCGAAAGCGCCGAAGGCGGTCCCCAGGTTGATCTATCGGCCAAGGTCGAGGAGGGGCGTCTGATGATCGAGTTCACGGACGCCGGGGGAGGCGACGATTCGGTGAGGGCGATCCAGCGGAGGATGGAGTTTCTCCAGACCGAAGGCGGACGGTGGCAACTGGTGGCGTACGGCTTTCGCCAGCAATGCTGGCGCAGCGGTTCAGACGATTGGACAGATCGCCCCTGCCCCTGAAAAGGCATCGTGAGGGGAAAAAGCCGCCGCCCCTCTTGCCATCGGGGCCCGTCCCGCGTGTGATTGCGGTAACAAGCGCCGCTGCGCCGACTCAAGTTCACGGAATCCCCCATGCCCCCCAATGCCAAAGGCGCTGTGCTGGCGCTGCTTGCTTTTGCTACATACTCATTTCACGACGTGATCGTGAAATTGCTGGGGGCCAGCTATAGCCCGGTGCAGATCGTGTTTTTCAGCGGACTGTTCGCCTTTCCGCTGGTGACCCTGATCCTGATCCGTGATTCGCAGCCCGGAACCCTGCGCCCGGTCCATCCGTGGTGGACTCTGACGCGGACGGTGTCTGCCGTGATCACCGGATTTTCAGCCTTCTACGCCTTTTCGGTCCTGCCGCTGGCACAGGTATACGCGATCCTTTTTGCCGCGCCGTTGGTGATCACCCTGTTGTCGATCCCGATTCTGGGCGAAAGGGTCGGCATACGCCGCGGGGCCGCAGTGGTGGTTGGTCTGTGTGGCGTCCTTGTGGTCCTGCGTCCGGGGGCCACGGACTTCAGTCTTGGGCATCTTGCCGCGTTGGCGGCAGCCTTTGCCAGCTCTCTGGCCTCGATCATCGTGCGCAAGATCGGGCAGGACGAACGCAGCGTCGTACTGCTGTTCTACCCGATACTGTGCAACTTTCTGGTCATGGGGGCGGCGCTGCCGTTTGTCTATGTGCCGATGCCGGCAATGGAATTGGGCGGAATGGCCTTGTTGTCGGTCATGGCCTTTGCCGCGTCGGCGATGCTGATCATGGCCTACAAGTCTGGAGAGGCCGTGGTTGTCGCGCCGATGCAATATTCGCAGATCATCTGGGCGGCGTTCACCGGCGCGATATTTTTTGACGAATTCCCCGACAGGTGGACCATGGCTGGCGCTACGATCATCATCGCCAGCGGCGTCTACATCGTGTTGCGCGAAGGCGGAAAATCCAAGACAAACCGCCCGGTTCTACGGTCGCGTACCCGGTTTGAGACCGGCATCATGCCGCGCGTGCGGTTTTTCCGGCGCGACCGGGGCGAAGGTTTGAAAGACAGCGGTCCCAAAGACGATTGAGCCTTGCCAAAACACCGTGGCTCGGCTATCCCGCCCGCCACGGTCGGAGTGTAGCTCAGCTTGGTAGAGCACTGTCTTCGGGAGGCAGGGGCCGGAGGTTCGAATCCTCTCACTCCGACCAATGAAATCAGCTCCTTAGCTGATTTTTACTTTGTGGTGACCGTGCATGTATTGCACGAGCATGCGCCACATTCTATGCTCTGTGCATGTCACAAGAGCTTGTAAGATACCGAAAACGCACGAGAACAGATGGCATTTGGGAGATCGTCTGGGACGACCCCAAAACCGGCCTCATCAGGCGTCAATCCTGCAAAACGCGAGACGAGCATGAAGCTGACCGCAAGCTTGCTGAAAAGATCTTATCCGGGGATGTCGTACCGCCATCCGTGGTGACGATGGGGTACATTCTCGACCGCTATTATCATCACCTGAAGCGCAGGAAGGGGTCATCGACCACTGTGCCGATGGCTTCCAAAATTGACCGTCTGAAACAGTTCTTGGGAAATAGGAAGTGGCAGGATTTCGGACAGGCCGATGTCGAGAACTACATCGATTTTGCAAAATTGCTCACTCGTTGGGATCGTGGCCAAGCGCAGTTAAGCGAGGGAACGATCAAGAAGGACCTGCAAATTCTGAGGGCTGCTCTTAGGCACGCCCACCTTATGAAGGTCGTCCCCAACGAAACACGGATCGAAATCCGTAACCTAGTTTCACAATCTCGAACTGATTGGCTCGACGAGTCGCAATTGAAGCGTGTCTTCAACTGCTGCGAAGACCGGGAGAATCGAGAGCACTTGTACGCCTTCTTGCTCATCGCCTTAGCAACCGGCGCAAGGAAGGAAGCGATCTTTCAACTGACTTGGGGCCAGATTTACATTCCGGAGACGGAATTCGAGACCCATCCTATGGTTCCGCAACCTATCGAGGTTGACGGAAAAACCGTGATGCCGAAGCAGGCATCACGTCGTGTAGCAAAAGGGCCAGCACCTCTTGATTTTAGAACAGGTGCTGTCGTTTCTGGTGCGTACATCGATTTCGGAGCAGGTCGTGGCAACAAGAGAAGACCACAAATACCTATCGGACAAAACCAACGTCTGATGAGCTACATACTGTTCGGCGGCGACCGATCTCAGCCGTATGTAGTTTCCTTCAATGGCAAACCGATACGAACAGGCTTGAAACGAGGACTGGAGGCGCTCGGTTTGGAGGCCGAGCTGCCCTTCAAATTGACCCATCACGTTCTAAAGAAAACTTGCATCACATGGATGGTCCGAAAAGGCATCCCTTTCGAAACAATTGAGCGGCTTACCAACACGACAGTTGACACGCTCAAACGGCATTACAGCCAGCATTCGCCGGACCTAGAAGAAGCGCTTGGTGACACTTTTTCTATATGAGTTATGGCACGCCGTCTAAACGGCGTACCATATGGTTCAGATCATATTCAGCCCGTTCGGCCAGAGCGTATTGCGGTGCAAAATGATGGCACGTTCTAATTCAAGAAGTGTCTCCCTACCGTGCTGCACCGATGCAATCTTGTGAACGTCGAAGTCACGCGCGCCTTGAGCCTTAATCTGCTGATGCAAATGGGCCGACGACCGAGTGCTATAGGAGACATGAGCACGAAGTCGCGGGATAAGGCAGTCCGTGACGCCAAAGTACTGGCGGCCCGTGGACCGCTGGACAAGCTGATAGAGCACCCCGCCGATATCGAACTTCTGATTCCTGTCAAACAGGCAATGCTCGACGGCTTCCTCTTCGAGCGCGCCCCAAAGCATGTGGTAGCGAACCAATCGGCTGCGAAAGCCCCCAAGCGTGACAGACGGCTTCGCTTTCGCTGCCCGGTAAAGGCTCCGGTGGTTATGGTGAAGCGTATCCGTCCGCTGTCGCCGCTCTGACGAGCGGAACCCTCGGCTGATAGTGTCCACCATCGATAGTGGACATCTTGAGGCACTCCATGGCGGGCAAAAAGGGTCAGAAGAAGCGGTTCTGGGCTGACGAAGAGAAGCGGTTGATCTGTGCGCAGGCTTTGGCACCGGGCGTGTCTGTCGCGCAGGTTGCACGTCGCTATTCAATGAACGCCAACCTGATTTTCAAATGGTTGAAGGACCCTCGCTTTTCCCCTGCCACGGGTGAAACGCCTGATGTGCAGAAAGGCGGCAGTGTTTTTCTGCCGGTGCAGATCTCCGGCGCCACCATCGATCA
>NZ_FZON01000105.1 GCF_900188425.1 Antarctobacter heliothermus
CATGCCGTCATACCGCCGCGCAAGAATGCCAAGCCGTGGAAGCCATCGACTGCAGGGGCTATCGCTCGGAACGAGGCGCTGCGCGCTTCGAAATACCTTGGCCGCGCCATCTGGAGAAAATGGAGCGGATACCACCGACGAAGCCGCGCCGAGACGAAGATGCATTGCGTGAAGCTGCTGGGGCAGAGCCTCATGGCGCGCGACTTCGATCGTCAGGTCGCCGAACTTCAGATCCGCGCCGCCGTGCTCAACGGCTACACCGCGCTCGGCATACCCGTCACAGAGCCTGTGGGATAATTGCGTCCGGGGAAAGGGGAACTCCGGACGTTACCGACTTTGCGCAACAAAGCCGATCCCGCCCAAGACGATGTCCGTTGTCTTGACGATCACGCGTCCGTCCGCAAGATCCACCAGCGTCAGGCGCAAGGTCACGTCGCGCCCGGCGATCCCGGTCTCGCCCACCAGCACAAAATCGGCCTCTTGCCGGACCGTGGACTGGATGGCCTGCTGCCAGGCGTCGTTGCCCTGCCGGTTCAGCACCAGCGCCAGCGCGGCGCGCAATTCGGCGCTGCCGGCCAGAATGCGGGGTTTGTCGCGCCAGTCGGCGCACATCGCCTGCGCGGCGCGGCTCATGATTGCCTCGATCTCGGCCACGGGCAACGGTGTCTGGGCGGCGGGCGGCGGAGCCAGGGCGATGCGGCTGCCGGAAGGGATCTCGCCCTCGGCAGAGGCGCAAAGCTGTGCGCCCAAGGCGGTCTCTGCCTGCGCCAGCGCGGGACGGGGCAGGGCGCAGAGCACCATGAAGGCCAGCAGCAGGGCCGTTGCGGCGATGGATCGGCGCGTGTGCATGGCTCAGTCTTCCGGCGCGTATTCAAACAGGACCGTGTCCTCGCTGCCTGGCAACAGGCTGGGCGATTGGCGCAGATCTTGCTGGGCCAGCTTTTCATCCACATGATCGCGCAGTTCGCTCAGATGGATGCGCCCGTCGCCATCGCTATCCGCCGCGCCCCGCAGACCGTCCAGCGTGTAGTAGGTAAAGGCACCATGCCGCTTGTCGTCGAGCCAGTGGGCAAACTGCGGCGTGCGGAAATCGGTTGCCGTCAGGACAGAGACCTTGGCCTTTTCCATCGGCGGGGCGACCGCCACGCCAAACGCGCCGGAGACGCCGGGGACCAGGCTGCCTTGTGTCGACAGCCCCGAGAAACAGGCATCCAGCAACACGGTCACGTTTCTGACCGGCAGGCTTTCAAGCTGGCGGATCAACATGTCCAGCGGATAGGCCCCGAACCCCGGTTCTGCGGCGGGCACGTCAACGGGCAGCAGGTAGCCGCTGGGCAGTCCCTGTTCGTGAAAGACGGGCACGCCGTGGCCCGAATAGATCACCACGATTTCATCGACAAACCGTGCGCGGCGGGCAAGGCGGCCATCGGGCACCTCGTCAGTGCCGAAATAGCGCGCCATGCCGATGGAATTCAGGTCTTTTTCCACGATGATGTTTTCGTCCAGCACACCCAGCGTATTGCGGAAATACTCGGCAAAGGCGTCCGCGTCGTTGTGGGCATAGGCCACGGGCGGGGCCTCGGCGTAGGTGCGGTTGCCGATGATCAGCACCAGCATGTCAGGATGTGCCACCACCACGCGCGGCGCCTTGGGGGCCACCAGCGGCGGGGGCGGCGGCCCGGCGATCACGGGTTGCTTGTCTGGCAGATCGGGCCAGAGCGTCTCTGGCAGCGGCCACAACCGCACCATTCCGTCCCAACTGGCGGTCAGCAGGCTGCGCCCGTCGGGGGCGAAATCGACAGCGTCGATAGAGGCGCCATGCCCCTCGAACGAACGCAGTTCCTCTCCGGTTTCGGCGTTCCACAGATAGGCCGTGCGGTTCCATTCGCCGGTGACGATCAGGGCGCCATCCGGGCTGAAGTCGGCGGCGCGGATGGCCGCGTCGTGGCCGGGCAGTTCGCGCACCACCTTGCCGGTTTCAGTGTCCCAGATGCGCGCTGTCTTGTCCCAGCTGGCGGTCAGGATCCGCGTCCCGTCCGGTGAAAAGGTGACAGAAAGGATCAGCGCGGCATGGCCCTTGAACACGCGGATCTCTTCGCCGCTGGCCACGTCCCACAGGCGCGCGGTGCGATCGGTGCTGCCGGTCAGCAGGCGGCTGCCGTCAGGGCTGAGCGCAAGCGAGGTGATCGCCTCAAAGTGGCCAGAGAACTGGCGCAGTTCCGCGCCGCTGCGCAGATCCCACAGGCGGGCCACGCCGTCATTTCCGCCGGTCACGGCCTGACGGCCGTTCGGGCTGTAGGCGGCGGAGGTAAACCGCCCCCCCGCGTGCGTCAGCTTGAGGATTTCCTGCCCGTTGGCCAGATCCCAGACCCGCGCGGTGCCATCGGCGCTGGCGGTCAGCGCGCGGGTGCCATCGGGGCTGAAGGCGACGGCGCTGACGCGATGTTCATGCCCCTCCAGAATGCCAAGGCCGCGGCCGTTGGACACCTCCCACAACTGGGCTGAGAAATCGGCGCTTCCGGTCAGGACGTGCAAGCCATCCGGGCTGAACACTGCCGCGTCGATAGCGCCCTGATGCCCTTCCAGAACGATCGGGGCGGGCGTGGGCGTTTCGGCGTGCAACGCGCAGGCAGGGCCAAGCCCCGCCAGCGCAAGGCCAAGGGCGAACCGGGTCAGAAACGATCTGCAAGTCATCGTGAGGGCCTCCCTTGCGGCGCGGACATCTGCCCGGCGGCGCGTTACCATGTGATGGTGATATTGCCGTCCTTGTCCGTCTGCATGGAGCCGGGCAGCGGTGCGGCCGGTTCAGGCGTGGGGGGCGCAGCGGGCGCTGTTGGTGCCGCCGGGGCGACAGCAGTTGCCTCGGGGGCGGGCGCATTGCTTTCGGCCCCGGTGGCGGGCAACAGCAACGTCACCTCGACCCGGCGGTTGATCGCCGCGCCGGGTGTTGCGGGCGTCTTGAGGCGGCTTTCCCCCCAGCCCACGGCGATCAGGCGGTTGGGGTCGATGGGAAAATTGCGCACCAGATAGAGCACGACACTTTCCGCGCGCCGTTCCGACAGCCATTGATTGTAGGCCGCGTCGCCGGTCGCATCGGTATGTCCGGCAATCAGATAACGATGCGGTCGCAACGCCGACGAGGCCAGCGCGTGACCCAGCGCGGCCAGATCCTCACGCGCGCGGAAGGTGAGTTCATAGCTGTCCAGCGCAAAGAACACCTGCAGGTCGATACTGCTGGCCGGGACAACCCAGACGGTGCGGTTGCCGATCTGGACACCGCGTGACGCCTCTGGTGCCGGTGCCGTGCTTTCCTGCTGCACCGGGGCAAGCGAGTTGATGATGGCCTGAATGTCGGCGGCCTGGTCCGCCTGCACGGGCAGCGCGGTCACCAGTGCAAGGCCAAGACCGGCAAGCCATTTGGGGGCTGGCATCTTCATGGGGGGTTCCTCCCTTGTTGAGTTTCGGGCGCGGGGTGTCAGTTGCCGCGCAGAATGTCGGTGATGCCGCCGGATGACAGACCGTCTCCCGCCGGGACGGGATGGCGTTCCAGCGGCAGCGTGGCGGTCGGACTGTCGGGGGCCTTGGACGGCGAGCCGGAGGGCGCGCTGTCGGTGATCTGGCGCAGCAGGTCCGATTGGGCGAGGATCGCGCTGATCCGGGTGCTTTTGTTGAAACTGAGGGTGTCGTTCGCGGTCATGCCGCCCGAGTGGTGCAGCGCCACGGGGCGCAACTCTCGGTCAAACAGAAGAGAGCCGGAACTGCCGGGCTGCGTGTCGCAGCGGTGGCGCAGGATCGCGCCGTCCTCTTGTTCGGCGGTGGCAAAGCAACGAAAGCGCGTCATGACCTGCGGACGGCCCAGGGGATGGTGGATGACCAACAGCGGGTCGCCCGGATCGACGGCGACGTCCTCGATCAGCAGCGGCAGGACGTCGGCGGGCGCATCGGTCATGCGCACGAGGCTGAAGTCGAGCACGGAATGCCAGTCCTCGGGATCGACCGACAGGGTATAGCGCTGTGTGCCTTTGTCGCCCTGGGTCAGGTAGCCGGTCAGGATGGACGCGGCGAGCAGCTTTTGCGCCCCGTTTTCCGGGATACAGTGAAAGTTGGTGAGAACCCATCCGCCGGGCAGAATCGCGCCGGTGCAGGTCACCAAGTCGCGGCCGCCCCTGTCATTCTGTTCCAGCAGGTCGACACGGCCGATGGCGCGGGCCAGGCGGCGGATCGGGTCATCGGCAGGCAGTTCGCGGATCGGCTCGAACGCGCCGTCCTGCGCGGCGATATAGGCGCTGGCGTTGCCGGTGCTTTCCGGAAAGACCAGATCGGTCTTGCCGTAGTCATTGGCGTCAAAGGTGGCGGTCTGCGCCATGACCCCTGCGCCGACCAGCGACAGGACAAGCGATACGATCAGCATGAGGTTGCTCTGACGAGTCATCCTGTGATCCCTTCCAGCAATAGGGCTGCGCGTGGCGTGAGAGATGGCTTGGTGGCCCGCGCCGGGGATCGGCGCGAGCTGTTTTCAGATCAGCGGTTGCCCATCAGGCCGATCTTCTGGATCTCAAAGCGGTTGCCCGCCATCGCGATCCGGGCCTGAATGCCCATCGCCTCTGTCATCAGGCGCAGGTTGCGGTTCAGGCGCGCCACGTCCGAGCAGGTCTCGTACCAGTAGTCGGCGGAGGTCATGGTCACGCGGACCGGGCGGTGATGGTCATAGCCCTTGAACCCGGCAAGGTAGCCTTCGATCAGGGTCATTTCCTGCGGCTGGAACCCGGTAAAGGCCAGCGTGTAGGCTGTGGTCAGCCCGGTGCAGCCCACGGGGGCCATGGCAACCGGCGGCTGCGGGACAACGGGTGTCACGCCCATCGGTTGTTGCGGCACCAGAACGGGTTGCGGGCTGGCAGGCGACAGAACGTCCAGTTTGATCGCCAGAACCCGGCCCACTTCGGCGCCGATGGTCTTGGCCTCGTTGCCCACATGTTCCAGCACGCAGTCGCGCCCGCAGTTGCGCGGCAGCGAGGCGACAGGGATTTCCCCGGCACCGGGGCCAAACGCGACCTCAAAGTTGCCAAGACTCTGCATGGTCTGGGCGTGCAGCATCCGGCCTGTAACGCGGATGCGCAGATCGACGACGTCGGGGATGTACGGGTTCGGATCCGCCGAGGCATAGATCTGGATCGGCATGATTACGTCGATCGGCACGTTGGGAATGCGCTGGACCAGCGCGATCAGCTCTGCATCTGACCGGCGCACGCGGTTGGGATCGGTAAAGCCCATGATCACGCCGGTCTGGTCATAGACGCGAAAGCCCATGGTCTGGGTTTCGGTGATGATGGCGCGCAGCACGCGTTCGAACACGCGAGAGTTGCCGGGTACCGTATCCAGATCGGCGTCTTCCGGCACCGGCAGGATGTTGGGCTGGTCGCCGGCCATGGCCGGGGCAGGGGTAAGGGACAGCGCCATTACCAGCGCAAGTGTGGTGGCACCGGCCATCATGGCCTTGAACAGGGGTTTCATCCGGGTCTCCTCCTAAATGGGTTGGAATTGGGGGCCGTCGGTCCGGGAGCGGTCCGGCGGCTGTCAGGTCAGTGCAGCACGATGATGCGGCCGTCGGGCTGTACGATGACGCGGCCAGCGGCTGGCAGCGCCGGGTCACAGTCAATCCCCGGGTCCGGCGTGAAATCGTCCAGATCCAGCGCCGTGCCGTCCGGGCGGACGACCCCTGCGGGGCACGGTGGCAAGGCAGGGATATAGAGGCTGCCCGCCTGCGGCGGCAGAACCGGCACCGGCTGAGGTTCGGGGCGCGGCACAGGCTGCGGAACCGGCTTAAGATCGCTGGTCTGTGGCAACGGCAGCGGCACCGGCTGGACCGGCACAACCGGCTGGACCGTGTCGATCAGCGTCAGTTCCACGCGACGGTTGTCAGCCGCGTAGGGATCGACCGGGTTGCGCGGATACCGCTCGCCCCAGCCCACCACTTCGAGCCGCCAGGACGGCACCGAGTGATAGCGCATCAGGTAACGCTTGACCGCCCAGGCGCGGCGATAGGACAGGTCAGAGTTGTAATCCTCTGGCCCACGCGCATCGGTGTGCCCTGCGATCAGGTAGCGATTATTGACCAGTTGCGGCGATTGCAGCGCGCGCCCGATCAGATCCAGATGCGCCCGCGCGGGTGGCGTCAGAAACGCGCTGTCGTGGGCAAAGTAGATCGTGACATCAAGACTGTAGGCGTAGTTCAGCACAATGGGCCTGCTGTCGATGATGATCGTTGTCGGACGACCGACGATCACCGGCGGCAAGAAGACGTCAGGCAGCGGATGCACAATCACCGGAGGGCTCTGCACCGGCGGTGTGCCGGGCTGACCGGCCATCGGTGCCAGCGACTTGATGATCGCGGTCACGCTGTCGGCCTTGGCGGTGTTGAGTTGCAAGGTTTCGGTAGTGGTTTGTGCCTGCGCCCCGGACATCGCGCCCAGGGTCAGGGCGGCAAGGATGGCTAAGCCCGGCTTATTCATCCAAATCAGGGGAAATAGCTGGCGTGCCCGCGAAAGCTTTGTAGAATCAAGCTGCTAGACAAAATCCGACAGCAGCC
>NZ_FZON01000103.1 GCF_900188425.1 Antarctobacter heliothermus
GGCCGCCGGATGACGCTCGCGCTTGCAAGCAGCGCCGCGCCTTTCTGGTCTATGCTATGGCCGACAATCATCAGGATGCATTGGGCCGGCCCCTGATCCGAACCGCCTGTATGACCGCGCTTCCCGACCGTCGCCACCGATCCCGGTGGCGTTCAACGCCGTGTGCGGATGCATCACCGCGTTCGCCCGAAAGCGCCGCGAACACATCCACCCACACGTATGACGCGAACGTCGGCAGCGTGATCGCCCTTCCTGCCACACGCAAGGTCAAGAAACCCGACCGCGCCCCGAAATCACACCGCACACGGACCGCCGGTGAATATTGCGGGTTAAGTAAACCACTCAGAGCCGGGGGTCGGATGCTGTCCGTCCCCCGTGCCACAGGGGCTGATCACCATGAAATCCTTTTTGGGTAAACGCGCTGTTGCCAGCGCCATATCGCTTGTCGGGCTGGTGATCCTGGTCTTTTTTCTCAGCCGTCTGACCGGCGATCCCACCGATTTGTTCCTGCCGGAACACGCCAGCCAAGAAGCGCGCGACAAGTTCCGCGCCATTCATGGTCTGGACCGACCGCTGATCATCCAGTTCTTTTCCTATGTGGGCGACTTGCTGCGCTTTGACTTTGGCGAGTCCGTGCGGCGGTCTGAACCTGCAATCGACTCTGTGTTGCGCGGGTTTGCATGGACCTTGCAGCTGGGCGCCGTGACCATGTCGCTGGTGACGGTGGCGGCCATCGTGGTGGGGTCGCTTGCGGCCTTTCATGTCGGCGGCTTCTTTGACCGGGTCGCGACGTTCTTTTCCCTGATCGGGGCCAGCGCACCGGATTTCTGGATCGCAATTGTCGCCATCGTGCTGTTTTCGGTCAATCTGGGCTGGTTGCCCACGTCCGGGACTGGCACATTCTGGCACTGGGTCATGCCGGTATCGGTGCTGTTCATCCGGCCCTTCGGGTTGATCCTGCAGGTGGTGCGCGGGTCAATGATTGCGGCGCTCAATTCGGCCTATGTCAAAACCGCCCGCGCCAAGGGTGTCAAAAACCGCCCGATCATCTTTGTCCATGCGTTGCGCAATGCGCTGTTGCCGGTGATCACCGTGCTTGGCGACCAGACCGCGGCCATCCTGAATGGCGCGGTGGTTGTCGAGACGATCTTTGGCTTTCCGGGGATCGGCAAGCTGATGATCGATTCCATCCTTCAACGTGACTTCAACGTGATCCTTGCCGCGATCATGGTGACGGCCTTCGCGATCTTTCTCATGAACGTGTTGATCGACATCCTGTACACCGTGCTTGATCCGCGCATCCGGTACTGACCCATGACATCGACAGACAGCAAGACCACTCCCGACGCCCCGCCCGCCTATATTTCGGTCCTGCGGATGCTGTGGCGGGACAAGTTTGCCTTTACCGCCGCCATTTTCCTGCTGGTCGTGATTTTCGGCGCGATTTTCGGACCGATGTTGTTGGAAGACGTCGCCACCAAACAAAACCTGCGTGGGCGAAATGCCCCGATCTTTGATTTTTCACGACCATGGGTCTATTGGCTGGGGGCTGATGCTCTGGGCCGACCACTGTTGGCGCGTATCATCGTCGCGTCGCAGAACACCATCATGGTGGCCGCCGGTGCCGTGTTCTGTTCGCTCACGATTGGCACCTGCCTGGGCCTGATTGCAGGCTATACGTCGCGTCTGCCAAGCCAGATCATCATGCGTTTGGCAGATATCATCATGTCTTTCCCGTCGCTGCTGCTGGCGGTTCTGGTGCTGTACATGCTGCCGCCTTCGGTCTTCAATCTGGTGATCGTGCTGGCGATCACCCGGCTGCCCGTCTACCTGCGCACCGCCCGTGCCGAAGTGCTGGAGGTCCGCGAGCGGATGTTCGTGCAGGCCGCCATCGTCATGGGGGCCAGCGGGTCGCGCATCGTGTTCCGTCATATCCTGCCGGTCATCCTGCCGACGGTCCTGACCATTGCCACGCTGGATTTCGCGCTGGTCGTTCTGGTCGAAAGCTCGCTGTCGTTTCTCGGGATCGGTATCCAACCACCCGAAATCACCTGGGGCCTTATGGTGTCACAGGGCCGTCCCTATCTGACCAGCGCATGGTGGCTGAGTTTTTGGCCCGGGTTGGCGATTGTTCTGACCACGCTCAGCCTGAACCTGCTGTCGAACTGGATGCGCACCGCACTGGACCCGGTGCAGCGGTGGCGGCTGGAAATGCGGAGAAAAAAGAATGGCTGATCATCTGCTAGAGGTGCGCGGCCTGTCGGTCGATTTTCATACCGCACAGGGCACCGTTCACGCCGTGCGCGACGTGCATTGGTATCTTGATCGTGGCGAATGCCTTGCCATCCTGGGTGAGAGCGGGTCGGGGAAATCGGTCTCTGCCTCGGCGATCATGAACCTGATTGACTGCCCACCGGGGGAAATCGTCTCTGGTGAGATCCTGTTCGATGGGCGCGACCTGCTGAAAATGAGCAATGAGGACCGCCGCCAGTTGAACGGCAAACGTATTGCGATGATCTTTCAGGATCCGCTGAGCCATCTGAACCCGGTCTATACGGTGGGCTGGCAGATCGAAGAAATCATGACCGCCCACGGCACGCCGCGCGATCAGGCCCGCGCGCGCTGTCTGGAACTGCTTGAACGGGTTGGTATCCCGGAATTTGCCAGCAAGGTCGACGCCTATCCCCATCAGTTTTCCGGCGGCCAGCGGCAAAGGCTGATGATTGCCATGGCGTTGGCGCTGAAACCCGACATTCTGGTTGCGGATGAACCGACAACCGCGCTGGATGTGACGGTTCAGGCCCAGATCCTTGCGCTGTTGGAGGAGTTGCAGCAGGAAACCGGCATGGGTCTGTTGCTGATCACACATGATCTGGGGGTTGTGGCAGAGGTGGCTGACCGTGTTGTCGTTATGAACTCCGGCCAGATTGTCGAAACCGGCAGCGCGTCTGACGTCTATGCCAACCCAAGGCACCCCTATACGAAAAAGCTGATCGGCGCTGTGCCCGGCTCTGGTGAGATCACCGAGCCGCTGGATACCGGCATCACGCCGATCCTTGAAATCAACGGCCTGACCAAGCATTTCGGCGCGTTCGCTGCGCTGGAAAACGCCAGCCTGACAGTCCTGCCCGGGGAAACCGTGGCGGTTGTCGGCGAAAGCGGGTCGGGCAAGTCGACCCTTGCCAAGACGCTGTTGCGACTGGAGGACGCGACCTCGGGTGAGGCGCTGTGGCAGGGTCGCGATCTGGTGACCATGCCGCCAAAAGAGCTGTTCGCTCTGCGCCGCGACATCCAGATGGTGTTTCAGGATCCCACGCAATCGCTGAACCCGCGGATGACGGTCTATGACATCGTGTCCGAAGGCTTTGCCATTCACCCCGAAATCCTGCCGAAGGCGCAATGGAAGGACCGCGTGCGCGACCTGCTGGATCAGGTCGGCCTTGAGGCGGGGCATATGCACCGCTACCCGCACCAGTTTTCAGGCGGTCAGCGCCAGCGTATCGCCATCGCCCGCGCGCTGGCGCTGGAGCCAAAGCTGATCGTCTGCGACGAGGCGGTCTCAGCCTTGGACGTGTCCATTCAGGCGCAGGTGATCGACCTGCTGACAGATTTGCAGGACAGGCTAGGCCTCAGCTATCTGTTTATCGCCCATGACCTGCCTTTGGTGCGCGATTTTGCGCATAGGGTGGTTGTCATGCAGGGCGGGCGGATTGTTGAGCAAGGGCCGGTGGCGCAGATCTTTGACGCGCCGCGCATGGAATACACCCGGAACCTGATGGCCGCGTCGTTGCACCCCGATCCGGCTGTTCAGGCGGAACGCCGCCGCGCGCGGCTGGCAATGCAAGAGGCATCGTGATGAGCAGACCCGACGTGATGATTTTCGCCCCCCCGCGCCCCAAGGCCATGGTCCAGCTGGAGGCGGCCTATACGCTTCACCGGCTGGATCTGGCTGACGACCGCGCGGCGTTCTTGCAGGTACATGGGCCGCGCTGCACCGGGATCGTGACCAACGGGCATTCCGCCCTGACCCGCGCCGATCTGGAGCATCTGCCCAACCTTGAGATTGTCACCTGTTCCTCTGCCGGTTTTGAAAGCATCGACGACGCGGCCCTGCGCGACCGCGGGATTGCCCTGACCAACAGTTCGGACGCGCTGTGTGACGATGTGGCAGATATCGCGCTGCTGCTGACGCTGGCCTGTCGCCGCCAGTTGGTGCCGGCACATGCCTATGTCAAAACGGGTGACTGGGGGCGCGAAGGCATGTTTCCCTTGCTGTCGTCGATCAAGGGCAAGAAGGCCGGTATCCTTGGCCTGGGCACCATCGGGCAGGCCATCGCCGTTCGGCTGGAGCCGCTGAAGGTCGAACTGGGCTACACAGCGCGCAGCGTCAAACCCGTGACCTACCGGTATTTCAAGGATGCAACCGCGCTGGCGGCATGGTCCGACATTCTGATCGTTGTCGTTCCCGGCGGTCCAGAGACTGAAGGCATGGTCAACGCCGCCGTGCTGAACGCGCTTGGCCCCACCGGCACGCTGATCAATGTTGCCAGAGGCAGCGTCGTCGACGAGACAGCCCTGATTGCCGCCTTGTCGGACGGTCGGCTAGGTGGTGCGGGACTGGATGTTTACCTGAACGAACCCAATCCCGACCCGGGCCTGACAGGCTTGTCCAATGTGACCCTGTATCCGCACCACGCCAGCGGCACGGTCGAGACGCGCGATGCCATGGCGCAAACGGTGGTCGACAATCTGGCCGCCCATTACGCCGGAACGGCCCTAGTGACCCCTGTCTTTGGACGGTCGGGCCGCGCCTCATGACGCCCTTGGTGTCCTATTTCCGCTGGCCGGTGGGGCTGACGCTTGCCGGGTTGGTTCTGGCCGGGTGGCTGGGCTGGCGCACAACAGGCACGGCAAGCGGGGCGCTGTCCTTTTTCATGATCGGCGCAATTCTGGCGGTTCTGGAAATATCGCTCAGTTTTGACAATGCGATTGTGAATGCCAACAAGCTCAAGGACATGACGCCGGTCTGGCAACGGCGTTTCCTGACCTGGGGCATCCTGATCGCGGTCTTCGGGATGCGCATCGTCTTTCCGCTGGCGGTGGTCGCCATCGCCGGTCGGATGGGGCCGATAGAGGCCGTTTTTCTGGCGGCGCGTGAGCCGCAGGAATATGCCCACATCATGGACGAGGCGCATCTGTCGATCTCGGCCTTTGGCGGCACCTTTCTGATGATGGTCGCGCTGAACTATTTCATAGATCAGGACAAGGACGTGGATTGGTTGCGCGCCGTCGAGAGCCGCCTGCGCGATTGGGCGGCGATCCGGGGTCTGGAAGTGGCCCTGGTCCTGGCCATTGCGCTGGGCTTTTCGCTGGCCTTGCCGGGCCACAAGGGCGCAGAGTTCCTGTTTGCCTCAGTCTGCGGGTTGCTGACCTTTCTTGCGGTTGAACTGGTTGGCCATATCCTCGACTCCGCAGAGGATGCCCGCACCGCCGCCGCCTCTGGGGGGCTGGGCGCGTTTTTGTATCTCGAAGTGCTCGACGCCAGTTTTTCCTTTGACGGAGTCATCGGTGCCTTTGCCCTGACACAGAACCTGTTCCTGATCGCCATCGGGCTTGGCATCGGCGCGTTTTACGTCCGCGCCATGACCCTGATGCTGGTCGAACGCAAGACGCTTGCCCAGTTCCGCTACCTTGAACACGGAGCGTTCTATTCCGTGCTGGTGTTGTCGCTGGTAATGTTCACCCAGGCGCTTGTGCATATCCCCGAGGTCATCACCGGCCTTGTCGGGGCCTGCCTGATCGGCTTGTCGTTGATGGCGTCGATCCGGTATGAACGCGCGGCAAGAGGGGGCTGAACATGGTGCAACCGATGACTCGCCGCGCTCTCTGGATGCACAAGATTGCCGAACAGATCGAGCACAGCATCCTCGCGCGCATCACCGACGGGACACTGGCCCCCGGGGCCTCACCGGGCAAGCGCGAGGCGTTGGCGGCGGACTTCGTCACATCCGGCTCCGTTGTCGATCTTGCCTTTGAAAGCCTTCTGGCCGCCGGACACCTTGAACAGGGGCCGGGCGGGACATTGGTGGTAGCACACGGTCCGCAACCGTCGCGCCAGTTCGAGATCCCCACAGCCGACAGGCTGGAAGACGTGCAGGCCATTCTGGAGATGCGTCTGGGGCTGGAAACAGTTGCCGCCTCCCTTGCCGCCGAACGCCATTCAGAGGCGCAACTGGGACAGATCCGCAAGGCCATGACTGACTATGAAACAGCGGCGACAGAGGGGCAGGGGGCGGCGCAGGCCGATTTCCGGTTCCACCACGCCATCGCGACGGCCAGCGGTAACTCCTACTTGTCCGATCTTCTTGACCATCTGGGGCCGTTGCTGATCCCGCGTATGCGCGTGGCTTTGCCGGGGTCTGCGTCTGAAACCGGAGATGCCAACCTGCAGAGGTCGGTCGAGGAGCATCGCGGCATCGTCGACGCAATCGCCGCGCGCGATGCGGAGGGGGCCGGCGGGGCCATGCGTCTTCATCTGAACAGATCACTTGGCCTGATCCGGCAGTTGCAGCAGTAGTACCTGTATCCGGGCCGCCTCTGTCAGAGGCGCAGTGTCGGTGACACAACTGTGCCGTTGGCAGGTCAGTTACAGGGTCTTGCTGTGCTGATGGACGATATGTGACGATGCCGCGCACCAGTGACTGAAGTGGTCCGGTAAATTCAGACAGCGTGATGCGATGTATCCAGCAATGATGGCGGGATACAAAACTTCTCCAGAGAGGTTGTTTTCGGACAAAGGCATGGCTGATTGATGCTTGAGACCCCGCGTGGAGCCAAGACGGCGCTAGTAGCTGCGGCCAGAACCACAAACAAGCGCTGCGATGAGAGGCACGCCTGCGAAAACCTTCCAGACCCGGTGTAGGAGACTTTCGGTTTGGACCCGGAGCCAGGCGTGGCTCCGGATACTGTTGATGTCCCCAACCGCTCTTGCGGCCGTTTCGGGCTACAGCGCAGGTTGGTTGTCGCCGGGTTGGCCGTGAGATAGGCGCGAAAGTTGGTGACGCCCTGAGGGGCGGCATATCATGGCGGTGTTCAGACGCCGCGATTCTCTGCTGAGAAAAGGATATGCCCCATGTCAGAGACTACCATTACTCAACTGCCCGATCCATCGGGATTTAGCGCCGATCCGTTCACGGATGTCATCCGCGATGGCGCGCGCAAGCTGATTGAACAGGCGATCCACGCCGAGCTGGCCACACTCATGGCGGCCTTTTCCGGAGAAAGACTTGAGGATGGGCGGGCACGCCTGGTCCGTCATGGTCACTTGCCTGAGCGCGAGGTAATGACCGGCATTGGTCCGGTGCCCGTGAAGGTGCCGCGGGTTCGGG
>NZ_FZON01000102.1 GCF_900188425.1 Antarctobacter heliothermus
CGCTTGGGCTTCCGCGCGTTTGTCGCCAGCATCTCGTCGAGTTCGTCCTTCCAAGGACCGATCTTCGGCTGCGGCTGGACGGTCCGCTCGTAGGTGTGCTCGGTCGCACCGGACCGGATCACCTTGCGCACCGTGTTCCGTGAAATCCGCAGTTCCCGGCAGATCTGCTTGATCGGCTTCTTGTCCTGAAAATACGCCCGACGGATCTTCGCAATCGTCTCCACAACCAACATCCCACACTGTGCTCCCCGATAGCCTCGGGAGCATCATCCACATCAGTGTAAGGGGGTCATTGTTGGACGCCGATCACCCCGTTACGGGGTCAAAATTGCATGCCTGTTCACAGCCCGCGATCCGAGCCTGCTCAACTCGGCGCGCGCCGCATCCGACAGCCCTGAAAACACAGGGAAGATGTCGAGCACCAGAAAGCCGCGATGGTATTCCAGCCGGTCGCCGGGAACGGCCTGCGCCACCCAGGCGCAGAACTCGATCTCGGACAGCGGTCGGCTGGCGCGAACCATGATGAAGGGTGTGGTTCCCATGAACATGATCTCCTCCTTTTCCCTCTACTCAGGCCGCCGCGACATCGTCCCAAGCGGGACCGAGACCGCTTCGGTGTCTTGGTTTGAGGCGTTGTGCTGGTCGTCCGGCTGGCCCGCTTCGGCGTCGGCGTAGACCGCTACGAGAGGCGTCCCATCCTGATGGGCACCGGCATTCTCGATGCGGTAGGCGCGCTGGTTTTTCAGGATTTCTGGCAGCTCCCACCGGCGGTAGAGGCCGGGGACGCGCTTGAGGTCTGCGGTCAAAAGGTCGGCTTTGCGGATCATGCTGGTCGACTTTCGGTTTGAGTTTGGGCGCGCGGTGGCGTCTGAATGGGAAAAGCCACCGCGCCGCAGGGATCGGGACATCGGATCAGAGAAATTCTTGCAGGGCGTCGCGCAGACGCCGGGTCGCCCGCTGATAGCGTTTGCGCGTCGCCGCCTCAGACAGCCCCAATTCGGTCGCGACCTCAGCCTGGGAGAAACCGTCGACAGCCACACGGATCACCAGATCTGCATCCCTTCCGATGATGCAGACGAGATCGCCGTGGAGCAGTGCGGGGCTGGCGTCGGCCGACAGCGCTTCACCGTCAGTCGGGATATCGTCGGGATCGATCTCGCTGCGCAGGCACTGGTGCCGGTCCTCGCGCTGACGCGTTCTGATCAGGTCGCGCTCGATGTTCCGCAGGATGGTTGCCGCGATCCAGTTGACCCGCTGCCGATCCAGACCCCGAATAGCCTCCGAGGCCCGTGCGAGGATTTCGGATGCAACCTCGTCGCCGGTGCCGATCCTGCGCCAGATCGATCTTCGCCGAACGGCATCCAGCCCCGGCCAGAGAGCCAGCAACATCAGCGTCAGGGCACAATCGGCGGTCTCGCCACCAGACTGCGCGACCCCGACCAGCGCGACCAGCAGCTGGTTTTTCTCGTCCGGCGCACGGCCACCGACGTGCAGCGTGTCCAGCAAAGCGGCGGGATCAGCGAAATGCGCGAGCAGTTCGCTGCTGTGCCGGATTGCATCGAAGGTGTGTTGAAAACCGAGAGTTGATGAAGAAAACATGAGGTGATCACGGATCTCGTGCCACGCGATAGACATTGGACGCCTGCCTTGCGGCCAGGCGTCCAGCGCCTTCTCAAAGCCAGGTCAGGACGTCGTGCGTCTCTGCGATTTCAGGAAATTGGTGAGATGCGCGCCTTAGCGCGCAGGTGATTGCGCCTGGTTCAGCGTTCCGCAGCCCCGACAGGTGGCCACGACCGGAAAGCCAACGAAATACTCGTGGCCCCGCGCGAAACGCAGGTGCATACGGCCGTCCCGGCAGGCCGGCCAGTTCTTGGTCTTGTAGCTCGGCGGGATCGGTCTGCTCATGCAGGACAGCTACCACGCTGGATTCACGAGATGAATCCCTCAACCAGCCTTTGCGCAACAAAGCCGCGTGACGCTCCAATCATTGCGGGGAAAGCTTCCGGATGAGTGGGCCTGCCAGCGCGAGTGGCTGCATGACAGGACGCAATAGGGCTTGCGGCAAAGATCGGGCAGGATGTAGGTTCTGGAAACCTAAGTATGGCGAAAGAGCTTCAAAACCAAAGAATTGCGCGTTGATCTGAGCCCATTTCTTTGACAGGCCATTAGCCTTGCGATGGCGTGTTGAAACCGGGCAAAGAAGATTGCGTATGAATGAGGCCGATACCTGCAGGAAATTCGTCGTCCCCAAGCTGCAGGCAGCGGGCTGGGATGATCGCCCGCACGCAATAAACGAGCAGAGAACTTTCACAGACGGCCGAGTGGTATTCATCGGCGGCAAGGCGCGCCGTGGGAAGCAGAAGCGCTCCGACTACCTGCTCCGATACAATCCAGATTTCCCGATAGCGGTTGTGGAGGCCAAGTCCCGTTACAGCCATGCGGCGGAAGGGCTTCAGCAAGCCAAGGAGTATGCCGAAATTCTCGGCCTTCGGTTTGCTTACTCCACCAATGGCATCGAAATCGTTGAATTCGACTATACAACTGGCATTGAGCGGACAATCGGGGATTTTCCACCGCCCGCTGATCTCTGGGCGCGTCTGCGTCGTGCAGAGGGTATCGTCGATGACGAGGTGGCGGAACGGCTGCTCACGCCCACGTTTCCTGACAGGTCGAAGCCGCTCCGCTACTATCAGGAAATCGCCGTCAACCGCGCCGTTCAGGCGGCGCTTCAGGGCAGGAAGCGGGCGCTCCTGACCTTGTGCACGGGGGCGGGCAAGACTGCTGTCGCCTTTCAGATTTGCTGGAAGCTCTGGTCGGCACGTTGGAATTCGAAGGGCGTCAACCGCAACCCGAAGATCCTGTTTCTCGCCGACCGAAACGTGCTGGTCGACGATCCAATGGCAAAGGATTTCAGCCCATTCGGCGATGCCCGACATAAAATCGCAGGCGGCGTCGCCGTCAAAAGCCGCGATGTGTATTTCGCAATCTATCAGTCTATCGCGCGAGACGAGAATCGTCCCGGCCTCTATCGCGAATATGCACGGGATTTTTTCGACCTCATCATAATCGACGAATGCCACCGGGGCAGCGCGCGTGACGACAGCAATTGGCGCGAGATTCTTGAGTGGTTCGCACCAGCAACCCAGATCGGCATGACGGCGACGCCGCGGCGCGAGGAAAACCTCGACACCTACAACTACTTCGGCGATCCACTTTACGAATACAGTCTCGCACAGGGCATCGCCGACGGCTTCCTCGCACCGTACCGCGTACACCGTGTCATCTCGGACTACGACGCCGCTGGTTGGCGCCCGACGCGGGGCGAACTCGACCGCTACGGACGCGAAATCCCTGATACCGAATATTCCACGCGAGACTTCGAGCGGGTCGTGGCGCTTCGTGCAAGGACGCAGGCCATCGCGAAACACTTGGCGGGCTTCATGGCGGAGACCGATCGCTTCGCCAAAACCATCGTCTTTTGCGTCGACCAGGAACACGCGCTCGAAATGCGCCAGGCGCTCGCCGCCTTAAACACCGATCTGGTGAAGGATCACCCCGACTATGTTTGCCGCGTCACGTCCGACGAGGGTGATGTTGGCAGCGCGCACCGGGCCAAGTTCCAGGACGTCGAAACCCAGACGCCGGTCATCCTCACCACGTCGCAGCTTTTGACCACCGGCGTCGATGCCCCGACCTGCAAGAACGTCGTGCTTGCCCGGGTGGTGGGCTCCATGCCGGAGTTCAAGCAGATCATCGGACGCGGCACGCGCCTCAGGGCCGATTATGGGAAGCTCGCCTTCAACATCATCGACTACACCGGCACTGCAACACGAATGTTTGCTGATCCAGCTTTCGACGGCGATCCCGTCCGCGAAGATGAAGCGGTGATCAATGCAGACGGTGACGTCGTTGAAGAGCGCGAGTTCGAGGAGACAGCGCTGGATCCCGACGACTTCCCGGATGTTCCGGATGGGCCAGCCGGTCTCGACGACGATCCAGAGGCTGGCCCCCGCAAATTCTATGTCGATGGCGGTGAGGTTTCGATTGTCCGGCACCTCGTATACGATCTTGACTCCGATGGACGGCAGCTCGCCTGCCGCCAGCTGACCGACTATACCGGCGACAAGGTCCGCACCCTGTACCCCAATGCCTCGGAACTGCGGAGAGACTGGCTTGACCCCGAGCGCCGGGCCGAGATCGTCGAACGGCTGGAGGAGAAAGGTATCGAGCTCGACTCCCTCGCCGATGCGGTCGGAAAGCCGGAGGCCGACCCGTTCGACCTTCTTTGCCATCTCGCCTACAACGCGCCCTTGCGCACCCGCCGTGAGCGTGCTGACCGCCTGCTGCACGAACAAGACGATTTTCTGGCCCGCTTCGGGCCCGAAGCCCGCGAAGTTCTGGATGCCGTACTCGAGAAATATGCCGAGCACGGCAGTGCCCAGTTCAAGCTGCCCGACTTGCTCGAAATCCCTCCATTCAACGAATGGGGTAATGTAATTGAAATTGCCGCCCGCTTCGGCGGCGGCAAGGAGTTGCGCAGCGCCGTTACCGAATTGCAGCGTCTACTCTACACCGCGTGAATTGAAGGAGTGCCACATTGGCCAAAACCGCCCGCAAGAAGGCTGCGCCGAAGCAATTGACCACTGCCCAGCGTCTCGACAGCATCATCAAGTCCGCGCGCAAGATCATGCGCAAGGACAAGGGGTTGAACGGCGATCTCGACCGCCTGCCAATGCTCACCTGGATTATGTTCCTGAAGTTCCTTGACGACATGGAGCGGATTGAGGAAGGGCGCGCGGATCTGGCGGGCAAGGACTATCGTTCAATCATCGAGGCACCGTATCGCTGGAGAGACTGGGCAGCGGACGCCGACGGCATCACTGGCCCGGACCTGCTGTCGTTCCTTGTCGCCGACGAAGCTGAGCGACCGGACGGCAGCCGTGGTCCCGGTCTGTTTGCCTACCTGCGCGCCCTGCGCGGTGACAATGGCCGACGCGAGCGGCGCGACGTGATCGCCACCGTCTTTCAAGGCTTCGCCAACCGCATGGAGAGCGGCTACCTTTTGCGAGACGTAGTGAACCTGATCGATGGCATCCACTTCGACTCGTCCGAAGAAGTCCATACGCTCGGCCGCCTTTACGAGACGCTGCTGCGCGAGATGCGCGACGCCGCTGGGGATTCGGGCGAGTTCTACACACCCCGGCCGGTGGTGCGCTTCATGGTCGAGGTCACGGACCCAAAACTCGGTGAGACCATCCTCGATCCAGCCTGCGGCACGGGCGGCTTCCTGACTGATTCCTACCTTCACCTTGAACGCCAGGCCGACACGGTCGAGAAGCATCGCATACTGCAGGAAGACAGCTTCTTCGGTGGCGAAGCCAAGTCGCTGCCGTTCCTGCTGTCCCAGCTCAACCTGCTGCTGCACGGTCTTCATGCCCCGCGGATCGATCCCGGCAATACTCTGCGTTTTCGTCTGGCGGAAATCGGCGAGGATCAGCGCGTCAACGTTATCCTGACAAACCCGCCCTTTGGCGGCGAAGAAGAGGCGGGCATCCTCAACAACTTCCCAGAGGATCGGCGCACGGCCGAGACTGCGCTTCTGTTCCTTCAGCTGATTATGCGGCGGTTGAAACGCGCCGGACGCGGGCGGGCGGCTGTCGTTGTCCCGCATGGCACACTGTTCGGCGATGGCATTTCAGCGCGGATCAAGGCCGACTTGTTGGAGAGATTCAATCTGCATACGGTGGTGCGTCTTCGTGACGGGGTGTTCGCGCCCTATACCGATATCCCGGCGAATCTGATTTTTTTCGACACCAGCGGGCCGACGAAAGACATCTGGTATTATGAACTGCCCCTGCCGGAAGGTCGCAAGAAATACTCAAAAACCGCGCCGATGGCTTATGAGGAATTCGGCGGCTGCCTTGAATGGTGGAACAATCGCGAAGAAAACGAGCGCGCCTGGAAGGTTTCTGCGGCTGATCTGATCCAGCGTGATGACCAAGATCGCGTCATGTCCTGCAATCTCGACATCAAGAATCCACATTCCGGCGAAGTTGCAGACCACCGCGCCCCTGCCGAAATTGTGGACGCTATTATCGACCAGGAGAAGCGGATCCTCGGCATCATGGACGAAATCAAGTCCGCCTTGGCGGAGCGTTCTTGATGGCGAAGACGATCAGCATTGATGAATTCCTGACCAAATCTGAAGATTGGGTGCTTGTTCAGCCGGATCAACGATACAAACAGATCACAGCCCGACTATGGGGGAAAGGTTTGAAGCTGCGCGGCGAAGTTCAGGGCTCAGCGATTGCAGCGGCAAAGCAGTACAAAGCCAAAGCAGGGCAGTTTTTGATTTCCAGAATTGACGCACGGCACGGTGCCTTTGGCATCGTCCCTGACAATCTCGACGGCGCCTTGGTCAGCAACGACTTTCCTTGTTTCGATATCGATTCATCAAAGGTGCTACCGCATTTTTTTGAATGGTATTCGCGCACCCCGGAATTCGTCGATCTCTGTCGTCGCGCAAGCGAGGGCTCGACAAATCGGGTTCGAATGAAAGAGAACAAGTTTCTGAAGATGTCCGTCCCGTTGCTCTCTATTTGTGAACAACGACAAATCTTGGCGCGGCTGGATCGAGTTGCAGATCTTATTGAGTTAGCGCGAAAACGTCTTGATGTAATTGCCAGTGATCGTCGCGCGCTTACGGTGGCCTTGGCGCGAAGGTCTGATCTTTCCAACGAGGAAAAACTCCAATCAGGATGGACACGAGTGACTCTTGACGATGTGCTGCGATTGGGCGCGGAACCAGTCCAGGTCTCACCAGATAGCTGCTATCCTAACCTAGGGATCTACAGCTACGCTCGCGGTGTTTTTGCGAAGCCGCCTATCGATGGCGCAGCTACGAGCGCACGGTTGCTGTATAAGGTGCGCGCGGGTCAATTCATCTATAGTAGGCTATTCGCTTTCGAGGGCGCTTTTACAATCGTCCCTGAAGAACTCGACGGGGCTTTCGTATCGAACGAGTTCCCGTCTTTCGATATCTTGCCAAGTAATGGAGCAGCGTTCCTACGTGCATATTTTTCGGACACTCGAACATGGCAAACCCTCCTGGCCGGAAGCCTTGGTCTGGCTTTGTTGCGCAAAGTCGGTAACGTCCGGAGTTCCCCTTTCCCCGGACGCAATTATCCCACAGGCTCTGTGACGGGTATGCCGAGCGCGGTGTAGCCGTTGAGCACGGCGGCGCGGATCTGAAGTTCGGCGACCTGACGATCGAAGTCGCGCGCCATGAGGCTCTGCCCCAGCAGCTTCACGCAATGCATCTTCGTCTCGGCGCGGCTTCGTCGGTGGTATCCGCTCCATTTTCTCCAGATGGCGCGGCCAAGGTATTTCGAAGCGCGCAGCGCCTCGTTCCGAGCGATAGCCCCTGCAGTCGATGGCTTCCACGGCTTGGCATTCTTGC
>NZ_FZON01000100.1 GCF_900188425.1 Antarctobacter heliothermus
AGGGCCGAGGCCTTGTAGCGGGTGAGGCCGTAATCGCTACGCGCGGCGGGCGAGAGATATTGCAGCTGCTTTTCGGTGGCGGGCTGGGTCAGCCAGGCACGTGTCTTGAAGGCGCTTTCGTCGGTCTCTTGGGTGTTCAGCCAGTCATCGGCCTGCGCAAGACAGACGCTGCGCTCTCCGATACCCAGAAGCTGCGGCTGCACCCCGCGTGCACCGCCGATGCCGTACCAGAGGCCATCCAGCCAGAAGACGCCGCCCCAGGCCGAGAACCCCGTGGCCAGCAGCGCATCCTCGGTGCCGAAGAGATCGACCCATTCGAAGCTGGAGCGTTTCAGCAGATCGATTTCCGTCATCACGAAGTCGGAGAGCGCTCCACCGAGGGCTCCCTCACGGGTTTCGGCTTCGTCCTCGACCAACACCTCGCCGCAGATCGGGCATTCGCGCGATGCCAGTGGAATATCGGCCTGGCACGCCGGACAGGTTTTCGACGGGGCCTCGCCGCTGGTGGTCTTGCCGTCGAGATCGACGTCCTGCTCCAGCGTGCCATGGGTCAGGCTGGAGGTGCCAAAATCCAGCACCACGCAGTCGGTCTTGACCACGCCCGGGTGCTCGGCAGGGTCCACGGTGCGCAGGCCACGCCCCACCATCTGGATCATCGTGGACTTGTAGGATGAAGGCCGTAGCAGCACGACGCAGGAGGTGGGTGGGTGATCAAACCCTTCCGTGAGCACGGCCACGTTGGTGATGATGCGGATCTCGCCGCGGGCAAAGGCCGCCAGGATATTGTGGCGTTCGTCACGGGGCAGATCGCCATGGATCAGGCCGGTGGGGATGCCGGCGGCGTTGAAAGCCTCGGCGACATGCGAGGCGTGGGCCACAGTCGAGCAGAACACCACGGTCGGACGGTCCGCGGCCTTTTCCTGCCAGTTGCGCACCACCTCCTCGGTGATCGGCGCGCGGTCCATGATGTCCGCCACCTCGGTCATGTCGAAATCGGCGCTGGTCTTGCGGACGGAACTCAATTCCTCCTGCACACCCACGTCGATGACGAAGGTCCGTGGCGGCACGAGGTGGCCCGAGGCGATCAGCTCGCCCAAACGCACCTGGTCGGCGACATTGTCGAAGACCTCGCGCAACCCTTTGCGGTCGCCCCGGGTCGGCGTTGCCGTCACCCCGAACACCCTCGCGTCGGGATTTGCATCGCGCACCCGGTCGATGATCCGGCGGTAGCTGTCCGCCACCGCGTGATGCGCCTCATCAATCACCAGAAGATCGAGGCGCGGCATGTCGGTCAGATTCGACGCCCGCGCCAGTGTGGGCACCATGGCGAATGTGACAGCGCCGCCCCAGGATTTCTCTGTCGCGTCGATCACTGAGGTGGCCACGCCCGGCACCACACGCTGGAACTTGGCACGGTTCTGCGCGGTCAGCTCATCGCGATGGGCCAGAACACAGGCTTTGGCACCATCGCCGATCATCTCGCCGGTGACCGCCGAGAGCATAATGGACTTTCCCGCTCCGGTCGGAGCCACGCCCAGCGTGTTGCCGCGGGAGGCGAGCGCAGCAACACTGCGCTCGACGAAGGTCTTCTGGCGGGGACGCAGACGCATGTCCGATCCCCCTTACTGCGCCCAGCTCGGCCGCCCGGGGGCACCGGGGTGGGCTGCTGGCTGGTTGGTCTGCGGAGATGCCGTGCTGGACTGCTGCGGGGCGTCGCTGGGTCCGGCATTACCGCTGAACTGCAGGGGCGCGGTGCCCATGACCTGCGCATAATCCCGATGATCGGGCGTGACGGCGCTGCGGATTTCGTTCTTGTCGTCCCCGCTGGCGTCCGTGCCGATGTCGATGCGGGCGATGAACTCAATCCCGTCGAGATCGGCAAAGCCGCTGATCCGCCGCGCGGCCTGCGCCTCCGCCGACATGTCCTTGTCGGAGATGCCGCGCGCCGAGTTCAGCATGCCGCGCACCAGGCTGCGGCCCATGTTGGTCCAATCCGGCCCCTTGGGGCTGTAGAGACCGATCAGCGTGAAGATCTTACGCCGGGCGTACGGCCCCTCGGTCACGGTGAACTCGCCATTGAGATAGACAGCCCCAGTGGAGCCGCGCGTGGCGTAGCCGCCGGTCCAGCCTTGGGATGCGTCGTCGAAGCCGCCGGGACGGATGGTCAGGCGCACCTTGGCCAGAGTGCCCTTGGGGATGAGGTTGGTGTTGCTCTGCGCGTCGTTGAAATCGTTCCAGGAACCCATGGGGAACCTCCTTCTATTTTCAGGATTGCGGTTGGGATTGGTCGGCGGCCGCCGGATCGACGGGCGGCGGGGTGTAGGTCAGGCGGTCGGATGGAGGCGTCGCTGCCGTCCGAATCTTCGCCATCAGGCGGCCGAGATGAGGCTCTTCGACTTGGGCTAGGCGGCCGGAGCGATCCTTGGCCGGAAAGCCCCAGGGATTGATCGTCTGACAAACGAAGGCGCGATACGGCTCGCCGCCGTCGGCCTTCAATTCCGCCATGGTGATCACCTCGTCGACGATCCCCGGAAGCTCGAGCCCAGTCTTGGAGCCGTCGATCTGCGGCTGGAATATCTTGCGATTGAAGTCGTCGAGCTTCTCGTCGAGGATCCCGACGAACCAGACATTCTTGGCCCGCGTGTGCTGCAGATGCGTGAGCCAGCCGATCATTTCGCGGCCGTGCAGCCCGTAGGCGCCACGCACATCCGGCTTGCCGGTCTTTTCCGACAGCGCCTCCGGCTGCCCCTTGCACCAGCCGAAGCACAGCCGCCCGGCAACGGTGATCGAGTCGACGAAGATGGTGTCGTAGCGATCGAGCGCTGCCGGATCGCCGAAGCGGTCGCAGACCGCCTTGTAGTGCGCCGGGCTGTAAGGCTGCTCGTCGCGCAGCGCCGGGTTTGGCCCGCCGATGAACACCGCGAAGTCCCGGCATTCCGTCCAGGTGCGCGGCCGGATGCTGTCGCCCGCCCAGCCCTCGATGGCGAGATCGCCCGCTTCGAGATCCATGAACAGCGTGCGCTCGGGATCGAGGGTCCAGAGCAGAGAAGTTTTGCCAATTCCGCTCTTCCCGAAGATGCAACCCTTGATGCCGCGCGGTTCGGCAAGCCGCTGGTCGGCGCTGATGATGGGGAGCGCGCCGGTCATGCCAGCACCTCCTGACGCGCCCGCTCCACATCGGGGTCGGTGCTGGTCACGGCCGCAAAGAGCGCATCGAGACGGTCCGCCTCGTCGAGGCATTCCTTGCCCTTGCGCCGCATGAACCGCCGCGCGTCGTCGAGCAGTTCGGGCTCGGCGATCAGATCCGGGATGGCGACGTATTCCTCGGCGCCTTCGACAAAGTAGGTCTTCGAGCGCAGGTCCTTGATCAGCGGCACGAACGCGTCGCAGACATCCGAAAAGTCCGCCTGCTCCAGACCGTCGGTCCGGTTGCGCAGGATCCGCTTCACCTCCGTGATGATGCCGGTGCGCAGCATCCGCAGCGCCCCCTCCTGCCGCGCCTGCGTGCAGGTCAGCGGAAAGGCAGTTCCCATCATCTCATCGGCGATTTTCGGGGCGTTGTTTCCAAGCCGGGAGGCAATCTCCCAGACCCGCTCGGCGAATGCCGCCGTCTGGCTATCGAGCATCGAACCACTCCTTGATTGTCGTGAAAGCTGCAGACCCCTGCGCGATGGCCCGCGCGTCGAGGTCGTGAAACGGGGTGTCGCCGGCCTCGCGCATGCCTTTGCGGGCAAGGGCGAGGTTCTCGTCGGAAGCCCATTCGGCGAAAGCGCGAAAGACACCCGTCACATGCCGCCAGGCCGCCTGCTCAGGCGTGGGCGCCACATAGAGAGGATTGCGTCGGCTGGCGCGGCGCTGCGGGCGCATCCCGCGCATGGCGGCATCTACCACCATCTTGCGCAGGGCCGCGCGTGAGGGTTCTTCCCCGTGCTCCAGCCGCTCATCCAGCGTGCGCCGCACGATGCCAGGATCGACGGCTTCCGCGTCACGGAGCTGGCGGGCCTCGTGGATCTGGTCGCGGCGCAATCCGAGATCGGCCGTGGTGGTTTCAACGTTGCCGTTAGCAACCTTGAAATTTCTCCCGCCGCCGTGGCCAGCCACCTCGCCCCGCGCCTGCGCGGCATCGTATTCGTCCGCGAGGCGACGTTTGGCGCGGGCCTCGATCTCCAGCGCGTGGGCCTGCGCGCGATGCGCCGCCGCGACGAGATCGTCATGGGCGCTCTTCGCTCGTTGCAACCGGGCGGCGCGTTTCGCCACATCGTAGGCCAGACCGGCCACCTCTCGCGCCTCGAGCACCTCGGCGGCGGTTTTCGCCCCAGAAAGCATGCTGGCGGCGCGCTCGATCAGGCTGGGAAGGTCCTGTGACGGGGTCGATGTTGCCGCGAGCGCCGTCATTGATCGCCCCCCTGCGGGACGATCTCGACCTTCAGCGTGCCCGGCCTGACGGTGCGCGCGGGCTCGAAACCCTGCCGAATGGCCTCGGGCCAGGCGACGTATTTGCGCTCCGGCACCTTGTAAGCGAGATCGACATATTCGGCCGGATCGTCCCCGGCATCGCGGATCCGCGCAACCATATCGGCCAGCCGATCCTGATCCCAATCCACCCGCTTCGGCAGATCAGCCACCACGGTGAAATCACCGTCGTCGAAGCGGACGGTGCCGGTGTCCTTGGCCAGCAACTGCCGTTCCTCGGCGGCGCGGGTGGCATAGCGGACGGCCAGTCCCGCATCGAAGCGGGTCTTGGCCGCCTTGTCGCGCTTAAGGCGCTCGTCGATCTCGCGCTGCAGGATTGCCAGCAACTCGACCGGCAGCGCAGCAACCTCGGCTGCGCTGAGGGACGGTAGATCGTCCGGCGTCGGGGTGTTCTCGGGGAATGGCATGAAATGGCCTCCGTGATTGGTGAAAAGGGATTGAAATGCGGGCATCACGCGGCAGCCCTGCCACTCGAACCGGTGGCGTCGCAGGGCTGCCCCTGTTCGGCGAGCAGCAGCTCGGACAGCGAGACGGCAGCGGCTTTGGGCTTGGGCCGGGCGACGGCGATGTAGGCGAACTGATCGGGCCCCACGCGCTCTTGGACGAGATGCACGAGACCCAGCTCCGCGGCCCAGAAAGCTCGTGATCCAAGACAGCGCAACGCGGCGCGCGCCGCATTCGACAGCTTTGAAAACATCGGGAAAACGTCGAGCACCAGAAAGCCGCGATGGTATTCCAGACGGTCGCCGGGAACGGCCTGCGCCACCCAGGCACAGAACTCGATCTCGGACAGCGGTCGGCTGGCGCGAACCGTGATAAAGGGTGTGGTTTCCATGAATATGTCTCCTCCTTTCCCCTCTACTCAGGCCGCCGCGACATCGTCCCAGCGGGGACCGAGGCCGCTTCGGCGTCTTGGTTTGAGGCGTTGTGCTGGTCGTCCGGCTGACCCGTGTCGGCGTCGGCCTCGGCGTAGACCGCCACGAGTGGCGTCCCGTCCTGATGGGAACCGGCATTTTCGATGCGGTAGGCACGCTGGTTCTTCAGGATTTCCGGCAACTCCCAGCGGCGGTAGAGGCCGGGGATGCGCTTGAGGTCTGCAGACAAGAGGTCGGCTTTGCGGATCATGCTGGTCGACTTTCGGTTTGAGTGGGGCGCGCGGTGGCGTCTGAATGGGAAAAGCCACCGCGCCGCAGGGATCGGGACATCCGGTCAGCGAAATTCTTGCAGGACGTCGCGCAGACGCCGGGTCGCCCGCTGATAGCGTTTGCGCGTCGCCGCCTCGGACAGCCCCATCTCGGATGCGACCTCAGCCTGGGAGAAACCGTCGATGGCCACACGGATCACCAGATCCGCATCCGTGCCGATGATGCGGACCAGATCGCCGTGGAGCAGTCCGGGGCTGGCAGTGGCCTGTGACACTCCCCCGTCAATCGGGATATCGTCCGTATCGGTCTCGCTGCGCAGGTACTGGTGCCGGTCCTCGCGCTGACGCGTTCTGATCAGGTCGCGCTCGATGTTCCGCAGGATGGTTGCCGCGATCCAGTTGACCCGCCGCAGGTCCAATCCCCGAATGGTTTCCGAGGCCCGTGCGAGGATTTCGGATGCAACCTCATCGCCGGTGCCGATCCTGCGCCAGATCGATCTGCGCCGAACGGCATCCAGCCCCGGCCAGAGCGCCAGCAGCATCAGCGTCAGGGCACAATCGGAGGCCGCGCCGCCGGACTGCGCGGCCGCGACCAGTGCAACCAGCAACCGATTTTTGTCGTCTGGCGCACGGCAACCGACGTGCAGCGTGTCCAGCACTGCGGCCGGATCAGCGAAATGCGCGAGCGGCTCGCTGCTGCGCCGGAGCTCATCGAAGGTGTGTTGAAAACCAAGAGTTGAAGAAGAAAACATGAGGTGATCACGGATCTCGTGCCACGCGATAGACATTGGACGCCTGCCTTGCGGCCAGGCGTCCAGCGCCTTTTTGTGGCCAGGTCAGGACGTCGTGCGTCTCTGCGATTTCAGGGAAATGGTGAGATGCGCGCCTTAGCGCGCGGGTGATGTCGCCTGGTTCAGCGTGCCGCAGCCGCGGCAGGTGGCCACGACCGGAAAGCCCACGAAATACTCGTGGCCCCGCGCGAAACGCAGGTGCATACGGCCGTCCCGGCAGACGCCAAGCAGCTTGTCACAGCGCGTGCAGCGCCATTCGGGGCTCAAAGTGGTGGGTTTCGTCTCTGCGCCGCCGGTCCAGTTCATCTGGGCTAGCTGGCGGGAAGTATCGGGAGTCGGCATTGGAATGCTCCTCTGATGAGTGAGCCTTTCCAATAATCAGCGGTTTGTTAGACCGTCTCTCACGACATGTTAGACCGTCGTTAGACGGGAGTTTCAGCATCGTCCTCGGCGTCGACGATTTCACCTGCTTGCACCGCGGTGGTGATCAGGCGCCAGAACCCACGCTTCGCACCCTTGCCGATGTAGATATCGACGATGTCCTTCCACATTTTTGTGCGGAACGCAGATTGAGGACTCTTTGCCGCGAAACCCTTCATCAGGTCTCCGACATAGACGTCCGTACTACCGCTGACGAAAGCAGCTACAAGGCGCTCGAAGATTGTCAGCTGATCGTTCCCCGCGAGGTGCAGCGGCTCCTTGCCCGGAATGTACAAAGTACCGGATTGCGTGCCTGCCCGAACGACGCGCGGCGACACACCCCCGCGAGCGAGCGAAATGTTGTTTCTATATGCGAGTTCGATGCCGCCGCGCGAGAACAGGAGATCCTCGTCCGCCGACGCGAGATGGGACAGTAGCGGCACAACGACGTTGGAGCCGAGGTGCAATGGCATTTCCTCACTTGCCGCGAGGATAATGCCGACGCCAGCTGTGTTCCGCGCGCGCAAGGCCAGGTCCAGCCTTTGGGCAGTTTTCGGGTCATTCAGGCGCCGGGCGAAATAGACGGGCACCTCGGCACCATCCACCTGCATTGCGCCGAGCAGGGTCAGGTCCGGGTCTAGGATCTGGGCTGTTCGCTTGCTCAAGAGCGGCTTTATCAGCCGCATGAGGGTCTCGTGAAGCCATTGGCCGTTAATCGCGAACATCTCGACATCCGACACCGATCGCTTGCCTGCGTCCTCGCCGAACGGGCCCACCGTGTTGACCATGCCCTCTGTCGCCGACGGCTTCACGGTGCCTTCCCCGTCGAGGTCGTCATCGTCGATCAGGACCACATCCTGACGGTCGCGACGCTCTAGCAGCCCGCCTTCGATCAGACGGCTGGGGTCGAGCCCGAGTTCCAGGAGGTAGCTGCCGCTGACCTCGTCTTCAATGCGGTCATGGAGTTGAACCAGTTGGGGAAATATCGCCTGCAGGTCACCGGACGCGATCTGTCGGAATGCGCTCAGGATCCCCCATTCCTTAAGGAGGGCGAATCCGAGGGCGCGCTCTTCGGGATCCGTCTTACTTTGCAGATTGCAGCTTTTCGTGCCGGAGATCGTAAGATTGAGCGTCCGCTCTTTTTCGTCGCCGACCCGGTTGTAGGCGACGGCGATGGCGACCCGGCTGAAAGCTTCAGCACGGCGGAATATGTTTCTGGCTCCGAGATATTGGTCGGCCACCTCTGCGATGTCGTCATCGACCGTGACCTTCAACTGCAACTTGCGGCGCCAGATGCCGAGCCGGATCTCGGCTTCCACGACACGGGCAAACCCAAATGCGTAGCCATCCAATTCGGGCGGCTGCAGACGAAGCGACGTCCGAAACCGCGAGAGGTTATAGCGCTTCCAGGTCAGCGGTTTCTGGGAGATGTCGTGGCCGAGGGCAACTTCGGCGAACGAGTCGCTGACCGTCTGGCGCACCACAGGGCTGTCCGCACAGACCTCAATCTGGCGGAGCGACGGCGTGTAAATGAGCGTCGCCTCGTTTGGAGGGCGATAATAGATGGTTCCCCTGCGTCCGTCGTGTCGATGGTCATAGACGCTCGACAGCGGCCCTCCATGCCGGACGATCAGCATGATCGACGCGGGGTGCGTTTCAGTTGCGGGCAGATCGAGCGCTTTCACCGTGCAGGAAATCTCGGGTTTCAGCTCGAGCACCCCCTTGATCTTGGCCGCCAGTGCCGTCTCGTCGATT
>NZ_FZON01000099.1 GCF_900188425.1 Antarctobacter heliothermus
CGTCATACCGCCGCGCAAGAATGCCAAGCCGTGGAAGCCATCGACTGCAGGGGCTATCGCTCGGAACGAGGCGCTGCGCGCTTCGAAATACCTTGGCCGCGCCATCTGGAGAAAATGGAGCGGATACCACCGACGAAGCCGCGCCGAGACGAAGATGCATTGCGTGAAGCTGCTGGGGCAGAGCCTCATGGCGCGCGACTTCGATCGTCAGGTCGCCGAACTTCAGATCCGCGCCGCCGTGCTCAACGGCTACACCGCGCTCGGCATACCCGTCACAGAGCCTGTGGGATAATTGCGTCCGGGGAAAGGGGAACTCCGGACGTTACCGACTTTGCGCAACAAAGCCCGCGACATGGACAAAATCATCAGCTTTGCGGCGTAGAAGTCGGGCAATCAGAAAAAGGTAAACGCTGTTGATCGCAAGGACAAAGATGTCTGCCGAGATCGGGACGTGGACCAATATCGCCAGCTGCGCGAAAGCGACCGGCACTCCATTCAACCAGAGCGTCTTGCGCCAGTTCGCTCCCAGGTCCTGGGTAAGAGCCGAGAAACCGAGATAGGCCAATGGCGCAACCATCACGGCAACCACCGGCTGAACCCGGGCGGCCCAAGTCGCATCAAATGAAAGTCGGAGCCCAAGCAGCAAACCAATGGTCGCCAAGGTCAAAAGAAAACCGCACAGACAAAGGCGCGCAGCAAAGGGCGTGCGGGTATCTTGCGCCAATGCGAAAGCCGCGATTGTCGACAGAACACTTACAAGCCAGACGAGAGGCAGAGTGATCATTTGTCTTCCTGTCGGCGGAACAACAGCCTTGGTAGCGGCTATACCAACATGTCTTTGACAAATCATTTGGGGTCAACAGCAGTTCGTCGTCAGTCCAGACCTGCGGCGGTGCAGAACGAAATCCGGATTCGAGGACATCTGGATGTCGGCTTTCAACTTCGCGGCGCAGCTGGTTTGCTCTTGCCGCGAACCTCCGCATTCGGCCTTGGACTACCAGGCCCCGGCCGACTATGCGCGGACCCTGAACACCGCAATTCCCCTTTCCAATGCGCCCCCGATTTGGGTCAACTCCGCATTCGAAGCCTCCAAACGCCGGCTCTGTGCAGAAGGCGCGCGTTGTTGTGGTGACCCCGTGGCGTTTCTGTTTTTGGCGTGGCCTTCCCCCACCCTACAACTACATCTGCACGATCTGGATCTTCACAGATGGATCGATCCAGCGTCAATCCGATCCACCAGATACCAAGACCAAACACCTAGGGCGCACACCCCGACACTGGCCACGACTTGTCAGGCACTGTCGGTCCGAGTTCAGCGCGCGCTAATTGGCCACAATGCCAGAGGCACGTTGGACGGCAGCCATGGCAGAACATGACAAGATTCTGCAACGGTTGCAGGCGCGCGATGGCCAGCGGTTGGGTGGAGTTCTGTCCAACCACCTGTTGGCCAAGCGGAGTGCGGTGCTGCGTTGGCTGAGCGACAAGGCCTCTGCCCGGCCAGACTGACGCTCAGCCCGTTTGTAGACCGGGAAACGGTGCCGCAATAGCGCAGTCCGCCGCCAGTTCGTTCAAATCGCGGCACAGGGCAAGTTTGAGCCTCAGCCCATCATCGCGTCGGGTCTGCGCGGCGGCGGTCTTGCCATCACCGGGCAGGCGCACCGGATCATGGCCCGGCAATGGCGGTGAGGCGCGCATCTCGTCAAAGACGCGCGACGCGGCTTCGCCAAAACCGTCACCCAAACCAAAGGCCACCGGATCCAAGGCCATGACAAATTGGCCAGTGTTGGTTTCCGATGTCGTATCCTTGGTGAAATCGACCACATCCGACCCAAAGGCCGCACCGTTCAGCACCCCGGCCATCAGCCCGATAGCTACCGACAGGCCAAAACCCTTGGGGCCGCCAATGGGCAGCAAGAACCCCTCGGATTTTCGCGCAGGATCGGTCAGCGGCTTTCCATCCCGCCCGACCATCCAGCCCTCGGGCATCGGCTCTCCCTGCTGGAGAAGCGTCTTGATCTTACCCATCGCCGCCACGGTTGTCGCCATATCAAAGACAAACGGATCGGGTCCGGCGCTGGGGGCCGAAAAGGCGATCGGATTGGTTCCCAGCAGCAGGTCACTGCCGCCATAGGGTGGCACATGGTTGGCGCTGCCCACGGCAGCGGCCATGCCCAGCAACCCGGCCTCGGCCTGTGGCCGAACATATAGGGCCAAGGGACCGGCATGATTGCCCCGGCGCACCCCGACCCATCCGATGCCGGTGGCCCGCGCCTTTTCGATGGCCAGATCGCGTGCCGCAGACATCGCCAGATGGCCCAGACCGTTGTCACCGTCGATCACCGCCGTCGACACGGTTTCCTCGGCCACCGAGACGTTGGGCGCGGCGTTACACCCTCCGCCGCCCAGCCGCGCCAGATATTGACGCAAGCGAAAAACACCGTGCGTGCCGTAGCCATAGATATCCGCCTCGACCATGAGGGCGGCGACCTTGGCCGCATCCCCCTCTGGCACACCGCGCGCGCCCAGCGCGCGGGCGACGAAATCGCTCAGGTCCGCAACAGCGATAGTGGGTGCGTCAGCCATCATGCGCCCCCACACGTTCCTTGTGCCAGAACACAACCTTGCGCTGGGTCCATGTGACCAACACATACAGCGCCAACCCGACAAGGCTGAGATAGAGGATCAGGGAAAACACACGCGGCGTGTTGAGCTGCGATGCCGCAATCCGGATCAATTCACCGAACCCTTTGCCACCGCCAAGGAATTCGCCGGTGATCGCGCCGGCCATGACGCCCACTGCACCAATCTTCAGCCCGGTGAAGATCTGCGGCAGTCCGGTCGGCAGCTTCATCTTGATCAGAGTCTGCATCCGGCTGGCGCCCATCGTCTTGAACAGCATTCGGGCATTTTCATCCGCCGCATGCAACCCGGCAGCAGTGCCAACCACAATCGGAAAGGTCGCGATAAACGCCGCGAGGGCCACCTTGGATTCGATGCCAAAGCCCAGCCACGCCACGAAGAGCGGCGCAAACGCCACCTTGGGCATTGTGTCGATGGCAACGAGGTAAGGCATGACCGCCTTTTCGCCAAAGGCTGTCTCGCCCACGAGAACACCCAGCGTGAAGCCCAGGAAGATCGCAAGCGCAAAGCCGTAAAACACCTCTTTGAGCGTGATCCAAAGCGCCTCTAGCATATAGCCGCCGGTCAACAGGTTCTTGCCGACAAAGATCATGTCTTGCAGGGTTTCCAAAGGTGTCGGCAGGATGATCGGCGACACGAGGCCAAGGCTGGTCGCCATTTGCCAAGACCCGATGAAGACGAGGAGGACAAAGGTCATCGCCACCGAGCGCGGGATGGAATCGATGAACGACACGTCCTGTACCCAGACCGTGTCTTGCGCTGTGTCGCGGGGTTGGTCTGTCTGAGTGACGCTCACATGTCTTCTCCCTTGTCCAGAAGTCCCCGGATATAGTCCACGATTGCCCCGAATTTCGGGGTTGTCATCATGTCGAGCGTGCGCGGGCGCGGCAGGTCGACCTCGACGATCTCGGCCAGACGTCCAGGGCGCGGTTTCATCACATAGATATGGTCCGAGAGGATCACTGCCTCCTGAATGGAATGGGTGACAAGAAAGGCAGTCGCGTGCTGCTCGCGGCAGATGCGCTGCAACTCCATGTTCATCATGTCGCGCGACAGCTCATCCAGCGCGCTGAATGGCTCGTCCAGCAACAGGACAGCGGGTTCGGTGATCAGCATCCGGCAGATCGAAGCGCGCTGCGCCATGCCACCCGACAGTTCGTTGGGATAGACGTTCTCGAACCCTTTCAACCCCACGATGTCCAGCAGTTCATGCGCCTTCTCGAGGGCTTTCTTTGCGGCGGCGCGTCCATCGCGGATCTCGATGGGCAGCACGATGTTTTCAACCGCGGTTCGCCATGGAAACAGGGTCGCATGCTGGAACATCATGCCGATGTCCCTGCGCGGTCCTGTGACCGGGCGATCCTGCAGGACAACCCGACCGCTGGTTGGCGGGATCAGTCCCGCCATGATCTTGAGCAGGGTCGACTTCCCGCAGCCGCTTGACCCGATGACGGAGGAAAAGCTGCTTTTGCGCAACGTCAGCGACACGTCGTCCAGCGCCACCACCTGGTTGCGCGCATATGTCTTGCTGACGTTGGACAACTCGTAGACCGGCGCGCCCAATTGCGCGCCGGAGTGTGCTTGTGTGGCGATTGCCGAGTTCATCCGCCGATTGCCTTGTTCCCGATGGCGGCGAACTCATTGGTCCAGGCAGCGGTCAGGTCGTCGAGCGGCCCCGCGATCTCGCCTCCGGCAACAAGGGCCTCTTGCCATTCCTCCCAGACCTCTGCCGGATACCAGCCCAGGCCATTGCTCATGTCGGTCGGGATGGTCTTGGACCGAACCGCATCAAAGAGTGCTGACTGGAACTCCTTGTCTTCACCTTCTTGCGGGTTGCCGTCCGCCAGATGCGACAGAACGGCCTCGCGGTTGGCATCATCCAGCGCAAAGGCATGACCGCGGGCAAAGGCCCGGCTCCAGCCCTCGACCAGTTCCCGGTCGTCGCGGATGGTGTCGCCCATTGTTGCGATGCCGTTGCCGAAGAACCGCGCAAATTCGGCGGGCGTGATGTCGCGCACTGCCATGCCGCGCTGGTTCAGGATTGCCGCGTCTGCCGTCGACGAGGAATAGGCATCAATCGCGCCACCAAGGAACGCGGCCGTCGCCGGGCCGCCGTCGCCGACTGTCAGGAATTCGTAGTCCGTGCCATCGGTCATACCTGCGCTGGTCATGACGTTGCGGGCAAAGCCCACCTCTGCCCCATCCGCCGTGCCGGTGCCGATCACCTTGCCACGGAGACCTTCGATATCCGTGATTTCAGATTCTTCCTGCACGACCACGCCAAAGTTGCTGCGCGCCGCGACATTATAGATGTGGACGGCATCCACACCGCGCGACCGCGCCGCGATCAGGGGGCCGGGACCAGGGCGACCAAAGTGCGCCTGTCCGGCCGACAGCGCCTGCAGAACCGCGCCCGAGCCGTTGATCGCCTCCACGGTCACGTTCAGGCCTTCTTCCGCGAAGTAGCCTTCACCGATGGCCGCGAATACAGGGAACGAGTTGATGGCCGAGGGGCTGGGCTGCACGAACGTGATGTCACGCAGACTCTGCGCAAAACCCCGTGTCCCCATCAGTCCCGCAGCCGGAATTGCCGAGAGCATCGTCTTGGTGAATGTTCTTCTGGTAATCATGGTCGTATCTCCTCCCAGGTGTATCGCCTGTCAGCTACGGAGCACCGCAACAGCAGGCGTTCAAACAGCGCGCACGGTGTTCCTGAGCGCGCCGATTTCCGATATTTCACAAACCACCGTATCGCCGTGCTTGAGAAAATTCGGTGGCGTCATGGCGTAGCCGACGCCGGACGGTGTTCCCGTGGCAATGACGTCGCCGGGTTCCAGCGTTAATCCCTCAGACAGCGATGCGATGAGCGTGGGGATGTCAAAGATCATGTCGCGGGTATTGCCATCCTGGCGCTTTTCGCCGTTTACGGTCGTTCCGATTGACAGTTGCTGCGGGTCCGAGATCGCATCAGCGGTTACGACCCAGGGTCCGATCGGGCAGGATCCGTCCAACCCCTTGCCCTTGAAGTACTGCGCGCCATGGCGGCGCTGGATATCCCGGGCCGTGATGTCGTTGAGGATCGTATAGCCAAAGACATGATCATAGGCGTCGGCCTTGGATATGTTGCGACCAGGTTTGCCGATCACGACGGCCAGTTCCACCTCGTAGTCGATTTCCACTGAAAGCTCGGGAAAGATCAGAACCTCGCCTTCGGGCGGCACGATCGCGGTGCGCGGCTTGGTGAAGAAGACCGGGTATTCTGTCACTCCGATCTTGGCGTTCTGGGCCTTTTCACCCTCGGCGATGTGGTCGGCATAGTTGCGGCCAACGCAGAACACGTTCTTGCGGGGCGCAGGGAACGGTGCCATCAGGCGGGAATCCGCCGGCAGATGCGCAACACTCGTTGCCCCGGCGTTTTCCACGAGTTTTCGCAGCGCAGTAAGGGCGTTGGGTCCGCCATCGACCAAGGCTTGCAGGGTTCCGGCCCGCAAGGCGTCGCCGTCCGCTCCCGCGAGATCCTTTGCTGCACGGGCGATGTCCAGCATCGTACCGTCGCCCAAGATGGCAACGCATACAGGCTGATTATCCACGGATATTGTTGCCAGTTGCACCCGGCGCTCCTCCCATCAATTGTCGCACCACGATCCCGGCTTTTGCCGATGTTCGACTCGGAGCGCGTTCTCCTATTCCCTCCGAGTGTTTGCTGGCGTAGCGTTTCAATCAATCAACCAATGATGGAATTGGGTGAATGCATGACGGGCTCAGACAACCTGACACAACAGTTGCGCGAACTGCTTGATACGGCAGGATACCGGCACAATGACCGCGTCCCGCCCGAGCGGCAGCTTTGCGAAATGCTTGGAACCACGCGCAATCGGCTGCGCTCTGCGCTGGCCGAACTGGAAGCGCAGGGGCGGATCTGGCGCCACGTCGGGCGCGGCACTTTTGTCGGGTCCCGGCCTTTGCTCAATCTCAAGGATGTCACCTATCTGCGCGATCAGATCAAACCGGCCCAGGTGGTCGCGGTACGCTTCAACATCGAACCCGAATTGAGCAGGTTGGCCGCGCGTCACGCCAGCCGATCCGACCGCGATCAGATGCGGCTCTGCGCCGAACGGTGCCGGTCAGCCGAGGATTGGCGCACCTACGAGGCGTGGGACAACAACCTGCACCACGCCATTGCCCGCGCCACCCGCAACCAGCTGTATCAGTATTTCTTTGAAACCCTGAACTCGGTTCGACGGTCCATTGTCTGGGGACAGCCACGCGTCACGCGCAGGCCCGCAGCGGATTATTCCAGCTTTACGGAACACGACAATATCGTGTCGGCCATCGCGGCCCAGGACGACGAACTTGCCGGCCGAATGATGCTTGAACACCTCCGGTCCGTCTACACGCGCGTCCTGCCAGAGGCGATCCCGGCA
Source organism: Antarctobacter heliothermus (assembly GCF_900188425.1). Classification (GTDB taxonomy): domain Bacteria; phylum Pseudomonadota; class Alphaproteobacteria; order Rhodobacterales; family Rhodobacteraceae; genus Antarctobacter; species Antarctobacter heliothermus. The sequence goes on from NZ_FZON01000099.1 coordinate 7,065, forward strand.
GGCGGGTGACTGGGGTCCTTGCCGCCGGCGGTCCAGGCCCAGACCCGGGCCCAAACCCAATCAACGGCCCCGCCCAGTGGCCGCACGGGGGACTGTTGCAGACCAAGCCACCGGTTACCCAATTTCCAAATTGGTCGACAGAGATCCGGCGAAATCCCCATGAAACAAAGGCAAAATCCTGCGACCTCGGCCAATCCACCCTGATGCACGCACGCTGTTTGGACACGGCATCAGATTGATTTAACGATCCCCCCCAATTACAGGTCGATCAGGCAAGCGCTCAGGAGGAAGCCAATGTCTAACACTGTAATTCCCGCTCCGCAGGTACACGTCATCCCCACAGGCGATGGCGGTACGTTCCCGGTCCGGCGGGTCTATTGCATCGGGCGGAATTTTGCCGCCCATGCCGTCGAGATGGGCCACGACCCCAACCGGGAACCGCCGTTCTTCTTCCAAAAGAACCCCAACAACCTCGATGCCTCCGGCGAGTTTCCCTATCCGCCACACAGTTCCGACGTCCATCATGAGGTGGAACTGCTGGTCGGCTTGAAATCCGGCGGTACGAACATCCCGGTGGACAAGGCGCTGGACCACGTCTGGGGCTACGGTGTCTCGCTGGACATGACCCGCCGCGACCTGCAAGGCGACGCCAAGAAGATGGGCCGCCCCTGGGAAATCGGCAAAGCCTTTGAACGCTCGGGCCCGGTTGGTCCTCTGCGTGCGGTATCCGACGTTGGCCATCCCGATCACGGCCATGTGGTGCTGAAGGTCAACGGTGAGGTGCGCCAGGAGGGCGACCTGAACCAGATGATCTGGAAAGTTCCCGAAATGATCTCATATCTGTCGGAGTATTTCGAACTTCAGGCAGGCGATGTCATCATGGCAGGCACGCCGTCGGGCGTGAATGCCGTTGAGCGGGGCGACGTGATGGAGGCCACCATCGAGGGCGTCGGGACGCTGACCGTCAAGGTCGTCTAAACCCTCCTGAGCAAGGGCGGTTGAGACGGGCATTGCCTGCGGTCTCAGCTGCCCGAATCTCCCTCACCAGCGCCGTATGAGACGGTATTCGCCTACCTTTCTCGCCTCGCCGCGACGTTGAACACAGACGTTGTCGAGGTCTCAAACGACATGGGCATCTCGTTCAAGCGCATACTCGACCAAGACCCCGTGCAGTGCGGGTACCGCGCTTCGCGACCTGTCTCGTCAGTTCCATGGCCGGGCTGATTTCCAGTATCCGTCCGCTGTCGCCGCTCTGACGAGCGGAACCCTCGGCTGATAGTGTCCACCATCGATAGTGGACATCTTGAGGCACTCCATGGCGGGCAAAAAGGGTCAGAAGAAGCGGTTCTGGGCTGACGAAGAGAAGCGGTTGATCTGTGCGCAGGCTTTGGCACCGGGCGTGTCTGTCGCGCAGGTTGCACGTCGCTATTCAATGAACGCCAACCTGATTTTCAAATGGTTGAAGGACCCTCGCTTTTCCCCTGCCACGGGTGAAACGCCTGATGTGCAGAAAGGCGGCAGTGTTTTTCTGCCGGTGCAGATCTCCGGCG
>NZ_FZON01000098.1 GCF_900188425.1 Antarctobacter heliothermus
GGCTGCTGTCGGATTTTGTCTAGCAGCTTGATTCTACAAAGCTTTCGCGGGCACGCCAGCTATTTCCCCTGATTTGGATGAATAAGCCGGGCTGATAGTCGTCGTCAAATGCAGGCGTGCCTCCCGAGCCTTCATCAGCTGACGGTAACGCGATTTGGACAAGGCCAGGATCGTCCATTAGCATTGAAAGTGCGCTTACTTTCTCAGCCAGTCTCCCGTCTACTGAATCGTCGATTGAACCTGCACTCATCAGCAAAGTGAAACGTGTGACTACATCCTGGGCTAGCCCCAGCCGATGGATACGGTCTTGGCTCTGGAGAAAGTGCCCAGCGTTGAATGTTCGGTCTAAATAGACGGCATGATGGCACCAATAGTGAAGGCTTACACCTTCGCCACAGGCAGCAGGATTCGCTAAGAGTACAGCGCAAGCCGGGTCGTGCCGAAATCGTTCGAATTCGCGTTCGCGGGTGATGACACCAGCGGGGGCCATCTCGTCAGAGGGTACCCCACCATGAACAATAGCTGGTTGATATTGATCCAAGAGACGGGCTAGAGCCTTGAGGTTTTTTACAAAACTGGACCAGATTAGTATTTTCTCTCCCTTTTCCACCGCTTCTTTCACGATTGAACAAATACGCTGGTACTTCCATGGTTGTTCAAAGCTGCTGTAACGAGCAAGCAAATCGGCCAATGGTTCGTGCCCTTGAAGTTCCATCGGGGGATGCAGAAATGCTGGATCATCACCTTCGTCCGAACCAGCAGTAAGCAACATTGGATTCGTTGCAGCCTCCAAAAGGTACATTACGATCCGCCCTAACCGTTGCATCTCATGACGACCTCGATCAGGAAGGGCAAAAGTTGAACGATACTGACCTAGCAGAGCGTCGTAAATCGCTGCTTGGATTGGCGGCATAGGTTCTCGCACGACTTCAAAACTGGTCGGAGGCAGATCCAACTCAGCTTTTGCCGTACGTACAAAATATCTTCTTATCGCGCTGTTCGTTTCAATGAGAACGTCTTCATCTCGGCCTTTGCGTTCGAAGTATGCAGCGTCTGGAAGCACCTGCCTGTCTTGTCCAGGGTAAAGAAAGCTTACCAATGCAACCAAGTCGAAAGCACCCTGGGGTGCCGGGGTTCCAGTGAGCACGTCCCGACGACGAGCTGCGTAGGCGAGGTCAAGAACAGCTCTTCCATGCACACCTGCCGCCCCGCGCTTTACCCGATGTGCCTCATCTAGGACTACTTGCGTTGGTTCAGCTGCCACGAAGGATCTGACCGTATCATAGTCGCTCGCCGTTCGATTGTAGTTGGACAGCAGGACTTCGGTATTTGCGGGAATTACGGTTCCTGCGCCAGCATGAATCAAGAGTATCGGCGGCTTGTCAAAACAGGCAACAAGTTCCTCCTTCCACGCACCAAAGGCCGCTATAGGACCAATTACGGCGAGACGGCGGACGACACCACGGGCGCGCAAAACAGCGTAAGCCGCTAGCGCGACAGTAGTCTTCCCTGCGCCTGGTACAGAAAAGTCCGCTCCATGAGGGAGGCTAACGAGCCTGAACAGATTTTTTGTCTGGAAACGCCTGAGCTTTCGTTTGAAACCAGCTTGAGAGAGTTCGTTTTCCAAAGCATCAAGTGTGGCCTCGTCTGCTGTTCCGCCTTCAACTACGCTTTCACGTGCCATGCGGTCTGAGGCCATCGAACGAAGTTGATCGGACAAAGTTGGGCCAGGCTGGACACGCTCACCGAAAACATCACGCAGTTCACGTAGAACCCTTAATTCCGCAAGGAAGACGTCCGCGTGAACGACCGTCCGCACAGAAGATCCAGAGTCGATACCTCGTGCCAAGGCCTCTTGAAGGCGCGCCCAAGCACCTGCGTTCGCGTCGCGATCTCGCTCGATTATTACAGTGGGCCGACCTTCGCGATACAACTCAGCGGTTATCATTACATTGTCTCAATTTGACTGATGGCTGCCTTCACCTCTTCAATTTTTTCCTTGAGCGAGCCCTCATCCCAATCGCTTTGCGAACGTGCTTTTGCTAGCGCGACGCCGGCGCGGATAATATTATCTTTAGCCAAGTCAAGCTTTTTAATTGGAGCAACTACTGCCTTTGCGTCCTTTACGTTTTCGCTCGCCTCCTTGGCCGCGGCATCGACTGCGCTCTTCACAGAAGTTAACAGTTGGTCAACTGCGACCTGTTCACCAGTCGGCAAAGTGACGATCTCTTCCGGCTTTTGTGCGGCCAGGAAAGAAAGAACAGGGTTAAGGTTTGGTGAATCTGATCTATTATCTTCACCAAGGACATCGTCCAATAAGTCAAAAGACTCACCACCGTCGCCGTCATTTGATTTCGTTAAGAGAGACTTCAAAAACAGATCATTTGAGAATTCCTCATGAACGAATTCTACGGCATCACTTCTTCTGAGATGTCTTAAATCTCGGTAGTTGGTTCCCGCAAGTGTACCAAGAAAGTATACGCTACGGACGGATGCGGCTTCCTGCGGTGACTTACCCCTGACATGAATTGCCAACTCTCGAAATGCCGAGTTATTTCCTACAAAGTCGGCATGATATCTTTGGCCATTCGAAAGTGCGACTAGCTGATGAAGTTGCTGAAGTTTCTCGTACTGCTCCTGAACTTCTTCTCTTTCCAGGCGCATTCTTTTAGCAACTTTATTCCAGTTCTTGTTCGATGACTCAAATATCTCTTCGATCAGTAGTGCTTCGTTAACCCAAGAATATTCTTCTCTGTAATCTTTTGAAACTTGGAGCTCAGTTTCGAGATCGATCAATTCGTCCTTAGTCGCGTCGGTGGGGAGAACAAAAGCGCGGATGTAACGGGCACTTTCGACATGATCATCCAACCAAAGCTTCCGTAAAGCAGCTGCGCGACGGTTTCCATTTATGAGAATTCCCTCAGCTGTTACGACGGCAGGTTCTTGCTGGCCACGCTTTTCCAAATCCCTTCTAAGGTCGTCGAAGCTACCTTGCTCCGACAGGATCTTTAACTGCATAGCTTGGGCATGATCTCCTAGTGGATCTCCCGTGAACAATTCTGAGTTGCCGCTCTTGTGTTTCTCACGATCCTGTTCCGCGCGTGTTCTGTGATTTAGGGTTGAGAAACGAACCCATTCAATCGGTAAGGTGACGACGGGCAATTCCTTTTCTGGCCGAACCCATTGTGGCAAAAGTTGGCGATTCTTATTTGTAGTTCTTGAGGCGAGAAAGCCTGCGCGCTCTTGGTCAATTACTGGGTTCAACGTGAATTACTCCTGTACATTGTTGATGCACCTGCGCCGAATCTGGAAGAGATCGTAGTCCGCGTCCCTCGTCCTCCCTTAAGGAATCCAATATGGCCGGTGAAGTGCGGTGCTTCTTGCTCGTCAATCCCAAAGGTTGAAAAAAGAGCGGCAGGGAACCGACGAGAGCGTTCGCCTGACCAGTTCCAATTTGTGGCGCTAGGGTTGTCGAGATTGATCCGTTCGGGCATGACCCAAACGCACGGGGGTGGAATCATTCTTCCCCCCAACTCAATTGCTCTTGATATTTTGGGACACGGGCGAAGTGGACTACCGCACATTGCATTGTGAAAAATTATACCATCTATAGAATCGCGATAGGCATCGGAGAAGAAGCGTTTTCGAAGCCGATTCACACCTTTAGTGACGTGTTCGCCTGGTTCGTATTGTAGGCTGTCACAAAGCCACCAAAGGTAAGTTTCCTGAGCCCATTCGGGTGCGGACCAGGCAACGCTGCTATGTGCTCCGTCAGGACATCCTTTCTGAATAATTGCCACACTACCGACACCATTGACTTGGAGACGGTATACCGTGTCCTTTCCATACTCGGGCTTTTCAAAATCGCTGATAGCTCCAGAGACTACCATACGTTCGAAAAGGTCAGTCAGGAACTCCCTGCGATCCGCGTTCCCAGCTGCTGCACTTCCGCGAATCCGCTGAATCGCAGCAGGTAGCGCGAGTTCGAAATCCTGAGCGGTCAGCCCATGTCTTTGTAGAAAAGCTTCGTCACATGCGATTGCTTTTACAGCCTCTGCGACAAGGTCAATGACCTCGTCGGGGGGGGCGCCAGGATGGTTGCAGGGGGTCGCGGTTTCGCCAGCCAAAGAATATTCCTTCAAGTCACACAAACTGTTTCACTATATTGGCTTAAGGTGCACTGGAAACGGGCGGAAAGCTAGAACTTGCCATCTGATTCGTGGGGCGGAGAAAGATATCAATTCTCTGTTTTAGTGTTTCTTGTTTCGTTTCACACTTCCACACTACGAGAACTTCCCATCCCCGAGCACGCAACTTCTCCAAGGTTGACTTTTCGCGTTCTCGATTCGTTTGAATTTTATATCTCCAGTAGTCGGGGTTGTTCTTTGGGTGGCGATTCCCGCGTTTGCAGGTGTGCCCATGCCAAAAAGAACCATGCACGAAAATCAGTTTCCGTCTTGGTCCGAATGCCATATTGGGATTGCTTGGCAGATCGGGGCAGTGCAGGCGGTATCTATAGCCGAGAGAGTGTGCCAAGCGACGGACAATCATTTCTGGAGCCGTGTTTTTGTTTTTCACAGAGCGCATTATCCGCGATCGAAGGGGATCAACGCTAGTCATCAACGCTGCCCCCGCTCTCTGTCTCGACAGAAGCTGCTCCCCCCAACGCTTCGTAGCGTCGCTGTGCCAGCCACTGAAGCCTCTTGGCCTGCGTCAGCATCACTCGACGAAGTCCTCCTTGGACCTTACGCTCTGATATTACCTGAGCTAGCCGTGAGATGATTAGCGCTCGGCGTGCGATCCTGAAATCAGGGTGCGATCTGATCTTGTATACGTCATCCGACACGATCCGGTAGCGCCGCGATGGTGGGGCGATTATCTTGACGCTAGGTGTCGGCGGGTCTTTCTCATTTAGAACAGCTTTGAAGGTGCTGCGCTCGATAGCTTGCTGGTAGATGAAGTCTTCGAGGGCGTCGAGGTGCGCTTTGGCTTGCGCGTCGCCTGCGCTAGTCTCCTGAAATTCTGGTAACGGCCACACTTCAATTTCGTAGACTTCGAAGGGATCGAGGACCGACATGGCGACAGCGTCAGTCCGTTGATTGGTCAGATGGCGACGAATTCGAGTGCTAATCTTTTCCTTCGTTTGGCCGACATAGATCGGCTCGCCATCGTAGTCAAAGAACGCATAAACGCCCCACTTAAATTGACCAATGGGCCTATCAATTCCGGCGACGGGGTCACGGAATGGTTCTCCTATGAACGCCGCAAGATTCGCTCGCAGGTCCTGTGTCTCGAAGGGAGGAAAATTGGTATTGTCTTGGTTCCGATCTGTCATGAACGGAACCTACTAATCTCAAGCGACTAGAGCGAGTCGGTTTCTTATCAGAATCGGCTCGAAGATGTTTTCGGCTAGGTGCCTGACTACAGGGACCGCCACGCCGTCACCCGCCAGCTTATAGGCATCGTTGTAGCGAGAAGGTAGAACATAAGTGTCAGGCAGGCCCATGAGGGCGGCTGCCTCACGCGGTGACAAAAGGCGAGAGCGAACCTTTTCTCCCTCGACCAACATGATCGTCTGACGGCTTGAACCACCCGCTGGCGTTCGCAGGCATCCCGCGATCTCGTCAAATCTCACTTCTGCACGTTGGCGCTTAATCCCAGCTTCATCCGGCCGAGTTCGGCGATAGATAGTTCCTACGACCTTAGTCTTCTGTTCCTTAGCAGCCTCAACCTTCTTACGGTTGTGGTCGGTCATCATGTCGAGGAGGTATTTGGTCTCTGCCTTCGTGTGCCACTTCACACCAGTTGGCTTTTCCTCGATCAGGCTAGACAGCTTAGTGTTGCGCAACGCGGGCATGGGTAGGTTCCACCATATCCAGCGCTCTGCGGCAGCCTTCGAGAGCAAACGATGCCCTTCCAAAAGTGCAGGAGGATGCCAAAGCGTTGAGGGGTCATTTTGCATGCGATCATTCGGAATTCGAAGATCGGCACGGACCCCGATCATGAAAAACCTAGGGCGCGATTGGGGAAGAAAGTGAACAGCATCAACGACAACCGCCCCAAAGCGGTATCCAAGTCCAGAGAAGGCAGCAGCTAGCGTCGCAAAATCACGACCACCATTGCTAGTGATCGCGCCGTAGACGTTCTCAAGGGCTATCATCTTTGGCCCGCGGCCTGACGCGTGCAGCTGTCTAACTAACTTCCAGAATGGTTTGAACATACCGCTGCGTTTTCCGGCCAGCCCTGCACCTTTGCCTGCAAGCGACAGGTCTTGGCATGGGAACGAAGCCCACAGAAGGTCAGCATTGCCGGGAATCTCATCTACGGTGACCCTCGCAACATCCTTCAGCAGAAGATGTTCCCCGCCGTGATGGTTCGCGCGATAGCTTTCAGCTTTCTTGGCGTCGATGTCGTTGGCGAAAAGGCACTCCCAGCCTGCCTCAAGTCCGAAGCCTGCCATGCCCCCACCAGCAAAGAAGTCATAATATGTGTGCTTCATGTCGCCCTCACCACTACATTTAGTTTATCGCAGCCGATTGTATTTCTTTCAAGCCTAACATTGGCTCAACGTGGTGCGCGCGGAGTTCGATACTGGGCGCGTTGTTCCTCCCAGTCCACCGGAAAGTAACTCATCAGTCGCGCCAGCGTCACCTTTGGCTCTTGCCTACCATCTAGGATGACCTCGACAGTCTCCGGCGCAAGTAGCGTCAGCCGCATGACGCGGGTCATGTAGGACGGCGCGATCCGCTCGTGCTCCGCCAACTCGGCGATGGTCGCGAACTCGCCGGATTCCAGCATCCTTTTCCAGCGAAAAGCACGCGCCAGCGCCTTGATCAACGTGTTGTCCATCTTGCGTTGGCAGGATGCCCCATCCGGCAGCTGCACCTCCTTGCGGCCGCCGCGCGTCACGAGGCGGAACGGGATATGAACAGTCACCGTTTCCGGCACTGGCTTCGAGCGGCTCATGCCGCCGTTCCTAGATCAGCCATCATTTCGCGCGCCAGCCCGCTCAGGCCATCCATGCGGAGGCGAATATTCAGCCCGTCCGTGCCAATATCAATCCTCTCGACCAGCAGTGTCGCGATGCGCGCCTGCTCAGCGGGGAAGAGTTGATCCCACAGCGGATCAAGACGGGTCAGCGCGTTACGGGCCTCGGCCTCGGTGATCTCGCCATCCTGCGAGCGGGCCGCCTTCCATGTGCCCGCCACAATCTCAGGCTGGCGGAAAACGGCCCGGAGTTGGTCTATGACGGCGGCCTCGATCTCACCAGCGGGGACCCGTCCGACTGGGCATGATCCTGCACCGTGCTTCAAAACCGTCTGGCTGACATAGTATCGGTAGAGCTTGCCGCCCTTGCGCGTGTGGGTCGGCGAGAAGGCCGCCCCGTCTGGGCCGTAGAGCAAGCCCTTCAACAGTGCGGGCGTGTCGGCCCGGGTACGCGCGGCGCGCTTGCGGGGGCTTTCGGTCAGGATGGCGTGGACCTTGTCCCAGACATCCCTGGTGATGATGGCATCGTGCTCGCCGGGATAGCTGTCGCCCTTGTGGACGGCTTCGCCAATGTAGGCGCGGTTGTTCAGAAGGCGATACAGGTACTTCTTGTCGATCCGATTACCACGGCTGGTCTGAACGCCCCGTGCCGCCAGTTCCCGAGCCAGTTCTGTGCCTGAGCCGATTTCGATGAAACGCGCGAAGATCCAGCGGACATTGGTAGCATCGGCTTCCTTGATGATCAGCTTCCGGTCCTTCACCTCGTAGCCCAACGGTGGCACGCCACCCATCCACATGCCCTTCATCCGGCTGGCGCGGACCTTGTCCCGAATACGTTCCGCCGTCACCTCGCGCTCAAACTGGGCGAAGGACAGCAAGATGTTCAGCGTCAGCCGCCCCATGGAGGTGGTGGTGTTGAATGACTGAGTGACGGATACGAAGGTCACGCCATTCCGGTCAAACACCTCGACAAGCTTGGAAAAATCCATCAGCGAGCGCGACAGGCGGTCAATTTTGTAGACGACGACCACGTCGACCAGCCCGTCTTCGACATCGGCAAGCAGCCGTTTCAGGCCGGGTCGTTCCAGCGTGCCACCGGAGATGCCGCCATCATCGTATTGATCGCGGACCAACACCCAGCCTTCTGACCGCTGGCTGGCGATATAAGCCTCGCAGGCCTCCCGCTGGGCGTGGAGGCTGTTGAATTCTTGCTCAAGACCTTCCTCCGATGACTTCCGGGTATAGACGGCGCAGCGCAGTTTTCTGACGATTGGTTTGTTCATGCACCCCTCCTGTGATTTTTCAAGCCGAAGAACACCCAGCCGTTCCAGCGCGTGCCGGTGATGGCACGGGCAATGGCCGACAGCGATTTGTAGGGCCGTCCCTGCCAGTCGAAACCGTCAGCAGTGACGGTGACGAGATGTTCGACGCCCTGCCACTCGCGCAACAGCCGCGTACCGGCGATGGGCATGGTGTCCGCCCGGACGCGGCTTTTCTTGCGGTCGCCGCCGTCGAGTTCCTCGCCGAGGGTTTCCAGCCGTTTCACCGTTTCCGGCTTCAGCCCACCATAGGCGAGTTCCTGGATGCGGTAGGCTAGACGACTTTCCAGATAGCGGCGGTTGAACGGCGGAGGTTCGCTGTCGAACAATTCGCGCCATTGGTGCTTCAGGTCTGGCGTCGATGTCGTCTTGAGCGCGGCCAGGCGCGCGGGAATGGGATCTTGTTTGGTCATGCGTTGCTCCGTTGAGTTGGAGTTGCATGACGCCATTCGTCGGCCGGATAGTGTAGGCAACTTTCTCCTATATCGTCAGATACTTCCGCCCGTTCCCGCATCCGCAGGCGAACCAGCCCGAGCGCCAGCAACCCGCACAGTTCGGCGCGGCGTTCAGCCGGTGTCATCTGGTCCGCTGGGAGTGGGTTGGGTCGTTTCATGTCTTTAGCAGCCGTGATTGGTGATGTTGTTACCTATCAAAAGCCAGCCCGAAGCCCCTTGTGGGACATGCCGCACCCTGTTGGCTACCTATGAGCGCGAACAAGTAGTGAACATCACCTCTTGCGAAAGAAAGTTTCGTCAACGATTATCAGTGGTTGAATCAGGTAGAGAGCAAACATTCATTGAGGTGATTTCATGGCGCGCAAAGCAATTCCGATCGGTCCCAATATTCTTGCGTTGATCGAAGATGCGCGTATCGATC
>NZ_FZON01000142.1 GCF_900188425.1 Antarctobacter heliothermus
GGCTCAATGAGATTGATGATCTCTCGCCGGAGCAGAGGCTTGAAACCGGACGCCTTCTGGCCGGGCAGCCATCTCTGGAAGCAGTGATTGATTTGCTCCAGGCGCGCGTCCGAACGACGCGCGCTTGTCCCCCTTGTACTGCGGGCGGGATGGTGATCCGTGGTCGCGCCAATTGTCTGAGCCGGTGCTATTGCAACAGCTGCGGCAAAACATCCAACGGGCTCACGGGAACACCGCTTGCCCGCCTGCGGCAAAGGACCGCTGGGCAGAATTTGCCGCCTCTTTGAGTGATGGCGATACGGTGAAGGTCTCGGCTGAGCGCTGTGCGGTGGCCGGTAGTACTGCTTTTCGGTGGCGTCACCGCTTCCTGCAAGCAGTTCTGCAACCGGTTCTCGATCCAGATGCTCTGTTGGTCACCGATGGCTGCACCAGCTACCTCACAACATGAGTGACAAGGGCCTATGGCAGCACACTTCCTCATCTACTCGAGCCGAAGGTCTGCAATGGAGGCGATGATGCGGCTATCGGTGTCGTCGCTGTCGGCTGAGGCCGGTCCGGTAAATTGACCGGGCATTTCTAAGACTTCGGCGTGTCACACCTCTTGTCCTGACAGGTCGCTCAAAATTGGACAATCGGGCCGATCATCACCCTGACACGAGTTGACCAAGTAAGATAACGTGTCGCGCATTGTCCGCAACTCGGTGATTTTCCGGCCGATTGTTTTCAGATGGTCCTTGGCAATGGCCTTCACCTGAGCGCTTTCGCGCGTCTCGTCCTCGTATAGGCTGAGCAATGTTCGACAGTCCTCAATAGAAAACCCCAGCGCGCGAGCACGGCCGAGAAAGGCCAATTTGTGCAGGTCGGTTTCGCGAAAGGCGCGATAGCCGTTGTCGCTGCGCTGCGGCTTGACAAGGCCGATATCCTCATAGTAGCGGATTGTTTTAGGCGAAATGCCTGACCGCTCTGCGACTTCTCCGATATTCATATTCCAAGGCTCCTATTCAGCAGGCTGCGTCTGGGGCGATACTCGCGGTGCGTTCTGAATCTTCTCTTCACGCATGGCCGGGACGATGCGGCGCAGACGCAGGGCGTTGGTCAGAACCGAAACTGATGAAAGCGCCATGGCACCCGCCGCGAAGACCGGCGAAAGAAGATAGCCGAAAGCGGGATAGAGAACGCCCGCTGCGACAGGAATCAGCGCAACATTGTAGCCAAATGCCCAGATCAGGTTTTGGCGTATGTTAGACATCGTGCGGTTTGAGATTTCGACCGCGTTCACCACGCCACGTAGATCACCGGACATCAATACGACATCGGCAGATTCAATGGCCACGTCGGTGCCGGTTCCAATGGCGATCCCGACATCCGCGTGGGCCAAGGCCGGAGCATCGTTGATACCGTCGCCAACGAAGGCGATCTTGCGTCCACCGGCGCGCAGATCATCCAAAGCAGCAACCTTGCCATCCGGCAGAACCCCGGCAATGACGTGGTCAATGCCTGTTTCGCGGGCGATAGCCTCCGCCGTCTCGCGTTTATCGCCAGTGATTATCGCAA
>NZ_FZON01000097.1 GCF_900188425.1 Antarctobacter heliothermus
ACGACAAAGCCGTGGGGAAACTGACCAAAGACCGCGACGTTCTCTTGGCATTCTATGACTTCCCAGCCGAGCACTGGAAACATGTCCGAACGACGAACCCAATTGAAAGCACCTTCGCCACCGTCCGACATCGCACAGGCAAAACCAAGGGTTGTCTCAGCCGTAAAACCGGCCTTGCCATGGCGTTCAAGCTGATGATGTCAGCGCAGACGAAATGGCGCAAACTCGACGGAGCAAACCGCATGCCAGAGATCATCCAGGGGATTGCATTCAAAGACGGGATCAAACAACTTAACCAAGCCGCCTGATTACGCCATCACCAACTTTCGGGCATAGCTCGATCCCGGTCTCGAGAACATCGTGCGCAGACACCTTGAAGCGGCCACCGCGACTTTGCCGTCTATGCCCGACATCGATTTGCCGAGTTATTGCGCCGATCTGATCGAGCGCTTCCGCAATCCCAATATCGCGCATGAAACTTTTCAGATCGCGGCCGATGGGTCCGAAAAGATGCCCCAGAGGATATTTGCCCCTGCGGTTGATGCAATCAATTCCAATCAATCTGTTCGCGCATTTGCTTTCGCGACGGCGCTTTGGGTTTGGTTCTGTCGAGGAAGCGCACAACAGGCCACTGATCATGAGCTAATTGATCCGCGCGCGGAACTGTTAAGATCTGCGGCACAAAGCGATACGCCGGATCAGATCCTATCCAAATTCGAGAAAATACCTGCGCTATTGCCAAAGAGGCTTGTCGCATCGACCGCGTGGCGGCGAGAGGTCCTTGGTGCCTTAGAAGAACTATCAGTTAAGACACCGCATCAGGTTATCGAAGCAGAGTGTGGTAACGACGGATGATTTTTTGCGGCTGCAACACAATTCAACATTTTTGGGCTTAAGACTGGCCGCAGGTAGCCCTACGTAAATCCGCTTCCCACCATCGCCGTAGGTGCTGCCATTGGATTTTGACCTTTAGGTGACTGGCCGCGTCGGGCTGCGAGCAGTCATTCCTTAGAGAGAAGCGAGCGGCGGCAAGGTCCGCACACCGACGTTTCAGCCAGCAAAAATGCTGCATAATGCACGAACGTCTGGTTCGACGGGCCGCACCGCAGCATTCAAGACCACCGTTGGATGGCAGCTTAGGGCCGTTCATGTTGGGCAAGCGATGGCCAATCTATATGGACGCGCTACAGTACAGGAAGTGGGTGTGAACCCTCTACAGACATCTCACATTTTCGCGTGAGCCGCGACACTGCGGAGCTTGCAATTTGTTTGACCGTGTCTTCTCATTCGATCCAGAAGAATTTGCGAGAGATTACGCCGGATGAATTTTTCAACTTTTCTGGCAGCGGCGGCACTGGCAACGTTTCCTTGTGAAGGAACTGTCGCAGAGACGCTGTTATGTGCAGATGGCGAGGTTGCAATTGAGTCAGCGGACAGAGCGTTGTCTCTTCGTGTCTGCTCAGTTGTGGAACGTGCCCGTCCGTTACTGAACGCGTGTCACCTGTATCAGTCGTCGCCCATCGTACTGCAGGTCGGCGATCATGGCACTTCGCTGATACATGGGTGCATGGGTACGTACGACCCCAAGACCGAAACGATCCGCGTCAGCGACCCGGGCACACTGACAGACATAGTATCAGCAGAGACCTTTATGGGCCGGATGTCGGCTGAGAAGCTCTTTGAAAGCCTTGTCGTGCATGAACTGAGTCACGGGTTTCTCAAGCAAACCGCCGAGCAAAGAGCGCTGTGCCTCGTGGACCACGAATACACGGCCTATGCAATTCAGTTGAGCTGGCTCGATGCGCAAGAGCCTGGTGCGGTTGATCGCTTGCTTGGTGATATCAAGGATAAGGATGTTTCATACCTGAACGACTTCATTGCTCTGGCGGCGCCGGATTTATTCGCTAAGGCCGTTTGGGCACATTTCAGTGCTTCGGAAAACGGATGTGCCTTCATCGGCCAACTCGTTTCTGGCCACGCGAGCCTGTATCGGGAGTCCAATTAGGCCCATCGCACAGTTCAGGATGACACTATCGACACCTACCGTGCGATGTCCGCTTGGTCCCGCACAGTGTGAATTCGCATGTGTCTTGATTGTGCAGCAGCGGCGAATGGCCGGTCTGATGAAGGCGCACTGTGGCGCCCGGAGCATCAGGCAACGGCCGGTTAGGGCCGTCCGAAGCGACGGCGTACTTAGCGCTGGCCTCTGCGCTGCCACAAGTCCGGTTCGGTTCAGGTTTCTCGGACGCCACGCGCGGACGTTTGGGTGACTCGGATCGTTGCCTGGCGTCGGAGAAGCGCTCAAGCGGGAAATCGCGGGGTTGGTCTGGGTGTGCCGTCTGTTGCTATGGGGATTTGCGTGTTGCGGGTGCTTTGAGCCTGATCTGCCAGACCCGTTGAGGGGAGCCCATTGGGTCAAGCGCGGGGTCGGGTTTGTCAGTATTTGCGCGATTTGCGCGGGATTTTGTTGGCGTCATCCACGCTTGCCACGTCGGCAGCTGGATCGGCGCATCATGATGGGTTCGCAGGTGACACCGCCTGCGGCTGAGGGTGTTGTTCGTGATGTGTGGCGCGCGCGTCATGCTGCGGCCCTTTTTGGGTCTGGCGGTGCTCTGGGGTGCTGTGCTGGTGCGATTGTCTCGACGATAATCAGCTGGCCGCCGCAGCACGGGCATGGCAGCGCGAGAACGCGAGGCGGCTGATCGGCATCGTCGGTGTTGGTGTCATCGATGTGCTGGTGATCTGGCGTTTTGGCCCCGAGCAGTTGCCTGATCCTGGCGATATTGGCCGCACGGTTGCCGTTTCCGAAGAACCCATAATGTCGGATGCGGTGTTGACCTCTTGGCAGAACATGGAGCAGGAACCTGCGGATGAACTCTCCCGTAGCCAGCGTCATGGTGGTGTGGCGGCCTGCGCCTTTAAGGCGGTAATCCTTGACCTTGAAGGTGACGCTGTTCTCATCAAAGCGGATCAGGCGACTGTTGGATATCGCGATCCGGTGCGTGTAACGCGACAGGTATGCCAGCACGGCCTTTGGTCCTGCGAAGGGTTCTTTGGCATACACGACCCAGTCGATTTGGTGCAGTGGTTTGAGGAAATCGTCGAAGGCATTACGGTCAATGAGTTCTACATGTTCACCGAAGAAGTGCAGTTTCCCAGCCTTATGCAGCTTGGTCAGCCCTTCCAGAATGAGCCGCCGGTAAAGGCGCGACAGAACCCGGACGGACAGGAAGAAGTTCTTGCGGCAGGCGATCCACTTTGTGCTGTCTACAGACAAACCACCACCCGGGACGATCATGTGGACGTGGGCCCTCTCATGGTTTGCAGGCAAACCATTGCCGGGTAATAGATGGTGGGTCATGGCGGAACCCCAGATGTGGAGGACAGAAATTATGCCAGCCCGGGCACCAAGGTGCTTGGGATCGGCGGTGATCTTGATCACGGTGTCCGCGCTGGCCCGCATCAGTAGATTGTAGATCTCGCGTTTATTTTGGTGCGCGATGTTGGCGATCTGTTTGGGCAGGGTGAAGACAAGATGGAAGTACCGCACCGGCAACAGCTCAGCCTCACGTGCTACCAACCATGCCTTCGCCGCACCAGCCTGACATTTAGGGCAGTGGCGATTGCGACAGGAATTGTAGGCGATGTGCTCGTGTGCGCAGTCGACGCACCGCGCGACATGTCCACCAAGCGCTGCTGTTCTGCAACGCTCGATGGCGCTCATCACCTTCATCTGATCGAGGCTGATGTGCCCTGCGTTTACCGCACGCCCCCCTCTCACACATGCAAACATGTGTTGCCGGGCAACGGGCAGCACCATGGGCGCGGAAGATATCCGCGACCTCCAGTGATGGACCGGGCATGGTGGCCTATGAAGGCTTAGGCTTGCCCTTCTTCCACTTGGCTCCATTCAGATCATCTAGGGGGCTGTCCACCGCCGCGATCATGCCGGTGGCCACGCTGGCATAGCGTGCCGTGGTCGTCAGTTTGGCATGGCCCAGAAGCGCCTGCCCTCTCATCGCTGCAAGCAGCGACTGCCGGGTAATAAATGACGCGGATATCGACGCCGCTTTCCAGAAGATGGGTCGCGAAAGAATGGCGCAAACTGTGCAACGTGACAGGTTTGGTGATCCCAGCCTCCTGCGCAGTCTGTTTGAACAATCGTGATATTTGCCGGGCCGAGAGGTGTTTGCCCCGATAGCCGGGGAAGAGGACCCGCTCGGGATCTGGTACATCCTTGTCCTGACCGGTCGGTCGCTCTTTCCACCAGTCGCGCAGAAGGCTCAGAATATCGACAGGCAGCATGACGTTGCGATCCTTGCGCCCCTTCGATTGCACAATCCGGATGATCTCCTGAGCGCTGTCGATATCGCCAACCTTGAGCCGTACGACTTCGCCTGCGCGCATCCCGCAGCCATAGGCCAGCGACAACATCACCCGTGCCTTAAGGCTGGGGGCCATGGCCAAGATGCGCTTGATCTCCTTCTTGCTGAGAACCAGCGGTATCTTTACCGGCTCTTTAAGGTGAAAAATCTCAGCCACGAGATCATGACGTCTCAGGGTCACACGGAGCAGGAATTTAACGCCGGTCATGGTCTGGTTGCGCGTGCAGATGCTGGTGCCGCTCTCGATCAGATACTGCTGGAAATACTTCACATCATCAGGCGTCGCCGTCTCTGGTGACCGCCCGAGCCAGGCCGCAAACCGCTTGCATGCACGCAAGTGACTGGTCTGGGATGCAGGGCCGAGATTGCGCCCTGACATATCCGCGATCATGCGAACACGAAGGGGCGTCATTGGTGTGGAATGCTGAATGTTCATGGGAAAACCCTCTGTCAATCGAGGCAAAATCACCTCGGTCAACACCACACACCCAACACCTCAAATCGCGAAATAAATCCCAGCTCAGCGCAACACCAGCAACAAGCGCCCCTATCGCGAAGCGATTTAGTGCTTGGGTCCAATTGGACCTGTGCTGCACTTTGCACCAATGGCTGCGATCGCTACGTTTCGGGCAACGCCTCGCCAGTGATGTAGGTGTACGACCCTCGCACCAATTGAAGCACCACAGCCAATTCGGCTTCGGTGATTGGGGTATAGATCATTACGAACCCCTCCCAACCCGCGCGCTGACTGGCCCAAGGATGAGCGACGGCCCAACCGGCCTCCACCGCTGCACGGGCCGTGTCCGGATGTAATGAGGCATGTAGGCTGCCGTCGGGGTGAAGATGCGCAAACTCCCGGCCACCAACGATAGCCTGCGGTTGTGCGATCGGGACGTCGCCCGTCAGTTGAAACCCGACGGCACCGGGGAGTGATACGCGGGTCGCCCCAAGAACGACTCCGGGAAAGTCGGCGACCTGACGCAGCATTTCTTCCGACAGGTCCGGGACCGGCTGAATGCCAATCTGGACATGCGGCACGCCGCTCGTCGTCTCCGGCCGCGCACCATCGCGCATCGGGAACGCAGTATCTTGAGCGAATGCCGGGATGACCGAGGTGAAAAGGGAGGCCGCGGCCAGAATTCTGAGCCTACTTGGCAAGAACGTCATACTAAACTCCTATCCGTTTTGGCCGCAGCCTTGGTTCTTATTCCGGTTTTGGAAGGACGCTGTGACCGGCAGTTCTCAGGTCTTCGGCAACGATGCGCCAGCCATTTTCAGTCTTTGCCACCTCACCGGTCCAGTGAACGAAATGAATCTCTGGCCCTTGGTGGTCGCTGAAATGTGTCGCGGTGATCTTTCCTGCAACCGTGGCCATCTCGGGGCTCGTAAAGGTGACGTCCAACGTATCGAGTTGATGATGCGTATGTGTGAAGCCCCGTGCACCGAGGCCGTTCCGAGCGAGCGCCCCGCGCATTGCCGGCCCGGTGAAACTCTTTTGTTCTTCGGTCAAAAAGGTACATTCCGCGCCTGGGCATACCATTGATCCCCCCACGAAATTGAGGGTCGATTGCAGGTTTTCGCCCCAGCATTCATTCCATATTGCCATGCCGCCCTCGACATCGCCGGTGGCGATTTTGTCGATTCCATGCGGGAAACAGGCGACGTGATTGACAATTTCCGCACGGGCCTGCGCATAATCGGCGGGTTGTGTGTCGGCCAGAACAGGCTGAGCCGCTACAACGGCCAGACATGCAATTAGTTTTTTCATTTCCATAACTCCAATTTTGGGTTGCAACGATGGTTCCCCAACGCCGACTATTTTCCCCGCAGTTGCTGCAACGCACCGGCCCAATCTTCCACATGGTAGGTCCGAACGATGATGCCATCCTCAAGCTCATGGATGTCGATGGTCAGGATGTCGAAGCTGCGCCCTCCACCATCCACGCCGAAAAACGGGCCTGTCGGAGTTCCTGTCGCGCGGCTGCGCACGGTGACGAAATCACCGTCCTGATGCATCGCCTGCACGGACCAGTCGAGATCAGGAATGAGTTGGCTGAAGAACCCCATCTGTCCGACAAACCCGTCGCGACCCTTGTCTTCGCCGGAGTAGTCGCCAACACTTTTCCAGCTCTCGGACGTCGCGCCAAGGAACGCCGCCGCGTGGGTTTCGGAGCCGGGATTGCTGAGCAGATCGTAGAAGGTTTGCACGGTCGCCATGTCGTCTGCGGCGGCACTGGTTGCGATGGCTGTCAGGCCAAGCAAGGCCACTGCGAGAGTTCTTTGGAAAGCGTTCATGGATGTATCTCCTGGTCGGTCATTGACGGCGTCGCGAGTTCTGCGTGCCTTCTGCTACCAAGATGGACAAATCCTGATCCCCGCATAAGATAGGATAGATAGAATTAACTGTTCGGATATCCGTCACTATGATTGATCGACTGCGCCAGATGGCAATCTTCGCAAAGACAATTGACCACGGATCATTCCGTGGTGCTGCGCGGGAGCTGCGGTTGTCGCCCTCGGTCGTCAGTCACCACATCTCGCAGCTTGAGGAGAGCCTTGGCGTCGCGTTGATTTATCGCTCGACCCGAAAGCTGACTCTGACGCCCGAGGGCCACAGGCTTCTGGCTGCAACGCACAAGATGCTGGAGGCCGTCGAAGGCGAGTTGGCTGATCTGTCGGTTTCCGCAACTGCGCCAAGCGGTGAGCTTCGCGTCACTATTCCATCCGTTCTGTCACACTCGCATTTCACAGAGCAGATCGCGGCCTTTTCCAAGGCATACCCTCGGATCAAATTGCTTCTGGACTTCTCGGACACACGACGTGCGCTCATCGACGACGGCTTCGATATTGCGATCCGTATGGGGCCGAAGGCAAAAAACTCCGCGACTTCGCGCAAACTGTTTTCGGTCAAGCGCAAGTTGGTCGGCTCCGCTGAATACCTCATGTCGCAACCGGTTCCTGCTGATCCCAAAGACCTTGTTGGCTGGGATTGGCTGGCACTCACGCCGGTGCACAGCGCGCCCATTGCATTCAGCAAAGCCGGCGAAAACCGGGAAAGCATCAGGCCGAAACCCCAGGTCCTTGCCAATGACGCGCAGGCTCTCTACCGGCTGGCCCGTGCAGGCGCTGGGCTTGCCATCGTTCCAGACTTTCTGGCGGATGCCGATTTGGCCTCTGGACTCATGCAGGATGTCCTCCCCGACTGGGAGTTGAACGCGATCGAAGTCTTCGCTGTCTGGCCCGCCAATGCCCCAAAGCATGGCCTTGTTCATCTGTTGTTGGATGCTTTAACCCAGCAAAGGTCTTAAGGCTGCCGATGGCGTAAGCGCAGCGAATTCACACTTCGCCCCGCTCCGCCGACCTCCAGCCTTCGAAAATGCTGCACGATGGACGAATGTCCGGTCTGGTGAAACTGCACCGCAGCGCTCAGCCAAGAAGCGAACGTCCGCAAAGGTGAAGGTTTTCTGATGCGCGCGGTTCTCCAGATGGCAGCCGTTTGCCAGGCACCCTGACGGCAAGCCGTGCTCCTCCGGAGGACTGAGTTGGACCACTTTCAAACTAGCCAGCGCACCAACTGCGGTACGATCAGGCTTGTCAGCAGAGCGTTTAGTGCCATTGCGATGCCGGCATAGGCCCCGGCCACCGGATTTACCTGAAAAGCGCGGGCCGTGCCGATTCCATGGGCGGCGACACCGACGGCAAACCCGCGCGCGCGCCAGTCTGTGATCCGCAGCATATTCATTAAGGGCGTCACCGTCACAGCCCCGATGATCCCCGTCAGAATGACCAACACGGCGGTCAGCGCCGGAATCCCTCCGATCGCTTCAGAGATGCCGAGGGCCACGGGCGCGGTGGTCGACTTTGGCGCTAGGGACAGCAGGACCTCCATCGGCAGGCCGAAGGCACGTGCCAGCAGAATGGCCGATCCTGCCGCGACGAGCGAGCCTGCAACCAACGCCAGAAGGATCGGCGCGACCGAGGTCCGGATTGTGTCGCGATTGTCCCAAAGCGGCAAAGCCAATGCCACCGTCGCGGGACCGAGCAGGAAATGGATGAATTGGGCGCCCTCGAAATAGGTCGTGTAATCTGTCTGTGTCAGCCAGAGCACGGGGGCGATCAGGAGCACCGACATCAGAACGGGATTGGCCCAGGGCGGGTTGCCTAGCCACCGCGCCACCCCGTCTGCGACCAGATAGGAGAGGATCGTGGTCGTGAGCCAGATCAGCGGGGTGGTTGCCAGATAACTCCAGAGGCTTGCGACGTCGGTCATGCCGTCCAGCGTTCGGTTACGTGGCGAACGCCGATGAACGTTCCCACTGCAGCCAGCATCGAGAGTACCGTCGAAAGGGTCAAGATGACCAGCAGTGCAATCCCGTCTTGGGACAAAACCGCGAAGTTGCCGATCACACCCACACCCGCCGGTACGAACAGGAAAGACAGGTTCGCCAGGATGATCGCGGTGGTCGGCCTGAGCCGTTCAGCAAGTGTGGGTATCACCCCGAGCAACAGCAAGAGCAGGACAAGACCCAAAACCGGGCCCGGTATCGAGAGGCCAAAGCCCCGCACAGTTATTTCTCCCATCAGCTGGCAGCCCAAGAGAAGTCCAAGCGTTTGAAGCATATGGTTTCTATCCTCAAATGATGATCTACGCCATTCTGACGCTAAACAATTTTCAGGACCATTGGAAAAGTTCTTCTCAGAGGCGGCAAGAGAACGACGCCCCCGCGTAAGAGTTGTCCGGAACGATCAGTCCAACGGTGGCCGCGGGCTCGAACTAAGCCGCTGAAATTCATTCCGAAAGACTACTTTGGGGAAGCTGCGATGCGGCATCAGATAGAATGACCAAAGGCGGCTCGGGGCCGATCAAGTTGCTCGGCCCCCCCTCCGATGGTTCCTCCCTGGCTTGATCCGTATACGGGGGGGCTGAGCGCGGAACTTTTCTAGCGACTGGCTTTTTCACCGGGGAATCCACCTGGAAGCCACCCCAGGCGATTGTCTCGAATTTCTGACTCAACATCAAAGGGTTGCGCGAAAGCGGCCTTGGCCAGGGTGGATTCCTTTTGGCATCCAGGGAAGCCACTTCA
>NZ_FZON01000046.1 GCF_900188425.1 Antarctobacter heliothermus
TGGAAGCCATCGACTGCAGGGGCTATCGCTCGGAACGAGGCGCTGCGCGCTTCGAAATACCTTGGCCGCGCCATCTGGAGAAAATGGAGCGGATACCACCGACGAAGCCGCGCCGAGACGAAGATGCATTGCGTGAAGCTGCTGGGGCAGAGCCTCATGGCGCGCGACTTCGATCGTCAGGTCGCCGAACTTCAGATCCGCGCCGCCGTGCTCAACGGCTACACCGCGCTCGGCATACCCGTCACAGAGCCTGTGGGATAATTGCGTCCGGGGAAAGGGGAACTCCGGACGTTACCGACTTTGCGCAACAAAGCCCTTCGGCATGGAAAAAGAGCTATTCGAAACTGCCTGCTCTCTAATTGCATCCAAGCAATCCATTATTGGCCTTACCGGTGAATTCGACGCCTATCAGAGCAAGCTTGTGGCAGCAGGAATTTTGACAGAATCCGTCACTGTTTTCGAAAACGTTTCCAGGATTACCGGGGGTTTCGACGAGGCGATTGCACGCCTGAAACCGGATCAGGCGAAGCTTTTAACCGAGTACACAATCTGGGATGATAAATTGATCGCCTTTGCTCGATCAATCGAAAACTCCTGAATCATAATGGCAAAAGGCTGAGCTGGCTGGTGTGCCCCTAACACCGCAGGCACTTAAGTTAAGCGTTCCCCGTTCTGTCAGTTTTCGATGATCGATGTGCGTACTCTTAAAGGTACCCTTGCTTAACTCGTCTCTCCAGAACGGCTAAATGGTGCAAAATTCATGAATCTCGCACTCCCCATGATCACAAATGATTTCAATACCTTAGGTCATGTTGCCCCCGTACGCTGCGCAGCACTCCGGACAATGGGTTCATCTCTGCCGAATACCGCGATCGATCAGGATGCTCGCTCTCTCATCACACCCCTGCCCCAACCAAAGCACCGTCCGCCTGTAAGCCTTCATACGCCGAAAATTGCGCCTCACCCCCGGCCTGAAACACCCCACTCCAAAGCGGGAAACCCTAACAAAACCTAAAAACGTCTCTGTAACCCATTGATTTCTCACAGGCGCAGACGTGTCCACGCGTGGACACGCCCTCAAAGCCCTCAGATCAATAGGGCATCGGATGCGCCTTGTGCGCCTCATCCAGCGCCGCCAAAAGCTCCTCAGACAGCGTCACATCCACGGCCCCCAACAGATGCTCCAGCTGCTCAAAAGTCGTCGCGCCAAAGATCGAGGAGGCCACAAAAGACCGCCGCGCCGACCACGCCAGCGCCATGTGCGAGGGATCAATATCAAAGTCCCGCGCCACCTTCAGATAGGCGTCCACGGCGGCAAAAACCCGGTCCGTCTTGCGCCCGCCCATGCCCTCATTCAGGCTCATCCGCGAGCCTTCAGGGATGGCCCCGCCCTGATACTTGCCGGTCAAAAACCCCGCCCCCAAAGGCGAGAACGGCAGCAGGCCCACATCCTCATAGATCATCATCTCGGCCAGATCCGTATCGGCCAGACGGCAGAGCAACGAATATTCGTTCTGAATGGACGCCACCCGCGGCCCGCCCACACGCTCGGCCGCCTCCAGCCACATCTGCGTGCCCCAAGCGCTTTCATTCGACAGGCCAAAGGCGCGGATCGTCCCGCGCTTGACCTCATCCTGCAGCGCGCCCAGACAATCCTCCATGTCGGCGATCACCTGCGCCCGCGTCCACCCCGACTGCGCCGGATCGTAGCTCCAGTTCTTGCGGAACATATAGCTGCCCCGGTTCGGCCAGTGGAATTGATAGAGGTCGATGTAGTCGGTCTTGAGCCGCTTCAGCCCGGCCTCGACCGTCTCACGGATCGTCTTGGACGAGATCGGCGCCCCATCGCGGGCAAAGCTGCCCTCGCCGGAATGTTTGGTGGCCAAAATCCACTCACCCCGCCGCCCCGAGGCCGCGTTCCAATCGCCGATGATTTCCTCCGTCCGCCCCAGAGTTTCGGCCCGCACCGGGTTCACCGGATACATCTCGGCGGTGTCGATAAAGTTGATGCCCGCCTCCAGCGCGCGGTCGATCTGGCGAAACGCCTCAGCGGGCGAAGTCTGGTTGCCAAAGGTCATTGTGCCAAGGCAAAGCTCGGACACCTGCAGGCCGCTTTGGCCCAGCGGGTTCATTTTCATGGGATCGTCCCGTCATCTGTTTGCTTTGGACGCAAAATGACACCTCCCGCCCGGATGGCAAGGGGGGCCACGCGCCGCACGTCCCATGTTGGACCTTCAACATTCAAAGTCTTGAGAACAAAGTGCGAACATGCTATGGATTCGGACATGACCATGGCCTCTGCCCCCGCCCTTCTGTCCCGCCGCCCTCACACGCCGCCGCCCGCGCTAGTGCTGTGGCGCGACCTCATCTTGCCGCTGTGCCGGGTGCATGAGCTGTGCGGTCAGGCGCGGCGCACGCTGGCGCTGCATATTGCGGCGCAGGCGGGGGGGCCGGTGATCTGGATCACCCGCCGCCACAGCCCCGATCAACTGAACCCCTGCGGCATGGCCGGTATCCTGCCCCCCGGCGATGTGATCTTTGCCGCCACCGACCGCGCCACGGACAGCCTGTGGGCGATGGAAGAGGCATTGCGCAGCGGGGCCGCGCCGGTGGTGGTCGCCGATCTGGCGGAACCACCCGGCATGACCCCCGTGCGGCGCCTGCATCTGGCCGCCGAATCCGGCGCCGAGGTCGGATTGTGCCGTCCGCTGGGGCTGATCCTGACGCCGGGCGCGGGCGGCGCACCGGGGGTCGAAACACGGGTCCGCTGCGATGCCGCCCATGGCCCCGGACAAACCGCCTGGCGGATCGAACGGCTGCGCGCACGGATGCTGCCGCCCAAGGTGTGGCGGCTGGCCGACAATCGGCTGCCCCCCTGGGCCGCCCCCTCATCCACCTGACCGCCCCCGGAAAAAGACCGAAACGACGAAATTTATGTCGCAAGGCCACCTGACTTCCGTTTGCGAAAGGCGCAGAACGGGGCCATGCGCCTGGTCATCTCATTTGCCTCCCTCTTTCTGTCCGTCATCCTGCTACAGCTTTCCTCGGGCAGCGTCGGGCCGCTGGATGCGCTGTCTGGCCTGAGCCTGAACTTTACCAACGCCCAGATCGGCTTTCTCGGCTCGGCGCATTTCGCCGGGTTCTTTGTTGGCTGCTGGTGGGCGCCGCGCCTGATGGGCAATGTCGGCCATTCACGCGCCTTTGCCGCCTTTACCGCGCTGGGGACCATCGGCATCCTGGGCCACATCCTGACCGACAACCCCTACGCCTGGGCCGCGCTGCGGATTGGTCAGGGGATCTGTGTGGCAGGCTGCTACACCGTGATCGAGGCCTGGCTGCACGCCAAGGTCACAAACGAGAACCGCGGCCGCGCCACCGGGGCCTACCGGCTAGCCGACATCACCGCCTCACTGGGCGCACAGTTGATGATCTCTGTCCTGCCGCCCGCGCATTACGTCAGTTACACACTGCTGGCGCTGCTGTGCACCGCAGCCCTGCTGCCGCTGACACTGTCCCGACTGCGCCCGCCGGAAACACCAGAGGCGCCGCGCCTGACACCGGGACTTGCCTGGGCGCGGTCGCCATTGGCGGTGGCGGGTGTGCTCGTCTCTGCGCTGTCAAGCGCGTCCTTCCGCATGGTCGGGCCGATCTACGCCACCGGAGTCGGGCTTCAGACCGGGCAGATCGCGCTGTTTCTGGCCTCTTTCGTTGCGGGTGGCGCGCTGGCGCAATACCCGGCGGGCTGGCTGGCGGACCGATATGACCGGCGCTGGGTGCTGATCTGGCTGTCCGTCGCCGCCATTGCCAGTTGCACCCTGACCGCCACCGCCACGGGGCTGCCCACGGCCGGAATCATGCTGACGGCGGCGCTGTTCGGGCTGACGACCTTTCCGATCTTCTCGATCGCCGCCGCCCACGCGCATGACTTTGCCGCATCGGAAGAGCGTATCGCCCTCTCGGCGGCGTTGATGTTCTGGTACGCCGTGGGCGCCATCGCCGCGCCCTGGATCGCCTCGCTGCTGATCGAGTGGTATGGCCCGCCCGCGCTGTTTGTCATGATCGCCGTGGGCCATGCGTTCCTGGTGATCTTTGGCCTGATCCGGATGCAAAGCCGCCGGTCCTCGGACAGCCGCACCCGCTATATCTATACGCCGCGCTCCAGTTTCATGGTGGGCCGCCTGCTGTCCAGCACGCGCGAGCGCACCAAAAAGGACACCTGAGACACCGCGCAACGGAACGAGACTCGGTTTGCAACACGCTCTGGCCTCTCGGGCGCAGGGTCGGTACACC
Source organism: Antarctobacter heliothermus (assembly GCF_900188425.1). Lineage (GTDB taxonomy): Bacteria > Pseudomonadota > Alphaproteobacteria > Rhodobacterales > Rhodobacteraceae > Antarctobacter > Antarctobacter heliothermus. The sequence goes on from NZ_FZON01000046.1 coordinate 4,291, forward strand.
ATGCGCAAACCTCAGGACGGACAAGCGCGCAGATCATGGCACGACATCTCATCACTTCCGCCATTCCCTACATCAATGGCATCAAGCATCTGGGCAACCTTGTGGGCAGCCAACTGCCTGCGGATCTGTATGCCCGCTACCTGCGCGCCCGTGGGCATGAGGTGCTTTACCTGTGCGCCACGGATGAACACGGCACCCCAGCCGAACTGGCCGCCACCAAGGCGGGCAAGCCGGTGGCCGAGTATTGCGCCGAGATGTGGGAGGTACAGGCCAAGCTGGCCGAGGGGTTCCGCCTGTCCTTCGATCACTTCGGGCGGTCGTCGTCGGAACAGAACCGCAAGCTGACGCAGCATTTCGCCAAGGTGCTGGACGAACAGGGCCTGATCCGCGAAGTGTCCGAGACGCAGATGTATTCCAAGGCGGACGGGCGTTTCCTGCCCGACCGTTATATCGAGGGCACCTGCCCCAACTGCGGCTTTGAGAGCGCGCGCGGCGACCAATGCGACAACTGCACCAAGCAGTTGGATCCGGTCGACCTGATCAATCCGCATTCGACCATCTCTGGCTCGACCGATCTGGAAATGCGCGAGACCAAGCATCTGTACCTGCGCCAATCGGCGATGAAGGAGCAGATCGAGGAGTGGATCGACACGCGCGTCGGCTGGCCCGTGCTGACCACCTCCATCGCCAAGAAATGGCTGAACGATGGGGACGGGTTGCAGGACCGGGGCATCACCCGTGACCTTGACTGGGGCGTGCCAGTCCAAAAGGGCGATGAGCCCTGGCCCGGCATGGAGGGCAAGGTCTTTTACGTCTGGTTCGACGCGCCCATCGAATACATCGCCTGTTCCCAGGAATGGGTCGAGGCGGGCAAAGGCGACGACTGGGCGCGCTGGTGGCGCACCGACAAGGGTGCCGACGACGTGCGCTATACCCAGTTCATGGGCAAGGACAACGTGCCCTTCCACACGCTGTCGTTCCCGGTCACGATTCTCGGGAGCGGTGAACCGTGGAAGCTGGTCGATTACATCAAGTCCTTCAACTACCTGAACTATGACGGCGGTCAGTTCAGCACCTCGCGCGGGCGCGGCGTGTTCATGGATCAGGCGCTGGACATCCTGCCCAGCGACTATTGGCGTTGGTGGCTGCTGTCTCATGTGCCGGAAACCTCGGACAGCGAATTTACTTGGGAATCCTTCCAGTCGGGCGTGAACAAGGATCTGGCCGATGTGCTGGGCAACTTCGCATCGCGCGTCACCAAATTCTGCCGTTCGAAATTTTCCGAGGCGGTGCCGGACGGTGGCGCCCCCGGCGAGGCCGAGGCCAAGTTGGTTGCAGACATCACCGCCAAGGTGCGCGAGTATGAGACGCACATGGAGGCCGTCGAGATCCGCAAGGCCGCCGCCGCCCTGCGCGGGGCCTGGGTGCTGGGCAACGAATACCTGCAAGAGGTCGCGCCGTGGACCACCTTCAAGACGGACCCGGAACAGGCTGCGATGCAGATCCGTCTGGCGCTGAACCTGATCCGGCTTTACGCGGTGATCTCTGCCCCGTTCATTCCGGACGCCTCTGCCGAATTGCTGACCGCCATGCACGCCGAGGGCGCCGACTGGCCCGATGACGTCGCGGCCGCGCTGACCGCTCTGCCCGCCGGTCACGCCTTTGACGTGCCCGAGGTAACCTTTCGCAAGATCACGGATGCAGAGCGCGAAGAGTGGCAAGAGCGGTTCGCAGGCAAAAGGGACTGAGCGGCGGCGATGCCTGCGCGCCTCGCCACCCCGGTCCTGACACTCTGCCTGGCCGGGGCGGCGACAGCGGTCTGGCGTCTTCTCTACCCACTCACGGATTGGGCCGGGGTGGCCTTGGGCCTGTTGGCCCTGCTCGTCTTCATGAGCAACTGGCAGGTCGGCATCACCCTCCACCGCGCTCGGCTGCAGGCCGCGCTGCAGCCGGATTCGCCCTTGCGGCACTGGCTGACAGGACGGGTGCGGACGTTCCTGTCCGCGTTTGCCTTTGCCTGCGCGTTCCTCGTGCTGGCCGCCGCGCAGGTGCTGGAGGCCGATCCGCTTGAATTGACCCTTTACGGTGTCCTGACCGGTCTCACGGCCCTTACCACCTGCGGCTCCCGCCATATCCTGCTGCGCCATCTCCGCCCGCCATTTGCAGCGGCGGCGGCCGTGACCCTGTCCACTCTGATCTGCGGGCTGATCTTCACGCCGCTACTCTTCGTCGCCGCCTGGACGTACAAGAGCTTTCCGGGCGAGATTCGTGGCGCCGCCACACTGGCCGAGGCCGCGCTGGCCGGGTTGCGGGATCTTCCGCCGCGCGGCGGCTGGATCGCCGAGGCACTGGCCCCGATCCGCGCCTTTGAGGCGGCCAAGCTTTGGCTGGCCACGCGCGCGGCATGGGCCGGGTGGGGACCCCTGCTGTTTGCAGCCGAAAGCGCGGTTTTTTCCTTTGTTCTCGCGCGCGCGGCGGCTTTAATGTCCCTGATCGTCGCGTCGACAGCAGGATCCAAAGACCCGTGACACCGCCGAAAACAGATAGGACCAGAACCACGACGCGGTTCTTCTGGGGAACGCTGGTCGCCCTTTTCGCAGTTGTGTCCATTGCCGCAGTCGCGGCCTTTCTGCACAAGCCAGCACCCACCCACTTAGACATCCCGCCCACCCGGCTGGAAACCGCGCTGACCGAAAGCGTGGAAAAGGCCCGAGCAGAGGTTGTCAGCGACCTCGATACCTATCTCGACCCCGTCTATGCCCCGGCCTATGCCGCCATCCCGCGTTACGCGGATTTCCACTATTCCATCCTTGGCGAATATGTCGAACTGGGCGAAGCCGCGTTGGGCCAGTCCAGCGAGGCGTTGGAACAACGGCTTCTGGCCGGGTTTGACGCGCGCTTGACCAATGCCGCTGCCGGGATCGACGCAACCTTTGTGCAGGCCTACCGGGACACGGTCGAAACCCGAATCCGGCAAGAGGCCGCGCCCGAGACGTTCGATCTGCCTTTGGGAGAGATGACCGCCAGCGCCATTTCAGACGCGGTGCAACGGGCCAAAGTTACGGCGCCCGTCGCCGCAATGGTCGCGCTTGGCGGCAAAAGCGCGCTCAAGGCGACGGCCAAGCTCTTTGCCAAGAAGTTGGCCACCAAGGTTGCGTCCAAGGCCGCCGCCAAGGGCATCGCCAAAGGCGGCGGCATCGCCGCCGGCGCGGGCGGCGGGGCCCTGCTGTGCAGTTGGTTGGGGCCCGGTGCCGCCATCTGCGGTGCTGCCGGGGCACTGGTGGTCTGGCTGGCGACCGATGCGGCGATCATCGGCCTGGACGAATATTTCAACCGCGACGAATTCGAGGCCGAGCTGCGCCTCATGCTGGACAAGGACCGCGCCGCAAAGCGTCTGGTGCTGGAAAACGCCCTGACCCGCAAAGCGTCGGCGATGGAGGACTTTCGCCTGAATCAGCTTGCCCCCGCCAAGTGACCCCTGCGATTGACAGCCCCCCGCCTGCTTGATACCTCGCCGCCTTCCAATTCATGCAGGGGCATCACATGGCACGCAAACGCAAGGGACGCGATATTTCGGGCTGGCTGGTTGTCGACAAACCCGCAGGCCTGACCTCGACCGCCGTCGTCAACAAGGTCCGCTGGGCGCTGGACGCGAAAAAGGCCGGCCACGCCGGCACGCTGGACCCCGAGGCGACCGGCGTTCTGGCCGTGGCGCTGGGTGAGGCGACCAAGACGGTGCCCTACATCACCGACGCGCTCAAGGCGTACCGCTTTACCGTGCGCTTCGGACAGGCGACCAACACCGACGATGCCGAGGGTGAGGTGATCGCCACATCCGACCTGCGCCCCACCGACGACGACATCAAGGAGGCGCTGCACGGTTTCGTCGGGGACATCATGCAGGTGCCGCCGCAGTTCTCCGCCGTCAAGATCGACGGCGAACGCGCCTACAAACGCGCCCGCGACGGCGAGGAAATGGACATCGCCGCCCGCCCTCTGTGGGTTGAGGAGTTGGTGCTGACCGACCGGCCCGACGCGGACACCGCCGAACTGGAGATGATCTGTGGCAAGGGCGGCTATGTCCGGTCCATCGCCCGCGATCTGGGCAAGATGCTGGGCTGCCACGGCCATGTGCTGCGGTTGCGTCGGGTCTGGTCCGGCCCGTTTGAGGCTCATAACGGCCTGACCCTGGAGGCGATCGAGCAAATGGCGCGGACGCCCGAACTGGACGACCATATCCTGCCGTTGGAACTGGGCCTGACCGATCTTCCGGAACTGCACTGCACCGCGCAGGGGGCCGCGCGTTTGCGCAACGGCAACCCTGGCATGGTGATCCCCGGCAATGTCGAATACGGCGATGAGGCATGGGTATCGTTCGAGGGCCGCCCCCTGGCTGTGGGCCGCTACAAGGCGGGTGAGTTGCACCCCTCAAGGGTCTTCAACCTCACCGACTAGGGGTCTTTCTGCCGGGGACGGTGGGCGGGGCGACTTGGCCCCGCAGGGGGCAAGAGCGCCGCTCCCGTGTCCCGGCTATTTCAGCATGCCCAGCCACTTGTGCAGCGCCTCCAGCGCCTCGGGCTCATCCAGAAACGGGATATGCCCGCGGCCCTTGACCTCGACCGCGATCATGTCCGGGCGCCGCTTTTGCATCTCGGCAAAGCACGCAGGCGTCAGCAGGTCTGAATTTTCGCCTCTGAGCGTACACAGCGGCAGGCCTGCCAGGGCATCGAAATAGGGCCACAGATCCGGGGCGGGCTGCACATTGCCGCCCAGCACCGCCTCACGCAGCTTGGCATCATAGGGCAGGTCCAGCCCGTCCTCTTCCTGCACAAACAGCCGCTCGGCCTCTTCCAGCCAGCGGCTTTCGGGCACGCCGACAAATCCGGTCATCACCTCTGCCCGCCGCTGCGCCACCTCAGCCAAGGTCTTTTGTGGCGGCCTGCGCCCCAGATAGCCTTTGATGACCTCCAGCCCCGTCTCCGCGATCTCCGGCCCGATGTCGTTCAGCGCCACGCCCAGCAACCTGTCCTTGACCGTTGCGGCCAGAACCATGGCGATCAGCCCGCCACGCGACGTGCCCAGCACCGCCGCCTTGTCCAGCCCAAGATGGTCCAGCAGTTCCATCGCGTCGCGCCCTTCGACAGGGATCTGATAGGTCTCGTGCGGACCCCGGTCCGACTGCCCGCGCCCGCGATAATCCAGCCGGATCAGCCGCACGCCCGTCAGATGCGGGGCTACGAAATCGAAATCCCGGCTGTCGCGCGTCAGCCCCGCAAGGCACAACAGCGGAAGGCCTTCGCCCTCATCGCGATAAAACAGCGACAACCCGTCAGAGGTGGTGAAATGTGGCATCAGACAAGCTCCGGTATGGTAGTCAGATCACTCAGGACGTGGGCCGGTTGCGCCATCAGGCGATCCATCGGCAGGCCCATGCGGTTCACCCAGACCGTGTCGAACCCATAGGCCGCCGCGCCCGCCGCATCCCATCCGTTGGACGACACGAACAGCACCTCCTCCGGCGCACAACCGAATTCCTGCCCGACAAGATCATAGACCGCGCGCGCGGGTTTGAAGGTGCCCACCGTTTCCACCGACAACACCGCGTGCAGGAACTCCCCGACACCCGCGCTGTCGACCGCGCCGTCCAGCATGTCGCGGCTGCCGTTCGACAGGATCGCCGTGCCGACACCCTTGGCGTTCAGCTTGGCCAGCATCATCGGCACTTCGCGGTAGGCGGGCAGTTCCCAGTACAGCGCCAGCAACCGTTCGCGCAGTTCCAGATCGTCCAGACCGGCGCGTTCCATCGCCCAGTCCAACCCGTCCTTGGTGACCTGCCAGAACGGCACATAATCCCCCGTGACCGCCCGCAGCCAGCTGTATTCCAGCTGCTTGGCGCGCCAGTCGGCAGCCAGTTGCGGCCAGACCTCTGCCAACGCCGCGCGCCCCGGTTCCTCCGCCGCCACAAGCGCGGCCCCTGCCACGTCGAACAGCGTGCCATAGGCATCGAATACGCAAACCTTAGTGGCCATGAATGCCCTCCTCTCGGGATTTTGCGGCACCCTGACACGGGCCGCTGCCGCCGAAAACCCCGATCCGGGCGAAAGCCGCGCAGACAATCGTTTGCAAACCGCGCTCCGGATGCTTAGTTTACTGCAAATCTTGAGCACCCGGGACGCCCCCGGCCTCACCCAATCACCCCCCAAACATCGAGGTTCCCCCATGACGCAGGTCAAATCCGGCGACACCGTGCGCATTCACTACACCGGCACTCTGACAGACGGCACCAAGTTCGATTCCAGCGAAGGCCGCGACCCGCTGGAATTTACCGTCGGTGAGGGCCAGATCATCCCCGGCCTGGAACAGGCGATCCCCGGCATGGCCGTGGGCGACAAGAAAACCGTCGCCGTCCCGGCAGAAAACGCCTATGGCGACACCAACCCCGACGCCCGTCAGGATGTGCCGCGCGCCGAGATCCCCGACGACATCCCGCTGGACCTTGGCACCCAGTTGCAGGTGCAGGCCCCCGACGGCCAGGTGCTGCCGGTGACCGTGGTCGCCGTGACCGAAGAGGTCGTGACACTGGACGCCAACCACCCGCTGGCGGGCAAGGATCTGACCTTTGACATCGAACTGGTCGAGATCGCCTGACTTTCGCCAGACACTTGCATCTCCCGAATCGAGAGCAGATTGATGGGCCTGTTATTCCAAATGACAGGCCCATTTCATGACCACGATTGTCCGTCTCCTTACTTCTCTGACCTTCTTGGTTATTGCCGGCCCAGCGCTGGCCGGAACGTGGAGCAAATTGACCCCGACCGGGTACGGCGACTGCGCTCTGTTGTTCGAGGGCCCCATTGCCAAAGGGGATCTGACCCGCGCCATTGACGACGGGCTGCTGGACGACTTCGCCCCCCGTATCTGCCTCAACAGCCCCGGCGGATCACTGGCTGAAGTGCTGGCCTTTCTCGAAGCGTCGGATCGACCCGAAAACGGGTTCTACTTTGGAACGCGTGTGCGCACGGGAGACGAATGCCTGTCCTCTTGCGCGATCCTTTTCATGTTCGGGTTGAGCTTCGGCGCCAACAGCCCCTCCCCCAGCCGACAGTTGGCCCCTGGCGCAAGGCTGGGTTTCCACTCGCCCTTCATTCGGGACGGCGCAGCCCCTGCAACGTCGGACGCAGAGGTCTTCTCCGTCGCGCTGCAGGTCGTCAAACTGTTGGCAGACCGTTCTTACAAGGCCACATCAACTGCGGGACCGGCATTGCCGCAGGAGCTATTGGCGCTGGTGCTGGGAACACCGTCGGCAGAGATGCATTACGTCGACACCTTCGCCGAAGCACGACTGTTGGGCATCGAGATGACGCAAAACATCGAATCCAACACCATTTTCACCGACACACCGGAAAACATGGACCGGTTGGCGCGACAGATCTGCCAATCGAGTCACACCCTGACATTTCGGCAGTCTTTCGTGAAGGAGGGGTACGATTTCGATGATCTCATTGCCCGTGCCTCGGACCCGACCAAGGCCGACATCGTCTTTCCCGGGAACCATCAAGTCCATTTCAGAGGTCGCGTCCAACCGCAGACCAACCAACCCGAAAAGTACATCTCTGTCCTGACGGGTCCGGGCTATTTTCAACCTCACTGGAACAGCGCTGGGTCATCCATGTACTGCCGCGTCGAACTCCAGATCAAACGCGTCCGCGGCGGCGCCCAAATCCCCTACTACACTGCAGACTTTAGTTTTCTCGGCCTTGTAGATCTGACCAGAGACCCAGGACAAACAACGACGTTTTGGGAAATGAGCATTGGTCTACTTCCGCTCTCCACACGGTACTGAGCTGCGGCAAGCCCCTTTCTCCTCACCCGGACTTCGGGGTAGACCGAAACCAACGGAGGGACACGACATGCACATGGCTCAATTCGGCGACCTGCGCCTGCACTACGACGTTACCGGCCCCGAGGATGGCACGCCTGTCGTCTTTGCCAACTCGCTTGGCACTGACTTCCGGCTTTGGGACAAGATCCTGCCGCTGCTGCCCGCTGGTCTGCGTATCCTGCGGTTCGACAAACGCGGGCACGGGCTGTCGGATGTGCCGGACGGACCCTACAGCATGGGCGCGCTGATCTCGGACACCGAAAAGCTGATGGAGCATACCGGGTTCAAGGACGCGATCTTTGTCGGGCTGTCCATTGGCGGCATGATCGCGCAGGGGCTGGCGGCCAAGCGTCTGGATCTGGTGCGCGCGATGGTTCTGTCCAACACCGGGGCCAAGATCGGCACCCGCGACATGTGGGCAGAGCGGATCAATGCTGTGAATGAGGGCGGGCTGGCGTCGGTTGTGGACCCGACGATGGACCGCTGGTTCTCCAAACCCTTCCATGCGGACCCCGAATTCCCGGCCTGGCGCAACATGTTCCTGCGCACGCCTGCGATGGGCTGGACCGGCTGCGCTGCTGCCATTGCGGGCACCGATTTCATCAGCACCACCAGCGGGCTGCGCCTGCCGACACTGGCCATCGCCGGGTCCGAGGACGGATCGACCCCGCCCGATCTGGTGTTCGAGACCGCAGACCTGATCCCCGGCGCGCAAAAGGAACTGATCCGGGGCGCGGGCCACCTGCCCTGCGTGGAAAAGCCCGAGGAATACGCGGCTATTCTATCCGCTTTCCTTAAGGCCCAGGGCGCGGCCTGACCCGGTGGCGCGCATCCTGCTGATCCACGGCGCGGCGCATGGTGCATGGTGCTGGCGCGACACGCTGCCCGCGCTGACTGCGCTTGGCCACGAGGTCCGCGCCATCGACCTGCCCTCACATGGGGACGACCCGACCCCGGCGGGCGAGGTCACGCTGGAGGATTACGGACGCGCGATCATTGATACTCTGGACGGACCAACGGTGCTGGTGGGGCATTCCATGGCCGGCTATGCCATCACGCAGGCGGCCGAAATGGACCCGACGCACATCGCCGGACTGGTCTATCTGTGCGCGTACGATCCGTGGCCCGGACTGGGGCTTGCCCAGATGCGGATGGAGGCGGACGAACAGCCGCTATTGCCGGCGATCCGCATGGCCGAGGATCGACTCAGCTTTACTTTCGATCCGGATATGTCCTCCGATCTGTTTTACCACGACTGCCCGTCAGAGACGGTCGCCTACGCGCTGGACAACATCTGCCCGCAATCGGTTGCCGCCTCGAACACGCCCGTAGACCTGACCGAAAACTCCCGTGCCCTGCCGCGCAGCTATATCATCTGCGCCAAGGACCGCGCCATTCCGCCCGCCTTTCAGTGCGTGATGGCATCGCGGTTCGACCCCACCCGCGTGGCCAACCTGCCCAGTGGCCATTCGCCGTTTTTCTCCATGCCTGATGCGCTTGCCCGCACCATCGACACCCTAGTGAAAGCCTGACCGCCCATGCCCGCAACGCCCTTTGACAGCGCCCATCTGACCCGCCTTTTCGCCACCGGCGACACCGCCCGCCTGTTTTCGGACAGCGCCGAGATCCGCGCCATGATGCTGGTCGAGGCGGCGCTGGCCAAGGCGCAGGCGGCACAGGGCATGATCCCCGAAATCGCCGCCGCCGCGATCCAGCGCGCCAGCGTCGAATGCCAGATCGACCCGGCGCAACTGGCCGAGGCGACGGGACAGAACGGCGTCATCGTGCCCGCCTTTGTCAGCGCGTTTCGCGCCGCGATGAGCGCACCGGAACACGCGCAGTACCTGCACTGGGGTGCAACCTCGCAGGATATCCAGGACACCGGGCTGATGCTGCGACTGCGGCAGGCTCTGGCCCAGCAAGAGCACCGCCTGCGCGCCACCCTGACGGCACTGGCGCAGCTGGCAACAGACCATGCAGAAACGCCCATGGCCGGGCGCACCTACGGTCAGCACGCCACGCCCGTCAGCTTTGGTGCCCAGGTGGCCGCATGGGGTTGGCCGCTCATGGACGCGTTGAAGGCACTGCCCGCCCTGCGTGACAGCGCGCTGCGCGTGTCGCTGTCGGGCGCTGCGGGCACCGGGTCCGCACTGGGCCCTGATCCGGCGGGTCTGCGAACCCATATGGCCGAGGCGCTGGGGCTGACCGATCCCGGCCATAGCTGGCACAGCGACCGCACGCCGCTCCTGTCCATCGCCGGGTGGTTCACCCGCACCGCGCTGGTCGCCGGCAAGATGGGTGAGGACCTGATCCTTGCCACCCAAAGCGGCATCTCCGAAGTCCGCCTTGGCGGATCTGGCGCGTCCTCGACCATGCCGCAGAAACAGAACCCCGTGGCCCCCTCGGCCCTTGTTGCGCTGGCCCGTCACGCGCAGGGTCTGGATGCCACGCTGCAGGGTGCCAGCCTGCACCGCCAGCAACGCGACGGCGCGGCGTGGTTCACCGAATGGCTGTGCCTGCCGCAACTGGTGCTCAGTTCCGCCGCCGCGATGACCCACGCACAAAAGCTGGCCGAGACGTTAACCCCCGACGCGGACGCGATGCAGGCCACGCTGGACGCCACCGGCGGCTTGCTCATGGCAGAGGCGCTGTCCTTTGCGCTGGCCGAAACAATGCCCCGGCCAGAGGCTCAGGCCCTGTCAAAGGCCCTGTGCAAAGAGGCCATCTCCAGGGGAAGCCCCCTGTCAGAGGTCGCCCGAGCCGCCCATCCCGATCTGCCAGCCTCCCTGTTTGATCCAGCCACGCAGATGGGCACCGCCCCGGCGGAGGCCCGCACCTTTGCCAAGGCCGTCACCGCCCTGACGGACTGACACCGGAATGCGCCTGCACGTTGTCTTTCTGTTGGCCACGGTGACGCTGAACGCCATGGGGATCGGGCTGATCCTGCCGGTCATCCCGGACCTGATCCGCGACGTCACCGGCCAGCCGCTGTCACAGGCAGCCCTGATCGGCGGCGTCCTCAGCACCGTCTTTGCCACGATGCAGTTCCTGTTTGCACCGTTCATGGGCCGTCTGTCGGATGCCTATGGGCGGCGGCCCGTTCTGTTGGGGACACTGGCGATCATGGTGCTGGACTATGCCGTTCTGGCGCTGGCGAACACGCTCTGGATGCTGGTGGTGGCGCGGATGATCGGCGGCTTTGCCTCATCCACGCAATCCACCGCCAGCGCCGCCATCGCCGACCTGTCAGAGCCGGGGCACCGCGCGCGCGGCTTTGGCCTGATCAGCGCGGCATTCGGGCTGGGCTTTGTGCTTGGCCCGGTGCTGGGCGGCCTGCTGGCAGAACTGGGCACGCGTGCGCCATTCTGGGCGGCAGGGGGTCTGTGTGGCGCGGGCGTCTTGCTTGGCCTGATGAGCTTTCCCGAAACCCATGCCGCCGCAAACCGCCGCCCCGTCACCTGGCGTGGCAGCAACCCTTTCGGGGCCTTTCGCGCCCTGAACCGTCTGCCCGGCCTGACCCGTTCGCTGATCGTGTACTTCCTGTACAACGTGGCCTTTGGCACCTACCCGGCGATCTGGTCGTTCTTTGCACAGGCGCAATTCGCCTGGTCGCCTGCCATGGTCGGCCTGTCTCTGGGGATCTTCGGGATTTCCTTTGCCGTGGTCCAAGGCGGCCTGATGGGCCTGATCCTGCGCGCCCTGGGCGAGCGTGGCACCGCCGCGATGGGCCTTGCCGTCTCAGCGGTGGGGTTCGCAGCGCTCGGCGTGGTCAGCAACGGCACACTGGTCCTGTTCTTTGCGCCCATCGCCGCCCTTGGGGCGACCTATGCCCCGGCGCAGCAGGCCCTTCTCAGCCAACGTCTGGGGCCGGACGAACAGGGGGCCTTGCAGGGGGTTCTGACCTCGACCGTGGCCGTTGCCATGATGGTGGCCCCCGCGCTGATGTCTCAGGTCTTTGCGCACTTCACCGCCCCTGAAAGGATAAATCCTTTGCCCGGTGCGCCGTTCCTGCTGGCGATGCTCCTTGTGCTGGCCGCCTGCGTGCTCTTTGTCTGGCCCCGCCGCGCGCCTGTCGTGGCGTAACCGTCCGCATCCGACATGCACAATGTCGGTTTTTGACGCGCGACGCCCCCAACCCGACCTCAGGTTCAGCCCAAACACGGAGAAATTCCCACCATGCCACGCATTCGCGCCGCGGTTTGCACCGCCTTCGACGCCCCCCTCCAGATCGAAGAGCTTGACCTCCGCGCGCCCGGCGCCGGAGAGATCGAGGTCACGCTGGAGGCGGTCGCCATCTGCCATTCCGACATCTCATACGCCGAAGGTGCCTGGGGCGGCGATCTGCCCGCCGTCTACGGCCATGAGGCGGCAGGGCATGTCACCGCAGTGGGTGGCGGCGTCACGGACTTGCACCCGGGTGACCGTGTTGTCGTTACTCTGATCCGCGCCTGCGGCACCTGCCCCAATTGCGCCGGCGGCCAACCCACGATCTGCATCGGCGACCGCCGCAGCGACCCGGTTCTGACCCGCCCCGATGGCACCCCGGTGATCCCGGCCATGTTCTGCGGGGCTTTTGCCGAAAAGGTGGTCGTCGACCAGAGCCAGGTTGTCGTCATGCCAGCGGATATGCCCGCCGAGGCGGTCTGCCTGCTGGCCTGTGGCGTGATCACCGGCATTGGCGCGGTGATCAACGCGGGCAAGATGCGCCCGGGCGACGACGTGGTGGTGATCGGTGCCGGGGGCGTGGGCCTCAACGCGATCCAGGGAGCGCGCATCGGCGGCGCACGCCGGATTGTCGCCGTCGACATGAGCGAGGAAAAGCTGGAGACCGCCCGTGCCTTTGGTGCGACCGACGGCGTGCTGGCCAGCGAAGCGGCCCCGTGGAAAACCGCCACCGACATCATGGGTCGTGGCGCGGACGTGGTTGCCGTGACCGTGGGCGCGATCCCGGCCTACGATCAGGCGCTGCGCTATCTGGGCTGGGGTGGCCGCATGGTGATGGTCGGGATGCCGCATTCCGGCGCGATGGCCAGCTATGAGCCGGTGGTGCAGGCCTTCATGGGGCAACAGATGGTCGGGTCCAAGATGGGCGATGTGGTGATCCAACGTGACATCCCGTGGATGGCCGACCTGTACCGACAGGGCCGCCTGAAACTGGATGAACTGGTCTCTGGCCGCTGGTCGCTGGAACAGATCAACGAGGCGATTGCCGATACCAAGGGTGGCGGCGCGCGCCGCAATGTGATCGTCTTCGACAAAACGTAACCCGGGTTTTCCACCGAAAATCCGGCGCTGCGCCCAGACCCCTATCCGCAGGAAGGCCCGCCTTGAAACTCCGCGATCTCGATATCATCGTCACCGCCCCCCCGGCCCCCGGCTGGGGCGGGCGCTACTGGATCCTTGTCAAGCTGACCACGGATGACGGCATCACCGGCTGGGGGGAATGTTATGCCTCATCCATCGGGCCGCAGGCCATGCGCGCCGTGATCGAGGACGTCTTTGCCCGCTACTTTGAGGGCGAAAACCCCGAAAACATCGAACGCATGTTCCGCCGCACCTATTCCTCCGGCTTTACCCAGCGCCCGGACCTGACGGTCATGGGGGCCTTTTCAGGGCTGGAGATCGCCTGTTGGGACATTCTGGGCAAGGCGCGCAATCGCCCTGTCTGGGCGCTGTTGGGCGGCATGATGAACGAACGCGTGCGCGCCTATACCTATCTCTACCCGCTGCCCGCCCACAATCTGGACGATTTCTGGACCTCGCCGGACATGGCCGCCGAATCGGCGCTGGACTGCGTCAATCGCGGCTATACGGCGGTCAAGTTCGACCCCGCCGGCCCCTACACCATGCGCGGCGGCCACCAGCCCGGCATGCGCGACATTTCCATGTCCGTCGCCTTTTGCAAGGCGATCCGTGAGGCGGTGGGCGACCGCGCCGACCTGCTGTTCGGCACCCACGGCCAGTTCAACACCGCAGGCGCCATCCGTCTGGGGCAGGCGCTGGAACCCTACCTGCCACTCTGGTTCGAGGAACCGGTCCCGCCTGACAACCCGCTTGAATTTGCCGAGGTAGCGCGTGCGGTCCGCATCCCCATCGCCACCGGCGAACGGCTGACCACCCGCGCCGAATTTGCCTCCCTGTTGCGCACCGGCGGGGCCAGCATCCTGCAACCGGCACTGGGCCGCGCGGGCGGCATCTGGGAAATGCGCAAACTGGCCGCCTTGGCCGAAAGCTTTAACGCGCAGATGGCCCCGCATCTGTACGCCGGTCCCATCGAATGGGCGGCCAACATCCAGCTAGGTGTGTCGATCCCCAATCTGCTGATCGCCGAATGTATCGAAACACCGTTCCATGACGCCCTGATCAAAAGCACCATCAAGGTCGAAGACGGCTTTATTCCTGCCCCGCAAGCCCCCGGTCTGGGCATCGAGGTCGATGAGGATCTGGCGCGCGCGCATCCCTACACCGGCGACGGTCTGCATCTGCAGATGCAGGATGCGCCTTGTGATTATGCAAACGGCAACGCGTTTCAGGGTGGAGCACCGGCAACCGAATCATGATCTCGCATTTCTGGAACGAGGTGTTTATATTGTTCGGAAAGAGCAAACCGCGAGTCCCATGGAAGATCTGACCAAACTGCCGCCTCCCCCGGAGGAAATGCAAGCCAATGCCCAGCACGCCGCCGCCTTTCTCAAGACGTTGGCGCATGAAGGGCGGCTGATGATCCTGTGTCATCTGGGGTCGGGCGAAAAGTCCGTCGGAGAACTCGAAGAGTTGCTCAGCATCCGGCAGGCGGCCGTCAGCCAGATGCTGGCACGCCTGCGCGAAGAGGGGCTGGTGCAAACTCGACGCGACGGAAAGACAATTTACTACAGCCTGGCAGACGACAACACAAACCGGGTGATCGGTCTGTTGTACGACATCTTCTGCGCCCAGTCCGATGAGCCCTGCTGACCCGCCTTTTACCGGCCCTGGGCTGTGTCGCCTGACCGCCTGCGCCGTGGTCGATCTGCTCAAAAGCGGCGAGGTCAGCTCGCGCGACCTGATAGAGGCTAGCCTGTCGCGCATTGCCACGACCAGTCCCGCCATCAACGCCATGGTCACGCCCTGCCCTGATCGCGCACGGCGGGCCGCCGACCCGGCGAACCCGGCCAGCCTGCTGGCGGGTCTGCCCATCGGCATCAAGGACCTGACCCCGGTCGCCGGGGTCCGCAGTACCTGCGGCACGCCCGCGCTTGCCGACCATGTGCCTGACACCTCGGACCCGATGGTCCTGCGGCTAGAGGCCAATGGTGCGGTGATCCTTGGCAAAACCAATACGCCGGAAATGGGCGCCGGGCCAATACCTTCAATCCGGTCTTCGGCATGACGCGCAACCCGTGGAACACCGCCATGAACGCCGGTGGATCCTCTGGCGGCGCGGCGGCGGGGCTTGCCACCGGCGAGGTCTGGCTCAGCCAAGGGTCAGACGTGAGCGGATCGCTGCGCACCCCGGCCAGCTTTTGCGGCATCGTCGGGCTGCGCCCGTCCCCCGGCGTGGTCGCCAGCCCCGGCGGCGACGGATTCAACCCGTTCGGCGTCGAGGGGCCAATGGCCCGCACGGTCGAGGATTGCGCCCTGATGCTGGACGCGATGGCAGGCTGGGATGCGGTGTCACCGCTGGCATTCCCTGCCCCGGCGCAAAGCTATCTGGACACATGCCGCGCCGATGCTGGCAACATCCGCATCGCCTACGCCCCCGACCTTGGCGGGCTGGCCCCGGTAGAGCCGGACATGACGACGCTGCTGTCAGACGCGTTGACCCGGCTGCAAGCGCCGGATGTGACGGTGGTCGAGGCCGCGCCGGACACCACAGGCACCGAAACCGCCTTTCGCACGCTGCGCGGGCTGGGAATGTGGACCGGGTTCCGCGCCACACCCAGCGCCGTGTCGGACCGCTACAAGGCCACATTGCGCCAGAACATCGCCGAGGGCGGCGCGCTAACTGTCGACGATATCGCCGAGGCCCACCTGACCCGCGCGCGCCTTTACGACACCATGCGCCGGTTCTTTGGCACTTTTGATGTTCTGGCCGGTCCCGTCACCGGCATCGGCCCACTGCCGGTCGAGATCGAATACCCGACAGAGGTCGCAGGCCACGCCAGCCACGATAACATCGACTGGCTGCGCTTTGCCTTTCTGGCCACGCTCTGCGGATTGCCCGCCCTATCGCTGCCCGTGGGCCGCGACGCGCGCGGCCTGCCGGTGGGCCTGCAACTGATCGGCCCGCCCCGGGGCGAGGCGCGTCTGTTGCAGATCGCCCGGCGGCTGGAACAGGCGACGGGGTTTCCCCCGACGCCCATTGATCCGGTTGTGACACACTAGCGACGCGCTACGCGACCGCCTTGGCCTCTGCCCAGTCCCAGGGCCGGACAAAATCGCCCAGCACCTTGCCGACCTCATCGCTGGTCGCGCCATTGGCCTGAACCTGCGCGACCAGACCCCGGCTCTTGTCATCGACCACCGCCACAACACGCGCGGCGCAACCCGCCTTTTCCAGCGCGCCGTTGTAGACACGCGTGATCGCATGTTTGCGCAGGTCCGGCTTGAACACCTTGCCGACCGCCGTCTTGGGCAGTTCCGGCAGGATGGTCATGTGTTTGGGGTGTGCGGCGCGTTCATGCACATGAATGCGGGCGTGTTCCAGCAACTCTGCCTCCGTCACCCCGGCTCCGGTCACCAGTTCGACAAAGGCACAGGGCAGTTCGCCCGAATGCGCATCGGGCTGACCGATGGCCCCGGCAAAGGCCACCGCCGGATGCGCCAACAGCGCCTCTTCGATCTCTGCCGGGTCGATGTTGTGGCCGCCGCGAATGATCAGATCCTTGGCCCGCCCGGTAATCCAGATGTAGCCGTCTGCATCAATGCGTCCCAGATCACCGGTCCGCAGATGGGTGCCATAGTGGAACAGCTCTGCGTTCTTGGCCGCCTCTGTATAGGTGTGGCCCGCATAGACGCCGGGGTTGGACACGCAGATCTCACCGATCTCGTCAACACCACACTCCACCGGCTCGCCCTCGACCAGTCGGATGATCCGGACATCCGTATAGGGCAAGGCAATCCCGACCGACCCGATCTTCTTTTCGCCGTCCACCGGATTGACGGAGACCAGACAGGTTGCCTCGGTCAATCCATACCCTTCGCAAACCGTTACGCCGCAGGCCGCCTCGAACCGTTTGAACAGCTCCATCGGCATCGGAGAGGACCCGGAAAACGCCGTCTTGATAGAGGAAATATCGGCATCCACCTTGCGCTGCATCAGCGCCGACACTGCCGTGGGCACGGTAATGACAAAGGTCGTCTTCCAACGTTCGCACAGCTTCCAGAAATTGTCGAAGACGCCCTCGCCGCGATAGCCCGCAGGGGTCGGGAACACCACATGCGCGCCGGAAAACACCATGGCCATCAGGATCACATGGCAGGCAAAAACGTGGAACAGCGGCAAGGGGCACATGACGCTGTCTTCTTCGCCGAACAACAGCGTGTCGCCCAGCCAGCCATTGTACAGCATCCCGGAATAGGTGTGCTGTGCGACCTTGGGCATACCCGTCGTGCCGCCGGTATGAAAATAGGCCGCCACACGGTCCGCCGTGCCATCGGCAAAGGCCAGCGTCTTGGGCTGTTTCGCCATTTCCTTGCGGAAATCCTTGATGTCGGCGTGATGGTTGCCCGGATTCTTGGGGCGCACAAACGGCACGATCCAGCTTTTCGGCGGGGTCAGATAGCGATTGAGATCGACCTCCAGCACCGTATGCACATGGGGCGCATTGCGCACCGCCTCTGCCATCTTCTGCGCGATGTCGGACTTGGGAAAAGCCTTGAGCGTGACCACAACCTTGGCATCCGTCTCGCGCAGGATTGACGCGATCTGCTCCGGCTCCAGCAGCGGATTGATCGGGTTCACGATGCCCGCAACCGTGCCGCCCAGCAGCGCGGCGATGGTCTCGTTGCAGTTCGGCAGCACATAGGCGACGACGTCGTTTTCGCCCACGCCAAGACTGCGGAACAGGTTCGCCGCCTGCGCGGTCTGCGCCTGCACTTCGGCCCATGTCAGGGTTTCTGCCTTGTCGGTCGGACCGGACAGCAGCTGATAGCTGACCGCAGGTCGGCCCGGAAACCGCGTCGCCGTGCGCGTCAACTGCCCCCACAGCGTCGGCGGGATGTCCCGCTCTGCCCAAGGGCCCTCGGCCACGATTGCATTGCGATCGTCCACTCCCGCATAGGACATGGGCGTCTCTCCTCCCGTTTTTTCATTGCGAACCAGTGTGTGAGCCTTTGCCGTTTCACGCAAGAGCGCGCAACGCGGCGGCACTCATGTGGTGACGCAGCGTTCTGCCCGACGTCATGCCAGTAGCCTGCCGTTTCCGGGCGTTCCGGCCCGGGGTATCGCATCATGTCTTTCACAGAGGCCGGTTTTGTGGCAATGAACCGCGCCATGGACCACCCGTTGCTCGACCTCATCAACGCCCGCATAGAGGCGGCGGAACGCTCTGGCGCCTTTGAAAATCTCGAAGGCGCGGGCCGCCCCCTGCCCGCCAGCGATGACCCGGACAACGCGGTCCTGACCCGCATCCTGAAGGAGAACGGCGCCGTCCCCGAAGAGGTCGCCCTGCTCCGCGAACTGGCCGACTTGCGCGCACGCCTGCGTGACACACATGACCGCACCGCCCGAGCGGCGCTGATCCGCGACATCGCGCTGGCCGACACCCGCCTGGACATCGCCAAGCGCCGCTGACGGCGCACCTCTCACGATCAAGACTTGTCCCCCGCCGTCCTTCTGGGGCAAACCGGGGCGCAGCAGCAGGGAGACGCGCGCATGGTATCGGTCAAGGAACAGTACGAAAGCTATCCCTACCCCGAACGCGACCCGGCGGATGAGGCAAAGCGCCTGATCATCGGATCACCGTCGCATCCGCTGGAAATCGACCACTACCTGTATCAGGGCCGGCGCGACTGGACCCAGACCCTGCGGGTGCTGGTCGCGGGCGGCGGCACCGGCGACGCGCTGATCCAGATCGCCCAGATGATGACCAGCGCGGGCGCACCCTATGAGATCACCTATCTGGATCTCTCCAAGGCCTCGCGCGCCATCGCAGAGGCACGGGCCAAGGCGCGCGGACTGACCGGCATCACCTTTGTCACCGGCAGCCTGCTGGATGCACCGGACCACGGCCCGTTTGACTACATCGACTGCTGCGGCGTGTTGCATCACCTGCCGGACCCGGACGCGGGCTTTGCCGCCCTGCGCGCCGCCGTCGCCCCCGGCGGCGGCATGGGGTTCATGGTCTACGCGCCCTACGGCCGCTCCGGCATCTACGCGTTGCAAGAGGCCTTTGGCACGCTGTTTGATGGCATGGCCCCGCAGGCGCGGCTGGCCAAGGCGAAAAAACTCGTCGGCGCGCTGCACAAGGGGCACCCTTTTGCCGCCAACGGCAATGTCACCGATCACAAACAAAGCGACGCGGGGTTCTACGACCTGCTGCTGCACGGTCAGGACACGCCCTTTGACATCCCGCGCTTGCTCGGCACGCTGGACCGGACAGGCTGGAAACTGCAATCGCTACTGCCGCCGGGCCTCTATGATCTGGCCCGGATCACCGACCGGCCCAAGGACATGGACGACGCGACCGCCATGGCCCTGGCGGAAAAGCTGCGCGGTACGATGAAAAAGCACCTTGGCTATCTTGTCCCGGCGGATGAGGACCGCCCCATCGCCCGCGGCTCCAGGCAAAGCCTGATCCCCCGCTCGCCCACCAGCGACATGCGCAAACCGGCGCAGGCGGTGGCACAAGGCCGCCCGCTGCCGATCACCCTGAAAGAAGCCGATGTGCAAATACGCATCCCGCGCGACTGTGCTCCGCTGATGGCCGCCATCAACAACCGCCGCAGCCTTGCCGAAATCCGCGAGGTCACAAAGATGGACCCGCTGCGCTTTGCCGATCTCTGGGGGCGGCTGGAACGCGAACTGACCGCCTGGGGACTGCTGCACTACTCCCGCTTCGGGCTCTGACCCATGTGCGGGCGGTTTGCGATCACCCTGCCCCCCGACGCCATGGCGCAGCTGTTCCAGGCGGTGCCCTCAAACGACCTGCCAGAGGTACCCAACTACAACGTCTGCCCGACAACGCAGATCCACGCGGTAATGGCGGACGATGGCCGTCGCCTGGTCTCCATGCGCTGGGGATTCCTGCCGCATTGGTACAAGGCCCCCAACGGCGGCCCGCTGTTGATCAACGCGCGGGCGGAAACCATCGCCGAAAAGCCCGCCTTCAAGGCCGCGTGCCGCGAACGGCGCTGCCTGATCCCCTGCACCGGCTTTTTTGAATGGACCAAGGACATGGACGGCAACCGCCTGCCCTGGTACATCCACGCGGCGGATAACGCCCCGCTGGTCTTTGCCGGGGTCTGGCAGGACTGGGAACGGGACGGACAGGCCTTTCACAGCTGCGCCATCGTCACCTGCGCCGCAAATGACACCATGTCGGAAATCCACCACCGCATGCCGGTGCTCCTGTCCCCCGACATCTGGGGCAAATGGCTCGGCGAAGACGGCCCCGGCGCGGCCACCCTGATGACCCCTGCACCAAATGATGCGCTCCGGTACTATCGTGTCGATCCTGAGGTAAACTCGAACCGCGCCAAAGGCCCCGACCTGATCGCGCCCATCTGACCTCGGATTGCGCCCGTCCGCCCACACGGCCCCCGCCCCGGCTTCTTCTGTCCTGAAATATCCCGGGGGCGGGGCCGCAGGCCAAGGGGGTCATGCTGCGAGCATACCTCTGGCATAACGCCCCCTAACCCAACCCCGCCATGGCAAACAACGGCAAGGCAGCCAGCGCCCAGCTGAGACCCAAATCATCCAGCCCCGCCCCCGGCGCATCACTGTCGAGTTCCGCGTCTTCGTCCGGCAGGCCCTCAAACAGGCTTTCATCCCCCTCTGCCTGAGCGCCTTGTCCCGGTGCAAATCCCATCAGCCGCAATAGCTCCTGTGCAGCCTCGGCAGGGTCAGCGACGGTTGTTGTGGCAGACGTCGGGGCCTCGCGCGGCACCAGATCGTGTATCTCGGCCCACAGATCGCGCGCCTCGTCCTCCGCGCGCGCCGGGCCGGTTGCGCCTTGCATCGGTCGCGCGGCAGAGGCCGTGGGCTCCGGCCCGCCAAACGACAGAATGTCCGCCCAGTCTTGCAGGGCTGCCCCGGGCTCGTCGTCCTGCACCGCCGAAACCCGGTCGCCGGATCCGGTGTCGAGGGCACGCAAATTCGCGAATGCGTCCGGTTCCGCGCCATCGCGCGCCACGTCCGGGGTCTGGCCACTCTCTGTGAACCCCATGACCATGGCCAGTTCCGGCTCGGTGTTCACGGGGGGCAGCCCGGGTGCGGCGGGGGTTATGTCGGGCCGCACATCGACCTGGGCGCTATCCGCCAGCTCAACATCCACCGGTTCAACATCGGACAGACCAACATCGCTCAGGTCATCCGGCACCGCCCCTGGCGCGGTGCTGTCGAACACCGGCGCAAACTCTGCCGTCGGGATCACGTCGAACAGCCGCAATTGCAAGATCTCGCCCTCGGCCAGCACCACATCCACCTGTCCGCCGTCATAGACGTCCTCCGGGTCCAGCCGCTCCAGCACCGCATCGGATGAGGTATCGCCCGGCGCCTGTCCGGGTGCGACGCCCAGCACCACGGCCTCGACCCCGCCAACATCCGCCACCAGCGCGCGCAGATCCACACCGCCTTGCACAACCCCGCCGCCCTGTGGCGCGGTGACATACAGCAGCATGTCGTCGCCATCGGCAAAGCCATGCACCTCGATCCCCGCGCCCTCATACTCTGTCTCGCGCGCATCGGCGGGGGCGAAATCCAGCATCGTCATGCCGGGCAGATTCTCCGACATCAGGGCAAACATCTCTCCCGGTGGCGTGTTGCCGGAATAGCTCATCCCTTCGCTCAGCGCCGACGGCGTGTTCTGGATCAGCGGCCAGACCTGCGCGGCGTCCACCCCCTCGGCCATGAATGCCTCGACCTGTTCCAGCATCTCCTGTGCCTGAAACAACCCATAATCCTGCGCCTCATCCAGCGAGGAGGAGTTTGACCGCAGGTTCCATTCGGTCACATGGATCTCAAGCTCCGGGTTTTCCTCAAACCATGTGTCCTGGATCTGATCGAGGTGAAAATACCGCGTGTGCGGCGCATCGGGGCCGCGCGAATAGACATGCGCGATGATCCCGTCGACGGCGTCCAGCTCCGCGGCGTCGAACTGTTCCAGCACCAGCAGGTTGTTGACCTCGGTCCAGTCGATCCGCGCGCCGGGCGACAGGTCCAGCCCGTAAGTGGCGTTCAGATCGGCGGCAATTTCAGCGTCGGTAAAGCCGCCATAGACCTCATCCAGCGAGGATTCGCCAAAGTTGGTCCCCATCTGCACCAGAATATCGACCTCTGCCGCCTCGGGGTACAGCGGCGCCAGCGCCTGCAATTCACTGTCGATGATGCGGGTCATCTCGGACGCGACACGGCCATATTCGACCGCGTTCATCCGCCCCGATCCCCAGTATTCATTGCCGATCTCGAACCCCGCGACCGGCGCGTCGCCATATTCGCCGGTGATCACCTCGCGCACGAAACCCCGCAACTCCGTCTCATCCACTGCCGCGAATCGGTCACCATTGTCGTCAAAGCGCGTGTCGGAGATCTGCTCACGCGTGGGCAGCACGATGGTCACCGCGCGGCCCGAGTCGCCCGCGTAATCCATGACGTCCGACAGCGGCATGAAATCCACCACTTCGCCAGTTTCATTGTCGGTGGCGGTGCGGGCATCAGGGTTGGACAGGTCGAAAAAGCTCTCTGTCAGCGACCCGCCGGGATAGCGCAGACTGGTGACGCCCAACGCCTCGACCGCCTCGGCATGACTGCCGGGGCCGGTCATCGGCGCGCGTGGCGCAAGAAGGTTGCCGCCGAACAGCCAAGCGGTCGCGGCCTCGCCAGCGCTGGCAAGGGGTACGGAAAGAATGGGCATGATCGCCTCTGCCTGAGGGAAACTCAGAGGCAGATTGGCGAAGAAATGGAAACGAAGTGTCTACGCAGGCCGGACAATGCCTAAAACTGGAACAGTCACGCCTCGCGCCCGCCCGCCAGCAGCGCCGCCGCCAGCATGTCCGCCGCCGAAGTGCTCAGCGCCAGCGGCGTGTCGTGCAGCATCGACAGCCGCGTCAGCGCCTGCAAATCCACGTCCCCGCCATGCGGCACGGTCGGGTCGGCGAAAAAGATCACCGCATCCAGCTCTCCGGTGGCCACCAGCGCGCCCAATTGCTGATCGCCGCCCCGATCGCCGCGTTGCAACCGGCGGATGGCCAGTTCCGGGGCCAGTTCGGACAGCATCCGCCCGGTGCTCCCGGTACAGATCAGCCGGTGCCCCGCCAGCGCCGCGCGGTGCCGCAGCACCCAGGCGCGCAGTTGCGCCTTGCGCGTGTCATGCGCCACCAGCGCCAGCCGCCGGGGTGCTGTGGACACCGCCCGCGCCCGCGCCGTGATCGCCAGGATCGCGCGCACCTGCGCCGCGAACCCGCTGCCCTCTGCCGGAAACACCCCGGACAGCGCCGCGGTGCCCACGGTAAACCCCGCCGCCCCCGCCCCGGCGCAAGCGGCCACACGGGCCTCGCTGTCGATGCTGCCCGCCATGATGACAGGTTTGCCCACAGCATCGCAGACCGCCTTCATCAGCGCCGGAACCGCGCCGTCGAACCGGTAAGCCAGCAGGTCCAACCCGTGTACATGCTCAAAATCCGCCAGTTCGCGGGCCGAGGCGGCGATCTCCTCGACCGGCCCTTCCAGCACGCTGGGATGGCCGGTGATCTTGCCCGGAAACGGGTAATACCGGACCGGATGATGGCGCGTGACCTCCGTCACCTCGCGCGCGCGCGTCCCGCCCAGCAGACAATCCACGTCGATCTCGACCGCCGCGCGGGCCGAGGCCAGCTCACTCTCCGCGTCCAGACTGACCACCTCCAGATACGACCGCCCCCCGGCGCTGCGAATCGCGGCGGCGAGGCTTTTGAGTTCGGACAGCGGCAGTCCCACGTCCTTGAACCCGATATGGCGCACGCCGCCTTCCAGCGCCTCTTCCAGACGCGCGCGGGCATCGGGGATGGTGCGGTCATTGGCGGTCAGCATCAGGATAAAGTCAAAGGCCATGGCTCAGATCTCCGTTGCGGTCAGGGGGGCGGCGCGGGTCCATGTCGCGGCGGTCTCGGCAATGCGCAGGTGCGGCGCGTGCAGGCTGTTGTCGATCAGCGCGGACAGATGCCCCAGCGCCATACCCAGCGGCACGCCCGCCGCAATCAGCGCGGCAAAAACATCGCCCACCCCATGCGGCACCCCGTCCCGCAGGGGCGCCGGGTGGATCCGCGCATCGGCGGCCACCACCACATGCGCGGGCGTCGGCAGATACCCCACCAACAGCGCGTCCTGTTCTGTCAGCCAGCCATTCGCCGCCAGCGCCGCCATCATCTCATACAGGCATTCGGGCGGAACCGGGGCCCCGGCAACCTGCGGCCAGCCGGGATGATTGGACAACATCACCGTCGGCAATTGCGTGACCGTATGGCCCAGTGCCTGCAACGCCGGGACGCCAGCACACAGCCCGACGTGACCATGCGCCACCCAGCTGGACAGGATCAGGACACGGGCCATGCGCACCGCCTGTGGTCCCCAGTCGACATCCCACTGCGGCCTTCCCTGCAAACGCCGTCATCCGCTTTGATCATCCAGCTTTCTCCCAGCTTTCCCCACAGATGCCCCTGCACGACCTTGACCCCGATTTGAGTCTATCATAGGACATAACCCGCTGAGCGGGCGTTGTGTAATGGTAAGACCTCAGCCTTCCAAGCTGATGATACGGGTTCGATTCCCGTCGCCCGCTCCATAATTCTTCCCTGCCCGCCCCTCCCCCGCGTCAAGACAGCGCTTGACCCTCACGCCCCGCGTGGCAAAACGCCCTGTGCGTGACAAGGAAGGAGCCCCCATGGCCGCCAAGACCACCCCCGGCACAGGTGAGCAGGAGCGTGAGAAGTCACGCCGGCTGAAATCCCTGCGCGCGCTCTGGCCTTTTCTGGCACCTTACCGGTTGTTGATGCTGGCCGCGCTTGCCGCGCTGACCGCCACCGCCACGGTGTCGCTGATCCTGCCGCTGGCGGTGCGCCGCGTCGTGGACAATTTCAACACCGAGGACGGCGCGCTGCTGGACCAGTATTTCGGCGCGGCGCTTCTGATCGCGGCCCTTCTGGCAACCGGCACCGCGCTGCGCTACGCGCTGGTGACGCGGCTGGGCGAACGGGTGGTTGCCGACATCCGCAAGGCCGTCTTTGACAAGGTCATCGGCCTGTCGCCCTCGTTCTATGAAAAGATCATGACCGGCGAGGTGCTCAGCCGGATCACCACCGACACCACGCTGATCCTGTCGGTCATCGGCTCGTCGATCTCGATCGCGCTGCGCAACGTGCTGTTGTTCGTCGGCGGCATTGTCCTGATGCTGTTCACCTCGGCCAAGCTGACCGGTCTTGTGCTGCTGATCGTGCCCGCCGTCGTCATTCCGATCCTTGTGCTGGGCCGCCGCGTGCGCAAGCTCAGCCGCGAAAATCAGGACTGGATCGCTGCGTCGTCGGGCAATGCCTCCGAGGCGTTGACCAGTGTGCAGACAGTTCAGGCCTACACCCATGAGACCCAGTCGCGCGGCACCTTCGCCGACGTGACAGAGAAAAGCTTTGACGCCGCGCGCAAACGCATCTGGACCCGCGCGCTCATGACGATGATCGTCATCTTTCTTGTCTTCACCGGCATTGTCGGAGTGCTCTGGATCGGCGCATGGGACGTGCGCGCAGGCGGGATGAGCGCGGGCACCCTGATCCAGTTCGTGATCTATTCCGTCATGGTGGCCGGTGCCGTTGGTGCCCTGTCCGAAGTCTTCGGAGAGTTGCAACGCGCTGCGGGGGCCACCGAACGCCTTGTGGAATTGCTACAGGCCGAAGACACCGTCAGCGACCCCGCCGCACCAGTCCCCGCCCCCACACCCGTGCGCGGTGAGATCACCTTTGACCACGTCAGCTTTTCCTACCCCTCGCGCCCCGGAGTCTCTGCCCTGGCAGAGGTCGATCTGACCATTGCACCGGGGGAAACCGTGGCGCTGGTTGGCCCGTCCGGCGCGGGCAAAACCACCATCATCCAGTTGATCCAGCGCTTTTACGATCCCGCGCAGGGCCGCATCCTGCTGGACGGCGTTGCGCTGGACGCGATGGCGCGGCATGACTTCCGCCGCCACATCGCACTGGTCCCACAAGACCCGGTGATCTTTGCCGCCTCCGCGCGCGACAATATCCGCTTTGGCCGCCCCGATGCCTCTGATGCGCAGGTGGATGCCGCCGCCCGCGCCGCTGCCGCGCATGAGTTTCTCACTGCCCTGCCAGACGGCTATGACAGCTATCTGGGCGAACGCGGCGTGATGCTGTCGGGGGGGCAGAAACAACGCGTCGCCATCGCCCGCGCCATCCTGCGCGACGCACCCGTCCTGCTGCTGGACGAAGCAACCAGCGCGCTGGACGCCGAAAGCGAACGCGCGGTGCAACAGGCCGTCGACACACTGGCCGAGGGGCGCACCACGATCATCGTCGCCCACCGCCTGGCCACCGTGAAAAAGGCCGACCGCATCGTCGTGATGGAAGACGGCCGCATCGTCGCCACCGGCACCCATGACGCGCTGGTCGCCGAAGGCGGGCTTTACGCGCGCCTCGCCCGGTTGCAGTTCACCGAAGGCATGGCGGCGGAATAGCGGCGCAGGGCGGCGGTCACCCCGCCGCCTCCTCTGTCACCCAGTCGCGAAACTTGCGCACCTTGGGCATCTGCCACCTGTCGCGGGCGCCCAACAGGCAAACCCCGCCCAGGGGTGAGCCGCTGACCAGATGCGGGAACGGCGCGACCAGCGTTCCGGACGCCAGTTCATCGCGGCACAATTCCAGATCCGCCATCACCACCCCGGTTCCCATGACTGCGGCGCGCGTGGCAATATCGAGGTTGGGGAAATCGTCGCCCGCCCCGGCATCGACCCCCGCAACCGGAAAGGCCGTCAGCCACGCCGTCCAGTCCGCATGGTCAGGCGTTTCGTGCAGCAGCACCGCATTGGCCAGATCTTCGGGCCGGTCCAAGCGTACCCTGTCCAGATAGGATGGCGTGCAGGCCGGGGTCAGGCGTACATCAAACATCACCTGCATCTGGATGTCCGGCGCGCGGGTCGTCCAGTGTTCGACCGAAAACCCCAGGTCATATTCGATCCCGTCAAAGCCGATGTCACCGTGAAAATCCGTGGTCAGACGCACCCGGATCTCCGGATGTCTTTCCCGGAAACGCCCAAGGCGCGGAATAAGCCAGCGGATCGAGGTGGCGGGCGGGCAGATGATCCGCAGGTCCGACGCATCGGATGTGATGCGCCCCGCCTCAGACGCGATCCGCGCGAAACTTTCGGTCAGCACCGGCAGCAGACGCCGCCCCGCCGCCGTCAGGCTGACGCCGCGCGCATGACGGCGGAACAATGGCACGCCCAGATGATCCTCCAGCAGCTTGACATGGCGGCTGACCGCGCCGCGTGTGACGTGCAACTCCTCTGACGCGCCGATGAAACCCTCGTGACGGGCGGCGGCCTCAAAGGCGCGCAGGGCATTCAAAGGCGGCAGTTTCGGCATCACACAGGCCCCGTCATGGATCAGGAAAACTATGCCATGATAAGAGAAACCTTGGCTTGCGGGCAAGACCCGGACGGCGATATCAAGAGGCTATCCCTAGAAAACCGTCCTCAAGAGGGTTCGCATGAACAGTATGACACGCCTTCGTGCATGGCCGCAGATCCTGCCCGGACTGGAATGGATCAGGAAAGCTGCGCACGCACTGGACAACCGAAACACCGACCGCCACATGCGGCAGCACCTTGCCCGCCTTGTAGAGACCGCCCCGCATCTGCTCGAGGACGCGGGTCTCTGCCGCTCCGGAACCGCAGAGCGAACCACCAGTGTCTGGCTGGGGCGTGGACTGCGCGTGACACGTCGCTCCGCCCTGCAAGGCGCGCCCCGCATTACCGTCGAGACCGGACGCTGAACCCCACGAAAAAGGCCGCCCCACATGGGGCGGCCCTGGGACGCGCGAAGCGATCCGCGCTTATTTCTTCAGCGTGATCCGGCCATCGGTGTAGGGCTGATAGGCCCCGTCCTTGGCAAGGTACTCTGCCGTCACATCCGCCAGATCCGGGCCAAAGTCATAGGCGTTCTCGGCATCCTTGAACATGGCATAGCCATCGCCGCCGTTGCGCACATAGTTGTTCGACACGGCACCATAGACCTTGTCCATCTCGACCGGCGCGCCGCCGACCATCACGTCGGAAATCCGGCTGCCCGGCTCTGCGGTCAGATCGGCGGTAAATGTCATGCCCGCCACCTGCGGGAAACGACCAGCGCCCTCTTCCACCTGTGACACACCGTTTTCCAGCGCCTCGACCAGCGTCGCGCCGGTGATCTGGAAGGTCGACAGCGTGTTCTGGAACGGCAGCACGGTCAGCACCTCGCCCATGGTCACTTCGCCCGCGTCAATCGAGGACCGCAACCCACCGCTGTTGGCGATGGCGACATCGATGCCCTGCGCCTTGACCCGGTCCAGCATGGCGTCAGCCACAAGGTTGCCCATCGAACATTCCATCGCGCGGCAAACATCGCGGCTGCCGTCGATGGCTTCGGCGGACTCGGCCACCACCTTGTTGCGGATCTCTTCCAGCGGCGCGGCGGCCTCTGCGATGCGTGCCTTGACGGCGTCATCCTCTGTCACCGATGCGTCAATCAGGATCGGCGCACCTTCGGCAGAGATCACCTCGCCTGCGTCGTCAAAGGTCACGTTCAGCTCACCCAGGAACTTGCCATAGGCATAGGCCTGCACGATTTGAACGCCGTTCACGACCGTCGGATATGCGCCCGCAGCCCCGTCCATGTCGCCCAGCAGGGTGTTGGAGTGGCCGCCGACGATCACGTCGACACCGGTGGTGTTCTCGGCCACGCGCTGATCGACACCATATCCGGAATGCGACAAGACGATGATCTTGTTCACGCCCATCTCGGTCAGCTTGTCGACCTCGCCCTGCACCGCGTCCGACGGATCGGTAAAGATGATGTTGTCGCCCGGGCTGGCCAGTTCATCGGTGTCCTGCGGTGTCAGGCCGATCAGGCCCAGCTTTTCGCCGCCGCGTTCGATCACGGTGGATTTCATCAGCGCACCGGCCAGCAGCGGCTCACCGGAGACATCGGCGTTTGACATCAGGATCGGGAATTCCAGCGCATCCATGAACCCGCGCAGCACTTCGGGGCCGTCATCGAATTCATGGTTGCCGACGGTCATGCCGTCATAGCCCATGAGGTTCATCATCTCGGCGGCCAGCTTGCCCTTGTAGTAGGTGTAGAACAGCGTGCCCTGGAACTGGTCGCCGCCATCCACAAGGATGTGGTTGTTTGTGCGTGCCTTGGCGGCATTGATCGCCGTGATCATCCGCGCGGACCCGCCAAAGCATTCACCAGCGGTGTTGTCCTCTGCGCTGCAGCCCGAATCATACTTGCTGATCGGTTCAAAGCGGGCGTGAAAATCGTTGGTGTGCAGGATCGTCAGCGAATAGTCGGCCTGTGCGGCCCCGGCGATCAGCGCCAGCGTGGCGGCGCCTGTCATCATGCGAAACATGAAGTTTCCTCTCTGTCGGTTTTGTTTATGCCAATAGCAGACCCCGGCGCGTGCCAAGAGTCAAAGCCTGACTGTGCGTTTCCCTCACGGCTGTAACAGGGGGATGAACCCCGGCCCGCTGCTGTGCCGCAACAGCAACCGCCATGCTTGACCCCGGACACGCGGCGCGGCATCACTCGGGCCATGGAAATCTACAAGATCCTCCGCGCCGACGAATGGTCGGCCCTGCGCAGCCAAAAGCAAACCAGCGGCGCGCCGATCGACGTCTCTGACGGATTCATCCACTTTTCCACCGCTGCGCAGGCGCGCGAAACCGCGGCCAAGCATTTCGCCGGGGCCGACGGGCTGTTCCTGGCCGCGCTGGACAGCGACGCGCTGGGGGAGGCCCTGAAATGGGAGGTGTCGCGCGGCGATGCCCTGTTCCCGCACCTCTACGGCCCGCTGCGCCTGTCGGACATCCTGTGGTGCCAGCCCTTGCCGCTGGGGGCCGACGGCACCCACGACTTTCCCGCCGGTATTGCATGACCGGCCACATCGACCCGACGCGCGCCCAGTTCGACGCCTTCAAGGCGCTGGACCGGGATGAACCCTGCGAAATGCTGAACCTCGTTCGCTTGCGCGACGCCGCCCAGTACCCCGAGGGACACGCACAAGCTGGATCAACCCTCACCGGGGCCGAGGCCTATCGCCTCTACGGCAAACACAGCGGCCCGATCTTTGCCCGCGTCGGCGGCGCGATTCTCTGGCGTGGCGAGTTTCGCACCACGCTGACCGGCCCGGACGGCGACCAGTGGGACCACGTCTTTGTCGCCCGCTACCCCACCGCGCACGCCTTTCTGGCCATGGTGACCGACCCGGAGTACCAGCACGCCGTCATCCACCGGCAGGCCGCCGTACAGGACTCGCGCCTGATCCGCTGCGCCCCCGCTTCCGCCGGGGAGGTCTTTGGATGACCCCGCTGGAACGCCTTGGCCTTGCCGCCCTGCACCGTCTGGACCCGGAAACCGCCCATGGCCTCGCGCTGAAGGCGCTTCAGGCCGGTGCGGCACACAGCCCCGGCCTTGTGACCTCAAACCGGCTGCGGACCACGCTGGCGGGCCTGCCCCTGCCCAACCCTGTCGGCCTCGCTGCCGGGTTCGACAAGAACGCCACCGCCCTGCAGGGCCTGTCCCGTGCCGGGTTCGGCTTTGTCGAGGTGGGGGCCGCAACGCCCCGCCCGCAGCCCGGCAACCCACGCCCGCGCCTGTTCCGCCTGACAGAGGACCGCGCCGCGATCAACCGCTTCGGCTTCAACAACGACGGGATGGAGGCAATCGGCGCGCGGCTGACCACCCGCCCCCGCGACCTGGTGCTTGGCCTGAACCTGGGTGCCAACAAGGACAGCGACGACCGCGCCGGGGATTTCGCCCGCGTGCTGGCGCACTGCGGCGCCAACGTCGATTTCGCCACCGTCAATGTCAGCTCTCCCAACACCGAAAAGCTGCGCGACCTGCAAGGCAAGGCCGCGCTCGCCGCTCTGCTGGCGGGCGTCATGCAGGCGCGTGACTCCTTGGCCACGCCCATCCCGGTCTTCCTGAAAATCGCGCCGGATCTGGACGATGCGGAACTGGCTGACGTCGCAGAGGTCGCGCTGTCCTCCGGCGTGGCAGGCATCATCGCCACCAACACCACCCTGTCCCGCGCCGGGCTGTCCTCGCGCCACGCGACAGAGGCGGGCGGGCTGTCCGGTGCGCCGCTTTTTGACCGCTCCACCCGCGTGCTGGCCCAGCTGTCGCACCTGACCGAGGGCGCGCTGCCGCTGATCGGGGTCGGCGGCGTCGGCTCTGCCGAACAGGCCTATGAAAAGATTCGCGCGGGTGCCAGCGTGGTGCAGCTTTACACAGCGCTGGTCTACAGCGGCCTCAGCCTCGTGCAGGAGATCGCAGTAGGGCTGGACGCGCTGCTGGCGCGCGACGGGTTCGACACCGTTGCGCAGGCCGTGGGCAGCGGACGCGGCGCGTGGCTGTGACACCCGCCTGACGGTGCCTTCCTGACCGTGCCTTATCGGCCGCGCGAAACGCGGCCCTTCACAAGCGCGGCGCGACCTCCGCCACCCGTGCCGCACTCACAAAACCCCGGATCAGGGCCGCGTCCTTGATCCCCGGCGCGCTCTCCACGCCGGACGATACATCCACCTGCGTCACACCTGTCATCGCCACGGCGCGCGCCACGTTCTGCGGCGTCAGGCCCCCGGCCAACATCCACGGCCGCGACCAGCGCCGCCCGGCAATCAACCGCCAGTCAAAAGCCAAACCGTTGCCGCCCGGCAGATCCGCCCCCTTGGGCGGCTTGGCATCCACCAAAATCTGATCCGCAACCCGCTGATAAATATCCAGCTTGTCCAGATCCGCCGCATCGGCAACGCCAACCGCCTTCATCACCGGCAACCCATAGCGCGCGCGCACCTCGGCCACCCGCTCCGGCGGCTCTGACCCGTGCAACTGGATCATGTCCAACGGCACCTGCGCGGTGATCTCATCCAACAACGCGTCGGAGGGGTTCACCACCAGCCCGACCTTGGCCAGCCCCACGGGTGCCCGCACCGCCAGATCGCGCGCCACCGCGACAGAGACATTGCGCGGACTCTTGGGGAAAAACACCAACCCCGCATAAGAGGCCCCCGCCGCTGCCACCGCATCGACATCCTCAGGCCGCGTCAGGCCACAGATCTTCACGCGCACGTCCGCCATGCAGGCCCCTGCTTCTTCTTTGCAAAAATACCCCGGGGTGAATGCGCCCAAAGGCGCAGAGGGGCAGCGCCCCTCCTCCCCCGGCGACGGGTCAGCTGGCCTGATCCAGGATCGCCAGCACCTCGTCCTTGTCCTTGTCGCGCTCGGCCTGCGTCTTCTTCAACTGACGCTCCAGCTTGCGCACCTCGGTCTTCTTGGCAGAGGCCTCGGCGCGGTACTTGTATTCGCGCAGCCACTCATAGACCTCGCCCAGAACCCACCCCATCACAAGGAATCCCAGCGCCACGGCAAACAGCGGCACCTCGACGGAAAACGCCAGCCTGTCCATCTGCGGAAGACGCGCCAGCCCCTCGGGCAGCGTGTTCAGCGTCACCCACTGCAAGTTCGCGACACAGACAACCGTCAGAACAATGAGCAGGATCGCGTAAAAGGCGTATAGAGCGTAGCGCATGGATTACTTTCCGTTCAGGCGGTCCCGCAAGAGCTTGCCGGTCTTGAAAAACGGAACGTGCTTTTCCTCGACCTCGACCGACTCCCCGGTGCGGGGGTTCCGCCCGACGCGCGCGTCCCGCTTCTTGACCGAAAAGGCCCCGAAGCCCCGCAGCTCGACCCGGTCGCCCCGGGCCATGGCGTTGGTGATCTCTTCAAAGATCGTGTTCACGATCCTCTCTACGTCACGCTGATACAGATGTGGATTCTCATCCGCAATCTTCTGGATCAATTCAGATCTGATCATACCCCACATCCCCCGTGGACTCGGCATTTGCCTTGTACTTTTCCGCAACTATACGCGCCGATAGTGGAAACGGGAACCGCCTAAGATCGTGAAAAAATCTGGATTCGCAGCAGTTTGCAGGCCAAATCCCGGCCACCGGCGGGAATCCCCGCTGTCCTGCCGGCCTTGGCACGGCACAACACCACCGCATCAAGGTGTGCGATTCGCCCTGCGCGGCCCATCGGCCAGAGCGTGGCCAGAGCATGGCCAGAGCATTTCCCTCGCATTGTATCCGTTAGGGGTTGCTCAAGAAATCGCTCTCATAGTCGCCCCAACGATTGACTGAACGGGCCGCCGCCTTGGCTTGTTATCCGTTGCATGGACTGGAGAGAATTTGACACCCTTCTTTTTTCCGGGCGCGTTGCGCCGGGCCTTGCTGTGCGCCTTGCGCAAACCTGCTGCCTCCGTCGCAACGACCGGCCTGCTCCTGGCCTGCTATGTTGCCAGCGCAGGCAGCGCACAGGCTGACGACCACATTCTTGCCATTGGCGCCTGTCCGGCCTGGGCTGGCGTGCCGCCGACCGTTTGCGAAACCGCCGTGACAGAGGTGACGGCAGCATTGTCTGCGCGTTACGCTGTTCCGGATACACAGGTCCACACTCTGCTGAATGCGCAGGCCACGGTCACAGGTTTTGTGGACTTTCTGAATGCCCTGCCCGCCATTGCCGCCGATGACCGCGTGTTTCTCTACATTGTCATGCACAACGGCGCCGGTCATCAGGATCGCGCCGCCTCGGCCAAGGATGACATCCTGGTGTTCTGGTCCGACAGCGACCCGGGCGTGATCGAATTTGCCCTCGCCGAAGGCAAATGGCTCCGCGCCAGCGACTTTGCCGACGCAATCGGGCAGCTCGGGATGGGGACGCTGGTCGCATTTCTCGAAGATTGCCAATCCGGCGCACTGGGTCTTGAGATCCTGCATGAGACGACCCCGAAAACCGAACATGTCGCCACCATCGCCTCCGCGCAGGCTGGCCAATACGCGAACCTGACACTGGACTACAAACGACCGCTGTTCAGCAGCCTTCTGGTCGCCGCGATGGGCGGCCCAAAGGAGACGCTGTCAGAGCTGCTGACCACTGTTTCCGGGCAGGTCACCGACGCCTCGGGACCAATCTGCGCCGCGCACAAGGTCAAATCATCAACCGCTGGTGGCTTCACGCCCCAATGCCGACAAACCCCCGTCATCCGGGATCCGCAGGCTGTTTTACCCGGCCTTTGATCCCGCACCAGATGTGGTCACGCCCGCGCGTGACCTCATGCCCGGCCATTCCGGCCTTCTTCGAGCGTCCGTCGCTCATCCCCCAAAGTGGAGAATGACTATGAAATATGCAATGGCAGCCGCAATCCTCGCAGCATCGACCCTGTCCGCTCATGCATTCCACATCAGCATCGGTTTTGCCGAGGAAGGCGCAAACGCCGTACTCTGCGTCGTCAACGATGTGACCGTGCTGGCCGAAAAGGCCGGTGATTGCGATGCCATCGGTGGCGCGACCAGCCATGAGGTGACCCCGGTCGCCAAGTAAGCGCGCCGCTTTCGTCGCACTTCAAGACCCCGCGTCATGGCGGGGTCTTGTCCCCCCCCCCGCAAGGGATCGCCTGCCTCCGGCTATAGCGCGCCTCGCGCCTTGCACCGACTGAAACGCCGCGAAGCCCAAACGCCCGATTGACCCTTCCGGGGCCATGCACACCGACACGGGCACCGACACAAGCACCAACACAGGCACCGTCGCCCCTCAAAACCGACCCCCTGTCGGGTCCTGCTACTGGCAGACCGCCGCAAACTCGGTCCAGTCACCATCCGCTTTTTCCGCCGGCTTGAAATAGACCAGCCGCAGTCCCCCCTCGGCACAGGTCTTGGCGGCCTGTTCCTTGACGTCCTGCGCCGTCCAGGCAGAACCATAACGTCCCCGAAGCTGCTTTTGCCCCTGCACCTCGACCCGGCGCATGGTCATCCCTGTGCCGCCTGCGGGCCGGACCTGCGTGACTTCTGTCCCATCGTCAGGGAGCACAATCTGGTCTTGCGCGGCCCCCGGCCCCGCCAAGATCAGCCCAAAGACCAACAGCACAACATGCTTCATTCAGATCCCCTGTCCCAAGCGCCCCCTCGGCGTCCTTGGCACAAAAGCAAAAAGGCCCCGCAAATGCGAGGCCTTTTCGATGTCTTCACGGTACGAGATTACTCGTCGCGCTTGAGCGCCGCGCCGAGGATGTCGCCCAGCGACGCACCCGAATCGGAGGAACCGAACTGTTCCACGGCTTCTTTCTCTTCGGCGATCTCGCGTGCCTTGATCGACAGACCCAGACGACGGGTCTTGGTGTCGATGTTGGTGACGCGCACGTCGACCTTGTCACCGGTCGAGAAACGCTCGGGGCGCTGCTCGGCACGATCACGCGACAGGTCAGAGCGGCGGATGAAGGATTTCATGCCCTCATATTCCACCTCGATGCCACCATCCTCGATCGCGGTGACCTCAACGGTCACGATCGAACCGCGGCGCACGCCATCAGCCGCTTCGGCGAACTTGTCGCCGCCCAGCGCCTTGATCGAGAGCGAGATACGCTCTTTCTCGACGTCCACTTCGGAGACAACCGCCTGAACGATGTCGCCCTTGCGGTATTCCTGAATGGCTTCTTCGCCACGCTGGTCCCAAGACAGGTCCGAAAGGTGGACCATGCCGTCGATCTCGCCGTCGAGGCCGATGAACAGACCGAATTCGGTGATATTCTTGACTTCGCCTTCGACCTGCGTGTTCTCGGGGTGCGTTTCTGCAAACACTTCCCACGGGTTGCGCATGGTCTGCTTGAGACCCAGCGAAACGCGACGCTTGGCACCGTCGATTTCCAGCACCATGACGTCCACTTCCTGCGAGGTGGAGACGATCTTGCCGGGGTGCACGTTCTTCTTGGTCCAGGACATCTCGGAGACGTGGACCAGACCTTCGACACCGGGCTCCAGCTCAACAAATGCGCCGTAATCGGTGATGTTGGTCACGCGGCCCTTGTGGACCGAGGCCAGCGGATACTTGATCCCGACCAGATCCCACGGATCTTCCTGCAGCTGCTTCATGCCGAGGCTGATACGGTGGGTTTCCTTGTTGATCTTGATGACCTGCACTTTGACAGTTTCACCGATCGACAGGATCTCGGACGGGTGGTTGACCCGGCGCCATGCCATGTCGGTGACGTGCAGCAGGCCGTCAACGCCACCCAGATCGACGAATGCGCCGTACTCGGTGATGTTCTTGACCACGCCGTCAACCGAATCGCCTTCTTGCAGCTTGCCGATAACCTCGGCGCGCTGCTCGGCACGCGATTCTTCGAGGATCGCGCGGCGCGACACAACGATGTTGCCCCGGCGACGGTCCATTTTCAGGATCTGGAACGGCTGCTTGAGACCCATCAGCGGGCCGGCGTCGCGCACGGGGCGCACGTCAACCTGAGAGCCGGGCAGGAACGCAACTGCGCCGCCAAGATCGACAGTAAAGCCGCCTTTGACCCGACCAAAGATCGCACCTTCGACGCGGGCGTCGTCGGCGTATGCTTTTTCCAGACGGTCCCAGGCTTCTTCGCGGCGGGCCATCTCGCGCGAGATGACGGCTTCGCCACGGGCGTTTTCGGCGGAGCGGAGGTAAACCTCGACTTCGTCGCCAACTTTGACCTCGGGGTTTTCGCCCGGTTCAGCGAATTCTTTGAGATCGACGCGGCCTTCCATCTTGTAACCGACGTCGATGATGGCTTGTCCCGCTTCAATCGCGATGACTTTGCCTTTGACAACCGTACCTTCGTCCGGTGTGTCCATTTCGAGGCTTTCATTAAGGAGGGCCTCGAATTCCTCCATCGATGCGCTAGGCATATGTACTTACAGTCCTTTACAACGGTTTTCTGGCCATGCGGTTGTCTCCGCCGGTCTAGGTGATGTCCGCACTTGCGGCGAAACGGGTTGGTCAGTGGGCATGCCGCAAAACAAAGAGGGCCGGAAGATGTCCGACCCTGCTCGATCTCTTTGCCGCGGCGATTTTGCCTTGTCGACGCGCGCGGGTATAGATGAGGTTGACGCGGGGATCAAGCCCCGCAACCCCAAAGCCCCCGCCGGGCCGCGCTGTCCGGGGGTCATGTTCTCCTGACTTGAGCGATCCCATCGAATCCATGACCCTGAGGGCGGGATCACCCTATCCCAAAGCAGGACGAGTACCGGGTCCGTTTCACCCATCCCCTTTTGCAACGCAAACATTTCGGGAGAGGACCATGAAAATCTTGACCACCTTGACCGCGGCCTTGGCCATCTGGACCACCGTCGCGGGCGGCGCGACCGCCCAGAACTGCGACAGCAAGGGCTCCAACTGGCAGGGGCGCATCGACATCGGCAGCACGATCTACGGCTTTGAACTGCGCCGCCTCACCTGCGCCACGGACAGCATGTGGAACTACTATGTCTGGACCACCAGTACCCGCTGGGAAGGCACGGCAACGGTCGACAAGGCCGGCACAAACCTCTCCGTGGTGACTGTCACGGGCGGTCTGGCCGGCTGCTCGCTGTCCGGCACCTGGTATCCGCGCGACGTCATCAACGCACGCCCATACCGGGGCAACGGATCGGCCAACTGTGGCGGCGGCGGCAGCTGGAGCGCGAACATCCGCTAGGGTCGCCCCCCAGCCCGTCCCTTGGTCAGCCCGCCGCAAAGACCTCGCCGGACATCACGGCGGTCATCTTCATCGGCAGTTCTTCGGCCGCCTGTGACCGGATCTCGGCGATCTTTGCCTGCGCCGCCTCTGCCGTGGCGGCGTCCGCGTATTCTGTCACAACCATGAAACTGCGGTCCGCCACGCGAACCATCGACACCCGCAGCGCCCCGACCGCCTTGACCAGAGGCACGTATTTGTCGCGCGCAAGGGCCTCCATCTCGTTGGTCCAATCGTCTGTTTCCCAATGCGAAATAGCAAAATAGGCCATAACAACATCTCCCCCTTCAATGCCGCGCCGGGATGGCCCGGTGCGGTCATACTGCGCCTTTCCGGGCGAATCAGGTAGAAAAACCGCCACCGCACAGGCCTGCCGCAGTTGGCACCAAAGGGCCGCATGGCCGAACATGGCCCGCTGCTGACGGCAGGCTACAAAACTCAGCCAGATTGACTATCTTCACAGTGTAGAAACCAAAAGGCCTTGGTCATGTCGCACCCTTTGAATGCCGCAATTGAAATGGC
The DNA here is from genome assembly GCF_900188425.1 of Antarctobacter heliothermus. Classification (GTDB taxonomy): domain Bacteria; phylum Pseudomonadota; class Alphaproteobacteria; order Rhodobacterales; family Rhodobacteraceae; genus Antarctobacter; species Antarctobacter heliothermus. The sequence continues at coordinate 42,672 of NZ_FZON01000046.1, forward strand.
GATGAACGCCGCAGAGCGGGCGGATGAGTTCAAGAACCTCCCCGGCGCAGGCAAGCCGTTGGGGTTTCTCGCCACCCCCAAGGACGCGGTCATTGATCGTCTCATGAAGGAAAATCAGGCCAAGCCCTTGGCCGTTCTGTTGAAAAACAAGATCGCAGAGCTGCAAAAGGCGCTGAAATCCGCCCCGAATGAGGATGCGCGTCGCGCCGTGATGAAAGAGATCGCCGATCAGCAATTGAGACTGGATCTCGAACTCGAAGCGCTCCGCAAATACGGCTGATGCGGCGCGGCCCGCTCGGGTGCCGAAATCGTGCGTCTGTACGCTGTGTTGCCAGTGGCCGTCCTGTGACGGCCTCTTAACATTGGCGTCTCGGACCCTATCTTAATCGCATTAACATCAAACCGCCGCCGCAACCGGAGCCCGGAATGAACTACGTTCTCGCCCTCTTTCTGCCGCCGCTTTCGATCCTGTTGAACGGGCGGGTGATCCTGTCGATCATCGTTTTCTTGATCTGGGTTCCGGCGATTATCTTTTCCGGCGGGCTGACGCATCCGATGTTCATCGCGCTGGCCTGGCTCCTGATTTGTATCCGTCCGTTGTGACCGCTCTGACGGTGAGCCTCTGCTGTCGATAATGTCCATGATCGATAATGGACATCTTGAGGCACTCCATGACGGGCATGAAGGGACAGAAGAAGCGGTTCTGGTCTGACGAGGAGAAACGCTCGATCTGCCGGCAAACATGCGCGCCCGGTGTGTCGGTGGCGCAGGTTGCGCGCCGGTATGCGATGAACTCGAACCTGATCTTCACCTGGCTGCGGGATCCGCGTTTCGCGCCGGCCGAAGCCGAAGCGTCCAGTGGTGCCAAGGATGACACTCTCTTCCTGCCGGTCGAGATCACCGGCTTGGCCGCCGAGCCTGAGCCGGG
>NZ_FZON01000068.1 GCF_900188425.1 Antarctobacter heliothermus
ATCAGGGAAAACCAGTCTGGCCGAGGCCATTCGCTACGCCCTCGGCCGCATGCCCAAAGCCCGGGCCTATCTGAAAAACGGCCAACTCGAGCTGGACAACAACATCTGTGAGCGGTCAATCAGGCCGCTGACTCTCGGGCGCAAGAATTATCTCTTCATGGGATCGGAAGGTGGTGGCAAGGCTGCCGCGATCGCCTACTCCCTCATCGAAACCGCCCGCATGAACCGCATCGATCCGGAAGCCTGGCTGACATGGGTGCTGGCCCACATTGCCGATCACAAGATCAACCGCATCGACGAACTCGCGCCGTGGAATTGGCAGCCACGTTGAATGTCAACGGCGGTCACGCCGGACGGATACCCTGATTTATCAATCGGGTGAAGAGGACAGAGCACGCCGGATAGAACGCAGCGGCAGGGACCGTTAGGCCGCCCTTGCCGGTGGGCAAATGTGAACCAAAGGTAAAACTGCCTCTGTAAGCCCTTGATTTTGCGTGTGCCACAGGCTGTCCACGCGTGGACAGCCCCTTCAGGCCACCTGTTTTCCCCGGCTCCAGACGCCCCTGAGCAGGGGCACGTGGCCCGACACCTGAAAGCGCATCAGATCGGCGCGTTTGCCCACCGCCAGCACCCCCCGATCGTCCAGCCCCACCGCCTCGGCGGGGGCCTTGGTGACGGTCGCGATGCCCCGCGGCAGATCCTCCCAGATCTCTCCCAGTTTCACCGCTGCCAACAGCAGCGCCGCCGGAACATAATCCGATGAGACAATATCCAGCAGCTCCAGCCGCGCCAGATCCTCTGCCGCCACATTGCCCGAATGCGACCCGCCCCGGATCAGGTTGGGGGCGCCCATCATCACCGCGATGCCATGATCCCGACAGGCCTGCGCCGCCTCGACCGTGGTCGGAAATTCGGCCAACCGGATGCCATAGCCGGCTGAGGTCTCGACCTGTTCGCGCGTCGTATCGTCATGGCTGGCCAGAACAGCCCCAAAGCGCGCCGCCTCCGACACGGTCGCCGCCTCATGCCCCGGCCCGAACCGATCGCGCAGGGCCTTCAGCTCGGCGATATGCTCGTCGACCTCTGTATCCGACAGCCCCAGCCTGCCCTTCTTGTAGGCGCGCAGTTTCGAAAGATCGCGGAACTGACGCTGCCCCGGCGTATGATCCATCAGGCTGACCAGCCCGACGCGGTCTTCGCGCCCGAATTCCGAAAACTCCTCGACCAGCGTCTCTGAACAGACCTCGGCCCGCAGGTGCAGGAAATGGCTGATCTTGAGCATGTCGGCAGCGCGCAGGTCCAGCATCTCACGCGACAGCGAACGGGCGTACTTCAGGTAACGCCCACGCCCGGACGGAATGGAGCCGATCCGCATGGCATCGAACACCGTTGTGATCCCGGTCGAGGCCAGTTCCGCATCATGCGCCACGATGGCCGCCGCATGGGGCCAATCCACCCCCGGACGCGGCTGGATGTGGCGTTCGAGATTGTCGGTGTGCAGCTCGATCATCCCCGGCCCGAGGAAATCGCCGTCGCAATCCAGCGCCCCCGCCGGCACCTCTGCCCCCTCACCCATCGCGGCAATGGCGCCGTTTTCAACACGGACCCAACCGCGCGCCACCCGATCGGCCAGCACCAGTGTCGCATTGGCAAGTGTGGTGGCCTCTGTCACGTCCGCGTCACGCACATCGGGCATAGGCCCGGAAAGAGTGGAGGTCGTCATGCATTTCTCCCGATACGCTGTCTATGTGACCCTTCCAAAGGGTCCGTTGTCCGAATTCGGTGCTCAATGGTTGGGCTGGAACGCGGCAACCGGGGAACGCCCGGATGCGCCGATGATCCACGGCTTGCCGATGCCGGTCCATGAGATCACGGCCACCCCGCGCAAATACGGGCTGCATGGCACGATCAAACCGCCGTTCCGCCTTGCCGATGGGCACAGCTTTGACGCCTTGCACGACGGCTTTGCGTCTTTCTGCGCCAACCACGGTCCGGTGACGCTGGACGGGCTGGCGCTGACCCGCTTGGGCAGTTTCCTGGCGCTGACGCCGGTGGGCGATACCGACAATCTGGCGACGCTTGCCGCCCATGCGGTTGAGACCCTGGACCCGTTCCGCGCGCCACTGACTGAGGCCGAAATGGAAAAGCGTCGCAACTCCGGCCTCCGTGATCGGCAGGATGCACTGCTGACGCAATGGGGGTACCCCTATGTCATGGACCAGTTCCGCTTTCACATCACGTTGAGCGGTCGGCTGGGCAAGGCGGACGCGGACCAAGTGCGCGCAGCCCTGTTGCCACATATCGACCAGCGCCTGCCGCGTCCTTTTACGGTCGATGCGCTGACGTTGTGCGGTGAGGATCAAACCGGCTATTTCCACGAGCTTCACCGCTACGCCCTCTGCGGTTGAAGGCGGGTCAGAATCTCATCCACCGTCTGGTCCAGCGGGCCTGCGTTCTCGACAGAAATCACCGGCAAGCCTTTGGGCAGGGGCGATGCAGAAAGGCTCAGGCGATCCGCGATCTGATCGTCGGTTTCGCGGCCGCGACCGGCCAGCCGTTGGGCCAGCACCTCAACCGGCGCGGTCAGCGACAAGACGGCAAAGCGCGCAAATCGCGCCTGCGCCGCCGCCAGCACCCCCCGCGACAGGTTTGCCAGCACGTCCCGGCCCTGCGCGATGTCGTCCTGGGCAGAGGACGGAATGCCATAGCTCAGCCCATGCGCCCGCCACGACACGGCAAAGCCGCCCGCGTTTTCGATCCGGTCAAACTCTGCCTCAGTGACGCTGGTATGGTCCTCTCCAACTGCCTCATCGGGGCGGGTGATCATCCGGCGGACAACCGCAAAGCGCGCATCGCGGGATGCCAGCGCTGCCATGACGCTGTCTTTGCCGACACCCGACGGGCCGACAACGGCGATAAAGCGCCCCTGCGTCATGCCGCCAGTCCGGGCGTAAAACGGGTCACGTCGATTTCGCGGTCGCAGACCCGGTCGCGCGCCTCTTGATCGTGGAAGATGCCGAGAATCGCGGCCCCGCGCGCCTTGGCCTCTTGGATCAGGGTCAGCACGGTTTCGCGGTTGGTGGCATCCAGCGAGGCGGTCGGCTCATCCAGGAACAGCGCCGGATAGACATGGGCAAACCCCCGCGCGATGTTCACGCGTTGTTGTTCGCCGCCCGAAAATGTCGTGGGTGACAGTCCCCACAGCCGTTCCGGGATGCGTAACCGGGTGAGCAATTCGCGCGCGCGTTCAGCGGCAGTGTCGCGGTCCACGCCGACCGCCAGCAGTGGCTCTGCCACCACCTCCAGCGTCGGCACGCGGGGCACCACGCGCAGGAACTGGCTGACGTATCCCAACACGTCGCGACGCAGGCGGATGATCTCACGCGGTTCGGCCTGTGCCACATCCACGCCGCCCACCATGATGCTGCCGGACGCGGCAAGGTAGTTGCCATAGACCATCCGCATCAGCGTCGATTTCCCCGCGCCCGAAGCGCCGGTCAGCGCCACACATTCGCCCCGGTCCACCGTCAGCGCGGCGCCGTCCATCACCCGGATCACCGCCGCGCCCTGATTGTGCAGCGTAAAGGTTTTGGACACATCGCGGATGTCGATCATGGCGTTCATAGCCAATCCTTCCATTTGAAGAACAGGAACGTGCCCAGCGCCGACCCGGCCATCAGCCCGGTGGCGATCAGGTAGCCGTATTTCAGGCCCAGACCCGGCAGCACCTCAAAGTTCATGCCATAGACAGAGGCCACCAATGTGGGCGGCAGGAACAGGACGGCAACCACCGAAAGGGTGCGGTTGGCGTCGCTTTGTTCAAGATTGACCATGCCCAGCACCACATCCGTCACATGCGCCACGCGGCCCGTCAGAAAATCGGTGTGGACCACCAGCGAACGAATGTCGCGCGTGTGCGCCTTGAGCAGTTGATTGAGAGATTGCCCGGATTTTCGCGGCATGTTCAGCGCAAAGGTGGTCAGGGCGCGTTCCAGCGTCAGCAGTGACAACCGATAGCTGGCCAGTTCCTCACCGCGCCGCCCGACAGAGCGCAACAACTCTTTGAGCCGGTCCATCGGGTCTTCGCGGTCGAACAGTTCGCGCGCTGCGGCATCCAGCGCCCGGCCCGCGCCCTCCAGCAGGTCGGCGATGCGTGACACGATTTCCTCGATCAGGCCAAGGAACAGATGCAGCGGACCGCCGCAGCCCGCCGCCGTCAGCCCGGCATGGTCGGGAAAGGTCTCAAAGCTGCGCGGGGCATGATAGCGCACGGTGACCATGCGGGTCGGCGTCAGCAAAAAGGCGACAGGGCCAAAGCTGCGCCGTTTTTCCGCGTCCAGACCGGGCAGCATGACAGTCAGAACCTCGGTGTCGCCCTCACGGTAGAGGCGGTTGGACACCTCGATTTCCTCCATGTCCTCCAGCGTTGGCACCGGGATGCCCAGCGCCTCGACAGCAGCGACCTGGTCTGGAGCAGGTTGGTAGAGGTCGATCCACTGCGCGGCCTCGGGGGGCGTGTCCGGGGCAAGCGCGTGCAGGCGGTTACCCTCTATGCGGTAAGCGTACATCATCAGACGTGCAGCACCGATGAGACCAGCAACTGGGTATAGGCATGCTGCGGATCGTCCAGCACCTGATCGGTCAGTCCCGCCTCAACCACATGCCCGTCCTTCATCACCATCAGCCGGTCCGCCAGCAGGCGCACCACGGCAAGGTCATGGGTGACGATGATCGCGCTCAGCCCCATCTCACGCACCAATCCGCGCAGCAGGTCCAGCAAACGCGCCTGCACGCTGACGTCCAGCCCGCCGGTGGGTTCGTCCATGAACACAAGGCGCGGCCCGGTCACAAGGTTGCGGGCGATTTGCAGCCGCTGCTGCATCCCGCCGGAAAAGGCGGTGGGACGATCATCAATGCGGGTGGTGTCAATCTCGACCCGCCCCAACCAATCCTCGGCACTGTCACGGATTTCGCCATAGTGGCGCGCGCCGACAGCCATCAGCCGCTCGCCCACGTTGCCGCCCGCGCTGACGTTCATCCGCAGCCCGTCGCGCGCATGTTGGTGGACATAGGCCCAATCGGTGCGGCCCAGCATCCGGCGTTCGGGTTCGGACATCGTGACCGTGTCGCGCAACCCCTCGGCGCGGGTGTCAAACAGCACCTGTCCCCTGTCGGGCGCAAGATGCCCGGCCAGACAATTGAGCAACGTGGATTTGCCAGAGCCGCTTTCCCCAACGATCCCCATGACCTCACCGGGATAGAGGTCAAAGGACACGTCGGCACAGCCGATCCGGGCACCATAGTATTTGGCGACGCCCTGTACGCTCAGCAGCGGGTCAGCGCGGGTCATAGGAAAAATCCATCCGGGTGCCGCCCGGTTCATTGATCATGAAATGCACTTTGGGCCCCTTGCCCGAAAATTCTGGCGCAAATTCCACCTTTACGCCCGGCCACGCCCTCACCCTGTCGAACAGCGCCGTCAGCGACGCCTCATCCGGCACCTTCAGTGCAAAGTGATGCAGACCGATGTTGCCGCGCCGGTCGAAATCCGCCCCCTGAGCGACCTGTTGCCAAAGCGTCAGCTTGGCATGGCCATTGGTGACATAGGCCGCCGGGTAACCAGGATTGCCGCCAAACTGGTCCCAGCCCAGACACTCGACAAAGAAATCGCGGGACGCCTGAAGATCGGCAACCGTCAGGCCAAGGTGATCAATCCCCAGTGTCGTCATGATCCGTTCTCCCGCGTTGCCGTTGATCCCGACTGTCCCGCGTCCCGCCGTGCCCGGCAATAGTCGGTGTCCGAGCAGACAAACATCCGCCCACCCGCATCGTCCATGATCACCTCATCCAGATAGCTGCTGTCCGCGCCGCACAGATCACAGGACGCATCCGCCTTGGATGCCTCGAAAGGGTAGTCCTGGAAATCCAGGCTGACCACCTGCGTATAGGGCGGCAAGGCATAGATCCGCTGCTCGCGTCCCGCGCCGAACAACTGGATTGCGGCATTGCCGGACATCTTGGGGTTGTCGAACTTGGGGATCGGTGACGGATCCATCACATAGCGCCCCTCGACCTTGACCGGGTAGGCATAGGCGGTGGCGATCTGACCGTGCCGCGCGATGTCCTCATACAGCTTTACATGCATGAGGCCGTACTCCTCCAGCGCGTGCATCTTGCGCGTCTCGATCTCGGACGGTTCCAGAAACCGCAGCGGTTCCGGGATCGGCACCTGGTAGACAAGGATCTGATCCTCTGTCAGCGGCTGCTCGGGGATGCGGTGGCGGGTCTGGATGACGCTGGCCCTGGCGGTTTCCTCTGTCGTGGCCACACCGGCCGTGCGCTCAAAGAACTTGCGGATCGACACGGCGTTGGTGGTGTCATCCGCGCCCTGATCAATAACCTTGAAGGTGTCCTCTGGTGTCAGTGTCGCGGCGCTGACCTGCACACCCCCGGTGCCCCAGCCGTAGGGCATCGGCATTTCGCGGCTGGCAAAGGGCACCTGATAGCCAGGGATCGCCAACCCTTTGAGGATGGCGCGGCGGATCATGCGTTTGGTCTGTTCATCCAGATAGGCGAAATTGTAGTCGTTCAAATCGCGGCCTTTTTCCGGCATCGGATCGGCGGTTTGTTTCATATTTTCGCCCTCATTGCCCTGTAGCCAACCTGCATCACACCTACAGAAGGACCACGCACATGTTCACTATCACCACTGCCCTGCTTGTTGTTTTCAGCCTCGCCTTGGTCGCCAAGGTCATTCACGCGCGCAAATCCAAAGACTAAAGAGGGCATTCCGCCGCCTCCTGCGCGCCGGACGCGTCTCGCCGCAGCTTGCGCACCAGTTCCAGTTCCGACTGGAAATCGACGTAGTGCGGCAGCTTGATATGTTCGAGAAAGCCGGTCGCCTGGATGTTGTCCGAATGGTACAGGACAAATTCCTCATCCTGCGCGGGGGCACCGACGTTGCCCTCGCCCAACTCGCGCCAGCGCAGGGTACGATCCACCAAGGCCATCGAGATGGCCTTGCGCTCTGTCTGTCCAAAGACAAGGCCATACCCACGGGTAAACTGCGGCGGTTCCGTCTTTGAGCCGGCAAACTGGTTGACCGTCTCACATTCGGTAACTTCGATCTCACCGATGTCGATGGCAAAGCCCAGTTCGGGAATGTCCATCTCCACCGCCACCGTGCCAATGCGCAATTCGCCGACAAAGGCGTGGTTGCGGGCGTAGCCGCGCTGGGTGGAATAGGCCATGCCGAGGACAAACCCCTCATCCCCCCGCGCCAGCGCCTGAAGACGCAGCGCACGGGAGCCGGGCAATTCCATCGGCGCGCGGGTCAGATCCGGCGGCGTCTCATCCGACGGGGGCTCTTGCTGAATCAGTCCCTCGCGGTTCAAAAAACCGGTGATGTGCGGTGTCGGCTCTTGCCTCGGCACGGTTGTCGGCGCGGGCGGCACCTCGCCATCGGCGGCCAGTTTGAAATCCAGCAAGCGGTGCGTGTAGTCAAAGGTCGGTCCCAGCACCTGCCCCCCCGGCGCGTCCTTGAACGTGGCCGAGATGCGCCGGATACAGGCCATTTCGGCGGTTTTGATCGGCCGGGTGCCGCCAAAGCGCGGCAGCGTGGTGCGATAGGCCCGGATCAGGAAAATCGCCTCGATCAGGTCGCCGCGCGCCTGTTTGATCGCCAGCGCGGCAAGGTCCGGATCATACAGCGACCCCTCTGTCATCACCCGGTTGACCGCGAGCTTCAATTGCTCGCGGATCTGGGCCACCGACATCTCTGGCACGGCGGTGTCGCCGCGCCGCTCCTCCGCCAGCCAGGCGTGGGCATTGTCGATGGCGCGTTCGCCACCCTTGACCGCTACATACATCGCTCAGCCCCCTACTTTGGTGCTGCGCGGCAGGGCGGCAAGCCGATCCCCGGCGCAGAAATAGGCATCCCAGCCCAGCGGGAACCGGGCGGCATTTGCCTGAAACGCCGCCATTTCTGGCAGCGATAGCGCGGCACTGTCGCGGATCCCCGGTCCGGTCAGACGCACGCCTGTGGCCACGATTTGCGGCAGCTCGACAATCAGCGTGGCGGAGCGATCCGGGTATTGTGCGGTTCCAGCCCGGAACCGGGCAACGGGCTGAAGCGACTCCCAATCCCCGACCGCAAAGTCGCAGTCTTCGGCCGACACCAGCGGCGCGCCGGTGTGAAAGGTGATCCAATCGCGGACCGGGAGGCAATCAAGCGCACCGGCCAGATGAACGCCAGTGTCCGGGTCGCACAACGTCAGCAGCAGACCCCCGGCGGCGACCGAAACCGGGGCGGGTGGCCGGACGCCGGTGATGGTGCTGATCGCGCCGGGACGGGCCATGGCCGTCATGGCCGCCCGAAAGGCGCGCGCCGACTCGACCGGGGCATCGGCAAAACCACCCCCAAGCACTGCTGCGTCCATCAATCTTCTCCCCGGACAAGTGTGAAGAATTCGACCTTTGTCGCTGCCGCCTTGGACGCCCGCTGCTTGCCCCGCGCCAGGGCCTGCGCCCGCAGAGGGGACAGAACGTCTGCCTCGATCCCCTCAGCCGCGCCGGTTTGCATCAGCGCGTCTATCAGGGCGGCGCGTTCTGCGTGGGGCTTGTTGCGCCCCTGCACATAGCCATGCCCGACCGTGCCATCGTCCAACTGCAACGAACAGCGCGTCACCGTCATCTCACCCAGGTTGAAGGGCGCGCCTGTGCCGCCGATACGCCCGCGCACCATCGCCGCGCCGATTTCCGGCGCGCGCAGCCATGTGAACCGGGGGGCCCTCTGTCGAGTCCAGAGCCCCTCCAGCGCGTCTGGTTTGGCCTTGGCCAGCAGGCCCATCCACTCCTTGCGGGCGGGATCATCGGTCATCTGGACACCTTGCAAAGTTGTCGAAGTAAATATACAACTAGACAAATTCATACCGACCGTCGGCCAATCAGGCAAGACCGTCCCCGGTGAAAGTTTCGTGACATGCCTCGCCCCGCGCTGTGGACCGCTATCTCTGACAGTCTGACAGGCGACATTGCGGCAGGCCGCCATCGTCCGGGGGACAAGCTGCCGACAGAGGCGGACCTGTCGGCGCGGTTCGGGGTGAACCGCCATACCGTGCGCCGGGCGCTGCAGGCGATGGCCGAACGCGGCCTTGTTCATACGCGGCGCGGCGCAGGCGTTTTTGTGGCTGCAAAGCCGACAGACTATGCCCTAGGGCCGCGTGTCAGGTTCAACCAGAACCTGCGCGCGGCCGGGCGGGTGCCGGGGCGCAAGATCCTGATGTCGGAAACCCGGCTGGCCGATCCCGGAGAGGCGCGCGCGCTGCGGCTGTCCCCCGGCGACCCGGTCCATGTCTACCAGTCGTTGGCCACCGCCGATGGTGAACCTATCGCGCTGGGGACCGGGGTGTTTCCCGCCGCGCGCCTGCCTGACCTGCCTGAGGCCCTGCATACCCATGCCACCGTGACAGAGGCGCTGGCCGCCTGTGGCGTGTCCGACTATACCCGCGCCTCGACCCGCGTGACTGCACATCTTGCCACTGCGACGCAGGCCACGGGGCTGAGGTTGACGGCAGGCGCGCCCCTTTTGCGCACAACCAGCGTGAACATCGACCCGGACGGTGTTCCCATCGAATACGGCAAGACATGGTTTGCCGGCGACCGCGTGACCCTGACGCTGGAGCCGTGACCCCGCCCCATGTTTTCATGGATCAGCATGAGCGCCTTCATTGCGATGATACATTGCAAGGGTAGGACGTTGGGGCAGTTTTCGTCCGGAGCCGTTTCATGCCCATCGCGCCCTCCTCATTGCGCCTGACCGGCGCAACTGTCCTGCGCGACGGCGCCATGCAGGCGCGGTCCGTCGCCATTCAGGACGGACGTATCTCAAAGGGCCCCCTCCCCGAGGTGGACCTGAGAGGATACTACATCCTGCCCGGCATCATCGACCTGCACGGCGACGCGTTTGAACGGCACCTTGCCCCCCGACCCTCTGCCGCCTTTTCGCTGGCGACGGCCTTGCGAGCGACGGACCGAGACGCGGCCTCAAATGGCGTGACAACTGCTTGGATGGCGCACAGCTGGAGTTGGGAGGGCGGCCCGCGTGGTCCCGCCCATGCCGAAGCCTTTCTGAATGCCGTCGATACCTACGCCGCAGAGGCCTTGACGGATCTGCGGGTCCAGATCCGCTGTGAAACGCATACAGTGGATACCGCAGACCGGCTACTGGCCGCCGTGCGCCGCCACGGAATCGACTATGTGGTGTTCAACAACCACCTGGACGAGGCGGCGCACCTGGCCGAGTCCGACATGTCGCGGCTAGCAATGTGGGCGCAACACGCCGGACATTCAGTCGAAGAGCATCTGGCCAGAGTCCATGCCGCAAGAGACCAGAAACCGGACGTGCCGCGCTATCTGTGCCGTCTGGCCGATGCGTTTGACACGTTGGGCGTCACCTATGGCAGTCACGACGACCGCGACGGCGAAACGAGAGAGTATTATTCGCAGATCGGGGCCAAGGTCTGTGAATTTCCGACCCGGCGGCCCGCCGCAGCACTGGCGCGTGCGGTCGGTGATCCGATCCTGATGGGTGCGCCGAACGTCGTGCGGGGCGGTTCGCAATCAGGCAATATCGCGGCGCACGATCTGATCGAGGCCCGGCTGTGTGATGCTCTGGTGTCCGACTATTATTACCCGGCGCTGATGCAGGCCGCCTTTCGTCTGGTCGATGACGGACTGACCGACCTGCCCCGCGCCTGGGCGATGATTTCGTCCACTCCGGCGGAGATCCTGCGGATGCCTGACCGTGGCACGATCGACTATGGACGCCGCGCCGATCTGGTGGTGATCAACGCACGGACCCGCGCGGTCGAGGCAACCATCAGCGGCGGCAGGATCACTCATCTGGCGGGCGAAGCGGCCTTGCGGTTTCTGGGGGCCGGACGCCCCCTGCAACTGGCCGCCGAGTGATCCGCAGGATTTTCCGACACGTTCACAGACCTGTCACAGCGCGCCGGTATGGGAAGCCTGTGAGTGTGACCGCGACCCGCGCCGCTCTTTTCACCGGCGTGGGGGTATATAAAGCGTTGGTTGCCAATATTTAAATTACCAAACCGGGCGGTCCGAAACGGCCGCCCATTTTTGGCTGCCCGACGGCAGGCACAGCGCGATCACCCGCCAACGCAGAGTCGACACTCGGTATTTGGCCGCCTGTGCAGATCTGGCAATAGTCTGATTGCGACTGTTCGCCCAGCGCCGTGGGCGAACCTGTCAGCGGAGATTTTGAATACCACGGACCGCCGCACTCAATACGCGCCAGTTTTGCCCTTGATCAGACGACGACGCAGCATGCCAGAGGCCCAGTCCATGAAAATCACCATCAGGACGATGAGCACGATGTAGTAACTCACCTCTTCCCAGTCTTTCTGGGTGATAATCGCCTGTGTCAGCATCAGTCCGATCCCGCCGCCGGTGATGGCCCCGATGATGGTCGCAGACCGCGTGTTGGATTCGAGGTAATACAACACCTGACTGAGCAAGACCGGCGTGATCTGAGGCAGAACGCCAAAGCGATACCGTTGCAATGGCTTGGCCCCGGTCGAGGAAACCCCCTCAATCTGCCGTTCGTCGACGTTTTCGAGCGCTTCGGAGAACAGTTTGCCCAGTGATCCGCTGTCCGTCAGCAGGATCGCCAGCGCGCCGGTCAACGGGCCGGGACCAAAGGCCCGGCTGAGCAGGATGGTAAAGATCAGCGCATCCACCCCGCGCACAAAGTCAAAGACCCGGCGCACCAATTGGCGCACAACCACAAACGGGGTAAAGTTTCTGGCCGCAAGAAAGGCCAGCGGCAAGGCAACCAGCGCCGCCCCCGCCGTGCCAAGAAAGGCCATCAGGACCGTCTCTGCGATGGCCCAGGCGACCTTGCCGTGATGCCAAAGAGGATTGCCCCAGAAATCCTGCCACGCGCCCGCGATATTGGGGCGTTCAGGATCAATCTGCGGACCGAACAGCACCTCCAGCACGGAATGATTGTGATAGGGGCTGTCCAGCGTGAACCAGAACAGCTCCCAGCCAAGGAAATAGCGGAACACCTCGGTCTTGGAGCGGGTCATGGTCATCCGCCCCGCCTCTGTCCGAATATCAAGCCGCGTGCCGGAATAGCTGACCCAGTCGGGGATTTGCGATTCTGGCAGGTCAATCACAACACCCGGGTCCAGTTTCGCGGTGATGTCCCCAAACTCCGGGTGGCGGTAGATCGCCGTTTTCTCCGGCAGAAAGACAACGCTATGCCCCTTGGGCAGGTCGATCGTAACCGTCTCTCCGGCGACCTCCACCCAGTCGGGCGTTTGCCCCTCTGGATATGTGGCGGGCCGCTCGCTCTCTTTGGCGACGGTCAGGTCGCCGGTCCGGTTGGCGCGCGTCACATGGGTCTTGTAGCTGTAGGTGTCGCGGATCAGGGTCATCGCGTTGTCCAGGCGCGCCCGATCTGCCAGCCCCATCACGTCGAAAGCAAAGAAGATATAAGTCAGATACAGCAGGATGATCGCCGGTCCCCCGACACTGACCAGCCGCTTGCGCCGGAACAGCGCCTGCGCGGCGTCCTGGCGATCGACCAAGGTCACAGTGGCGTCACTCATGGTCTGGCTCCTTCGCTCAGCCGGTTGCGCACGACGGATGAGATGTTGTCGACCACAATGATGGTCACAAACAGCAGGAGAAAAATCGCTGCTGCCTCGTCAAAACGCCCCGGCCCCCAGGACATCGAGTTGCGCAGCTCATAGCCGATGCCCCCCGCCCCGACAAAGCCAAGGATGGCAGAGGCGCGGATGTTGACCTCGAACCGCAGCAACCCATAGCTAAGGTAGTTCGGGGCCACTTGGGGCACCACGCCCAGCAGCATCTGCTGGGTCCATGTCGACCCCACGGAGGACAATCCATCGACCGGCTTGAGATCGGCGTTTTCATTGACTTCAGAGTACAGTTTGCCCAACGCACCTGCGGTGTGCAGGGCAATCGCACACATGGCAGGGATTGGCCCACCGCCCAGCATGTAAATCAGCACCAGCGCCACGACGATTTCCGGCAAGGCACGCGACACATCCATGACGCGGCGAAAGACCGGGATCAGCGGTGGCCAGGGCGCCATGCCCCGCGTCGACAGCAGCGACAGCAACAGGCCAAGCGCCGCGCCCAGCAATGTGGACACAGCCGCGATGTTCAGGGTTTCAATCAGTTCGGGAAGGTATCGCCACAACAGGCCGGCCATATCGGCACGCTTGTCCCACGCCTCTGACACGACGTCCGCCGGAAAATCGAAGATCTGCGGCAGACCGTCAAGGAAACCGCCAGCATTCCGCGCATTGGCGGTGTGAAAGCCGGAAACCAGCAGAACCACGAAGATGAGGATGGCAATGCCGCTATACAGCCTTTTCTGGCGCACCATCGCCATATAACTGCCTTGGGTCGCGGAAAGCGGCGAGCCGCCCTGCGTCGTGTCCGTCATGTACCTTGCCTTCATATGGGAACCCCGCCCGAAAGCGGGCGGGGTCCGGTGTCAAAATCCGCTCAGGGGATCAGCCGTCGACCTTGGCCTTGCGCACGGCGATGATGGTTTCATACGCCTCGTGTGAGATCGGCTCGAACCCGGCGGTTTCGCCAAAGGCCACGTTGTAGGCACAGTCCTGGTCCTTGGCATAAAGGCCCAGAACCAGCGCCTGCACCTTTTCCTTGACGTCTGCGGGCAGATCCTTGCGGATGGTCACGGGGCCCTCGGGGATCGGCTTGGACGTCCAGATTTCGACCAGTTCGTTCATGTCGACCAGACCGTTGTCCACGGCGCGGCGCAGGGCGCCCGAGTTATAGCCGTCTTCCCAGTTGCCCAAACCGTCGGCCCAGGTCACCCCGGCGTCGATGTCACCGTTGTAGACAGCAACGATTGTCTGCTCGTGGCCGCCCACGAATTTCACCTCGCCAAAGAAGTCACCCGACTCCATGGTCACGCCGAACTGGGCCGGGATTTCGACGGAGGGGATCAGATAGCCCGAGGTCGAATTCGGATCGCCAAAGCCGAAAACCTTGCCTTCGAGGTCTTCGATCTTGGTCACGCCGCTGTCTTTGCGGGCAAACCCAATCGAATGGTACGAATACGACCCGTCGAGGTTGGTCTTGACGGCAAAGGGTTCACCGGCTTCGGGGTCTTGCAGGTAAAGCGCGGCATAGGCCGACGCGCCGAACCATGCCAGATCAAGTGTGCCACCCAGGAAGCCCTGGATCACGCCGTTATAGTCGGCGGGTGTGAACAGCTTGACCTCGACGCCCAGTTCTTCGCTGATGTAGTCGGCAAAGCACTGGTAGTTATTCAGACGGCTCTGGACATTGTCGCCGCCCAGAATGCCGATGCGGAATTCGCTGATGGCGTGGTTTTCAGCAAAGGCCGGAGCGGCCAGTGCGGTGGTTGCTGCAAGAGCTGCAAGAATCGTTTTCATCGTCGTCCTCTTTGGTTGGTGGCCCCCGCCAACCTTTGGACAGGGGGAAGGAAACAGATTGGGCGCAGTCAGGCGGGCAGCCTCTCCAGCCCAATATCAAGCGCTGCAATGTCGGTGGATGTCGCGGCTTCGGAGAACCCGGCTCCGGCGCCGTAGATGTCGCGCGCCACGCCGGTCGTCAGTTGATCCGGAGTGCCATCAAACACCACGCGGCCCTTGCGCATCCCGATCACCCGGTCGCAGTAGCGGCGCGCGGTATCCAGCGTATGCAGGTTGGCGATGACCATGCGGCCGTCTTCGTCATGGATGCGGCGCAGGGTATCCATGACGATCTGGGCGTTCATCGGGTCAAGCGAGGCGATGGGCTCATCCGCAAGGATGATTTTCGGATCCTGCATCAGGGCGCGCGCGATGGCGACGCGCTGTTGCTGGCCACCTGACAGCGCCTCGGCCCGTTTGGGCGCGTTTTCAGCGATGCCAAGCCGGTCGAGGATCTCGATGGCCCGGTGGATGTCCTCTGTCGGGTAGAGGTTGAACAGCGTCGCAAATGTCGACCGCCTGTTCAGGGTGCCGTGCAACACGTTCGACACGACATCCATCCGCGGGACAAGATTGAACTGCTGAAAGATCATCGCGCATTCGGATTGCCACTGACGTTTGGCGCCGCCAGTCAATTGCGTGACCTCACGGTCCTGATACCAAATCGCCCCCTCAGAGGCGTCGGCAAGGCGGTTGATCATGCGCAACAGCGTGGACTTGCCCGCGCCAGAGGCTCCGATGACCCCGATCATCGCGGAGCCTTCAATCGTGACGCTGACGTTTTCCACGGCAGCGTTTGCGCCAAAGCGCTTGGTCAGCTTGTCGATGCGTAGCACGCAAATCCCCCATGTCACTGAGGCCGCGTCCTAAGCGTCGGGCTTGTCTGTTCCGTGACGGTTGCGCAAAGTTTTTGTAACTCGGACACCGCGCACGGCAGGACGCACATTCAGTCCGGCGCCGTGCTGGGCAGCCATGCAGAGACCTGAACGCGGCTATGCAGCTCCGGCACTGGCGCTGCACCGCAGCAAAGCCTAGCTTGTTGGCAAGGGGAGGATCTCCACACACGCACTCAGGAGTCCCGAAATGGCTGACATACACACATCCGTCGCACCACGCGGCAATATCTTCGCCGGTTTCTTCAGATCGGTCTTCAACACACTGGTCATGATCGCTGAATCGGATCACCGCATGAAAGCCATCGAGCGGCTGACCGCGATGTCCGATGACGAACTGGCCCAACGCGGCCTGAAGCGCACCGACATCGTGCGCCACGTCTTCCGCGACAGCCTTTACGTCTGACATTGCCTGCCGCTCGTGCGGCCGGCCTTCTGTTCACGACCCGTTTCAAGACAGCCGCGCTCGCCCCCGAGCGCGGCGTCGTTGTTCTGGGGAGGCCGCGTTCAATTCCCTGCGCGGCGCATCATCATCTCGTGGACAGCCGCCATGCCACGGGCCGCCATGTCGGAAACTTCCGCCGCATGCACCTGCAAGGCATCGACCAGTTCCGGCACGTCGGACGTCTGGGTCACGACAATCCCCGCCTCGGTAATCTCGATCTCCGTCGTGATCTCATTCCCACGGGCAAAGAAGATGTCCAGTGTCGGGCTTTGGACAAAAACCTGAGGATCTCGCCCCTCTTCGACCCGCGCGATCATTCCCGCCACATGGCTGACAAGGATGTCCATGACCGCCGCATCGCTTGAAGAGGTCACTGTACGGATGCCGTTTGGCAGATTGGTCACGCCGCGCTCTATCTTTTGAAAATTGCGGAACATCTCTGCCAGCTCGGCGCTTTCTTCAGGAGAGGCGTCCAGCCCGCGCAGACCGGGCATGGTCACCATGTCGTGGCCAGTACCGTCCGCGCCGTGGTGCATCCCCATTCCATGACCGTGTCCGGCCATCTGAGACAGAGCAGGAAAGGCAAGGCTGACCGCCAGAATCAGGCTGATTGAGGTGACCGAAATCGTCTTTGGCATATCCCGCTCCTTATCGTGGGCGACGTGTGAGGCGCTACCTGCAAGACTTGCGCAGGAAATCTGTAAAACACAGCGTTTTCTTTCTAAGAAATCTGCAATTCGCCGCAGCCAAGAAAAAAGGCCGCCCAACGGGGGCGGCCTTTCGAAACACTGTACGTCGCGCGGGTTTCGGCCCGCCCGAGATCAGTTCTGTGCGTAAAATTCGATAACCAGGTTCGGTTCCATCAGCACCGCGTAGGGCACATCGCCCAGCTGCGGGGTGCGCACGAAGGTCGCGGTCATTTTCGAATGATCGGCTTCGATGTAGTCAGGCACGTCACGCTCGGGCAATTGGGTGGCCTCAAGCAGCGCGGCGATCTGGCGGGACTTCTCACGCACTTCGATGACATCGCCTTCTTTGACGCGGTACGACGGGATGTTCACGCGCTTGCCGTTGACCAGCACATGGCCATGGTTCACGAACTGGCGCGCCGCAAAGACGGTGGCAACGAACTTGGCACGGTACACCACGGCGTCAAGACGACGCTCGAGCAGACCAATCAGGTTCTCGCCAGTATCGCCCTTCATACGCTCGGCTTCGGCAAAGATGCGGCGGAACTGCTTTTCGGTCAGGTCGCCGTAGTGGCCCTTGAGCTTTTGCTTGGCGCGCAGCTGGAGGCCGAAGTCGGAAATCTTTTGCTTGCGACGCTGGCCGTGCTGGCCGGGGCCGTATTCGCGGCGGTTCACCGGGGACTTCGGGCGGCCCCAGATGTTTTCGCCCATGCGGCGGTCGATCTTGTATTTGGCAGTCGTGCGTTTGGTCACGGCTGATCTCCTTCGTAAATGCTGTCGAAGGGCGTTGTCCTCTCCCCGGAACAGGCCGGAGTGACAGGCATTCCCTTGCGGGGGCCACCAACACCAATGAAGGCGCGCTTATACAGTCGGGCTCTGCCGTGTCAAGCGGGCTGATACGGGTCCGGACAATTTGAACCAAAGAGGAACATTAACCGTTGCTTCACGCCCTGGGATGCAAATGGGGCAGGAGCACGGCACGGAGGCGGAAGTGGCGAAATCTGCAGCATTCGATGGCGGGGCGCGAAATGCGCTGGAACATGCGGTCAAGGCGCGTGACGCCTCTACAATAGACATGGTCAGACGTTCAATCCAGCACCGGCAGGTCCTGTTGGCTTTTCAGCCAGTGATGCAGGCCCGAGCGCGGGACAGGGTCGCGTTCTACGAGGGATTGATTCGCGTTCTGGACGAAACCGGGCGGATCATCCCGGCGGCAGATTTCATCGAATCTGTTGAAGAAACCGAATACGGGCGCATGCTCGATTGTATCGCGCTGGAAAAGGGGCTTGCCGAACTGGCCCAGACACCGGGGCTGCGGTTGTCGATCAACATGTCCGCCCGGTCCATCGGCTATAAGAAATGGATGCGTACGCTGACTCGTGGATTGGAAAGGGAATCGACCGTGGCCGAACGGCTGATTCTCGAAATCACCGAAAGCTCGGCGATGCTGGTGCCGGAACTGGTTGTCAGCTTCATGGACGACCTCCAGAGCCGCGGCATCGCCTTTGCCATTGATGACTTTGGCGCGGGCTATACCGCATTGCGCCACTTCAAGGAATTCCGTTTCGACATCCTCAAGATCGACGGCCAGTTCTGTTCCGGAATTGCAGAGGATCCCGACAACCAGGTTCTGGTCGGGGCCATGATCAAGATCGCCGAACAATTCGACATGTTCACCGTCGCCGAAAAAATCGAATCTGCGGCCGATGCGGACTGTCTCGCGGCGCTTGGCGCGGATTGCCTGCAAGGATACCTCTTTGCCGCGCCCAGCGTCCGCCCGCCGTGGCGCAAGCAAGGGTCTGACCGCCGTGCCGGATAGGCATGGCCGGACAGGCCCTGCCCTGCAACCGCAATGCGCCAGTCACAGCGGACGCATAGCCGCATTTCACCTGCGCCTGAGACACCCTGTCCAGTTCTTATGACGCAACGTTTCCGCTATTCCCCATTCGGACAAGCGAGGAAGAGAAGGGCCCGCACCCGGCGGACCCGCGTCTTGCCCTGATGCACCCGCTTGCCTGGAGGACAACACATGACCAATGTCGTTATCGCAAGCGCAGCCCGGACGCCCGTGGGCTCGTTTCTTGGGTCGTTTGCGAACATTCCCGCCCATGATCTCGGTGCCACCATGCTGCAAGCACTGGTTGAGCGCGCCGGAATCGACAAGGCGGACGTCTCTGAAACCATCCTCGGCCAGGTACTGACCGCCGGCCAGGGCCAGAACCCGGCCCGCCAGGCGCACATCAACGCCGGCCTGCCAGAGGCATCCGCCGCCTGGGGCATCAACCAGGTCTGCGGCTCGGGCCTGCGCGCCGTGGCGCTTGCCGCCCAGCACATCCAGCTTGGCGACGCCTCGATCGTTGCCGCCGGTGGTCAGGAAAACATGTCGATTTCGACCCATTGCGCCAACCTGCGCCAGGGTCAGAAAATGGGCGACATGCAGTACATCGACACGATGATCCGCGATGGTCTTTGGGATGCCTTCAACGGCTATCACATGGGCCAGACCGCCGAGAACGTCGCCCAGCAGTGGCAGATCAGCCGCGACATGCAGGACGAATTCGCCGTCGGGTCGCAGAACAAGGCCGAAGCGGCGCAAAAGGCGGGCAAGTTCGACGATGAAATCGTCGCCTACACCGTCAAGACCCGCAAGGGCGACATCGTGGTGAACAAGGACGAATACATCCGTCACGGCGCCACCATGGAAGCGATGCAGAAACTGCGTCCGGCCTTTACCAAGGACGGGTCGGTCACGGCGGCCAACGCATCGGGCCTGAACGACGGTGCCGCCGGTGCGTTGCTCATGTCTGCCGATGAGGCCGAAAAGCGCGGGATTGAGCCGCTGGCGCGCATCGCGTCCTATGCCACCGCCGGTCTTGACCCGAAAATCATGGGTGTCGGCCCGATCTACGCCTCGCGCCGGGCGCTGGAAAAAGCTGGCTGGACAGTTGACGATCTGGACCTTGTCGAGGCGAACGAAGCCTTTGCCGCGCAGGCCTGCGCCGTGAACAAGGACATGGGCTGGGATCCGGCCATCGTGAACGTGAACGGTGGCGCTATCGCCATCGGCCACCCCATCGGTGCGTCGGGCGCGCGCGTTCTCAACACCCTGCTGTTCGAGATGAAGCGCCGTGGCGCCAAAAAAGGTCTCGCCACGCTGTGCATCGGCGGCGGCATGGGCGTCGCGCTCTGCGTCGAGCGCCCGTAACACCTCTGCGATTGCAGAGCGGGGGCGCCGGTTGGCGCCCCTTTTTTTGGAGAGCTTGGCAAGATTGCCCGACAGGATCAGAGACCGTAACATCCGGTCCAGATTTTGAGCAATATTGTTGCTCAACCAAAATTGAACGGGTAACAAAGTTACCAAGACCTGACATTAAACTGGAGGACCCCCCCATGGCACGTGTAGCACTCGTCACCGGCGGCAGCCGAGGCATCGGCGAAGCCATCTCAAAGAAACTCAAGGCCGAAGGCTATGAAGTCGCCGCGACCTATGCTGGCAACGATGAAAAGGCTGCAGCCTTCACCGAAGCCACCGGCATCAAGACCTACAAATGGAACGTCGCCGACTATGACGCGTCCAAGGCCGGTATCGCCCAGGTCGAGGCCGATCTTGGCCCGATCGACGTGGTTGTCGCCAACGCCGGCATCACCCGCGACGCCCCGTTCCACAAAATGACCCCCGAGCAGTGGAAAGAGGTGATCGACACCAACCTGACCGGCGTCTTCAACACCGTTCACCCGATCTGGCCCGGCATGCGCGAGCGCAAGTTCGGCCGCATTATCGTGATCTCTTCGATCAACGGTCAGAAGGGCCAGTTTGCCCAGGTGAACTATGCCGCCACCAAGGCGGGCGACCTTGGCATCGTCAAGTCGCTGGCACAGGAAGGCGCGCGTGCCGGAATCACCGCAAACGCGATCTGCCCGGGCTACATCGCCACCGAGATGGTCATGGCCATCCCCGAAAAGGTGCGCGATTCCATCGTTGCCGGTATCCCGGCAGGCCGTCTGGGCGAACCTTCGGAAATCGCGCGTTGCGTGGCGTTTCTGGCCTCAGACGATGCGGGCTTTATCAATGGGTCGACCATTTCGGCGAACGGAGCACAATTCTTCGTCTAAGTCGGCGGCATTGGCGCTTTGAAATACCGGGAAAGGAACGCATTGTCCTCTGGGACTGCGTTCCTTTCTTTTTTCTGACCGCCCCGCAACCCCGCCTGCCGAAAGGCAGAGCCCTTTGAAAGGCCCCTCCGATGGCCTCCCCCTGGACCGCCCTTGCGATTCTCTTCACCGCGCGACTGTCGATGGCGTTTCAGTATCAGGTGGTCGCGGCACTTGGGCCGCTCTTGATGGACCGGCACGGGGCTGATTTGGCCGACCTTGGGGTCCTGATCTCACTCTACCTCCTGCCCGGCATGATCTTTGCCCTGCCCGGCGGCGGCATCGCCCGGCGGTTTGGCGACCGTCGCGTGGTTGTCGGCGGGTTGATCGTCATGGTGATTGGCGGCGTGATCATGTGGCTGGGACAGGGTTGGACACTTCAGTGTCAATCGGCACGCAATCCTGACCCCCTATCGGCGCCCAAAAATGACCCCCTTATTTTGCGCAGGGGTAGCTGGCCCGATGCGGTGTAGCCATCACACAGCGCAGCCGCGTCGGGCCAGCGGGGCCTGGGTTACTCCCTGGTCTTGAAGCGCCAGCTCTCGTTGCCGGTTTCGACGATGTCGCAGTGGTGGGTAAGGCGATCAAGTAGCGCTGTCGTCATCTTGGCGTCTCCGAAGACCGATGGCCATTCACCGAAGTCGAGGTTGGTCGTCACGATGATGGACGTGCGCTCGTAGAGACGACTGACGAGGTGGAACAGCAGCTGGCCGCCGGTCTG
>NZ_FZON01000043.1 GCF_900188425.1 Antarctobacter heliothermus
CGGGTCTCTGGCGCCGACGAGATGGACCAACTGGCGCGCGGATTTGAGGGTCAGCTGACCTGCACGCTGCACATGGACGCGGGCGACACGGACCTCGCCCGCCGCCTGATGCCGGTGCTGGAACGCAAGGCCGGACGCCTCTTGGTCAACGGCTTTCCCACCGGCGTCGAGGTCTGCGACACCATGGTCCACGGCGGACCCTACCCCGCCTCCACCAACTTCGGCGCAACCTCCGTCGGCACCATGGCCATCCGCAGATTCCTCCGACCCGTCTGCTACCAGAACATGCCAGACGACCTGCTCCCCGACGACCTGAGGTGAGGCGAAGGTCGCGCTTTGAGACCAACGGTCCGGCGATTGATCGCCGGACCGTCGTCCATCACGTCAAGGGGGCGCATACGCTCGGTGACGCAGGTCAGATCGGCTTTGTGGTGATTGCGCTGATGAACAGAATGGCACCGTAGAAACTCCTATTGGCGGCGCGCCGTGCGGCCTCTGCCACAAGGGCCTCAGACAGGTCAGTCCCGCAATCGCCTGCCTTGGCCGCAGCCGCCACGCCCCGAGCAATCAGAGATTGCATGTAGGCGGGATCCCGGGTCTGGACAAAGCCATGCGCCGCCGTCGCGGGGTCGGCAAAACCCGCGTCTACCATCATGCGAGGCAACCTGCGCATGATATATGGGTCGTGGATCAGGTTACGTTGGGTCGCGGTCATGGCGGTTTGCAGCGGGTCGCCGTCAAACAACGCGACAGAGTTTGTTGCATAATCGCCGTCGAAGATTGCCAGCGTTCCACCGGGTTTGAGCACCCGAAATGCCTCTGCAAGGGCGGCGCGGGGGTCGGGCAGGTGGGAATAGACCGTGTGCGCCACGACGACGTCAAACATCGCATCCGGTTGTTGCGTGTTCACCGCATCTCCGATGGCAAAGCAGAGGTTGGATCGATCTGCGAACCGCGCGCGCGCCCGGGCCAGAAATCCTTCGGCGGGGTCGACCGCGGTCAGGTGTGCCGGGCTGATGGATCGTAGCAGCGACTCTGTGCTGGCGCCATTTCCACAGCCGACTTCCAACACCCGGGCACCCGGTTTCGGCAGTTTACCCATGTACGCGGCGCAGATTTCCTGCATGGCAGGATCTTTGGCCCGGTCGTCCATGGAGGCAGCAATTGCATCAAGAACGGTGTCGGGTTGATCGGAAATGCTCAGGTACAAATCGGTCATGGCGCGCTCCTCAATGGCCGCTAATATATTCTGAATCTCCGTTTTCCGATTCAGATGTCACCGGTTCCTTGTCGCGGCAAGGTCGGCGCATCAGGCTGGTTCGGTTGCGCCTTCCAGCAGGCAGGCCACCTGGCGACCGTCGCGGGCCACCAGCGGTGGACGGATGCGGGCGCAATCGGCAAAGCGTTTCGGGCAGCGCGACTGGAACAGGCAGCCCTTGGGCAGGTTCATCGGGCTGGGCAGATCGCCGGTCAGCAGTTGCGGTTGGGTGCGGACGCGCGGGTCCGGGACCGGCACCGCCGACAACAGCGCCTGCGTGTAGGGGTGGCGGGGATCGTGGACCAGATCGCGCGCCGGGGCCATCTCCATCATACCGCCCATGTACATCACCAGGATGTCGTCCGAGATGTGACGCACCACGCCCAGATCATGCGCCACAAAGATCAGCGTCAGCCCCATTTCGGCTTGCAAGTCCTTGAGCAGATTGATCACCTGTGCCTGAATAGACACGTCAAGCGCCGAGACCGGCTCATCACACAGCAGGATCTGCGGTCGGGCAATCAGCGCCCGAGCAATGCCGATGCGCTGGCACTGGCCGCCGGAAAACTCATGCGGAAAGCGGTTCATGTTACGCTGCGGGATGCCGACGCGGTCGAGCATCTCGATCACCTTTTGTCGCCGCTCCTTTGCGGAAAACTCGGGGCGGAAGTAGATCAACGGCTCTGCCACGATTTCACGGATGGTCATGCGCGGGTTGAGAGAGGCCATCGGATCCTGAAAGATCATCTGCATCACACGGCGCAGGCGCTGCATTTCGGCCCGGCGGCGATAATCGATCTGTTCACCGTTCAGCGCAACAATACCATTGTCGCGCGGCCCCAACCCGGCTATCGCGCGCACCAGCGTGGATTTGCCGCAGCCGGATTCGCCCACAACGCCCAGCACCTTGCCGGGCATCAAGTCAAAGCTGACGCCGTTGACCGCGTGCAGCCGTCCCGGCGGCGACCAAGGGAACCGCTGTCCCTGCCGGTGTGGAAAGGTCACATGCAGATCGCGGACGGAAAGCAGCGGGTCGGTCATGTCAATTCCTCTACCGGACGGATGCAGGCGCGCCCGTCCTGCATTGTAGGCAAGATGCGGTGGCATTCGGCAATCGCATCAACGCAGCGCGGCGCAAAGGGGCAGGCTGTGGGCGCCCCGGTCTGGTTAGGCGGGCTGCCGGGGATCGCCGACAGCTCTGCGTCGTCCTCGGTGATCCGGGGCACGGCGCGCAACAGCCCACGGGTATAGGGATGCCCCGGCGCATCGAACAGCGACAGCGTCGGTGCCGCCTCCATCATGCGACCCCCGTAAAGGACCATGGTGTCCTCACAGAAGCCCGCAACCACGCCAAGGTCATGGGTGATCAGCAGAACGGCGGTGCCCATGTCCCGCTGGATGTCGTCCAGCAACGCCATGATCTGCGCCTGGACGGTCACGTCCAACGCGGTGGTCGGCTCATCGGCAAGGATCAGGCGCGGCTTGCAGATCAGCGCCATGGCAATCACGATCCGCTGCCGCATCCCGCCCGAAAACTCATGCGGATAGGCCTTGAGCCGGTTCTTCGCATCCGGGATCTTGACCGCGTCCATGACGTCCAGCGCGCGTTTGCGTGCGGCGCTGCGGCTGGCGCCTTCGTGCAGTTCCACGACCTCTCCCAACTGGCGTTCGATGGTCATGTAGGGGTTCAGGGAACTCATCGGGTCCTGAAAGATCAGCGCAATTTCCTTGGCACGCAGACGGTTCAGCTCGGACCTGGACAAGTCCAGCAGATTCCGCCCGTCGTAGAGGATTTCGCCCTCCACCTCGGCGTTGCGGGCCAGCAGCCCCATGATGGCCAGCGCGATCTGGCTTTTGCCCGATCCGCTTTCGCCAACCAGTGCCAGTTTCTGCCCCTGCGCCATGTCAAAGCTGACATCGTTGACCGCGTGGATCTTGCCGTCGCCCGAGCGGAAACGGATCTTGAGGTTCTTTACGGACAGCAGGGTCATCGGCGATCCTTGGGGTCGAGGGCGTCGCGCAATCCATCGCCGATGTAGTACAGTGACACCTGCGCGATCACGAAAAAGGCGGCGGGATAGCCCAGCTGCCAGAGCGTGCCGAACGTCATGGTCTTGGCCCCCTCTGAGATCAGAGCGCCCCAGCTGGTATTTGGTTCCTGAATGCCGACGCCCAGAAAGGACACCAGGCTTTCGGCCATGATGACTTCTGGGATGACAATCGAGGTGTAGATCACGATCACCCAGAGGATGTTGGGGGCAAGGTGTTTGAAGATAATGGCAAAATCGCTCATCCCCAGCATCCGCGCGGCATCGACGAATTCGCGGTTCTTCAGCATCATGACCTGACCGCGCACGATCAGCAGACCGGCGGTCCAGTTCACAAGGATGATGACAAGGATCATCTGCGTCAGCGACCGTCCAAAGAACGCCTGCCAGACCACAAAGAAGATGATGTAGGGGATCGAGATCCAGATGGTGTAGAACCCGACGATGAATTGGTCCAGCCGGCCGCCAAAGTAGCCCGCCAGCGCGCCCAGCGTCGCCCCCAGCAGCACCGCCAGCGGCCCGGCGACAAAGCCCACCATCAGCGAGGTGCGCGACCCTTGGACCACGCGGGCAAACAGGTCGCGGCCCAGTTCATCAACGCCAAAGTAGTGACCGTTTTCCCAGTTCGGTCCACCCTCGGTCTTGATCCGGCCCAGCACGTTCCAGTCGATCTCTTCATAGCTCCACTGGGCAAAGGCATGGCCAAAGATGGCAAACAGCAACAGGGCCAGCAACATGAAGATGGAAAACACCGCCAGGCGATGGCCCAGGAAACGGCGGCGTGCGTCGGCCCAGAAGGACCGCGACGTGATCATCTCCTCAGAGACGGTTTGGGCGAACTCTTGGGAATTCAGGCGTTTCTTTGCGTCTGTCACAGGTTGCTCCGCACCTTGGGGTCGATCCAGGCGTACATGAGGTCAAGCAATAGGTTCAGCGTAAAGGTCAGCAGGCTGTACAGCACCGCTAGCCCCAACAGCATCGCGTAATCGCGGCTATAGGCGCCGTCGATGAAATCCTGCCCGATCCCGCCGGTCGAAAAGAACACGTCGATAAAGACCGATCCGGTGATCATGTAGACAAAAACCGGCCCCATGTAGGTCAGCGTCGGCAGCAGCGCAGGTTTCAGTGCATGCCGCCAGATGATGGTGCGTTCGGGCAGCCCCTTGGACCGGGCCGTCAGGATAAAGGGCGCGTTCAACACCTCAAGCATGGACCCGCGCGTCAGGCGCGCGACACCGGCCATATAGGATGTCCCTAGCGCAATCGCCGGCATGATGATGTATTCCCATTGCCCGCCGTTCCAGCCGCCGCCCGGCAGCAACCCCCAGGAGAGGGTGAACAGCAGCACAAGGATCGGCGCGAGGACGAAATTCGGAAAGATCTGGCTGAAGATGGCCAGGCCCGTCATCGTATAGTCCCAGAAGCTGTTGTGCCGTAGGGCCGCTACGATCCCCAGTGGGATGCCCAGTACCAGAACAAAAACTGCCGACCAGAAACCATAGGTGAGCGTTACCGGAAACCCTTGGGCGATCACATCGTTTACCGTCCGGTCCTTTTGGCTAAAGCTGGGGCCGAAATCGAAGTGGAAGACGATATTCTTGATGTAGGTCCAAAGCTGGACATACAGCGGTTGATCCATCCCGTAGCGTTCCAGCACGTTCTTCATCACCGCAGGCGGCAAGGGTTTTTCCGAGGTGAAAGGCCCGCCGGGGGCCAGTCGCATCAGGTAGAAGGAAAAGATGATCAGCACCAGCAGCGTCGGAACAACCGTCAGAATGCGGCGCAGGGTGTAGTTGAACATGAAGGGTCCAGTGCAAAGCGCGTCGGGCGCGAAACCCCGTCCCGGGCCTGACCCGGGGCCTCTTGCCAGCAGCAAAAGACCCCGGATCGGCGACAGGGCAGAGGCCCCGGATCACGTCCGGGGCGGTGGGTCGCCAGATGGCGCTGTCGTGCTTACTCGGCGACCTTGTACAGATCTTTTGCGTACCAGGTCTGTTCGACGTTGTTGATCGGCCAGCCCTGGATCGAATCGCTCAACATGATGTTGGTCGAATAGTGATAGATCGGGATCACCGGCATCTCGTCGGCAAGGATCGCCTCGACCTCGGCATACAGCGGATTGGTGTCCTGCGAGGATTTCGCCTCTGCCATCAACTCATCCACGCGGGCGTTGCTGAACTTGCCGTCGTTATAGCCCGACTGCGAGGTCAGCAGGTCAAGGAAGGTGGACGCCTCGTTATAGTCGCCACACCATGCCCCGCGCGCCAGTTCAAAGTTCTGGTTGCCACGGGTCTCAAGGAAAACCTTCCACTCCTGATTTTCCAGCGTCACCTCGACGCCCAGCTTTTGCTTCCACATCTGGCTGGCAACGATGGCGATCTGCTGATGCGACTCCGAGGTGTTGTAGAGATAGGTGAACGACAGTTTTTCGCCGTCCGGGCCATAGCCTGCCTCGGCCAGCAGGTCCTTGGCCTTCGCGTCCCGCTCGGCCTGGGTCATGTTGGCATAGGCAACCTCGGGGATCTCGAACCCGTCGGTGGCACCGGGGGTAAAGGTATAGGCCGAAAACTGGCCACCTTGCAGCACGCGATCCACGATTACGTCGCGGTCCAGCGCGTAGGACAGCGCCTGACGCACGCGCACGTCCTGGAACGGCTCTGGCCCGTTCTTGACGTTGAAGGTCATGTAGTAGTTGCACAGGCGCGGCAGGGCATAGGCCTCTGTCGGGAACTCTTCTTTCAGGGTCGGGTACTGGCCGGACGGAATCTCGGTCTTGTCGACCTCACCGGCGCGCCAGCGGGTCAGGCCCTGCGCGTCATCGCCGATGACCAGCGTCACGACCTTGTCGAGCACGGTCTTGTCGTTGTCCCAGTACATCTCGTTGCGCTCACGCACAGAGCGTTCCTTGGGGACGTGTTCGGTCAGGACATAGGCACCGTTGGTGACGATGTTTTCGGGCCGTGTCCATTCGGACCCGTGCTCGTCGATCACCCATTTGGGCGAGGGAAAGGTGGTCGCATGGCTGACCATCTTGGCGAAATAGGGCAGTGGCTGCGACAGTTGCACAACCAGCGTGTGATCGTCGGGGGCCGAGACGCCCAGATCGGTGATCGGCTTTTCGCCCGCGATGATGGCGGCGCCGTTCTCGATCGACATCAGTTCCATGTACCACGCATAGGGCGAGGCCAGTTCGGGCTCGACCGCGCGCTGCCATGCGTAGACAAAATCACCGGCAGTGACGGGGGTGCCGTCCGACCATTTGGCATCGTCGCGCAGGGTAAAGGTGTAGGTCTTGTTGTCTTCGCTCACCGTGTGGCTGAGGGCGACGCCGGGCACGATTTCGCCTTCGGCGTTCTGGTTGTACAGCCCTTCGAACAGGTCGCGCACAACCTCGGAGCCGTTCACATCCTCGACAACCTGCGGGTCGAACGACGAAAACTCATCCAGCACCCGGTAGGTAAAGACCTGCGTGGCTGCAAGCTGCGTGCCTTCAGGGACGTCGGCGGCATAGGCTGCAGTGACCAGCGTGGTTGACAACAGCATAGGAATAATCGCGGAACGAATTTTCATGGTTCTCCCCTTGGTTTGATGATTTTGGCAAAGCGTGCCTGAGTTGTTCGCCGTTGCAAAGGCTTTTCTCAACAGCGAAAGGCGCGTCGTCGGGTCAACCGGAGGCGGTATGCATGGGCGGTGACTATCGGCACCCGGTGTCAAGGCAGGCGTGGGGGATTGTGTTGCCAGATCGTGGAGTCGTGGCCCGTCAGGCCGGGTCGCAGAACAGGGGGGTATTGGCCATGTTGGCCCAATAGGCCGCGATCTCTGGCAGGCAGTCGGCCACAAAGATCAAGGCCACCGGACCGGCCTGAGAGAGGATCAGTCCGAGTGCCAGATCTGGGTTGGCCTTGGGGGTGAAGAACAGAATTTCGTTTTCTTGCAATATGTTGTTATGATCTCCAAGACCGTCGAAAACGCAGTCCGCAAAGGCGCGCACATCGTCGGCAAGGGTTTGCCCCGGTTGGATCGCAAGAGGTGCCTGGCCGGGACGGCAAATCGCGATCAGTACCTCGTCCGCGGCCTCGATCAGACAGGCCAGGCGGTCGGGCACGGCAAGGTCGAACGGGGTCAGACCCAAACAGTGCAGGATTGCCGGGCAGGTCAGCCCTGCGTGCGCCGGATCTGGCGCGGACTGTGGTGCCGAGGTCGAAAACGTGATGACCTGCTCACCCGGAAACGCCCTTGAAAGGAACGCGGCAACCGGCCCCAGATCTGCGGGTCGCAACGGACGACTCATCAGGTCCGCAGACCCTGTTCGCAACGCGTCCGAAGCGTCGACCAGTTGGATCAGGTTCCCGGCCGCAGCCTCCAGCGCAAGCAGCAGGCCGGTTTCGTCCGAGATTGTCAGTATGCGCGGCAAGATGCAGGCCGCGACCGCATCCAGCACAGCGCCGAGCGCCTCTTCCGACGTTGCGGGGATGATCCTTCGTGGGCCGGTGCCCAGTGCTGCCGCTCTGGACAGGATGGTGCCAAGTTCGGCGGGCAACCCATCCGCGGTCATGCCATGCGGTCCCGTTGAAAAAGGTCGGCACCGGCTGCGCAGGCCGCACCAAGGTTTGCCGCCGGTCCGAACAATCCGCAAATCATCTCTTCCGCGTCGTCGGGTGATTGCACAAAGACCCGGCTGCCGGTGGGTCCGGACAGGATGGCGGTGCCTGTCGCGGCAAAAGTACCGGAAAATACAGATCGCGCCAGATCGCAGAAGTGATCCAGCCGTTCCTGACCGAAATGAACATCGCTGTCGGACATCAGCACCGTGCTCGTCGACAGATCGACAAGCATCAAGAGTTCGCAACAGGCTATACCGGCGCGATACCGGGAAAGATCGTCATGGGTCATGGGGCCGCCCTCACACCCCAGTCATGGCCCGCCGTGGGTTAATTTCACCTTACGACCGATAATAAGTCCGGACCGAAATACGGCTCAGGCCGGCCTGTTTTCCGACCCCTCGTGATGGCCCCGGGATTTGCTGCGGGTGATCCGGCGCGGCACAACCCGACCGGGGCGGACGGCGCTGGCGGCGGCAGGGACGGGCTGGGATTTCGGGCGGGCCGAATTGGCAGACGCTGCATTGCGCGGGTAGGGGGTGTCCAGCCCTTCGAGCGCATGGCACAGGAACTCTACCAGCGCGGCGGCGCCTGTCGCGGCCAGCACCTCCTGGTCGTCGCGTCCTGCCAGTGCGCCGGTCAACGAGATCGGCAATACGTCCCGAAACAGTGCCCCGGCCTCGCCCCGGACACGGGCCATCACCCGGGCACGATCACGTTCGGTCTGCATCTGGTCGATGCGGGTGACCAGCAGCAGGCTCTTGGTCCAGAGCAGCGGCGGCACCTGTTCCCACAGGGCGGCCTCTGATTGTCGCCACGCCTGATTGGCGGGGGTGCACCAGATCGCAAGATCGACCTCCGGCAGGAAACGCGACCAGAAATCCGGGGCCATGTTGGGGTCGGCGGTGCCGGGCATGTCGATCAGGTCGCAGGCGTGCAGGATGTCTGCCTCCAGCCCGACAGAGATCATGCGCGTGTCGTCGGGCTGCACCTGCGACCAGTCGTCCATTGGCAATGGCGCCGACGCACCGTCAATGGTGATGCGCTGCGCCTCTGGCGCACCCTGCCTGTACCAGACCGGCGGCAGTTGGGTCGCAGTTACCTGCACCGGAGAGCTGTCCTGCCCCAGCAGCAGGTTCGCCAGCGTGCTCTTTCCGGCGCTGAATTCGCCCATCAGGGCGACTCGCGGTTTGCGGGGTTTGGCGACGGTCGGGGGCTCTTGTGTCATCGGGCTGACCTCTTGAGGTGGTTCTCGGGGGCGGTGGGGCGCAGGTCGACAGAGGGCGGGGCGGCACCCTGTTGCGCCAGGCCAAGGATTATGTCGCGCTGCCCCTGAACAAAGTCGGCAAGGGTCTGACGCAAGGCCTGTGCAAAGGGGGCGGCACATTGGTGGTGCAGCGTGTCCACAACCGGCCTTGTCTCTTCATGGATCAGCCGGGCGAAATCCTCGGAAAAGGCCTCATACCCGCGCTGCCGACGCCAGAACCGCGCCCACCAACTGCCCCGCAGGTCAAGCGCGATGGTCTGGCCAAGGCTGATCGGCGCTGGCACGGCGGGCAGGGGCGGCGGCGCAATGGACGGCCCGTCAGAGGCCAGACCGAAGGCGTGCTGGTACAGCGCATTGATGTCGCTGGCGGCGGTTGTCAGAACCTCTGTGCCGGTCTTGCCAGCGCCCTGGGCAAAGACCTTGTAGGCGCTGCGCAGCAGCATCCGCAGGCCGGAGGGATCATAGGTCCAGATCTCGGCCTCGCCGAACTGTTCCAGGTGCTTGACCAGCGACCCGGTTGCCCGGCCCAAAAAGGCGCGGCGGGCATTGTCGGTGCGCCCGGAAAAACTGTGTTGAACCTTGTCCAGCCCGGATTCGAGAGCGGCGCAGGCGCGGTCCTCGATCTGGTCGAACTGCTGAACCAGATCCTGCGGCGAAATTTTCAACTGTCGCTGCGCGGTGTGGCCCTTGTCGGCAGGCTGTGGCCTTGCCGCCAACCCCGTGCGCAGGTTTCCCAGCGCCACCGCAAGCGACTCTTCCAGACGCGCGCCGGGGCCCTTGTCGATCCGCTCTGCAATGGCATCTCCCAGCGCGCGCAGCCCGGACAGATGCCAGATAATCTCACGCGGGGACAATTGCGCCAATGCGCCGGTCACATGCGTCTCGGCCCAGGATACAAGTGCCTGCGCGCTGGCTGCGCCCAGTTCGGCAAAGCTGCCCGCGACCGCGTGATGGGCCCAATAGCCGCTGCCAAACAGG
This sequence comes from Antarctobacter heliothermus, assembly GCF_900188425.1. Classification (GTDB taxonomy): domain Bacteria; phylum Pseudomonadota; class Alphaproteobacteria; order Rhodobacterales; family Rhodobacteraceae; genus Antarctobacter; species Antarctobacter heliothermus. The sequence goes on from NZ_FZON01000043.1 coordinate 10,153, forward strand.
ATCTCGGCCTCTTGCGGCCCGTCGAACTTGCGCAGGGTCTCGACAATGCTGGCGCGGATTTGCGGCACCGCCTGCACCGGGTCAGCCAGTTCGTCGATGCGGTTGACAAAGATGATCACCTCACGCGCCTTGACGTTGGAAATCAGCCGGATCAGCCCAAGGTCCACCGACGACAGCGCCTGTTGCGCCGACAGGACCACCACACACAGGCGGCTGCCGCGCAGCGCGTTGATGGTGATCTGTTCGCGGATCATGAAGGTGTCGTTCACCCCCGGCGTATCGCGTAGGCACAGGGGCAACGGCAGGTCCGGCCCGGCAAACCACAGATCGGCGGATTTGGTGATATCGGCAAAACGGCCCTGATCGGGGCTGCCGTCGGCCTCCTCCCAGAAATCGTCACCAAGGCAGACGTATCGCTGGATCAGCGCCTTGTCGAAAGTTTCGTAATCGTGGGTCTGGCCCAGCAGCATCTGGAACTTGCGCCCAAGCCGTGCCTTTGATTTCTCGCGCATCTCATCCAGTTGCGCGCGGACCTTTTCCAACTCATCCTCTGCACCGGCGCGGGCGGCGATCTCTCCGACACGGCCGCCCTGACGGATCAGATTGTCCCATTCGTCATTGGTGAAGAAACGGAACGACGATCTGCGGTCCTGCGGGCGCATCTGCGGTTGCATGTGCAGTGAGGTGACGACAGAGGTCCACGGATTGACGTCGGCAGGCAGCAGATCGGGCCAGCCGGTGAGCGCGTTCACAAGCGTTGTCTTGCCCGCCTTCACCTGACCGATCAGCGTCACGGAAGGCTCGAAGCCGCGCAGCTGGCGGCGCAATTCGCGCGCCTGATGGGCAATCGACTCCTCGTCGCACCCGGCCAGATCGACCAGTGACGTATCCAGTGCGCCAAGGCGGGTGGCCAATGCGCCAAGCCCGGAAAACGCACTCAACGCGGGCCGGTCCTTGGGCGTTGCGGGGGCCTGCGATGTCATCTGCGATGCCTCATGTTGTTTGTGCGAACGTTCCATGTGTGTTGCGCTTTCAGGCGGCCAGCCGTTCCTGAATATCGTGGCGGACCTGCAGCAGCAGTTGTGCGGCGTCGCCCAATTGCTCTGCGCCGCCCTCTATCCGCAACAGCAGGGCCAGGTCGTGGGCCTCGGTCACTTGCGTGGCCAGATCGGGCCAGGTCTCTTGCAGGGCGTTGTCACCGGCCACCCGGTCGGCCAGAGCCTCGAAAATCTGTTCGAACTGCATCAGGAGGCTGTCGGCGTCGTTTGCGGCGCCATCGTGCAGCCTGAGCATCATATCCCCGGCAGACGTGCGGACCGCCTGAAACAGCCGTGCCAGTTCGTCAATGGCTTCGGGCGGCCTCTGCGGTGCTACGGTGCGCATTGCAGGATGCGGGACGATGGCAGCTGGGGTGTCCGCTGCTGACGGTGCGCTGGTCTCTGTCGGCGATGGCCGCACGGGCCGCACGGGCGGTGCGCCGTTGCGTTGCAGAAACATCTGCGCGGCATGAATATCGTGCAGGCAGGCGTCTTTGATGGTTTGGTCCAAATAGGTGGTCAGGTCCGAAAACCCGACTGCCCCCACCTGACCGGTGCTGCTGAACCGGGCCTCAAACCCATTTGTCGCCGGATCACATCCCACCTGGGCGGCCCCGGTGACAAACAGGATCGCGTGATTGCGCAGGCTGTCCGGGGCGGCGTGCCAGGTGTGCCGTTCCGCCTCTGACCAATCCGCCGTACACCACAGCGCGATGTCAACACGGGGCGCGGCCCATGTCAGACCGGCCTGCAGATCCTCGGCGCACGCCTCGGTCGAGACAAGCAGAACACAACGTCCCGCCAGTGTTCTGTCGGGGGATGTTACCTGCATAAAGACCGGCTGCTGCGCCAAAAGGGCCGTGTCCGGCAGGCCGACAGCCTCAAGCCTGCTGCCATCCGCCAGCATGGCCGTGGTTGTGGGCTGCGGGCCATGGGTAACCTCCAGGGTTGGGGACCAAGCCGGGTCGTCGGCCATGGCAAACCCGGTCAGAGCGTGTAGTACGCGCCGCTTTCCGGACCCGGGCAAGCCAAACAGGCCGATCCGAACCGGCCTGTGCAATTTTTCCAGCAGCGATGCGCAGGTCGCCCCGGCCCGCGCGGCCAGCCCGCCGCGTTGCTGCAAGGCCGCTAGTTCCGTGAGTGTCGCCGACCTGAGTGTGTCCTGATCTGTCACGGACCCGCCCTCCGGCCCTCGGCGCGCAGCGCTCGGCTGCGGATCGGAAAGAGATGCCGGGCCAGCCCAGCCAACTGCGATGCGATCCGCGCGCCGGACAGCGATGGGGACACCACAGGTGCCACATGAATCACGACCAGCGTGACGTTGTCCTGTTGCGGGGCCTTGTGTATGCAGACCGCGTCCAGCAGCGCGCGGGTCATCGCCATGCTACCCTTGCGGGCGGTGCGCCGGAGGGTCAGGGCGATTTCTGTCTCCGACAGGACATTCAACCCGTCGCTGGCCAGAACGACGGTATCGCCGGGTTCAAGCGTCAGGGCATCGGCCGGACAGTCGACGTGCGGGACTTGACCACCTGTCACGGCAGAGGTCAGGCAATGGCGATGCGGGTGTTGCGCGGCGGCGCTGGCCTCCATCGCGCCATTTTTCACCATCAGATCCAGTTGGATGGCCATGGAATGCAGTTGGTTCAACTGCTTCAACTGACCGTCGCGGAACAGGTAAAGCGGGCTGTCGCCGACCGACATCCAGCGCAGGGCGCGCCCCTCTACGGTGACGCAAACCAACGTGCCGCCGGTGTCGGCACTGATGTATCCGGCGTCAATGTGCTGTTTCAGACGTGCGTTTGTCCGCTCCAGCGCGGCGCGAAAAACCTCTCCCTGCGTGTCTGAGCATCGGTCCGGGCGGGCCGCTGCAAGGTACATCTCGCCGAACATCTCGCTGGCCAGGATGCGACCCGCCAAATCCCCGTCGTCATGTCCGCCCATGCCGTCCGACAACACGGCAACCCCCGGCATGTCGCCTTGCGGAAATTGCGCGATCACCGCGTCTTCTTGCCGACTGCGGGCGCCGATGTACTGGCCGCTGGCGGCCTCCGCCACCAGGTCAGTCATTTCCGCTCACCGGCGCATCGGTGTCGACCCAGGAAAACCCGTCGCCGCACAGCCCGACAAAGCGCAGTACGGTCTTGCCAATCCTGACCGTGTCACCGTCGCTGAGTTCCTCGGTGGTCAAAAGCGGCCTGTCATTGTGGCGCACGATGTTGCTCTTGCCGCCGTGGCCGATGTAGGTCCGGCTGTCCTCGTCGTCATGGGCGATAGAGATATGCCGCTCACGCGAGATGCTGGTGTCGCCGAAATCCAGCGTGACGGTCTGGTCCGCGTCGCGTCCGACGGTCGACAGACCCGCCGTCAGGGTAAAGGATGCGCCACGGCCGGGGCCGTCGATGACGACGATCCAGCCAATCGGAAAGCGCGGCGCGCTGGCCGTGCCGCTGGCTGCGGGGGCGGCAAAGGGGTCGGGGCCGACCGCTTCGGTGTGAAAGCCCAGAAGCCGTGTCTTGACCCGTTCAGAGGCTGGGCGCGCGGCGTGGTCTGGGGACGCGGCCAGCCCGGCGGCGCTGAGCGCAAGCGGTGATGGCGCGGCGGCGGGGTCTGTGTGCAGCGCGCCTGACACGCCGGAATGGACGGGGGCGGCTGCGGGGGCCGAAGGTTCCAGATCCCAGATCTTTGGGGCGCCACCGGTGCGGGTCGCGGAGAGGGGCTCGACGGCGGAACCGTCAAGGCGATCGACACTGCAATCATCCAGGGTTGCCGGACCGGGTTCTGTCGGGAAAGCGCACTCCGGGTCTGAACCGGACGGTTCCCATTCCCGGCGGGGCGAGGGCTGCGGTCGCTCTGGCCTGGGTATGTGGTCACGCGCAGCGCGGGCGCTGTCTTTGTCAAAGGTCCGAAGGCCCGGGGTCGTGGCGACACGCGCGTGCAACTCTTCCCACGGATCGACCTGCGGTTCGGGGTTGGTCTCGGGGGCAGGGTCCGAAACGGGACGTCGTCTTGCAATCAGATTCCTGATGCCCTGCATTTCAATTCACCTTTTCTCAAACGTTTGTCCGGATGTCGTCGCGCGCGCTGCGCGACGGCCAGGGGAGCAGGGCACTCAACGAGAAAAGGCGCTGGCGCCGTATCGGGGCGGTAGGTGTTTCGATCCGCGAGCTTGCCAGCGCAGGTTCGGGGACCGTTTGGGGGGCCCAATCGGCGGGATCCTCGTTCAGGATGGCCCAGTATGCGCGCTCTGCCGCGCGCTTTTCCGAGTCCGGGTCCGGGGCCGTTGTCCGGGCTTGGGTCTCGGAGGCCGTGGCATGCGCTGAATCCGCCTTGATGGCCTGATGGTTGCTGGCCACAAGTTCGGCAATCTTCGACTCGATCTCGGGGTCATCTTGGTCATTTTTTGGCGGCCGGGTGCTTGTCGCTGCGGGTGGGGCCACAGCCGCTGTGGCCTGACGTCCCGACAGCGCGTCAAGCCACGCGTCCGCGCTTTGCAGACGGTCCTTGGCAAACAGGTTCAGGCATCTGTCGATCGCCGCCAGCAGGCGCTGATCCTGCGCCGGAAATCGCCCCAGCAGGGGGCGATAGGGGTCTGGTTTTTGTTCTGCCACAGCGGCCAGCCGCAGGCTGCTGTTGGGCGGCGGGTGCCCCTCGATCAGATGCACAAAGGTTGCGGCCAGCGCGTAGAGGTCACTGGACCGTGACTGTGCGCTGCCCGCGATATAGAACTCTTGCGGTGAATACCCGTCCTTGACCGTATGCACGCGCGACAACACGCGGCTGGCCTGACTGGCCCCCTGCCGTGCCGCGCCGAAATCGATCAGGACAGGTGTGCCCATCGTGTCCAGCAGGATATTGTCAGGGGAAATGTCGCGGTGCAGAATGCCGTTGCGATGCACATAGCCCAACGCCTGCAACAGGATCACCGCCAATTCGCGGATCGCCTCGGGGGTCAGGGCGTTGGGACTGTAGTCGATCATGTCGAACAGATCGGTCCCCTCGACAAAATCCAGCGCCATGTAGGCGGTGCCATTGGCCTCGAAAATCTGGTGAACGCCGACGATGTTGGGGTGTTGCAGATGCGCCAGCGCGCGCGCCTCTTTCTGGAACAATTCGACCGCGCGGCTGAAATCCACATCGAAGGTCTGCGATCGCAGGCGCACGGCCTCACCGGCGCGACAGCAGATGGCGTTGGGAAAACATTCCTTGATGACAACGCGGCGGCCCAGGCTGTCGCGCGCCAGATAGGTGATCCCGAACCCGCCGGCATTCAGGTATTTGTCGACGATATATTGCCCGTTGCACAGGGGCGTGCCGGGGGGCAACCCGTCGCCCACATGCTGCGAGGCTTCAGAAGCCTGGATCTTCGACTGATGCGTCATTCCGGGTCCTCCTGGCTGACGAGAGCCGCCCGCGATTTGTGTCAAACGGGGGGCGCTGCGCGGCGGATACCGTCAAATCATCAGCAAATGCGGTCCGGGCGGTGTTCGAAACTGGACGAAAACATGTCGCTTGGGCCGAGTTAAATTAAACCTTTACAATAGTTTGTCAGGAGTTTTGCCCATTGGGGCCGTCGCGTCACCGTGCCTTGCGGATCTTGCGCAATCTGAGGACCAGCAGTGCGGCGAGGGCCACGGTCATGGCACCAGAGACAATCATGCCCGACCAATCCGTGACGATAGCCGTCAGTTCCTCAAGCCGGCTGCCAAAGGCAAAGCCAAGCGTCACATAGGCCGTGACCCAGATTGTCTCTCCGGCCACGTCCCAGATCGTGAACCGCCAGCGTTCCAGCCGCGCCGCCCCGGCGATCAGGTTGACCCATGGGCCCAGCGGCGCAAATAGCCAGGTCGACAGGAACACGCCAATCCCGCCCCAGTGCTGGACCGTTTCGCGCGCCTGTCCGATCAGCTTGTGGCGGCCTGTGCGCCGGGCGATGGCGTCGATCAGCGGCGGGCCGCCCCAGCGCCCGATGTGAAACCCTGTTTGATCGCCGGCAACGGCGGCCACCCAGGCGGTGCCCAGAACCTGCCAGAACACCAGATCGCCCGCCGCCGAAAACCCTCCGGCGGCCAGCATGATCACCGCTGTCGGGATCGGAACGGCCAGGCAGGACAGAAACGCCGATCCGGCGACAACCCAGAGACCATAAGTCGATACAAGGGCAAACAGCGTGTCGGTCACGGGTGGGCCTCGCGGTGGCGTGCAATTGCGGCTTCCAGTTCGGCGATCAGCGTGTCCACAGGCACGTCCCGGTCAGCCGCCAGCTGGCCAAGCGTGAACCGCCCGCCCGTGCCGTCACGCGGCAGGGCCAGAGTATCGGCCACCATGTCCGGCGGCAGTCGCCACGAATGCGCAACATACCGCGGCGTCATCCAGGAGGCGGGCGGCACATCGCGGTGCGCCGGGTCGGCCCAGTAAATCGCGCCGGTCACAAAACGGCCCGCAAAGAAAAGCGTGCAGACAAGAGCCAAGACAAACGCCCCGGTCAGCCATGGTGCGTCTTGCCACAGCCGTTTGATGACGCCCGGTCGGGTTCCTGACATGCGGTTTTCTCCATTCTGTGCCGCCTGGGTCTGGCGCTTTGGGTTTCATCGTCCGGCGCTTGCCGCTACAAAACGGCAATGCACCGGGCCGTGCCGGTACCACACCATCTTCGGGGATATTCGACATGATACGCAACGGCGGGCAACTTTTGGTCGATTGCTTGATCGCATTGGGTGCGACAAAGGGCTTCGGCGTTCCGGGCGAAAGCTATCTGGCGGTGCTGGATGCGCTGCATGACACCGGCGGAAAGCTGGATTTCGTGCTGTGCCGGAATGAGGGCGGCGCGGCCTTCATGTCCGCCGCATGGGGCAAGCTGACAAACAGTCCGGGTATTTGTTTTGTCACGCGCGGTCCGGGTGTGACCAATGCCTCGATCGGGATTCACACCGCGATGCAGGACAGCACGCCGATGCTGATCTTTGTTGGGCAGGTGGGCACCGACATGAAGGGGCGCGAGGCCTTTCAGGAAATCGACTACCGGGCGGTCTTTGGCTCCATGGCGAAATGGGCGGTGGAGATCGACGATGTGGACCGCGTCCCGGAAATCCTTGCCCGCGCCTGGAAGACTGCCACCACAGGCCGTCCCGGCCCGGTGGTGATCGCCTTGCCAGAGGACATGCTGACCGACATGACAGTGGCGGCGCCGATCACCGGTGCCTCTGTCGTCCGGGAGCCATCGACGGATGCCGCGACCGTGGCGGATGTGTCGGCGCTGCTAAGCGGGTCCAGCCGCCCGCTGATCCTGATGGGCGGGACCAATTGGACCGATGAGGGCGCGGCAGCCCTGCAATCCTTTGCCGAGGCTTCTGGCATTCCGGTTATTGCGGCCTTTCGCTATCAGGACCAGTTCGACAATCACTCGGCGGTCTTCGCCGGAGAGGCCGGGGTGGGGATGCCGCCGCACGCCCGCCGCCTGCTGACCGAGGCGGACACCATTCTGGCCATCAACGTGCGCTTTGGCGAGATGACCACCGATGCCTACACGCTGCTGGAGGTGCCGGAACCTCGGCAAAAGCTGATCCATGTGCATGCCTCGGATGCGGAAATCGGCAAGATCTATGTCCCCGCGCTGGGCATACAGGCGGGGCCGAACGCCTTTGCCAAGGCACTGACCCCGGTCAAGGGCGGCTGGGAGGATTGGCGCGCGCAGGCGCGGGCAGACTTCGAGGCCAGCCTTGATGCCCCGGCGCAACCCTCACCCGTCGATATGGGGACGGTCATGCGCCACCTGACGCAGGTTCTGCCCGACGATGTGATCCTGACCAACGGCGCGGGCAACTTTTCCGTCTGGCCGAACAAATTCTTCAAATTCGGCCCCAAGGCGCGCCTGCTGGCGCCGCAGTCGGGTGCGATGGGGTACGGACTGCCCGCAGCCATCGCGGCGCGGGTGGCATGCCCGGATCGCATGGCGGTCTGTTTCGCGGGCGACGGCGATTTCCAGATGAACCTGCAAGAGCTGGCGACAGCGGCGCAGGCGGGGGCGCAACCGATTGTATTGATCCTCAACAACGGCATCTACGGCACCATCCGCGCGCATCAGGAACGGCACTATCCGGGGCGGGTGTCCGGGACAGACATGGTCAGCCCGGACTTTGCCATGCTGGCGCGGTCTTATGGTTTTCATGGCGAGCGGGTCGAGCGGACCGAGGATTTTGCGGCGGCGTTTGAGCGGGCCCGCGCCTCGGGCACCGGGGCGGTGCTGGATCTTGTGATCTCCGAAGAGGCGCTGACCCCGCGTCGGACCCTTAGCCAAATGCGTGAGGCGGCGCTGGCGGCGCAAGCTGCCGGCTAAGAGAGAATAGGCTGTCCACGCGTGGACAGCCTGTCGGTCATTATAAATCAATGGGTTGCAGAGGCGGTTTTACCTTTCGGTAACACTTGGGGCGGCCGGACGGGCCCTGAGTCATCGGCCCAGACCAGTGGTCGATCAGGGCCACGCGCGCCGCTCCGTAGGTTGCCCAAAACTGTCCGCGTCGTGTGATCTAATCCGTAAAACCAACCTGACCGGCCCTTTGCGTGCTTTGCCTGCGTTGAAAACGGACGTGTTGTTGGCCGTGCGCGACCTGTTCAAGTTTGGGACCGGCGGGGTGCAGGTCAAGGCCCATGGCAAAACGGATGTGTTTCGGTTGCCGCCAATCAATAGGAGTAGGTCATTCCGGGCCTTGTTGCGCGGCGATGGCGTCTGCAATTATTTTATAGGCGGTGGCAACATCCACACCGGCGCTGATGGCGCTCTGCTCCGTCGTGCCGCCATGCGCATAGCAGTTGAGCACATCGGCGATCACGGTCCGGTTGATGTCGCGATGCGTGGTTTCGTCTGCGGCGGGGCCTTCGCCACCTTGCTTTTCAGGGTCCATTTTCACTCATCACGTCTACCAATGGTAACCTGAGCATAGACCGAGCGTTCGGCTGGAACCAGAGCGCGGCCCTTACCGGAATTAGGCTGACGCTCACTTCGCCACGTCGGAGAGAAGGTGGTCCAGCGTATCGTTCCGGAGCGGAGACAGTCCGGTCTGGATCGCCTCTAGCGTGGCGCGTTTGTCTGGCTGCGACGCGATATGGCGGACTGCCACATTCCAGTGTTCGCCCTTCCAATCCTCAAAATCGGTCTTGATTTGGTCCAGTTCCTTCTGCACTCGCGAAATGTCGTACAGCAGCGGGGTGTCTTGTACCGTGATGGGCGTTGGAGATTTGAGCCGTTCCTCTAGCCTCCTGACCCGACCGCGCAGTTGCGAAAGCTCGGCTTCCAAACGCGCGATTTCTGCCTCGCGGTGGCTTGGGTTGCATTTGAGCGGGGTCAGGACAAATCCCGACACGAGATCATTGATGATGTCGGGCCGCTGGTCCCGCGCAGCACGCGCAACTGGTCCCATAATTGCAGCACCCAATTGCCAGCGCGCTTTGATTGACCTGCTGGTCAGACCCATCGTGCCATTTGCAACCTCCTGACAGAAGTCGTGCATCACGTCCCCGCGCTGGACCACATGAAAGGTAACAATTCGCCCGATGTCTTTGGCGGCATCGGAGCCCTGTGCAAGGAGATAGAGGGTGAACGAGAAGGAGTGCTCGGGAAAAGACATCAAGACATCGGGAAGGACGCGCACCACCCCTGCGTATAGCTTCTTGCCGTCACCGGTTGCCGAGGCATGATGGAAATAGAGCGAAATGAGGGCGTCGACCGGCTGAGCAAGCTCTGGTTGCTGCTTTGCCACTGCGGTCATCTGGCGGATCAGCGACAGGATTTTTTCGTTGTGCCGTGCCAAGCGTATCTGGATCGCAGGGCGTGAACCGGATCCAGTCAGGTAACGTCGGTCGGATACAGTCGTCAGGAAAACTGTGGCGGATTTCGGAGTGAACTTATGGGCGGGGGCGGGGCGTTGCGTCCCGCCCAAAAGCGTTTCGCCTGCGTCGATGATCAGCTCATAAAGCGTGTCAAAGTGGTCAAAGTCCGTGGCGCAAATCTCTGCCCACGTTTGCCTGACCTTGTGCATTTCGGTGAAGTCGTTGGCATCAGCAGAGGCGAGCCGTTCCAGTGACGCGGTGAACATCATCGCGCGTCCACCAAACGGTCGTCGAGCCTATACTGGCAAGCGTTGTGTACCCTGTTATCGTCAAGGATCGGGCCAAATGACCCGAAATTGATGAGGCGGTTTTTGCAGATGGAAAAGGTCATGATTTTGCTGTGCATTTTTCATCGGGACAGGCGCGGCCAATCTGGCGTTTGATGCACATCCTTATCATGTGGAATTCCATATGTTGCCCCAGCCGGGTTGCCAAGGCGCTGCATTCTGAACAAGAGTGCCGCCGATATGACCCAGACACCCGACGATACCAGCCCCGCCGCCCCGTTTGATCCCGCCCGTGACGGGGCGAAGATGGGCTTTGCCGACGCCATGTCCTATGGCGACTATCTGCGGATCGATACGTTACTGGGGCAGCAGCACTGTCTCAGCGACGCGCATGACGAATTGCTGTTCATCATCCAGCACCAAACGTCAGAACTGTGGATGAAACTGGCGATCCATGAACTGGGCGCGGCGCGCGATGCGCTGTTGTCCGACGACACCACCACGATGTTCAAGATGCTGGCCCGTGTGAGCCGCATCTTTGAACAGCTCAACAACCAGTGGGACGTGCTGCGGACGATGACGCCTGCCGACTACACCCGTTTTCGTGAGACGCTGGGCCCGTCTTCCGGGTTCCAGTCGTATCAGTACCGGCAAATCGAATACATCCTTGGCAATCGCAACACCCACATGATGAAGCCGCATGAACATCTGCCGCAGATCCGCGCGGCGCTGGAGGCGGAACTGGCCCGGCCCAGTTTCTACGATGAGGTGGTGGCGCTGCTGTTTCGCGCGGTTGATGGCGACATGTCCGCCATGCCCGCGCCGCAACTGGACAGCCCCCATGCGGCGGTGCCGGAAATCCAGGCGCGCTGGAAGGTGGTCTATGAGGATATCGAGACCTACTGGACGCTGTACGAACTGGGCGAAAAGCTGATGGATCTCGAAGATTACTTTCGCCGCTGGCGCTTTAACCATGTCACGACCGTGGAACGGGTCATCGGGTTCAAACGCGGCACCGGCGGCACCTCTGGAGTGGCCTATCTGCGGCGCATGCTGGGCGTCGAACTTTTCCCTGAACTCTGGCACCTGAGAGGTGAGCTATGACCAATCTGCCCCGCAAGGAGCTGTTTCACCTGCCCGAGGGCGTGATCTATCTGGATGGCAATTCGCTGGGTCCGCTGCCGAAAGGCGCGACAGAGCGGATGCAGCAGGTCATGACTGCCGAATGGGGACAGGACCTGATCCGGGCGTGGAACACCGCCGAATGGATGGCGCTGCCTGCCAAGGTTGGTGATCGCATCGGCCGTCTGATCGGCGCGCCTGCGGGGGCGGTGGCCACCGGCGACACGCTGTCGATCAAGGTCTATCAGGCCTTGGCGGCGGCGCTAAAGATGCGTCCCGACCGGCGCGTGATCCTGTCCGATGCGGGCAACTTTCCCAGCGATCTCTATATGGCGCAGGGGCTGATCGGCACCATCGACAAGGGGTATGAATTGCGCACCCCCGCGCCCGAGGACGTGGCAGAGGCGATCACCGATGAGGTCGCCGTGGTGATGCTGACGCAGGTCGACTACCGCTCTGGCCGGATGCACGACATGAAGGCGATCACCGAGCGCGCCCATGCGGTAGGGGCCATCATGGTCTGGGATCTGGCCCATAGCGCGGGTGCGGTGCCGGTGGATGTGACGGCCAGCGGGGCGGAATTTGCCGTGGGCTGCACCTACAAATACCTCAACGGCGGGCCGGGGGCGCCGGCCTTTATCTATGCGCGTCCTGACATTGTCGAGACGATCGAACCGGCGCTGTCGGGCTGGCTGGGTCATGCAGCGCCTTTTGCGATGGAACCGGGATACCGCCCTGCCATGTCGACCGAACGATTGCGCGTCGGCACGCCGCCGATCTTGCAACTGGCGGCGCTGGACGTGGCATTGGATGTCTGGGAAGGCGTCGACATGGGCGACCTGCGCGCGGCCTCTATCGTGCTGTGTGAGCGGTTCATCACCGAGGTCGAGGCGCGCTGTCCGATGCTGACCCTTGCCTCGCCGCGCGACGGCACGCAACGCGGGTCGCAAGTCTCGTTTGCCTTCAAGGACGGCTACGCAGCCGTCCAGGCGCTGGCGGACCGGGGCGTGATCGGCGATTTCCGCGCGCCCGACATCATGCGCTTTGGCTTTACCCCGCTCTACATTGATGAGGCCGACGTGATTGCGGCGGTTGATGTGATGGAAGAAATCCTGCGGGATGAGATCTGGCGGGATGCCAAGTATCAGGTCCGGTCGCGCGTGACCTGAGCGGTCAGCACAGATCGGGCCAGATCGGGCCTGTCGCCGGATCGCAGCAGGATCGGCACAAGGTCGGGCGGCACAGGCGGACGGGCCGGGGGCGCAGATCCGTCTTCGGCCAGGGCGGGGCCTGCGGCGATCAAGGCATCCTGTGTGGCACGGGGCAGGCGGGCCAGCACAGCGGGCGTCAATCGCAGGCTTTCCGTCCAGACCCCTTCAGCCAGCAGTACCTCATGCCGGTCGAACAGCATCTGAACGTGGACGCCGGGGGTATGGTAAAGCGCGGCCACCCCTTTCAGTCTGGTCAGTTGCGCCGCCGTCACTGTGGCCTCTGCCAGGCCAAGCAGGTGGCGAAGACGCGGGCCGCCAATCACGAAGCGCTGTCCCGGGGCGACCAACATGACTCGTTCCGGCACGCCATGTCCCAGCACGCCTTTGCGCATGCGGATTGCGGCAACGGCGGGTGATCCACTTGGCGTGCGTCCGCTCCACCGCATGGGTTGATAGCCGTTGTCGCGTGTCAGAACGCGGTCGCCGGGGCGCAGATCACCTGCCCGCCGCTCACCCTGCAGGGTCTTGATCCGGGCACAACACGGCAAACCGCCCGCGATTTCGGGTGGACTGACCTGCACCCGACCGGGGGCCAGCCCGGCTTCGTCCATGACGTCTACCGGAACCGCCCCGTCGCCCGGAAAAGTGCCACTGCGTTCCATTGACCCTCCGACTCGAATGTCATTTGCCGGACAGCTTGTCCTGCGAAGGGTCAGGATCTTCCCAACACGGACAGGCGAAACGCGACGGTTTTTAGGCGAAGTCTTTCGGTCGCGTGTCAGCCACGGACAACGACGTCCGACAGCTGGTCGATTTGTGGCTGTAGTTGGGGCGTCCAGTGCCTGCGGTGACGGCACCGCGCGAGGATTGGGCGAAATCGCCTCTGTTCAATGCGCCGCTCCTGGTGAACACTCTGGCGACGGACGGACGGACGGACGGGCCGGGCCAAGGGCTATGGGCGCGGACCGCATGACAGGGAGGACACGGCGTATGACGGGGACATTGGCAGACCTGCTGGCACCACACCGGGACGCGGCGCAGGCCATCGGCGCGCCGTCGAAAGACTGGCTCAGCTACGGCGGGTTGCGTGCGCTTGCGGGCGATGTCCGCGCGCGGTTGCGCAGCGCGGGCGTCGGGCCGCAGGACAGGGTGGCGATTGTGCTGCCGAACGGGGCCACCATGGCCACCGCCTTTGTCACCGTGGCCGCAGCAGCGACAACGGCCCCGCTGAACCCGTCCTACCGCGAAGAGGAATACGCCTTTTACCTTGAGGACCTGAAGGCAAAGGCCATCATTCTGGAGGCAGGATATGACGGCCCGGCACTGGCGGCGGCCAATCGTTTCGGCCTGACCGTCCTGCGGGTGGTGGCGGACGACATGACGGCAGGGCTGTTCCGGCTGGAGCGTGAAGGGCTGGTCACAGCGGCAGAGGACGGCACCCCGGGGCCAGAGGACGTGGCCCTGATCCTGCACACCTCGGGCACCACGTCGCGGCCCAAGATCGTGCCGTTGATGCAGTCGAACATCGCAGCGTCAGCTCAGCATATCGCAACGTCTCTTGCGCTGACGCCGCAGGACCGGTGCCTGAACGTCATGCCGCTGTTTCATATTCACGGGTTGCTGGCGGCGGTCTCTGCCTCGCTTTCGGCGGGGGCTTCGGTTTTTTGCGCGCCGGGGTTCAACGCATTGGCGTTCTTTGCACAAATGGCCGAGGCGCGCCCAACCTGGTACACCGCCGTGCCGACGATGCATCAGGCGATCCTGTCGCGCGCGCCGCGCAACGCCGATGTGATCCGCGATGTGCCGTTGCGGTTCCTGCGCTCGTCCTCAGCCTCGCTTCCCGCGCAGGTCATGGCGCAACTGGCCGAGACATTCGGCGCGCCGGTGGTTGAGGCTTACGGTATGACAGAGGCAGCGCATCAGATGTGCTGCAACCCGCTGGACGTGCAAAAGCCGGGATCGGTGGGCGTGGCGGCGGGGCCGCAGGTGGCGATTGCCGACGAGTCCGAGAACCGGCTGATCGACGGTGTGGGCGAAGTGGTGATCTCTGGTCCCAATGTGACGCCGGGATATGAGGCGAACGCAGAGGCCAATGCCAAGAATTTCTTTGATGCGGGTGGCAAGCGCTGGTTTCGTACCGGCGACCAGGGGGCGCTGGACGCCGACGGGTTTCTCAGCCTGACCGGACGCCTGAAGGAGATCATCAACCGGGGCGGCGAAAAGATCTCACCGCTGGAGGTGGATGGCGTGCTGATGGACCACCCTGCGGTGGCGCAATGTGTGACCTTTGCCCTGCCGCACCCCAAGCTGGGTGAGGACGTGGCGGCGGCGGTTGTGCTGCGCGAGGGGGCCGTTGTGACCGAGCAGGAGATCTGCCGGTTTGCTGCCGAACGCATGGCCGATTTCAAGGTGCCGCGCCGGGTGGTGATCCTGGACGAGATCCCCAAGGGCGCGACGGGCAAGATGATGCGGATCGGCATGGCCGAAAAGCTGGGGCTGGTTGCAACGACCTGAGCTTTTGCTCCGGCGGCGGTATCTGTGGCAGGTGTCGGAGCCTCCGGCGGGGAGTATTTTGACAGAGAAGAAGCACTAGGCGTGCGAGGGGACGGGATGAAGATCTGCATTTTCGGGGCTGGGGCAATCGGCGGCTATCTGGGCGTCAAGCTGGCGCAGGCGGGCGCGGATGTGAGCCTTGTGGCGCGCGGGCCGCATCTGAAGGCGATGCAGGCGGATGGGCTGCGGTTGATTGAAGAGAGCGGTGAGACCTGCGTGCCGGTGCGGGCGTCCGAGGATCCGGCGGCGCTGGGCGTGCAGGATTATGTGATTGTGACCTTGAAGGCGCATTCGGTGCCGGCGCTGGTGCCGAAGATGGCGCCGCTGATCGGGCCGGAGACAACCGTGGTCAGCGGGGTGAACGGCGTGCCGTGGTGGTATTTCCACGGGGTTGGCGGCGCATTGGAGGGCACGCGTCTGGCGACAGTTGATCCGGGCGATGCGCAGTGGGAGGGGTTTGGGCCTGACCGGGTGCTGGGCTGTGTGGTCTATCCGGCGGCGGAGGTGATCCGGCCCGGAGTGATCCGGCATGTGGAGGGCAACCGGTTTTCGCTGGGCGAGCCGTCGGGGGAGAAATCCGAGCGGGCCTTGGCGCTGTCCAAGGCTTTGGGCGCGGCGGGGTTGAAGGCGCCGGTGCGGCCGCGTCTGCGCGATGAGATCTGGGTCAAGCTGTGGGGGAACCTGTCGTTCAATCCGATCTCGGCGCTGACTCATGCGACGTTGGACGTTTTGTGTACCGATCCGGGCACGCGAGGGGTGGCGCGGGGCATGATGGGGGAGGCGCAGGAGATCGCGGAAAAACTGGGCGTGAAGTTCCCCATCGATGTGGAGCGGCGGATTGATGGCGGGGCGGCTGTGGGGGCGCATCGGACCTCGATGCTGCAGGATCTGGACGCGGGGCGGCCGATGGAAATCGATGCGCTGGTGGCCTCGGTTCAAGAGCTGGGGCGGATCACGGCGACGCCCACGCCGACCATCGACACGGTTCTGGCGCTGGTGCAATTGAGGGGGCGTGTGGCGGGCCTGTATGGGTGAGTGTCCACATGTGGCAGACAAGGTGACGTAACGTCTTCAATGGCTTGTGGGGGCGAATTTACCTGCCGTTAGGAAACTCCCCCTGGTTCAGGTCCAGCTTTCGGCCCTCGGAGGCGGAGGAGTAGATGGCGAATTCCGTGGCGATGACGGGCAGATAGGCGCGGGCCGTGTTTTCGGGGTGGGCCCCGCTGCGCAGGCAGGACACCACATGGCTTTGCAGCGCAAAGACGCAGTCGCCGCCGAAGGTGCCGGAGGTGTCGGGGGGCAGGATACACGCACTCTCTTGCGTGCCGAAGTGGCGCAGGTGCAGCGCGCCGTCTCCGGTCAGGGTCAGTGTGCCGGTGGTGCCCTCTACCAGCGCCTCACCCATGGTGCAGCGGGTGTTGGTGGCGGCATGATCCAGCAGGCGGTTGCCGTCGAACAGTGCGCGCGCGCCAGTGGGAAAATCGAACAGGATATAGCCCGCATCCTCACCGGCGATCACCGGATTGACCTGTCGCAGGTCGGCATAGACCGCCGAGGGCGCGCCCAGCAGATAGCGAAACGTATCGATCCAGTGGACGGCGGTTTCATGCACCAGAAAGCGCGGCATCTGCTGGAAATAGGGTTGCCTGTCAAGGTAGGCATCCGGCCCCTGACCATCGCCGGGGCGCAGGCGAAAGGTGATCTGCAAGACCTCGCCGATCGCGCCCGCCTCTAGCTGCGCCTTGATCACCCGATACCATGGCTGAAAGCGGAAATTCTCATGGATCACCAGCAGCGCGCCTGCGGCCTCTGCCTCTTGGGTCACGGCGAGCGCCTCTTCGGCGGAGGTGCAGAAGGGTTTCTGACAGATCAGCGCGCGGACCCCGGCGGCAAGCGCCGTGCGGATGGCCTGTGCCTGCGCCGGGGGCGGCACGATCACATCCAGCAGGTCCGGCGCGGTTTCGCGGAGCATGGTGGCCAGATCGTCAAAGGCGGGCGCGCGTGTGTTGCGCGCCCTGGCCGCGTCCAGATCGCAGGAACCGACCAGTTCGACGCCCGCGATGCGCCGCCAGCCGTCATAGTGAAAGCGGCTGAAATACCCCGCGCCAAGGCAGGCGACCCGCAAGGGGCCAGTGTCTTTGTCCACCATGTTCGCTCCTGTTTTCTGTGCAGCATAGACCTGCGGCAAGGGCCTGCCTACAGTGTGCGCGAGGCAGGGGAGGAAATCAGATGTACGCCGTGACCGTTTGTTTCGAGATAAACCCGGAAACGGCAGACGCCTTTCTGGATCTGATGCGCCAGAACGCCCGCGCCTCTGTGCGCGATGAGCCGGGGTGCCATCAGTTTGACGTCTGCACCGACGTCGATCGCCCCGGCGAGGTGTTCCTGTATGAGATCTATGACGACCGGGCAGCCTTTGAGGCGCATATGACGACGGCGCATTTCATCAGCTTCGAGTCGGCAAGCGCGCCATTTGTCGTCTCCAAGGACGTGGCGACCTATGCACAGGTGCACCGTTGAGCGACTGGGAGGTTTTTGCCGTCCGCTATGCCGACCGCGCCGCGCGGGTGCGGGCGGACAGTTTCATCTTTGACGACAACCACGATGCGCCGCACCCGATGGACTATTTCATCTGGCTGCTGCGGCGCGGGTCGGAGGTGATCCTTGTCGACACCGGCTATGACGCCGCCGAGGGGCAAGCGCGGGCGCGGCCCATCCGGCTGGACCCGGTGGCGGCGCTGGCGCCGCTGGGGGTGACACCAGAGGATGTGACGCAACTGATCGTGACACATCTGCATTATGATCACGCGGGCGGGTTGCACCTGTTTCCCAACGCGGTGCTGCACATGCAGGCGGCCGAGATGGCCTATGCCACCGGCCCGTGCATGTGCCATGACGTGCTGCGGATGCCGTTTACCGCCGATCATGTCTGTGAGGCGATCAAACGGCTGTACGCGGGCAAGGTGATCTTTCACGACGGCGACGGGCAGGTGGCCGAGGGGGTGACGGTGCATTGTATCGGCGGCCATTCGCGCGGGTTGCAGGCGGTGCGGGTGCGCACGCAGGCGGGGTGGATGGTGCTGGCCTCTGACGCGGCGCATTTCTACGAGAACCTGTGGCTGCGCAAACCCTTTCCCATCGTGGTCGATCTGCAGAACATGCTGGACGGGTTCGAGACGCTGGAGCGGCTGGCCTCGTCGCGCGCACTGGTGGTGCCGGGGCATGATCCGCTGGTGCGGCGGCTGTTTCCCGCAGGACCGGCGGCGCATGTGACCCGGCTGGACCCCGGTCCGCAGCAGGCGATCACGCCGGATCTGTTTGCGCTCTGACAGGTTGTGAGATGTCTGCGAGAGGTTTTGAGCGCGCGCCTCGCACGGATGATAGAAAAACGCGCATCGTGCCGCCGGGTGGCTTGACCGGACCGCCCTTGGGGCCTGCATATTTGCCCAGTCCTGCGGCGCATCAGGCCGCCGACACGGTCCATTCCGGGAGAGAGACATGACACTTGGATTTGCAATTCTGGGCGCTGGCCGGATCGGTCAGGCGCACGCGCGGGCGATCTCGGCCACGGCGGGGGCGCGGTTTGTCGCGCTGTCCGAACCGCTGCAGGCGGCGGCGGATGACATGCAGGCGCGTTACGGCTGTGACCTGCGCAGCATCGACGAGATCGCCGCCAGCGATGACATCGACGCCGTGGCGATCTGTACGCCGACCGACACCCATGCCGATCTGATCGAGCAGTTCGCCAAGGCGGGCAAGGCGATCTTTTGCGAAAAACCGGTGGATCTGTCGGCGGACCGCGTGCGGCAGGCGCTGGACACGGTTGCGCAGACGAATGCCAAGCTGATGGTCGGGTTCAACCGCCGGTTTGACCCGGATTTCATGTCGGTGAAGGCGGCGATTGACGCGGGGCAGGTGGGCGATGTCGAGATGGTGGTGATCACCTCGCGCGATCCCGGCCCGCCGCCTGCGGCCTATATCAAGGTGTCGGGCGGGATTTTCCGCGACATGACCATTCATGATTTCGACATGGCGCGCTGGTTGCTGGGCGAAGAGGTGACTTCTGTCATGGCGCAGGGGTCCGTTCTGGTCGCCCCCGAGATCGGCGAACTGGGCGATTTTGACAGCGTGAACGTGATCCTGAAGACCGCCAGCGGCAAGCAGGCGGTGATCACCAATTCGCGCCGGGCCACCTATGGCTATGACCAGCGGATCGAGGTGCATGGGTCCAAGGGGATGGTCGCCGCCGCCAACCGGCACGAAAGCACGGTCGAGGTGGCAGGGGGCGTAGGGTTCACCCGGCCACCGCTGCTGAACTTTTTCATGGATCGCTATGCGGTCGCCTATGCCAATGAGATTGCCGCCTTTGTGGCGGCGGTGACCGGCGGCGGCGCGTTGCCGACCACGGGGCAGGACGGGTTGCGGGCGCTGGAGCTGGCCGATGCGGCGCTGGAATCGGCGCAGACCGGCAAGGCCGTGACGCCGGGCTGATTCTGTCGGCGCGTCCGGGGTTGCCGGGCGCGTCTCAACCCTTGCGTGTACTGGTGTTCGGCCACGTTCCTTTGGCGAATGGTAGCGTCGCAACTGACCGGGCCTTTCCTGTAAATTTTGTTTCCTAGTGGATTAATATGGACAATCGAGTCCTG
This sequence comes from Antarctobacter heliothermus, assembly GCF_900188425.1. GTDB lineage: Bacteria > Pseudomonadota > Alphaproteobacteria > Rhodobacterales > Rhodobacteraceae > Antarctobacter > Antarctobacter heliothermus. The sequence continues at coordinate 29,832 of NZ_FZON01000043.1, forward strand.
ACCTGCTCCTGTGAGGGCGGGGCGCGGACGTCTGTGGACAGCTTGTGGCGAACGTCGTAAAACCGACCGCACGGGCGGGAAATGCATTGCGATATAGTGCAGTCTGTGCAAGATGATGCACAACTCCGGACCATCCGGGGCGCGTTCTGAAGGGGAGATCAGGATGGGCGGGCAGTCTCCAATATTTCGTTGCATATGCAACGGAACGATGTATCACTGCTGTCGGGGTTAGGGAGATCCCCGTCGTCCTGCCGTTCGGGACACAGGAATTCGAGTCATTCAGGGAGGTAAGACATGACCACACGTAGAACTGTTCTGGGGATCGCCGGGGCCGCGCTGGCCGCGATGATGACCACCACATCCGCCATGGCGCAGGAGATCACGCTGACGCTGCACCAGTTCCTGCCGGCGCAGGCCAATGTGCCGAAGCTGGTGCTGGACGTCTGGGCGGACCGGATCGAGGAAGCCTCGGACGGGCGGATCGAGATCGAGCGGTATCCGTCGATGCAGCTGGGTGGCAGCCCGCCGGAACTGATGGACCAGGCCGCCGACGGCATCGCCGATATCGTCTGGACCGTGGTCGGCTACACGCCGGGCCGCTATCCGACGACCGAGGTGTTTGAACTGCCCTTCATGGTCGAGGATGCGCGCGCCGCCTCTTACGCCTATTGGAAGATGTTCGAAGAGCACATGGAGGACGGCGAATTTGCCGATCTCAAGATCGTGGGCACATGGGTCCACGGACCGGGCATGTTCCACACCAACAAGCCCGTCGTGGTGCCGTCCGATCTGGAAGGCATGAAGATCCGTGGCGGCTCGCGCCTGGTGAATGACCTGTTGACCCGCGTCGGCGCAGAGCCGATCGGCCTGCCGGTGCCCGCTATCCCCGAGGCGCTGTCCAAAGGCGTTCTGGATGGCACCACCATCCCGTGGGAAGTGACCGCCGCGCTGAAAGTGCCGGAACTGGTGACCAACCACACCGAGTTCGACGGCGCCGCGCTGTATAACCTGACCTTTGTTCTGGCGATGAACCGGGACGTGTTCGAAAGCCTGCCGGAAGACCTGCAAAAGGTGATCGACGACAACTCCGGTCTGGCCTTTTCGATCTATGCGGGCGGCACCCAGTCCGATGCAGACGGACCGGCGCGCCAGATCGCGGTGGACATGGGCAACAACATCGTCACCGTGTCCGAGGAAGACGCCAAGGAATGGGATGCGCTGGTGAACCCGATCTACGAGACATGGGTCGCGGACATGAAGGAAAAGGGCATCGACGGTCAGGCGCTGATCGATCAGGCCCGCGCGCTGATGGCGGAATACACCTCCGACATGGACACCTTCGCCAAGTAAGGCTTTGACACATGGGGTCGCGGGCAGATGTCCGCGGCCCTTTTTCGAGACAAGAGGGGGACATCTGCGATGGCCGGTCTGCACCGCATCGTGTTCGGAATTGCGCGCTTCATGGCGCTGGTGGGCGGAATCATTCTGACCGTCCTGATCCTGATCACCTGCATTTCGATCCTGGGCCGCGTCGCGAACACCGCGTTGCATTCGGACATCATGATGTCGGTGGCTCCGGGGCTGTCGCAATGGCTGATCGATGCCGGGGTGGGGGCCATTCGAGGGTCTTATGAACTGGTCGAGGCGGGCATGGCGTTCTGCATCTTTGCCTTTCTGCCGTTCTGCCATGTGACCATGGGCCATGCCTCTGTCGATATCTTCTCAAACGCGCTGCCGCGTCGGGTGAACCGGCTGCTGCAACTGCTGATCGCACTGCTGTTTTCGGTCGCGCTAGTGACCATTGCCATCCAGTTGAACGAAGGGATGCTGCGCAAGCTGAGCTCTGGTCAGACCTCCTTGCTGCTGGAATTCCCGGTCTGGTGGGCCTATGCCGCCAGCCTTGTCGGGGCCGTGCTGGCCGCCGTGGTATCCGTCTATGTCGTGCTCATGCGGCTGTATGAACTTCTGTCCGGGCGCATGATCGCGTCGAACGCCATGGGAGCGGAGCATTGACCAATCTCGAGATCGGGATCTATTCCTTTCCCGCCCTGTTGCTGATGATCTTCCTGCGGGTGCCGATTGGTCTGGCCATGTTTGTCGCCGGGTTTGCCGGGTTCTACTTTGTCATGGGCAGCACGCGGCTGCCGCTGGCGCAGCTCAAGGATCTGACCTATTCGACCTTCTCCAGCTATTCGCTGTCGATTGTGCCGATGTTCCTGCTGATGGGCTATTTCGCCACGCTGGGCGGCATGTCTCAGGCGCTGTTCAAGGCCGCCGAAAGCTGGCTGGGCCATCGCAAGGGCGGCGTCGCCATGGCGGCCATCGGCGCCTGCGCGGGTTTTGGCGCGATCTGCGGATCGTCGCTGGCCACCGCCGCCACCATGAGCCGCGTCGCCCTGCCGGAACTGAAACGCTATGGCTATGAGGGCGGGTTTTCTACCGCCACGCTGGCCGCGGGCGGCACGCTGGGCATCCTGATCCCGCCGTCGGTGGTGCTGGTGATCTATGCCATCCTGACCGAACAGAACATCGCCAAGTTGTTTCTGGCGGCCTTCATCCCCGGCGTTCTGGCCGCCATCGGTTATATGATCGCGGTGTCGATCTATGTGCGGGTGAACCCGAAATCGGCCGGCGTCCGAGAGCCGGTGCCGATGGCAGACCGTTTCCGCGCGATGATTGATGTCTGGCCTGTGCTGATGGTCTTTGTCGCGGTTGTGGGCGGCATCTATGGCGGCATCTTTACCCCGACAGAAGGCGCGGCGGTGGGCGCGCTGGGCACCGGCATCATCGCGCTGGCCAGTGGCGGGCTGACATGGCGCACGCTGCTGGACAGTTTCACCGATACGGCGCGCTCCTCTGCGATGATCTTTTTCATCGTCTTCGGGGCGGCCTTTTACAACCTGTTCCTGGCCCGCACGCGGGTGCCGCAGGAACTGTCGTCCTGGGTGGTCGAACTGGGCATGTCACCGATTGCGGTCCTGTCGCTGATCCTTGTCATCTACCTGTTGCTGGGCTGTTTCATGGACAGTCTGTCGATGATCCTGCTGACGATCCCGATCTTTTTCCCGGTGGTTTCGGCGCTGGATTTCGGGATGAGTCAGGAACATGTGGCGATCTGGTTCGGCATTCTGGTGCTGATCGTGGTCGAGGTCGGGTTGATCACGCCGCCGGTGGGGATGAACCTGTTTGTGATCAACGCGATGGATCCGGCCACGCCAATGGTGCAGACCTATCGCGCGGTGATCTACTATGTGGCGTCGGATCTGGTGCGGGTGGTGATCCTGGTGGCCTTTCCGTCGATCACGTTGTTCCTGATACCGGGGTAAGAGGCGCCAGGCCCGTTTCGCCCAAGGTCGTTTGAAATCACAAGAAACCCGGTCATGCGGGAGGAGAAAGTCATGGATATTTCGGGTCAGGTTGCCATCGTCACGGGCGGGGCCAGCGGTCTGGGGGCGGCGACGGCGCGGCGTCTGGCGGCGGATGGCGCGCGGGTCGGCATTCTGGATTTCGACGCAGACGGGGCGGCTGCGGTGGCGGCCGAGATCGGCGGCCACGCGGTGCACACGGATGTGGGCGATGAGGGATCTGTCGCGGCGGCTGTGGCCGAGGTTGTGGCCAGGCTGGGCGCGCCGCGTGTGGCGGTCAGTTGCGCGGGCATCGGGCCTGCGGCACGCATTGTCGGCCGCGAGGGCAAGCTGTCCACCGATCTGTTCGACAAGACCATCCGGGTGAACCTGATGGGCACTTATTACGTCATGTCGCACGCCGCGCGCGAGATGATGGCGCTGGACCCGCTGGAGACGGGGGAACGCGGGGTGGTGATCAACACCGCCTCTGTCGCGTTTCAGGACGGGCAGATCGGGCAATCGGCCTATGCGGCCTCCAAGGGGGCGATTGCCGCCATGTGCCTGCCCGCCGCGCGCGAGATGGCCAAGCAGGGCGTGCGCGTGATGGCGATTGCGCCGGGGCTGTTCAACACGCCGATGATGGAGGGTCTGCCAGAGGAGACGACGGCAGGCATTGTCGCCAACGTCCCGTTCCCGCACCGGCTGGGCGACCCGGCGGAATACGGGCTGATGGTCAGCCAGATCGTCGCCAACCCCTATCTCAACGGCACCACCATCCGTCTGGATGCCGGCGTCCGCCTGCCGCAGCGCTGAGGAGACTCGCATGGCCCGCTATCGCGCCCATTCCGTCACGCGTCAGGACCGGGCCGACGGCACCATCCTGCTGCGCTCCGGCCATGAGATGACCCGGCCCGCGACGCGGACCGGCGATTGGCTGGATCACTGGTCTGACCTGACGCCGCATGCGGTGTTCCTGGCGGAGCGCTCAGGCGCGGGCTGGCGCGAAGTGACCTACGCCGAGGCGCGCGACGCGGTGCGCCTGATCGCGGCCAGCCTGCTGGAGCGGGGCATGGGGGCGGACACGCCAATCCTGATCCTGTCGGGCAACGGGGTGGATCACGGCTTGCTGACGCTGGCGGCGCAATATGTCGGGGTGCCGACCGTGCCGCTGGCCGAGCAATATGCCCTGATCCCCGGCGCATGGCCGCAGTTGGAACATTGCGCGCAGTTGGTGCGGCCTGCGATGGTCTTTGCCGATGATGGCGCGCGGTTCGGCGCGGTGCTGGGGCACGCGCTGTTTGATGGCGTGGAACGTGTCGTGGCCCGCAATCCGCAGGCGGGTCAGACCGATCTGACCGCGATGTTGGGCGGCGGTGACGGGCTGGCTGTGGCGGCGGCGGCCTTGCAGGTCGGGCCGGAGACGGTGGCGAAATACCTGATGACCAGCGGGTCGACCTCGCACCCCAAGGCGGTGATCACGACGCAGGCGATGATGTGCGCCAATCAGGCCCAGATCGCCGACGCACTGCCCTTTGTGCGTGACCGCGCGCCACGGATTGTCGACTGGCTGCCGTGGAACCACGTCTTTGGCGGGTCGCATAATTTCAATATGATGCTGGCCAATGGCGGCGCGCTGTACATCGACGGCGGCAAGCCGATCCCGGCGCGGATCGCCGAGACGATCGAGAACAACCGCCTGATGAACGGCACCATGGCCTTCAATGTGCCGGTGGGCTTTGCCATGCTGCGCAACGCCATGAAGGCGGATCGGGGGTTGCGGCAACGGTATTTCGAAGACCTCGACATGCTGTTCTATGCCGGGGCCTCCCTGCCGCAGGATGTGTGGACGGACCTTGAGGACATGGCGCGCGAGGTGCGCGGCGATGTCCCGCTGATGAACTCGTCCTGGGGGCTGACCGAAACCGCGCCTGCCTGCCTGATCCAGCATGAACCCACCACCATGTCCGGCATCATCGGCGTGCCGATGACCGGCGTCGAGGTCAAGCTGATCCCAGATGCCGACCTGCGCTGCGAGATCCGCGTGCGCGGGCCGAACATCATGCCCGGCTACCTGAACGATCCGGCCAAGACCGCAGAAGTGTTTGACGGTGAGGGGTTCTTTTGCACCGGGGACGCGGTGAAATTTGTCGACCCGGACGACCTGACCAAAGGCATGCGCTTTGACGGGCGCATCTCTGAGGACTTCAAGCTGTTGACCGGCACATGGGTGCGCGCGGCCACGCTGCGGCTGGAGTTGTTGATGGAATACGCGCCGCTGGTGCAGGACATCGTGGTCTGCGGTGCAGACCGGGCGGATGTCGGGGTGATGATCCTCCCCTCGGCAGAGGCGCTGGCGCTGGCGGGCGATGGGGTACACGACGGCGCGCTGATGAGCGACGCCTTGCGCGGCGCGCTGGCCGACAAGCTGGCCTTGCGGGCAGAGCAGGGCTCTGCCGCGCGGGTCATGCGGGTGATGGTGCTGGCGGAGCCGCCCTCGCTGGGCGACGGCGAGATCACCGCCAAGGGCAACCTGAACACCGGCAAGATCCTGTCCCGGCGGGCGGATCTGCTGGAACGGCTGTATGCAGAGGGTGATCCGGCGGTTGTGCGGCTGTGACCGACACGGGGCGAGGCGATTTTTCGACGAAAAATCGTGTCCGCCTTGATCTGGCACAAGGTGTGGCGTTGTCGGGCGGCTAGTCTTGGGGATTGATCCTTTTGTTGCGAACAGGAAAACCCCATGCAAGCAGACCGCCTGATCGGCCATGCCCCGCGCAGCCGCGCCTTTGGCGAAAGACTCCAATCCGACCCAAGCACCTGCATCGGCTGCAAGGACTGTTCCGGTCTGTGCCTGGCGCTGATCGATGTGTTGATGGTGCCGGAAACCGTGCTGGGCCGCGACTGATCCGCAGATCCCCGCAAACCGGAAATCGCGCAGGATTGTGCGTATGACGTCGCGCATCCTTGGTTAAAAACGTTGCTTTGCAGCGCCCTTCTTCTGCGATATGCACTATAGTTCATAGGAATGGGCAATGGTGCGAAAGGGGTCGCAGTGGCAATGGAAGTGGACGGACACGGGACGGCAGACAGCGCGGTTGCGGCGCTGATGACCCGTGTGGGCGGGCGTGTCCGGCAGGTCCGCGAACAGCGCGGCATCTCGCGCCGTGTTTTGTCAGAAACCTCGGGTGTGTCGCCGCGCTATCTTGCGCAACTCGAAAGCGGGGCGGGCAATATCTCGATCGGTCTGTTGTGCCGGGTGGCCGAGGCGCTGGATTTCCGCATCGATTGGCTGCTGGGGGAGGACGATCCCTGGACCTCTGAGGCCTTGCAGATGGCCGAGATGTACCGCCAGGCCGAGGCACCGGTGCAGGCACAGGTGCGCGCCCTGTTGCTGGACGGTGCGCCGGGGGGCCAGCGGGCGCAGCGCATCTGCCTTGTCGGGCTGCGCGGCGCGGGCAAATCCACGCTGGGACGTCTGGCGGGCGCGGCGCTGAAGGTGCCGTTTGTCGAGCTGAACCATGAGATTTCGCAGGCCGGCGGCATGCCGGTGGCCGAGATCATGGCGCTGTACGGGCAAGAGGGGTTTCGCAAGCTGGAGGCGGATGCGCTGGATCAGGTGATCGCGGCCCATGAGCAGGTGATCCTAGCAGTGGGGGGCGGTATCGTGGCCGAACCCGCCACCTACAACCGGCTGCTGTCGCATTTCCACACCATCTGGCTGAAGGCCGCGCCAGAGGAGCACATGGAGCGGGTGCGGGCGCAGGGGGATGAGCGTCCGATGGCGGGCCAGCCCGAGGCGATGGGGCAGTTGAAATCCATTCTTCAGGCGCGCGAAACCTTGTATGAGCGCGCCCATGCGCATCTGAACACCTCGGCGGCATCGCTGAACGACACGCTGGAGCGGTTGCTGGCCCTGATCGCACGCGAGCGGTTTCTTGGCTGACAGGTTGGTCGACAGGTTGCGCGGGCCGTTTCGGGACGCGGCAGAGGCGGTGTTTCTGCACGGCTCGACCCCCTGGGAGGTGGATGAGGCGCTGGAGGATTTCGGCTTTGCGCAGGGGCCGTTTGAGGCGGAGGACAGCCTTGGGCTGGATCTGGCCTGGGCGCGGCAGGGGGCGGACGTATCGCCGATCCTCAAGCGGATGATGGAACTGGGCAAGCTGGGGCGCACCGCCGGGGCGGGCTGGTATCGCTATCCCGGCGGGGGCGGCAAGGTGGATGATCCGATCGTGGCGGATCTGGCGCTGGAAGAGGCGCATTTTCACCGCCTGACGCGGGTGGATTACGGCGCAGAGGACATCCGCGACCGGCTGCTGGCGGCGCTTGTGCTTGCAGCGGTGGCGTTGGTGCAAGAGGGCGCGGCAGAGGAAGAGATCAACCGCGCCTCTGTCGAAGGTCTGGGATTTCCGGCAGACCAGGGCGGCGTGCTGGTCTGGGCGCGGACCTTGGGCATCGCAAAGCTGCGCGCCATGGTCCGCAGCGTGCGGGACGAGGGCCGGGTGCCGCTGGTGCCCGCGCGGTGGTTGGACGACGGGCGGTGGCCGGGCGAGGGCGCGCTCTAGTTGAGGTCTTCGAGCAGGCGCCCGTGACGGCGGGTCTCCGCGATCACTGCGCCAAAGGTCGTCAGGCCGCGCGCCTCCAGCATCGGCAGCATTCTGACCAGCACCTCGGCGGTGGCGCGGGCGTCGCCCAGTGCGGTGTGGCGCAGCGCCTCGGGGATGGTCACATCCAGCCGCTCGCACAGTGCGTCCAGCGTGTGGGTTTCCGAGGCACCGAACAGCACCGCCGACAGCAGCACCGTGTCAAGGATGGGATGGTCCCAGACCACGCCCATGCGCCCCTTGTGGCGTTGCAGAAAGGCCATGTCGAAGGGCGCGTTATGGGCCACGATGACGGAATCCCGCGCAAAGCTGTGGAACTGCCGTCCGGCGCGGGCGATGCTGGGCTGTCCGGCGACCATGGCATCGGTGACCTTGTGCACCTTGGTCGAAGCGGCGGGGATCGGGCGGCGCGGATCGACAAGTTGGTCAATCACCTCACCCGGCACGATGCGGCCATTCACCACCCGCACCGCGCCGATCTGTACGATTTCATCCTTGTGCGGCAAGAGGCCGGTCGTCTCTGTGTCGAAGACGGTGAAGGTGAGTTTGCCAACCGGCGTCTCGTCCAGCTTGGCCGTGCCGCGACCCTGCAACAGGTCAAAGTCATAGACCAGCGGGCGCGCCGCCTCTGGCGGGATTTCGATATGCGCGGCGTCGATGATCATCATATAACCGCCGCCGTCCATCGGTTTGAACCGGGCGTCATAGCTTTGTTGGCCATCCAGCCCCTCCAGCGGGCGGCTGACCTCTTTGCCGCCTTTGTTCATGGCGATGCGGGCGGCTTTGACGCTGGCGGGGTCGAAATAATCGGCCAACGGCGCGTTCAGCCGGGGCACCGCCTGCTGGGCCAGCACCTCGGCGGCCTGACCGTCATAAAGGACGATTTGGTCATTGGCGTTGATCAGCAGCGTGGCCACCGGGATCTCTGTCAGCAGCGCGGTGAGTTGCGCCTTTTCGGCGGTCAGGCGGGCGGTTTCGCTGGCAATCCGCTGCGCGGTAGAGACGGCGTTTTCCGACAAGGCTGAGGTGATGGCATCGGCGGCGGGGGCAAGATCCCCGAGATAGCGGGCGGCATCACGGTCCATGGCGCTGCCGGTTCCGGCATGGGCGCGGGCGCGCATCCGGGCGGACAAACGCTCGATCGGTTTGGCGACGTTTTCGTCGAACAGCAGCCAGACGCCGGTACACAGGGCGACAAGGCCGAAACTGGCCAGGATACCGGCAAAGACGAATCCGTTGGTGGGTGTCGTGGCCAAGGCGCGGGCATGCCCGACCCAGAGAGCGCCCAGAACGATGCCGGTGCCACCGACCGCGAGGAGGCAGAAGAACAGGAAGATCCGCAGACGCAGGCTGAGCTTGCTCATGGGGCCGGGTAAGGTGTCGGACATGGGATCACACCTCGGCGCAGACAGTCTTGACGACAGGATCGTCGGGACCGACGTCACGCCAGAGCGGCGGCGACCCATCGCCCAGAACCGGGTCGGCCCGGCGGTAGCCTACGCAGTCCACCATGACCTGCACGATCTGGTTCGACCGCCAACGCCCGTAGAAATAGAGTTTCACAAGGTACAGCCCCTCAGTCTCGGCATTCTTGAGCGGGCTGGCCGTGTCGACCGCGACAAAGCGGTCTGTCAGCGGATAGATGTAGGTCCAGGGCCGCCACAGGGCGCTGTTTTCGACCGTCTGCGCAATGCTCAGGCCCTTGTCGCGGGCGCTTTGCGCGGTGCGCCCATACCAGCTGTATTCCGTGGCGATCCCGGCTATCAGCATGGCGGCGCCCGCGCCAACCGGCACGATCCAGCGCGGCAGGCGGCGGCCGCTCAGCGACGACAGGACCATCATCAGGCCCGCGCCGACAAACCCCGCCACAAAGACGGCGATCAGTTCCAGAAACATCTTTTTTCTCCTCCTCGGGGGCGGGCTATGTCCCGTTTGCCCCGCTTTTTGTCCGTCTTGCTGGTCTAGCCAAGCATCCCCTTGCCGTGACCTACCGCCGATTGCAGCGATTTGACCACGACAAAGGCGTTTCGCAAATGACTCCGCTCAAAATCCGACAGATCGGCGGGTGCCAGATAGTTGTCCGGCGCGCCGCCTGCCTTGATCTGGCGGGCCTGATGTTCCAGTCGGGTGTCGGCGATCAGGTCATAGGCGTCCAGCAAATCCTGCCCGCCGGACTGGCTGAGCACACCCGCCCCCATGGCGGCCGACAGCCGGGCGCGGGTGTTGACCGCTGTCAGCGATCCTTGCAGCGCATAGACGCGGCCCAGATCGACCACCGGCACAACGCCGTTGTGTTTCAGGTCCAGCTGGTTCTTGTGCTCTCCCGAACGGATGGTGGCAAAGCCGCGCAGCAGCCCCAGCGGCGGCGTATGCTTGAGCGAGTTCGAGATCATGTGCGCCACGAAGATCGAGTTTTTCGCGGCCTTGCCCAACGTCTGTTCCTGCAGGTTCTCGAACAGCGACGTGGTGCCGCCGATGGGGCGCAGGTCAAACATGACAGAGGCCAGCATCTGCGCCTCGGGGACGGGTTTGGCGATCCAGCTGTTGAAATAGCCGCGCCAGACCCGCAACGGCTGGCACCAGCGCGGGGATGAGGCCATCATGTCGCCGGGGCAATAGACATAGCCGCAGGTGTTCAGCCCGTCTGTGACGATCCTGGCCAGACCTTCGAAATAGGGGCGCATGTCTTCGGTGAAACCGTCATGCAGGATCAGCACGTTGTCCTGATCCGACACGCCGGTTTGTTCCTGCCGTCCCTGACTGCCACAGGCCGCCCAGAGGTAGGGGACGGGCGGCGCGCCCAGTTCTGCCTCGGCCAGTGCCAGCAGGCGGCGGGTGGCGGTGTCGGCGATGTCGGTGATCAGCCGGGTGATGACCTCATGCCGGTTGCCGCCTGCCACCAGTTGCACCAGCAGTTGCGGGATGCGGGCGGTGACGCGGGCCATGGCCTCTGGCGTCTTGGCGAACGCCAGCTCGGACACCAGTTCCGCCGAGGTCATGGCCTGAAAGCGGGTCAGATCAGTCTGGGTGACGATGCCGACCAGTTTGTCGCCCTCGGTGACGGGAACATGGCCGATGCGGCGTTCCATCATCATGTGCAGCACGTCCGACCCGATGGCCGAGGGCGGGAGGGTCAGGGGATCGGCGGTCATGATTTCTGACAGGGGGGTGTCGTAGGACAGGCCGCCGCCCACAACCTTGCCCGAGATGTCGCGGATTGTGGCGATGCCGCGCAGCACCTTGCCCTCGGTGATGCAGACCGATGAGATATGGCGCGAGTGCATGAGCTGCGCCGCGTCGCGCACCGGGGTATGGGGCGGGCAGGTCAACGGGGCAGGGGCCATCAGCGTCTCGACCCGTGTGGTGGTCAGGTCGGCGCGTTTCGGTTTCGCGGGGCGCTGGCGGTCAAAGAATTTCTTCGCTGCGGGCTGGGTGTCCAGAAGGTGCCGGAACTCTGCCGGTGGCAGCACCAGCAGGCGGGTTTCTTCGCGTGTGCGTGCAGAGGTCACGGCCAGCCCGTCGCGGAACAGGCCGCGTTCGCCGAAACTGTTGCGCGGACCCAGCAATGAGATCTGCGCGCCGTTGCTGTCGGTGACTTCGACCGCGCCCTGGTGGATCAGGTACAGCCCGTCAAGCGGTTGGCCCAGAGTGTAGATGTCCTGATCCGCGTCCAGAACCTGTTGCTGGAACGCGGGCAGAAGATCCTCCAGCACCTGCGTGTCAAGCGCATCGTAGGGGTGGACGGCAGAGAGAAATCTGAGGAGTTCGGCGCGATCGACGGGCATGGGTCATCCTTGCGCGGGAAATGAAATGTCCCGCCCGACATCACGCCGGACGGGACCGATTGTCATGCGGCGGACCAGCTTGGTCCGTGGTCCCGCCCCGGCGCGGGGCCGGGACGGGGTGGTGTTAGTGGTCCGCAGCTGCGGCACCGGCACCGCGCGGCACGCGTACCGATTCCACCAGCTCTTCGATCTCGGTCGGGATCGGAGTGGTGAACTTGGACACGGTGAAGGCCACGCAGAAGTTGATGATCGCACCGACGGCCCCGAAGGAAGTCGACTGGATTGTGCCCAGCAGCGGGTCCGCATCGGTAAAGCTGTTGGTGTCAGGGATGAACAACCAACCCTTGTGCAGGAAGATGTAGACCAGCGTCACCAGCAGACCTGTCACCATGCCTGTCACCGCGCCTTTGTTGTTCACCTTGGTAAAGATGCCCATCATCAGCGCCGGGAAGATCGATGCCGCGGCAAGACCAAAGGCCAAGGCCACGGTTTGCGCCGCAAAGCCCGGAGGGTTGAGGCCAAGGTAGGTGGCCACCGCGATGGCAACCGCCATGGCGACCCGTGCAGACAGCAACTCACCCTTTTCCGAGATCGCCGGGTTGATCGAGCCCTTGATCAGGTCGTGGGAGACAGCCGAAGAGATCGCCAGCAGCAGACCGGCCGCTGTGGACAGCGCGGCGGCAAGACCACCAGCCGCGACCAGACCGATGACCCAGCTGGGCAGGTTGGCGATTTCGGGGTTGGCCAGAACAAGGATGTCACGGTCGAACTTGGTCAGTTCGTTTGCGTCACCCCAACCGGCGGCTTCCATCTTGGCAACCGTGTCGGCATCGGCATCGTTGAAGTACACGATCTTGCCGTCACCGTTCTTGTCTTCCCAGCCCAAGAGGCCGGTTTTCTGCCATGTCGCCATCCAGTCATACTCTGGGTTGGCTTCGATCATCTCGACAGAGACAGGCTCTCCCGTTGCACCATTCGGCCACATCAGGTCGGTGATGTTCAGGCGTGCCATGGCACCCACAGCCGGGGCGGTCAGGTACAGCAGCGCGATAAAGACCAGCGCCCAGCCCGCGGACCAGCGTGCATCCGCCACGCGCGGCACGGTGAAGAAGCGCATGATGACGTGGGGCAGACCCGCTGTACCGATCATCAGCGACAGGGTGAACAGCACCATGTTGAGCGTGTCGGAGTGGTGGGTCGTGTACTCGTTAAAGCCCAGCTCGGCGACGATGGAGTCCAGCTTGGCCAGCAGCGGCTCACCGCTGGCGACGTGATCGCCAAACAGACCCAGCGCAGGGATCGGGTTGCCGGTCAGTTGCAGCGAGATGAAGACGGCCGGGATGGTGTAGGCCATGATCAGCACGACGTACTGTGCGACCTGCGTGTAGGTCACGCCCTTCATGCCGCCGAAAACGGCGTAGGCAAAGACCACGCAGGCACCGATCAGCAGGCCGGTGGTGTTGGACACCTCCAGGAAGCGGCCAAAGGCGACGCCAACACCGGTCATCTGCCCGATCACATAGGTGAGCGAGGCAACCAGCAGGGCGATCACGGCCACGACGCGCGCGGTCGGGCTGTAGAAACGGTCGCCGATGAACTCGGACACGGTGTATTTGCCGAACTTGCGCAGGTAGGGCGCAAGCAGCAGAGCCAGCAGAACATAGCCGCCGGTCCAACCCATCAGGAAGGTCGAGTTGTCATAGCCGGTGAAGGCGATGAGACCGGCCATGCCGATGAATGAGGCCGCCGACATCCAGTCCGCCGCCGTGGCCATGCCGTTGGTGACCGGGTGAACGCCGCGACCGGCGGCGTAGAATTCCGATGTGGAGCCCGCACGGGCCCAGATCGCGATGCCGATGTAGAGCGCGAAACTCGCGCCGACAAACAGCAGGTTGATGGTAAACTGATCCATAACGTCTTATTCCTCCTCGACGCCGTATTCACGGTCGAGCTTGTTCATTCGCCACGCGTAGAAGAAAATCAGCGCCAAGAAGACGATGATCGACCCCTGCTGGGCAAACCAGAAGCCCAGATCGGTGCCGCCCACGGCAATGCCCGAAATCATCGGGCGCAGCAGTATGCCAAAACCGAAAGACACCAGCGCCCAGATGATGAGGCTGATGACGATGATGCGTACGTTGGCCTTCCAGTAGCCCGCATCGGACTTTGCCTGTTCAGCCTGTGAAGTGTGGTCCGCCATGATGCGGTTCCTCCTCTTTCCTCCAGGGAGCCCGCTGCGCAGGGGCGCAACGGGCCAGTTCATTCAGCCCCGCTCAGGCGGTGGCTGTCTTTACGATCGCAGAAAGCTTGCCCGCGATATCCTTGATCTCGCCCATGGCGTTGATGCCGATCAGCGCGCCTTTGCGGGCGTAGTATTTGATCAGCGGCGCGGTCGAGACGTGGTAGGCTTCAAGCCGGGCCGCAACGGTTTCGGCGTTGTCGTCGGCGCGGCGCTTGAACTCTGTGCTGCCACATTTGTCACAGACACCTGTCGCCTTGGGCGGCTTGAAGTCGTCGTGATACCCCTCACCGCACCCGCCGCAAGTGAATCGGCCCGAAATCCGCGACACCATGGCGGCGTCGTCGACCTCGAGGCTGACAGCAGCATCGATCTTCTGCCCGTTTGCGGCCAGCAGTTCGTCCAGCGCCTCGGCCTGGGCCTCGGTGCGCGGAAAGCCATCAAGGATGACACCCTTGGCGCAGTCCGCATCGGCCAGCCGGTCGCGCAGGATGGCGATGACGATCTCGTCAGAGACCAGATCACCCGCCTCCATCACCGCCTTGGCCTGTTTGCCCGCGTCGGTGCCGGCGGCCACGGCAGCGCGCAGCAGATCCCCGGTCGACAGTTGCACAAACCCGAATTGCTCTTCGAGCATCCGCGCCTGCGTGCCCTTGCCTGCCCCCGGAGGGCCAAGCAGGATCAGCACGGGGGCGGCGGCGGTTGTTTTGGATCCGTCCATCATGTCCCTCACGCCTTGTTCATGCGGTTGTCGATGAGGTCGTCGACGACGGAGGGGTCGGCGAGGGTGGAGGTGTCGCCCAATGCGCCGTAGTCGTTTTCGG
>NZ_FZON01000056.1 GCF_900188425.1 Antarctobacter heliothermus
CAAGGCGGTCGCCAAGCTGGTCAAGGACCGGGATGCGCTGCTGACCTTCTACGACTATCCGGCGGAACAGTGGAAACACATCCGAACGTCAAACCCGATCGAAAGCACTTTCGCCACGGTCCGGCACCGCACGAAACGCACCAAAGGATGCCTCAGCCGCAAGACCGGGCTGGCCATGGCCTTCAAGCTGATGATGTCAGCGCAGAAGAAATGGCGCAAACTCGACGGACAGAACCGCCTGCCCGAGATCATCCAGGGGGTTGAGTTCCGCGATGGGATCCGCCAACTTCAAACTGCCGCCTGATCAGGCATCACCAACTTTTGCCCATATCTCGTCGCCGAAACCCTTGCGCGGTATGATGATATTTTATTCCTTGGACGCGGGCAGATGTATCCTATGGCTTTAGAAGCCGCACTGAAGCTTAAAGAGATCAGCTATATCCATGCTGAGGCCTATGCTGCAGGCGAACTCAAGCATGGCCCGATAGCCATGATCGATAAGGAATTGCCGGTCGTGGTGATGGCGCCGCGCGATGCTCTGTTTGATAAGACAATCTCAAACATGCAAGAGGTCATGGCGCGCGGCGGGCAAATCATTTTGCTGTCAGACAAGGCAGGACTGCAAGAAGCCGGAGATGTGCAGCACACAATCGCGCTCCCCGCCGTCTCATCCTTTATCGCGCCATTTGTCTATGCCATCCCAGCCCAGATGCTGGCCTACCACACGGCACTTGCGCGCGGCACAGATGTTGACCAACCGCGCAATCTGGCCAAGTCGGTAACTGTGGAGTAACTGCTTTGCGCAAACGCAAGAAAGCATTCTACTACAACCATGGGATCGCTGAACGTACCGACTGCACCCCGCCATGCGATTTGTCGACGTAATGCTGACGTAAACTGCGACGAGGCATAAACAAGCGAAACGCTCAACATTTAAGTATTTGATATCACGTTATCTTTTGGTTGCGGGGACAGGATTTGAACCTGTGACCTTCAGGTTATGAGCCGAAACCTTAGCGATTCCAATAGCTTATAAAAACCAATGACTTATGCGATAAGCCTTTGATCTCGCGCATTTTCCATTCCGGCACCGCCCGTCATAGACCGGCTTTCAACGTCCCAGACCGCGCCAAACAGGCGTATGCAGGTTGACGTGGCGTTGACATGAATTGCGCGATCATCAATCGCGCGGCGGAGCAGCGTGGCGGAAACCAGCTTCGGAAATGTGTTCCCGAATGCTAGATGGCCCTAGACGCAAATTTGCGACAGCCGACCTTCGCCGCGCGAGTCGCGAACTGGTAACACGCGGACAAAACGGGTGTTGGAGTTGCACAAGCGAACGTCAGCTCCGCTCATTAAACCTAACGCAATCCAGCGCCCGAAAGCGCTGCCATCAGCGCATCCGCTTCTTTCTGAACGGGATACGGGAACATGCGCTTTGAGTGGGCAAGGCTGTACTTGGGCGCGATTTCCTTGATCCTCGCAACGCCCTGCTTTGCGCCCTCGGTATCACCGATTTCCCAATGCGCGCGCACCATTTGGACTCGTGCTGGAACAAAACGCGGGACGCGATCCAGAACGGATTGAAAGTGCGCTATTGCCACTTCCTGCTCCCCTAACAAAAGGTGGCGATGGCCTTGCGGGAATTCCCAACTGGGCGGCAGAAAGCTGTCTTTTGAGAACACTGCCTCCAGAAGCGGCCCGGCGTCTTGCGGTCGCGCAAGGCGGTTCATGGTCTCACCGTAGGCCAGATAGGTCTCGGGGCTTTCTGGGTCGCGCGTCAAGGCAGCGTCAAAGGCAGAAATGGTTTCCTGAGGCCGCCCAAGATACCCCAGCACCCAACCAAGCCGCGCGTATCCGAGTGCTGCGTTGTCGTCCCGCCTGATGGCTTCACGCGCAAGACCCTCCGCTGCATCCAGCGTTGTGTCACTCCCGGGCAATCCAAAAACATAGAGCGTCGTGCGGCAATAGGCCTGCTGCGCGTAGGCGTTGGCAAAATCAGGGTCCAGCTCAGTGGCTTTCACAAAATGCGACAGCGCGTCGACAAAGGCCTGAGGTTCATAGCGAAAATACGCGTAACGGCCTTTCTGGTAGGCATCATAAGCCTGAGAATTGACGGTGCCGCGCCGCTGCCTGGCAGGCCGGGTATGATCCGGCGCAATCACGGCATGTAACCGATCTGCGATCAAATCATGACCCGCCAAAAGGCTTTCCTGAGACAGATCAAAACGTTCCGCCCAGATTTGCTGCTGCCCGTTTCCATTCAGGATGGCTGCGTTCACACGGGTGCGTGGACCACTTTCACGGATGCTGCCATCAATGATGTGTGTAACGCCGTAGATGTCCCCCGGCACCCCATGCCCGAGCGCTTGGGACGTGTTGTAGGACAACACAGTCAACGCATCGTGTCGCGACAGGTCGTGGATCAGATCTTCTGTCAGACCATCGGCAAGATAATCGAGCGCGGCGTCCTCTCCGCTGGATCGGAAGGCGCGGACAAGGACGGTTGGCTTGGGCCCATATGCAGTTTCCGGGGTTCTGGAAATGACGTCCGCAACAAAGCGAAATCCGCGCCCATGGATCGTCTTGACGATACGGTTGTCGCGGTCGGTGTCGTCAAGTGCAATCCGAACAGCTTTGATCGCACCGGAAATCGCCCAGTCACTGATCGCGCGCCCTTGCCAAATTGCCTCAACCAGATCGTCTTTGGACACAACTCGGTCCCTTTGACGGATAAGGAAGATCAAAACACGCAGGCTTTGCGGCTCGATCGCGACCGGGACGTCGGAATGCGTGAGCTCAAAGGTCACTTCATCAAGCGCAAAAGAACCAAAGCTCCAGATTTGTCCATAACTTTGGCTCAAGGAGCATTCCTCCAAAAATCCTCCAGAAACCGCAGTTCATGAAGATTAGACAGTACTTAGTCCAAATGGCATCGGACAATGAACACCTAGGAGAGAAACATGAAAACACTGATTGCACTAGCATTTATCGCAGCAACATCCGCAGGGACCGCCATGGCAGAACGCATTAATGTGGCGAGCAACGCCAATGTCGCAACTTCCGTGGTGCGGTTGACAGACGCCGTCGAAACCGCAGGCGCGCGGGTATTCAACACGATCGACTTTGCTGCTGGCAACGCCTCGGTCGGCAAAGACCTGCGTCCCACAACCATCGTGATATTCGGCAGTCCCAAAATCGGGGCGAGCGCTTTGCAAACAGGTCAAACCATGGCTCTAAACTTGCCACTACGGATTTTGTTCTTTGAAGACGCCAACGGTCAAACCTGGGCGACCTATGATGACCCAACGGCTGTCGCACCGTCCCACGGTCTCGCCGCAGATCACCCGGCCATTCTGGCGATGAAGGGCGCATTGGAGAGATTCTCAGCTGCTGCAGCCGGCGAATAGTAGCGTGCCAAATGGTGAAGCCTTCACGCTTCACCATACCGGCCATTCGAGAGCGCTGCAGCATTCGGAAGTAAGGGCTCTGATCAGTCATTCTCTGCAGCTTGCGTGAATAGCAGCTCTGGGGTTTGGCGTCGGTTCATAACGTGAATGTCAAGTTTACCTGACGTTCCACACCAACGATCATTCCTGCCGCCGCGTCACTCGTAGATTCCTGCTTCGCCCCTATTGATCCCGTTTCCGTCGGATGCGAATTTCCCGCATGAGGCGAGCAGGCCTCAATCAGAATCAAGACAGGACGATTCATTTCGCGCAGAAGTGTTGAAGAAGGCGGTTTTACGCCCTGACCTTTTGCGCCCGGATTTTCCTGTCTTGTCATAAAAACATGGTCAGCAGGGCGCAGGCATGGTCTCTCCTCTGGCCCGATTGAGGAGGGAGTCGCCGTGGCCTTACCACCGCGCGTGTTTTTTTCGCTTTATGAAATCTCAGTCCGCTGGGAGTGTTCCGTCGCCGACATCGCGGGATGGGCATCACAGGGCAAGCTTAAGATCATGACGGGGATCAGCCTTGTCCGCTGTGGCGATGCTATGGTGGCGGGTCCTGTGACCTTGTCGCCGATGGACCTGCTGCCCCTGTTTCGCCGCAGCGGACCCAGCCCGACCGAAGGTATCATGCAACGCATCCTGCCACCCGATGCCTCGAACTGGCTGATCATCACTGACCCACCGGACGGCGTGCCGGTTGCGGTTGCGGATATGCTGATCCGCGCCGAGGAGGTTTTCGGATTCGAGGACGAGCACGACCTGGTTCGCAAGGCCGCCGGGGGTGCGAATGGCGGACAGCCCTATGATTGGGCGGGCATGAACATCGCCCTGATCCGGCGCATCCACGATCAGGGCCTGCCCGCCACACAGGCCGAACTCATCGCGGAGATGCAGGACTGGTTCGCCGATCAGACAGGTGGGGCGAGGATCCCCGACAGCCGCAGCATCCGCAGGCGGATCACGCCGATCTGGCATGAGCTGCGCCGCGAAAACGCCTGACCAGCACAAGGCGGCGTGGGTCACGCGGACTTTTGATCGTCGGATAAGGTTTTGGGCGCGGCATCGGCATCATGCACGATCTTCGGGCGGGGCCGGAGCATGCTGGCCACGGCGTCGACACCGGCGCGCAGGGGCGACTCCATCAAGTGGGCATAGCGCTGGGTCGTCTGCAGCTGGCTGTGGCCCAGCAGCTTGCCGATCATTTCCAGCGAGGAACCACCGCTGACCAGCAAGGAGGCGAAGGTGTGGCGCAGGTCATGGATCCGCACCTCGGGAAGCTTGGCCTCTTTCTGCATGTTGATCCAGAAGCGGCGGATTTCCTTGACCGGCTGGCCCGGCACATCGCCGGGAAAGAGCCACGGATTGCCCTTTGGCACCACCAGCTGGCGCTGGCGCACGATGGCGGCGACCTCGGCCGAGATCGGGATGCGGTGGATTTTGCGCTGCTTCGTGGTGGTGGCGGGCTTTGACCAGCTGCCCAGCTCCAGATTGAACTGCTCAAACCGCGCCTGCCGCACCTCGCCCACCCGGCTGCCGGTCAGCAGGCACATCCGGATTATCCCTGCGCCGCGCTGATCCTCGGCCGCGTCCAGCGCCTCGGCCAGCCGCGCGATCTCGTCTTGCGACAGGAACCGCTCGCGGGAATTCTCCGGCCTTTTCCTGAAGCCGGACGCCGGATTGTCCGTGCGCCAGCCCCAGCTGATGGCAAGCGTGAACATCTTGCGCAGCACCTCACCCGTCCGGTTGGCGCGGATCGGGGTCGGCTTTGACCCCTGCAGCTTGCGCGCCCGGTTGTTCGGCTTGTCCTTGGAAGGCCGCGATCGGCCCCTGGCGATGATGTTCAGCAGTTTCGCCACATCATGCGGCGTGATCTCACTGACCAGCTTGTTGCCCCAATGCGGTGCGACCAGCTTCGTCAGCATCGATCGTTGGTCGGATGCGTTGGTCCTGGCCAGATGCGGCAGATGCTCGTCCATGTAGCGCGCGATCATGTCGTTGATCCTTGGAGCCTCGCGCAATTCACCCCGCGCGCCAAGGGGATCTTGGCCATCGTCAATCTCGCGGCGCAGTTCCTTTGCGCGTTCGCGTGCAGCTGTCACCGTCCATTCCGGCCAGCGCCCGATGGCCATGCGGCGCTGGGCCCCGGCATAGCGATAATCGAGCGCAAACGACCGGTTGCCCGACCTCAGGATGCGGATCGAAAACCCCCGCACCTCGGTGTCGAAAATCTGGTAGTCACGCCCCTTCGCAGGGATCGCCTCCCGCACCGATTTATCGTTCAATCGCAATCTGTTGACCAACTCAGCACGTCCTTTCACCTGTGACACAGGCGTAGATTCGCCCCACAATCAAGCCAAGCACACACACCGGGGTGGCGGGGAGGCGCAGGGTGGCAGCGGATCGCAACACCCGCGCCACCCTTTGTTTTGTTGGGTGTTTTGTTGGGTTTTACGAAAAATCTTGCAAGCGCGGCCCACGCGGTAGGGACGTGCAACGGGTCGCGTAGCGCGCATCGGTGCCAGATTCACCAGAGAGTTTTGTAAATTTCCATTGAAATCAAAGGGTGGCGCGGTTTTGGCAGAGCGATGCCACCCTGCCACCCAACTCAAACTCCGCCTGTGCTGCCGAATGTCGCCGGATGCGGGCCTATGCGGTGCGAACAAGCACAACCGCCCCCGGCGCGGTGCTCGCGGGCACGCCTGTCCGTCCTGCGCCTGAGCTCTCCGACATCGCTCCAAACGCGAAAACCCCAATAAAACAAGGGGTGGCACGCAATGCCAATTCCAGTGCCACCCTGCGCCTTCCCGCCACCCCTTTGCGTCTGCGTCTTTTGGATCCGGAAATCGGCCCGCTTCGGGCGATCAACGGGAGACAAGAGCATGACGGAAACCGGAACCTCCGAGCGATCCGCGCCAGGTGGCGTATTGACCGGCTGGATCAGCCGCCTTGACCTGGCGCTTGAGCTGGATCTGACGGTGGACACGCTGCGCCGCTGGGAGGCGCGACGCTTCGGGCCGCCCTGCGTGCGCGCGGGCCGCAAGGTCTATTACCGCCGTGACGCGGTGCAGGACTGGCTGCAACAGCAGGAACTGCCGAGCCCCCGGCGTGGGGGAGGTCGGCGATGAAGCCGCAGCTTTCCATTCGCAAACACCCTGCGCAGGACGCAGTGCGCGCGGACTGGATCGACGAGCGGCGGCGCGAGGCCCGCGCCGTCGTGGCCGATGTAGCCCACCATTCCGATCATCTGATCCGGCTGGCCTGCACTCTTCTCGTTCAACATGGCGAGACGGAACATGAACGCGAGGACGCCCGCATCCTGCTGGTGGTGGTCGATGCAAGGCATCCCGCGCGGGGCAACCACCGACCGGATCCGGAGGTGGGGTCATGAAGCGGCGCGGCACCCCCGAGGCCGATCTGCAACGCACGGTCGTGCAGGCGCTGCGCGTTGCCCTGCCCAGCACGGCCATCATCCATCACTGCGCCAACGAGGTGACCGAGGCTGGCCCGCGCGGTGCGAAACGGCAGGCCATTTTGGTGGGCATGGGCGTTCATCCGGGCTTTGCCGATCTGATGGTGATCTGCGATGGCCGCGTGCTGTTTCTCGAGTTGAAAGCGCCGAAAGGACGGCTGCGTCCGACGCAGGAGGCCTTCCGCGATGCGGTGCAGGCGCAGGGCTTTGGCTGGGCGCTGGTTCGCAGCCTCGACGATGCGCTGGGCGCGCTGACGGAGCATGGCTTCACCACGCGCATCGCCGCCCCGTCGGGAGGACTGCGCCATGAGCCATGACGCGACCAACTGGGCCATCAAGCAGCGCGGGCTTAAACCCGCAGCGAAGATCGTGCTCTGGCATCTTTGCGACCGGTTCAATCCAGACTATGGCTGCTTTCCCTCGCAGGTGCGGCTGGCACATGATTGCGAAATCAGTCGGGCAACGCTGAACCGCCACCTCGACGGGTTGGAAGCACGCGGTCTCATTCGTCGGATCAGGGTAACAGACTCCAAGACCGGTCAGCAGCGCCCCACCCGCTATCTGCTGGGCTGCGAGCCAGGGTTCACGCCGCGCGGGCCGGGCCAAATCGAGGGGGATTCAACCAATCCCTTCGAGGCAGGAGAGGCTGAAATCCCGTGTCCAGATTTGAGACACGGGTCAATCGACGAAAAAGCGCACATCTGCAGTGACTTGTCGTCCGGCACAGACCCAAAGCCGTGTCTCAGTTCCGGACACGGGCCCGTGTCTCAATTAGACGCAAACCCGTGTCTCAAAAATGACCAATCCCGTGTCTCAAATTGCGACACTAACCTTGTAAGGGAACCCTTAAGTAAACCAGTAAAGGAGGAGGAGGACGCGGCTGCGCGCGATTCCGATTTTGATCGGTTTTTTTCTGAGCTGCTCTCGGCGCTGGGATTTGCCGCCAATGCCACCCTGCCCGCCTGGTGGCAGGGTTGGCCAGCGCGGGCCCATGTACGGCGATGGATCGATGACTTCGGACTCTCCGAGCGCAGGATCATCGAGGTCGCGACTGAGACCCGGAGTGATCATCCCAACCCGCCCGACGGCCCGAAAGCGCTGGATCGTGCTATGGAACGCGCCGCCCAGCGCGATGCGCAGGCGGCTGCCACAAATGTCAGCACCCTGAAATCCAAGCGCAGCCGCAAGGCCCAAGGCACGCCATCGCCCGGCCCGGATGAGCTGGCGGAATTCTATGCGGCCAAGGTCAATTCCGAAGAATATCTGCCCCCCAGCATGATCAGCAACGCCATGTGCGAGGCAATGCTTGCCCGCAGGCTGGTGACAGCGGACAGGCTGCGGCTGCGGGGGGTGCGGTGAATGGCATGGTGTCACGTCCCCGGAACGGATTGTCCCTCTGCGCAGGCGGCGGAGGCCTTGATCTGGGCCTCATGCTCGCCGAGCCCGGCTATCACACCCGCGCGTTCGTTGAGTGGGAGGACTGGCCACGGTCCGTCCTCACCGCCGCCCAGCGCAGCGGATACTTCGCCCCGGCCCCGATCTGGGACGATCTGCGCAGCTTCGATGCCCGGCCCTTCTGTGGGGCCTTCGACATCGTCCTGGCCGGATATCCTTGCCAGCCCTTCAGTGCCGCCGGAAAGCGCGGTGGGGCCGACGACCCCCGCCACCTCTGGCCCGAGGTCGCCCGGGTCATCGCCGAATGCCATCCCACATGGGTCTTCCTCGAAAACGTCCCCGGTCACGTCAGCCTCGGCCTTGAAACCGTGCTGCAAGAGCTTTGGGACATGGGCTACACGCCTGCGGCAGGCCTGTTCAGCGCGGCAGAAGTTGGCGCGCCGCACCAGCGGCTCCGCATCTTCATACTGGCCCACACCGGCGGCCCAGAATTGGAAGGGCAGCAGCCCTGCGAGCATCACGCGGGCCGATGGCAAGTCCCGGATGGATATCCTGCACTACCTGGCGGAACAGGGCTTCACCCGCCCGGCCCCGGCGATCATGCCGCATGGACGGCGGTCCTCGCCGCACGGCCCGATCTCGCGCCCGCTCTGGGCTTCAATGATTGCCTCGCATGGGCGGGTCGTCTCGCGGCGGATCCTGAAGGCCCGGGCGCGGAGGCGGCTCAATCCGCTCTTCGTCGGATGGCTGATGGGCTGGCCCATCGGGCACGCGCTCTGCGCCTGCTCGGAAACGGAGTTCACCCACTGGCAGCAGCACATGCGTGGCGCACTCTCGCAGCTGCCCATGGCCTCGGGCCCGTGGATCTGGCGGCCCGTGGAGGGGTCGGAGCGCCCAGCGCAGATGAACCTGTTTAAAGGATTGCAGCCATGAGCATACAGGGACGGATTGGGCGCGCCGGTGGTGCAAAGGTGAAACGCGCGCTAGGCGTGCAGGCAGCGCTGGAATGGGCGTTTCGGATCGAGAAGGCGCAGTTGGAACTGCCCCCGCCGAAGGATGTGGTGGAAGAAGGCTTTGGCTTCGGCCTTGAATACGTCCTGATGCAGCGCGCCGCGCTGGGCTGCAAGGTCGATGGCGGGCAGCACAAGATGGGCAGTTATACCCATGCCGATGCCGAAGTGATCGCGGCCACCGTTGCCGGGCTCCCCGACAGCCTTGGCGGCATCCGCATGGCCATCCGCGTCGCGGAACTGGCCCGGGCCGGGCTGACCCCCGACTGGATGCCCGGTGTCGTGCCACGCTGCATCCCAGTGGAAACGCGACAAAACCAGCATGGCGTTCGGGCTGTGACGGAAGTAGTGGGCACCGAACGTATACTCTCGCGCGGACGGTGGCGAACAGTGGAGGTTTTGGCCTGTCCGGTCACCTGGCGGCCCCACCCGGAACAGATCGCATCAGCTCGGCGCGGATATGAGGATTGGTGGCAGGCGCTGGGCTGGGTGAGGGATGGGCTGGTTGCGGGTGGAATACTGCGGGATGTCCAGGTGACCGAGGAAATGCCGAGGGTGCGGCCTTGGAAGCGATAGGCTTGTCAGAAAGGGCGGAGAGCGGTCATTAGCTGCGAGTCGCGCGGATGTCAGCTTTTGGGAAGATCAAAAATCTGGCAAAGGCCCAGGTCGTCGTCCAGCGCCGCCATATCAGGGAGCAAGGCTTGGGAAGAGATGCAACAGTTCGGCCTCGGCGGCCGTCAGATGCCTCTTCATCGTTTCGGCGAAGGCGCGAACCAGCGGGTCCGACATTGCGCTGACACCGTGGATCAGACCCAACGGCGTTTTGGGGGCGAAACCTTGCACGGGAAGGGCGCTGATACTCCCTGACCGCACGGCATCGCGCATCATGAACATCGGCAAATACGACAGGTAGTCGGTCGTCTCCAGCAGTGACAGCAAGAGGCTGACTGACGCCGAGGCCACCACCAGTTCGACTCCTTCAACCCCGAACTCGAACAGATCGATCTTCATTTCCGTCGTAATGACACTGTTCAGTGAGTGGCCGATCCAGCCAAACGAAGCCAGGTCATCGGCGGTGATCTCGGACTTTGTCAGCAAGGGGTGACCCGCACGGCAAAACAGAGCCTTCTGGGACAGGATCAGCGTCTCGGTGCGCAGGGATGGCGCATTCAGCGTAGCATTCATGGGACCAAGCGCGAGATCCAGCCGCCGCCGCAGGACCAGGTCCCGGACCTCATCGAAGAAACCCGCAACGAACTCGAACGCCACATCCGGGTGCCGGGCGGTGAAATCGCGCACGACATCGCTGGCAAGCGTTTCCAGGAAGAATGGCGGCGCGCCCAGCCGGATGCGCCCGCGCAGGCCGCGTTGCCGGTCCGAGATGGTCTGTTCCGCCTCCTTCATCGACGCCTGGATCAGGCGCCCTTGCTGCGCCAAGGTTTCCCCCAGAGGCGTCGGCACGACCGGTCTGCGCTGACTGAGCAGGGGCGCGCCCAGCCGCTTTTCCAACAGTCCAATGGTCTTGCTGAGGGCCGGCTGCGTTACGTTCAGCTCATGCGCCGCCTCGGTAAAGCTCGCCTTGTCGACGATCACTGCGAGCTGGACGAGGTGGCGGGGGTCAATCTGCATGTCATTAGGTTATGAATATGTGTCAAAGGATCATTTGCAGAAATAGTTAGCGCCGCTTCATAGTGGGATCAATGCGAAAGGTTGCCTTGATGCCCACTTCTTCTGCCCTCAGACACACGACCGTGGCCGCGCTTGAATGGCTGGCCTTCCTGCTCGGGGCGGTGCTGCTTGGGTTGACAGTCTGGGATGTGGTCGGGCGCTACGGGTTCAATCGGCCGCTCTTCGGCGCCAGTGAGTTGATCCAGTGGATCATGGGCGGCTTTGTGTTCTGTGGGCTCGGGCTTGTCAGCGCGCGCGACGACCATGTGGCGGTCGACCTGATCTCGCCGCGGCTGGCGCGCCGCTATCCGCGGCTGATGGCGGGTGTGATCGGTGTCTTCACCGCCGCGGGCCTCGCGGTAATCGCCTGGCAACTGGCGCATATGGGTCTGGATGCCGCCTTGCGCGGCAAGCAATCGCTGGTGCTGGAAGTCGCCTTGGCGGTGCCGCTGCTCCTTTATGCGCTGCTGTGTGCGCTTGCGACCGTCCTTCACCTGACGGGGCAAGCGCGATGATCGGGCCGGTGATCGTCCTTGTTCTCATTCTCGGGCTTTGTCTTGTCGGGGTGCGGATCGGCTTTGCCACGCTTGTGGTGGCGGGTCTTGCCGTCGCGATGATCCGGGGTCCGGGGGCGGCGATGACCCTGATCGGCCAGGAGGTCGAAGGCATCGCCACCGCCTATCCGCTGTCGGTCGTGCCGCTGTTCCTGCTGATGGGCGTCTTTGTTCACCGGGCAGAGCTTTCGCAGGATCTCTACGATGCGGCCCAGATGGCGTTTGCGAGACTGCGCGGGGTCCTGGCCTACGCGACGATCCTGTCATCGGCGGGCTTTTCCGCCGCCTGCGGGTCCTCCATTGCCACCGCGGCCACCATGGTCCGCGTGGCCCTGCCGTCGATGCGCCGCCACGGATACGGCGACAGGCTGTCGACCGGCACTATCGCGGCTGGCGGCACGCTGGGGATCATGATTCCGCCTTCGGTGCCGCTGATCATCTATGGCAGCATCGCCGAGCAGGATATCGGCCTGTTGTTCATGGCGGGCCTGTTGCCGGGGCTGATCCTGGTCGGGGCCTTCCTGCTGACGGTCCTGCTCTGCCTGGTGCGGGCACCGCTGCCGCACATGCCGCAGGGCGAGGCTTCGCCGGACCGCGCGCAGCGGGCCGGGCGCGCGGCGCTGCCGGTTCTGGCGCTCTTCGCGCTGGTCCTGGGCGGCATATATGGCCGGATCTTCACCCCGACCGAGGCCGCCGGGATCGGCGCCTTCGGGGCCGGCGCGATCGCCGTCGCACGCAGCCGACTGACGACGCTGCGCGACTGGCGAAACTGCTTCTCCGAAACCGCCTCGGTCACCGCGTCGCTTTTCATGATCATCTTCGGGGCCAGCGTCTTTGCCCAATATCTCAACCTGTCCGGCGTGTCCTTCGCCGTGGTCGACATGGTGGCGCGGATGGACTTGGGGCCCACAGGGCTGGTCTGCGCAGTGGCGGTCATCGCCATCGTGATGGGCACGGTATTCGAGGCGGTCGGCATCCTTCTTCTGTTGGTTCCGGTCTTCCTGCCGGCGCTGATCGCGGCCGAGGTCGACCTGATCTGGTTCGGCATCGTCGTGGTGCTCGTGGTCGAGCTTGGGCTGATCACGCCGCCCGTTGGCATGAATGTCTTCGTGGTCAAGGCCAACGCCCCTGACACGGCGCTGTCGACGATCTTTCTGGGCGTCCTGCCCTTCGCCTGTGCGCTTTTGGCGGTGCTTTTGATCGTGATAGCGATCCCGCCGGTCGCAACTTTCCTCCCCGGCCTGATGGGCCGCAACTAAGCTCTTGAAAGGAGAATTCATGAAACATGTCATCCTTACCGCGCTAGCCGCGTCCAGCCTGTTGGCCGCTCCGGCCAATGCCAAGGAGCTCTTGGTCAATTGTTTCTGGCCATCGCAGCATTTCTTCTGCTCCGAAGTCCTCGGGGCCTGGGCCGAGGATGTGGCCGAGGCGACGGAGGGCCGGGTCACGGTCAGCGTGCCGCCGCGCAGCCTTGCCCCGCCGCCCAAGCAGATCGAGTCGATCCGGGGCGGGTTGTTCGATGCGGGCTTCACATTCAACGGGTTTCTCGCGGACGAGATCGCGGGGCCTCTTGTGGCAATGATGCCCTTCACCGGGACCGGCGACGCGCGGGCCTCTTCCCTCGCGCTTTGGCGCACCTACGAGACGCATCTGTCCGGCGTCGACGAATATGACGGGCTGCACCTTTTGTCGGCCTTCGTGGCTCCGGGCGGGGATTTCTATTCGCTGAACGACACACCCATCGAAACGCTCGCCGATGCGACGGATCGCAAGATGTGGGCCCTGCCCGGCGTGACGTCTGCGATCCTGAGCGCCGGGGGCGGCAACGTGGTCTCGGGGCCTGCGGTGCAGATGGCCGAAGTGATCCAGAGCGGCGTGGTGAACGGCTTCGTCGGCATCCCGCCGTGGGACGCGGAGAAGTTCAATGCCCTGCAACACGCCAAGTCGATCACCGTGACCAGGCAAAAGATCTTCACGCCCGCCTTCAGTTTCCTGATCTCCGATGCCGCTTGGGACGGGATCTCGGACGCGGATCAGACCGCGATCATGGCCCTGTCGGGCGCGGCCTTCGCCGAGTCAGCCGGGACGATCTGGACCGGCCTCAACGACGCGAAAATGCAGAGCCTCGACAGCCAGATGCAGGTCATCGACGCAAGCGACGCCTTTGAGGCCGAGTTGCTGGCCGCATCGGGTGGCCCGGTCGCCGGATGGCTGAAACGCATGGAGGCCCTGGGCCTGGACGGTGAAGAGGTACTGGAGTTCTACACGGCGCAGATCGCCGCCGAGCAGGCCACGAACTGACACCTCCGGGCCTGCGGCGCTGCGGTGCCGAGGGCCCGCACACAACGGAGGTGCACGATGACGCGTTCTCACCTGCCGCGCTACCA
Source organism: Antarctobacter heliothermus (assembly GCF_900188425.1). Taxonomy (GTDB): domain Bacteria; phylum Pseudomonadota; class Alphaproteobacteria; order Rhodobacterales; family Rhodobacteraceae; genus Antarctobacter; species Antarctobacter heliothermus. Next base: position 13,935 of record NZ_FZON01000056.1, read on the forward strand.
GGGCAGCCTCTTCGACAGTGCGCGCTGGTCGGATGTCGATCTCAGGCCCGGCGACGTGGTGGTCTCGACACCGCCAAAGAGCGGCACCACCTGGACGCTGGCAATGGCCTATCTGATCCTTCACGGGGCCGATGCGCGATTTGATAGGCTGTCCTCGGTCGCGCCCTGGATAGATTTCCATGGCGGAAAACCGGATGCTCCCGCGCCTCAGGCGCACGCCGCCCATGGCCGACGTCTTTTCAAGACACACACGCCGCTGGACGGACTGCCCCTGGTCGATGGCGTCGCGGTCATCACGGTCTATCGCGATCCGGGAGACTGCCTTTTGTCCATGCGGAGGCACCTGAGCAACATGGCCTCGCCGCCGCCCGACAACCCGAACCTTGGCCCCTTGTGCAAGGCATTCGATACTTTCTTGTCCCGCCCGCTGGATCACGCGCGTTTCGAAGGCGTCACGCTGTCTGCGCTTCTGCACCACTTTCGCAGGTCAGAACCGGGATCGACCGTAAAGGTCCACTATCGCGACATGTCGGAAGCCCCCATTGCCGCGCTGCGCACTCTGTCCGATGGCATCGGCGCAAGTCTCGACCAGTCATCGATGCGCGCGATACTCGACAGAACCAAAAAGGCGGCCATGCGAAACCACTCAGACGCCTTCGCTCCTCAGGCAAAGACCGGCTTTTTCAAGGATGACGCAGGTTTCTTCTCCCGTCAGAGCAATTCCGCCGAAAGCCTGAGTCATGCGCAGCAGGCCAAATTGATCGGACGGGTCCGGACCGAGTTGGACGTTCGATCGGCCGCGTGGCTTTGTCGAACCGCATGAACGTGTTCCTGCTGCGAAAGCTGACAACGGCATGATTGTTGATGAACGGCAGCTCCGGGGAGGAACCATCCCCCTTGGCATGGTTCCTCCCCGGCCCCGTCTGTATACGGGGGGGCGCAGCGCGGAACTTTTCTAGCGACTGGCTTTTTCACCGGGGAATCCACCTGGAAGCCACCCCAGCCGATTGTCTCGAATTTCTGACTCAACATCAAAGGGTTGCGCGAAAGCGGCCTTGGCCAGGGTGGATTCCTTTTGGCATCCAGGGAAGCCACTTCACGGAATCCAGTTTGGCCAGAAGCCACCAAAGGAAGCCACCTCGGCACGGGCCTTTTCCAGATCGGGCGGAACACATTGATTCCACTTCGGAAAATAGTTTGACAAAGCTGCCCCCCTTGACGTACCCATTGATCATCGAAGAATTGCACCCGGAGGAAACCCCTCTCGGGTGCTTTCGTTTCCCCCACATTGCGGACACCGATCCTGCTGCTGGTCCTTCCGGCCGCATGGCTTGGTCTGGCCGCCCTGCCCTAAATCAGAGAACCGCCCCATGGACCTGGTCTTCGCGCCGAGTCAGATCGAGAGCTGGCCGATCGACCGGCTGCGCCCCTACGCCCGCAATGCCAAGATACATGGCGACGACCAGGTGGCCAAGATCGCTGCCAGCATGGCGAAGTTCGGCTGGACCGTGCCTTGCATGGTGGCGGATGACGGCGAACTGATCGCGGGGCATGGCCGCGTTTTGGCTGCGACGATGCTCGGGTTGACTGAAGTGCCGGTGATCCGGCTTGGCCATCTCGACGAGGCCGAGCGGCGCGCTTACCGCATCGCAGACAACAAGTTGACGGAACTTGGCGACTGGGATGAGGCCGTTCTGCGCGATGAGATCGCAGGCCTGCTGGCGGATGACTTCGACCTGTCGCTGCTAGGGATCACCGACGAAGATCTGGACGCCCTGCTGCGCGACCCCGAGGCGCTGGGCGCTGAAGGTCCGGTCGAGGGTGAGGATGATGTGCCGGAGATGCCCGTCACGCCCGTGTCAGTGCCCGGCGACCTCTGGCAGCTCGGTCCGCACCGTCTGATCTGCGGCGACAGTACCTCGGCCGAGGTCGTCGGGCGGCTGCTCGGCGATGTGAAGCCATTGCTCATGGTCACCGACCCGCCCTATGGCGTGGACTACGATCCGTCCTGGCGCAACCATGCGGGCGCGGCAAAGACGAAGCGCACTGGCAAGGTGCTGAACGATGACCGCGCGGATTGGCGCGAGACTTGGGCGCTGTTCCCCGGCGACGTCGCCTATGTCTGGCACGGTGCGCTGCATGCGGCCACCGTATCCGACAGCCTGGTCGCCGCTGGCTTCGCCATCCGGTCGCAGATCATCTGGGCCAAGGACCGGCTGGTCCTGAGCCGTGGTGACTATCACTGGCAGCATGAACCCTGCTGGTATGCCGTGCGTGCCAAGGGCAAAGGGCACTGGGCGGGCGATCGCAAGCAGACGACGCTGTGGCAGATCGCCAACCGGGACCAGGATGTCGACACGGTGCACGGCACGCAGAAGCCGGTGGAATGCATGCGCCGTCCGATCCTGAACAACTCCAGCCCCGGCCAGCCGGTCTACGAGCCCTTTATGGGGTCCGGCACGACGCTGATCGCGGCCGAGACCACTGACAGACTCTGCCTCGGGGTCGAACTGAACCCAGCCTATGTTGACGTCGCTATTGAACGCTGGCAGTCCTTTACCGACCAAGAGGCAGTGCTGGTGGGGACCGGCGAGACCTTCGCCGCCCTCAAGCCCAAGCGGCTGGCTGCATGACTGTGCCGCTGCTGCCACGCCAGATCCAACACTGGCCGCTCGCCCGGCTCCGGCCCTACGCCCGCAATGCCAAGACCCATGATGCAGATCAGGTGGCGAAGATCGCAGCTAGCATGGCCGAGTTCGGCTGGACCGTCCCTTGCCTCGTGGCGGCGGACGGCGAGCTGATCGCCGGGCATGGCCGCGTCCTGGCCGCCGCGCAGTTGGGGCTGACCGAGGTGCCGGTCATTGTGCTGGGCCATCTGACCCAAGCGCAGCGCCGGGCCTATCGTATCGCCGACAACAAATTGACTGAGATGGGCGGTTGGGACGAGGCCCTGCTGCTCGAGGACCTGCGCGGGCTGCTGGCCGAGGATTTCGACCTGGGGCTGATCGGGATTCCCGAGGACGAACTGGACGCCCTGCTAAACGACGCCGACCAAGACCGCGCGCCGATGGACGACGACACCGCCGACTCAATCCCCGAGCCCCCGGCCGAACCGATCACCAAGCCGGGCGACATCTGGGCGCTGGGCGATCACCAGCTGATCTGCGGCGACGCCACAGATCCAGCCGTCGTGGCGCGGCTGATGGACGGGGCGCAGGCATCGCTCATGTTCACCTCGCCGCCCTATGCCCAGCAGCGCGACTATGGCGCGGCGAAGGAGAAGGTCGGCGATTGGGATGCGCTGATGCAAGGCGTGTTCGCCGCAGCGCCGGTCGCGACCGATGCCCAGCTGCTGGTCAACCTTGGCCTTGTCCATCGCGATGGCGAATGGATCCCGTATTGGGAGCACTGGCTCGACTGGATGCGCGCGAAGGGCTGGCGACGGTTCGGCTGGTATGTCTGGGACCAGGGGCCCGGCCTGCCGGGCGACTGGAACGGACGGCTGGCGCCCTCGCACGAGTTCATCTTCCACTTCAACCGCCAGCCCCGGAAGCCCAACAAGACGGTCGAGAGCAAGCACGCGGGCGAACCCCTCGGCGGCGGTGGCCTGCGCACCACGGACGGCCACGTCAGACCCAAGACCGGCACCGGCAACGCAATCCAGAGCCATCGGATCCCGGACAGCGTCTTTCGCATCATGCGCCACAAGGGCGGGCTCGGGGCGGCAGGGTCGCACCCTGCTGTCTTCCCGGTGGCGCTGGTCGACGCAGTGCTGGAAGCCTTTTCAGACCCGGGCGACATCGTGTTCGAACCCTTCTGCGGCTCGGGCACCCAGTTGATAGCGGCAGAACGCACTGAGCGGCGATGCCTCGCGGTGGAGCTGGACCCGGTTTATTGCGACGTGGCCGTACGACGCTGGGAACTGGCGACGGGGCGGACAGCCAATCGCATCGCCTTGAAGGAGGAAGACCAGAAGCCTGCGCGCCGGGCGAGGAAACGCGCATGACGCAGTCGCGTCGCATGTCGCTGATCGAGGCCATCTCCAACGTCGCTGTGGGCTACGGGCTGGCCGTCGCTACGCAGATCGTGGTGTTCCCATGGTTCGGCTTGCATCCAAGCCTTGGCGAAAACCTAACCATCGGCGCCCTGTTCACCGGGATCTCGCTTCTGCGCAGCTATGCGCTGCGCAGGCTGTTTGAACGCTGGTGGTAACACTCGGGATCAGGCCGCGTCGAGTTTGTACACGGTGCCGCGCCCGTCGACCTTTTCCGAGGTAATGGGCAGGCCCAGTTTCTTCTTGAGCCCACCAGAGATCAGGCCACGCGCGCTATGAGCCTGCCAGCCAATCACCTCGACGATCTCGGTGATCGAGGCGCCCTCGGGCCGTTGAAGGAGCGCGATGATCTGCGCCTGCTTGGTGCCAGAGCGGATGGTGATGGGTTTTGCGACCTCAGCAGCCTCGCTCGCGGTGGGTTCCTCGTCCGGTTTCGGCTTCGCCTTGCGCGGCCCGGTCACAGCCTTCGCAACCACCGGCTCGATCCCGATGGCTCCGAGCCCGATCTCGGTCGCGATCAGCGTGGTGCCGTGGCCATCGCCGGTCTCACGCCACAGGGGCTCGCCCTTGCGGAGATCTGCATCGACCTCTTCCAGCCAGCCGTTGGTGATCATGCGGGTGACCGCCATCTTCGCGGCAGCGCCATGCAGCCCTTCGGGCAGCGGCATGGCCAGATTGCCCGGGCGGGTGGCCGCTCGGCTGAGAATGATCGTTTGCGTGTCCGTGAGTTTGGGCATCATGGCCTCCTGTCGTGAATGGGGATCGTAGGCGCTGGGCTCAGGTGGTCTCTTCCATCGGAGCGGTGACCGCGAAGTGCTGGACCCAACCTGTGAGATACGGCAGCCCTGCGGGGATACCCTCCTCGCGTTCAGTGCGGCGGCAGATGCGCCAGTCCAGCCATTTTCGGATGGCAGCTTGGATTGCCGCTTCGCTGTCAGCGGCCCCGCCCTGCAACGCGCCAACGACATCGTCGGCGAAGTGGCGGCCCATGCGGCCGTCCAGAAAGTCGCGGATGCCGATCAGCTCGTCCTCACTGTCGGCGCGGATGGCATCGGCGATCAAGTTTGTGGCCAGTGTCCAGACCTCCTGCGAACGGCGGTCCCGCAGCGGACAAAGGGTCATGGTCTGGAAGAAGCCGTAGTCTTCGTTCCGACTGGGCAGGATGGGAGGTATGGTCATGGTCAGACACTCTCGTATTCAGGCTGGCAGCGGGGCCCGCAGGCCCCACGCATCAGGCTCAAGCTGCGCTGGCAGCTTCCAGCGTGGCGATGTGGCGACGCAGTCTTGCGACCTCATCGCGCGCGGCGTCCCGCCAGAAAGCAGCGCGGGCGTTGCAGGCGCGTGCCAGGCGCTGGGCATCTTCGCGCGTGAAGCGGTTGACCTTGTGCGCCGCGCCGTGGCCGGTGCAGGTGGCGCGGTGCGTTTTGCCCTCGGGCGTCAGGGTGAATGTCAGCGGCCCGAAGTCGTCGATGATGATCCAGTTGTGCGCGGCAATTGTGGCGCAGGCGCTGGGCGCGAGGATGGCGTCGATCTCCTTGGCGGCGGCGCGGAAGTCGGCGATCAGGGTGATTGCGGGGTGGGTCATGGTGGCGTTCCTTGCGGTGAGTTGCATCGTTTCCGTGCCATCACATTCGCTCCAGAGCGCGGATGATCGTAGGCAAATCTGAGCAATATCATTGCTTTATGATCACAACCCGACCGTTCACGCGATGCGATCCGGTTCGATCAACGCGGCCTGCTCGGCCTCAAAGCGCTGAGCGGCATCGGGTGGATCGCGGCGCGCGTTGACGATGGCGACAAAAAGCGCGCGGGCCACTGCGGCGACCTGATTTGCCCCTGCGCTCGAAAGGTCGACATCATGGATGGCAATCGCCTCGCCCAGATCGGTGAGGGCATAGAGCGTGGCGAACTCGGCCTCGTCCGGGGCGCAGGTAACGGTGTTGCGGTCGTGTTCGGGCACAGCGACGCTACGGCAGAAGCGCAGGTCGAAGCCGATGGCACATTCGCGGCGGATCAGAAGGGCGAGCGTCTCCCCCTCGGGCAGGCAGTTGAAGGAGTGCGTCATGGCTGGGGCCTTTCGCCTTGAACAGGATCGGGGGGGGTCATGGTTTGTCGCCCTCAGATCAGCTGCAGGCTGGCCAACATGGCGCTGGCAGCGCCAAGTTGGGTGGTGGGGAGTTCAATCTTGATGTGCGAGATCACGTCTGATGCCTCGGCGGCGATGCCCTCGTTGCGCAGCGCATCTTCGATCATTCGTGCGGCCGCGTCAGAGCCCTTGAGGTTCAGCGGGTCCGGCAGGGCGGCGTGGTCGATCCGGATGGTGGTGATGGCAGTCATGGTCATGTCCCTTCAGGATTGGAGTGTCGGTTCGCTGACTTCACCCGCGCGACGCCCGGCCTCATATGCGGCCTCCAGCGCGGAGCGGATCGCCCAGACAGCGGTGTTGTGGAAATCGAGCCGGTCGCAGTTGCGGATCTCAAGCGTCTCGAGAAAGAGATGGCGCTGGACGATGTCGAGGAGCAGGGCATCACGTGCGGCATTCGGATCGAGAGGTTTGTGGCGGCGCGCCATGCTCAGTCCTCCCGGCGGTGTTCGGGGTGGGTGGTGCGGGCGCGGGCTTCCTCGCGCATCATCTCGTGGGCGCGTGCCATCTCGACCATCCCCTGTTCCTGGCTCATCCGTCCGGACATCACCTCGTCCATCACCCAGTTCACGCGCTCCTGCGCAGGGCTGCTGTGATCCCGCCACCCGTCGCTCATTGAACTGTGCCCCATTCTTTCCTGTGCGCGCATGGCTCTCTACAATCCGTCTCTGAGGGGCGCGCGATGCACCCCTCTTCTCAGGAGAAGACTCGCGTGATCGGGGAGTGCAATCAACTGAATTAGAGCGTCATTCCTGTTTATTGCCAATATGTTGAGGACACGCCAAGCGCCATGGAAGGTCTGTCTGAGCGCGCCTATGCCGCCCGTTCCGGGCTCTCGCGCGGCGCGGTGCAGAAAGCGCGCAAAACCGGGCGGCTGGTGCTGTATCCAGACGGATCGATCAACCCGGTGGCCTCGGATGCGCGCCGGGGCGCGGCAACCGACCCGGACCAGCAGATGCGTGCGCGGGGCGGGTTTGCCAGCAGCAGCGAGAGTGGCGGCGTCTCCGGACCCGGGGACAGCACCTCCTATCTGAAGGCGCGCACGGCGCTCACGGTCTACCAGGCGCAGGAACGCCAGCTGTCGATCCAGAAGAAAAAGGGTGTTCTGGTCGACCGGGCCCGGGCTGAGACGTTGGTGTTTCGCCTCGCCCGGCAGGAGCGCGATGTCTGGGTCACATGGCCCACCCGTGTGGCAGCGCTGATGGCCGCACAACTGTCCGCGGATATGGAGAACGCAACCGGGACGCCCATGACGATCGAGACCGCGATCCTGCAAAGGGTGCTGGAAACCCATGTCCGAGAGCAGCTCGACGCCCTCGCCGACCTCAGGGTCTCGCTTGGATGAAGAAGACCGACACAACGACCTGACCGACGGGGATCTGAGCCAAGGCCTCGACCTCGGCTTTGACGGCGCCGAGGATATCCTGCGCGCCTGGCGGCGCGGCCTGCGCCCCGATCCGGATCTGACGGTCTCGGAATGGGCCGATCGACACCGCAAACTGTCGTCGCGGGCCTCTGCCGAGCCGGGGCAATACCGCACCGCGCGCACGCCCTATCTGCGGGCGATCATGGATGCGCTGTCGCCCAGCCACCCGGCGCAACGGATCAGCTTCATGAAGGCCGCGCAGGTCGGCGCAACCGAGGCCGGCAACAACTGGATCGGCTTTGTCATCCATCACGCCCCCGGTCCGATGCTGGCGGTGCTGCCCACGGTGGAGATGGCCAAACGAACCTCGCGGGGCCGGATCGATCCGCTGATCGAGGACAGCCCGGCATTGAGGGAGCGGGTACAACCGGCGCGGTCGCGCGATGCTGGGAACTCGATGCTGTCGAAGGAGTTTCCCGGCGGCATCCTCGTGCTGACGGGCGCAAACTCGGCCACCGGCCTGCGATCCATGCCGGCGCGTTACATCTTCCTCGATGAGGTCGACGCCTATCCGGCATCGGCCGATGAGGAAGGCGACCCGGTCACGCTGGCGGAAGCCCGGACAACCACCTTTGCGCATCGGCGCAAGGTCTTCATGGTCTCGACCCCGACGATTAGGGGCCTGTCGCGCATCGAGCGGGAGTTTGAAGCTTCCGACCAGCGGCGGTACTTCGTGCCCTGCCCGCATTGTGGGGCGATGCAATGGCTGCAATTCGAACGCCTGCGCTGGGAGAAGCGGCGGCCAGAGACCGCCACCTATCACTGCGAAGGCTGCGAGCGGCCCATCGCCGAGCACCACAAGACCGGGATGCTGGAGCGGGGCGACTGGCGGGCAACCTCCCGCGCCACCGACCCGAAAGCCATCGGCTTCCATCTCTCGGCGCTCTATTCGCCGATCGGCTGGAAGAGCTGGGAGCAGATCGCGCGGGATTGGCTGGCGGCCCAAGGCTCGGACGAGATGCTGCGCGCGGCGCGCAACACGCTCTTGGGCGAGACCTGGATCGAGAGCGGAGAAGCCCCGGAATGGCAGCGGCTGGCCGATCGGCGCGAGGCCTTTGGAGCACAGATCCCGGTGGGAGGTCTCTTCCTCACCGCCGGGGCGGATGTGCAGAAGGACCGGATCGAGGTTGATGTCTGGGCATGGGGGCGTGGGCTTGAAAGCTGGTTGGTCGATCACATCGTCCTTCCGGGCGGGCCAGACGATCCCGCCTGCTGGGACAAGCTGACAGCCCTTCTCGGTCAGACTTGGACACATGCGAATGGCGCGGTCATGACATTGGCTAAACTGGCGATCGACACCGGCTACGAGTCCGCAGCCGTCTACGCCTGGGCGCGCAAGCAGGGCATCGCGCAGGTCGCTCCGGTGAAAGGGCTGGAAGGGTTCAACCGGGCAACACCGGTCTCGGGACCGACCTTTGTCGACGCCACTGTGAACGGGCGAAAGCTGAAGCGTGGTGCCCGGCTCTGGAGCGTGGCCACGGCAACCTTCAAGGCCGAGACCTATCGGTATCTGCGGCTGGAGCGGCCCTCGGAGCCGGACGCACCGCACCCGCCCGGCACAATCCACCTGCCGGACTGGGCCGACAGCGAATGGCTCAAGCAGCTGGTGGGCGAACAACTGGTCACCATCCGTGACCGGCGCGGCTATGCCCGGCAGGAATGGCAGAAGCTGCGGGAACGGAACGAGGCCCTGGACACCCGGGTCTATGCCCGTGCGGCTGCCTGGATCCTCGGGGCGGATCGCTTTGACGAACGAATGTGGCGACAGCTGGAGAAACAGGCTGGCGTGGAAACCGCCGTGACGGCCCCAAGACCTGAGACCGACACCCCATCCGAACCCCAGGCCGGGCAGATCACGGCGCCACGGAAACGCGGCTGGAAGATCAGCACGCCCAGATACATGGAATAGAGAGACCCTTTTGACCCTCGACGAGTTCAAGATCCGCCACAGCGCCCTGCTGGCCGCGCGTTACAGCGGCACGCGCAGCGTCAGCTATGACGGCAAGACCGTCACCTATGGCTCGGACGCGGAACTTGCGGCCGCGATCGGTGACATTGAACGGAGGATCGCGGCCCTGGAAAATACCAGCCGCCGTATCCTGCGCCCCTTCGCCGTGAAGGATCTGTGATGAGCGGTTCTTCCAACTGGCGGCAGCGCCTTGGAGCCTTCATCGGCGGGTTCGACGCGGGCCAGCACCATCGCCGCTTGCGTGGGTTCCGCGCGACCCGCGCGCATGTGAATGCGCTGATCGCGGCCAGCGGACCCGATATCACTGCGCGCGCCCGCTGGCTGGTGCGCAACAACGGCTATGCCGTGAACGCGGTGGAAAGCTGGGCAGCCAATACCGTCGGCGACGGGATCAAGCCAATCTCGAAAATCGCGGATGCCGCGCGCAAGGAAGAGCTCCAACGCCTCTGGCTCACCTGGACCGACGAGGCGGACGCCGAAGGACTGACCGATTTCTACGGACTCCAGCGCCGCGCCGCGCGCGAGGTCTTTATCGCGGGCGAAGTGTTCTTCCGCATCCGTCCGCGACGCGCCAGCGACGGGCTGACCGTGCCGCTGCAGCTTCAGATGCTGCCCGCCGAGATGTTGCCTTTGGAGCAGACGGGCGTGGCCGCGAACGGCAATACCATCCGCCAGGGCATTGAGTTCGACCGGATTGGGCGGCGCGTGGCCTATCACTTCCTGCGCCGACATCCGGGTGACAGTACAGATCCGGGGCTCTCGGGCGAGGTGGGGCGCGTGCCAGCCACCGAGATCATTCATGTGATCGATCCTGTCGAAGGGGGTCAGTTGCGCGGGGTGTCGAAACTGACTCCTGCAATCGTCAAGCTGTTCCTGCTGGATCAATACGACGATGCCGAGCTCGATCGGAAGAAGGTCGCGGCGATGTACGCAATGTTCGTGACCTCCCCCGCACCGGAGAACCCGCTCGCGCCGCCCGAGGACGAAGACGGACCCGCCGGTGTCGAGATCAGCCCAGGCCAGATCGTGCGGCTCGATCCGGGGGAAGATGTCACCGTCGGTCAGCCTGCTGACAGCGGCGGGACCTACGAGCCGTTTCAATACCGGACCCTGCTGCAGATCTCGGCTGCGCTGGGCATCCCCTATCCGTATCTCGCCAACGACATGGTGAAGGGCAACTTCTCGAACTCGCGGCTCGCTCTGATCGAGTTCCGCCGCCGTGTCTCAGCCTGGCAGCACTCGGTCATGGTCTATCAGCTCTGCCGTCCCGTCTACGGGCGCTGGATGGATGCGGCGGTTCTGTCGGGCGCGCTGTCCCTGCCCCGATATGAGGCCAATCGGTCGCGGCTGCTGACTGCCGACTGGCTCCCCACAAAGTGGGACTGGGTCGATCCCCTGAAGGACGCCAACGCCGAGATCGCCCAGATCGAGGCGGGTCTCAAGTCCCGCACGCAGGCCATCGCCGAGCGCGGCTATGACGCCGAACAGGTCGACCGCGAGATCGCCGCAGAACGTGACCGCGAACGCGTACTGGGGCTGGACTTTCGCCGCCCGGGCTCACCCGCGCCCGGGGTGCAGGCCGTGCCGGTCCAGGGGGACGACACGGACCAGACAGATGAGACTGATGAGACTGAAGTTGCGGAAGACCGTCCGCGCGAAGCAGAGGACCAGTCCTGATGCTCCACGCCCGCATCGCCGCGCGCGCCTTCAACACACCATTGCTGGTTGAGCCGTCCAAGGCCATGGCCTTCCTCTCCGGCCTTGGGCCGCGCATCCTGGGGCGGAGTGTCGAGGTGACGGATGGGGGTGGCGTTCTGGAAAGCGCCCTCCCTGCCGCCCGCGCCAGCATCCTGGCCGGTGGCCTGCTCGACGATGATCGCCAACATGGTAACGCACCGTATCCGGTGGTGGACGGTATCGCTGTGATCGAGATCGCAGGCGTTCTGATCCATCGCGGGGGTTGGATCGGCCAGTCATCGGGCCAGACCAGCTACGAGGGGATTGCGGCGCAGATCGAAGCAGCGAGCCGCGACCCAGCCGTGCGTGGCATCGCTTTGGAAATCGATAGTTTTGGAGGCGAGGTTGCTGGTGTATTCGACCTGGCTGATCGCATTCGCGCCATTAGATCTGCAAAGCCCGTCTGGGCCTTTGTCGCCGAACACGCCTTTTCCGCGGGATACGCGCTGGCCTCTCAGGCGGACCGCATCTTGCTGCCACGCACCGGCGCGCTGGGCAGCATCGGGGTTGTGGTGATGCATGCGGATCTGAGCGCTCAGCTGGACCAGGACGGGCTCCGAGTCACGCTGATCCATTCAGGATCTCACAAGATCGACGGTAATCCCTACACGCCCCTGCCCGCGGCAGTTCGCGACGGCATCCAACGCGAGATAGACATGTTGCGGGTCCTCTTCGCCGAGACGGTCGCCGCCGGCCGCGCCGGGCGCATGAGCCAGGAGGCCGCGCTGGCCACCGAGGCCGCCACCTATCGCGGGGCAGATGCCGTCGCCGCAGGCCTCGCAGATGAAGTCACCGACCTTGAGCACGGGTTCGCCAGTTTCCGGCAGGTTGTGACCCGCGCACCGACCCTTTCGCTCCCGCGCGCGCAACCCGCATCCATTCCCCACTCCAAAAAGGAGGCACGCATGGCCACCGAACACGACGCGAACAACAGTCCGCAGGACTCCACCGATGAGGCATCTGATCCCCAGGACGGCCTCCCCGATGCCAAAGATGCGCCGAGAGATGAAGCCGCCGCAACGTCTCCCTCACATCCCGCGGCAGTTTTGCCCGTTCCCACCACGGCGCAGCCTGGCAATCTGGCCGAGCTCTCGGCTGAGCTTCGTGAGGCAGCGGCGGAGATTGCCGAGATCGCGGCGCAGGCGGGCAGGCTCGGCATTGCCATCGACGCGGCAAAGGCGCTTCGCGAGGGCACCACGCCCGAGGCCCTGCGTCGGCTGCTGATTGAGCAGGCAAGTGCTGCCGCCGATGCACGCGACATCGTCGCTGCACCCCCTTCGCCCGCGCTTCCGCAAGCGAAGGAAAGCCCGATCATTGCGGCCGCGAAACGCGCTGCGGAAGCAAGCAAACGCGGCTGACGCACGGCACACACCCGCCAGACACAAAACCAACTGCCCGACTGATCCCCCGCCGCACCGTCCCGGCGGGGGATGTCTTTTTCCCCTTTTGCATGGAGCCCCGAAATGCCCGTCCTGACCCAGCCCGCCACGATGGGCGATGTCCTCAAGTATGACGTCAACCCAAACTATACCCGCGAGACAGTCACCCTGCTCACCGGCACAGCCTATCCCGTCGGATCCGTACTCGGGCGCATCACTGCCAGCGGCAAGTACAAGCTGGCCACCAGCGGCGGAAGCGACGGCGCGCAGACCGCCGCCGCCGTACTGGTTTATGCTGTCGATGCGACGCTGGCTGATGCAACCGGCATCGTGGTGGTGCGAGGACCTGCCATCGTCTCACGCGCCGCTCTTGCCTATGACGCCACCGTCGATGACGCCGCCAAGATCACCACCAAGATCGGCCAGCTGGCGAGCCTCGGCATCCTGGCGCGCGACACCGCCTGATCCGCCCGCGCTCATCCCCCCTTCCCCGGAGTTCCCCCATGACCATCACCCGCAACCCGTTTGACGCGGGCGGCTATTCGCTCGCCGAGATGACGCAGGCCATCAACATCCTGCCGAACCTCTACACCCGCCTAGGCCAGATCGGCCTGTTCCACTTCGAGGGCGTCACCCAGCGCTCCATCGTCATCGAACAGCGCGAAGGTGTTCTGAGCCTCCTGCCCTCAGTGCCGCTGGGCGCCCCGGCCACTGTCGGCAACCGCGAGGCCCGCTCCATGCGCAGCTTTGCCCTGCCCTGGATCCCGCATGACGATGTGATCCTGCCCGCGGATATTCAGGGCATGCCCGCGCTGGGCGTCTCCGATGCCACCGACCCGCTGGTCGAGGTGATGAACCGCAAGCTCACGCTCATGCGTCGTAAACACGCCCAGACCCGCGAATATATGGAGATGAACGCCCTGCGCGGCATCGTGAAGGATGGTGCGGGCACCACGCTCTACAACTACTTCACCGAGTTTGGGCTCGACCAGATCTCGGTCGACTTCGTCTTTGGCACGGCCGCGACAAACATCCAGACCAAGGTCCGGACCACCCTGCGCGCCATCGAGGACAACCTGCTGGGCGAGACCATGATCACCGCGCATGCACTGGTCAGTTCCGAGTTCTTCGACAAGCTGATCAGCCACCCCAAAACGGAAGACGCCTACAAGTTCTTCTCAGCCACCGGCGGCCAGCCGCTGCGCGAGGACATGCGCCGCGCCTTCCCCTTCGCGGGCATCCTCTTCGAGGAATA
>NZ_FZON01000031.1 GCF_900188425.1 Antarctobacter heliothermus
CGGCACTCCGGACGCGACCGGAATATCCAACGGGTAGAAAAGTGCCCCGGCATCGGGCGACCACAAACCTTTCTTCTTCAACTCATGCCGCCAGGCGTAAATCTGTTGCCGCGTAATCTCGTGGCGCTGCGCCACTTGCGTCACCGTTTCCCCACCAACACCAGCCGACATGACAATTTCGAGCTTGTCCTCATCGCGCCAGAAACGCCGCCGCTCCACCCCAAGAATTTCACCACGCATCGATGACCCCGCATAAGACACGTCGTTAACGACGTCGTTAAACACGTGTCCTAGATGATCGCACCAGCGTCAGGCAGGCGGTGCCAATGGCGCGGTTACAAACTATCAGGTCTACGGTGTTCGAAAAGCGTGGCACCAGCTGAAGCGCGAGGGCTTTACACTGGCGCGATGCACGGTGGGGCGCCTTATGAAACAGATCGGCATCCGTGGCGCTGTGCGCGGAAAAGTGGTCAAAACAACGATCCCCGACACTTCGGCGCCCTGTCCGCGTGACAAGGTGAACCGCGTTTTCCGCGCACCTGCACCGAACCTGCTCTGGGTCAGCGACTTTACCTACGTATCGACATGGCAGGGCTTTGTGTATGTGGCTTTTGTCATCGACACTTTCGCTGACCGCATCGTTGGATGGCGGGTCTCGCAGTCTGCCAAAACTGACTTTGTCCTCGATGCTCTGGAACAAGCCCTGCATGATCGACGGCCCGTCCAGAAGAGCGGATTGGTTCATCACTCGGACCGCGGCGGGCAATATTTATCCATTCGCTATACCGAGCGATTGGCTGAGTCTGGCATCGAACCGTCGGTCGGCAGTGTCGGTGACACGTATGACAACGCCCTCGCCGAGACGATCAATGGCCTCTACAAAACCGAACTGGTCCATCGGCAGGGCCCATGGCGTAACATGCAGGATCTGGAAATGGCACCCTCGGATGGGTCGATTGGTTCAACTACAGACGTTTGCTTGGACCCATCGGAAATATCCCGCCAGACGAGGCCGAAGAGAACTTCTATGCACAGCGCGGCGTGCTCGATATGGTTGCGTGAAATGAAGCTACAGGTCTCCGAAACACCCGGGGCGGTTCATTCCGAGAAGCTCAGCGAGGATGACCGGCAGCTTGCCTTCGAGGACCTCGAGACCGCTGTGGCCGAGGTCGAGAAGCAGCACGACGAGCGCGCGTCCTCGGATGAGGCCCCGCGCCGCAAGGTCACGCCCGCGCAGCGCAACCGTGGAAACCTGCCCGCAGACCTGCCGCGCATTGAGCAGATCGTCGAACCGGACAGCCTCGAATGCCCGTGTGGCTGCGGGCGGATGCACAGGATCGGCGAGGACCGGACGGAGCGTCTCGACATCGTACCCGCGCAACTGCGGGTGATCGCCACCATCCGCCCGAAATACGCTTGTCGCATCTGCACCGACGGCGTCACACAGGCGCCCGCGCCTGCGGCTCTCATCCAAGGCGGCCTGCCCACTGAGGGTGCCATCGCCCATGTGCTGATCAGCAAATACGCAGACCATCTTCCATTGTATCGCCAGAGCCAGATCCTTGCCCGGTCGGGCGTCAACATCCATCGCAGCACGCTGGCGGACTGGGTCGGTGTCGCAGGCTTCCACCTCCGGCCCGTCGTTGACCGGCTGGCCGAGCACCTGAAGTCCTCCGGCAAGCTGTTCATGGACGAGACCACAGCACCTGTGCTGGACCCAGGGCGGGGAAGAACGAAAACGGGCTACCTCTGGGCCCTCGCGCGCGACGATCGTGGGTGGGGCGGTGACGACCCGCCGGGCGTGGTCTTCTTCTATGCCCCGGATCGCAGCGGACAGAATGCAGAGAAGGTCCTGCGCGGCTTCGACGGCACGCTGCAACTCGACGGCTATACCGGTTACAACCGGCTGACACGCGCCTCCCGGAAGGGCGGTGATCCGATCTGTGTAGCGCATTGCCGGGCCCACGCACGGCGCAAGCTGAAGGAGGTCTTCGACCGCGACGGGGTCGTGCCAGAGGCACGCCTGCGGCGTGACGATCGCCGCCGAGGGCCTGCGGCGCATCGCCGAGTTCTACAAGGTCGAGGCCGACATCCGAGGCATAGCCCCGGGCCAGCGGCTGTCGGCACGTCAGGCGAGGACGGCTCCCTTGGTCGCCGCCTTCGGCGAATGGCTCCAGGAACAGCGACTGCGCGTCTCGGCCAAGTCCCGCCTCGGGGAGAAGCTGGCTTACATCCACCGTCACTGGGACGGGCTCCAGACCTTCCTCCACGATGGTCGCGTCGAGATTGACTCCAACAGCGTCGAGAACCTGATCCGCCCGATCGCTCTGAACCGCAAAAACGCGTTGTTCGCAGACCATGATGAGGGCGGCAGGGCGTGGGGACGCATCGCCTCCCTGATAGAGACTGCGAAGATCAACGGTGTCGAGCCGTTCGCCTATCTCAAGGCGACCCTCAAGGCGATCGCCAACGACCATCCCCAGTCCGCCATCGACGACCTGATGCCCTGGAACTTCAAACCGTCAAGATGAAAGCCTCGTGCCGCGCAGACGCCGCTTACATTGATATTGGTCGAGGCAGGATCAGAATTGGGCGGAGGGCACGTTTCCGGGGCCGCTCACTTGGGGATGCGGGTCGCATAAAAAGCTGTTAATCGGTGGCAAGCGTTCTCTGAAATCCCGCGAAAATCAGTGAAAGTCGGGGTGACACACAGGACCTGCGGAAAAATGACGAAACCTCGGAACTTCTGTTATGCCTATGAATTCAAATGCTAAATCTTCTTCTCGGCTAAGCGTTGCCCCGATGATGGATTGGTCGGACCGGCATTGCCGGTATTTTCACCGCCTGATCTCATCGCGGGCGTTGCTCTACACTGAGATGGTGACCGCGCCTGCGCTGGTGCGCGGGGGGGCGCTGCATTTGTTGGACCACAACGTCGAGGAACATCCCGTTGCGCTGCAACTCGGCGGTTCGGACCCTCATGAACTGGCGCAAGCGGCGCGGATGGGGCAGGCGGCGGGCTATGATGAGATCAACCTCAATTGCGGTTGTCCCTCGGACCGGGTGCAGTCAGGCACCTTTGGTGCGGTGCTGATGAAGCACCCGCAAACCGTGGTCGATTGCGTGACCGCCATGCAGGACGCTGTGGATGTGGAGGTGACGGTGAAATGCCGCATCGGCGTCGATGATCAGGACGCCGAAGACGTGTTGCCCGAGTTTCTGGCACGTCTTGGTGCGGTGGGCTGTTCGCGTATCATCATCCACGCGCGCAAGGCGTGGTTGAAAGGGCTCAGTCCCAAGGAAAACCGCGATATACCGCCGCTGGACTACGACCTGGTTCAGCGGATGCGGGGACTGTTTCCGCATCTGCATCTGTCAATCAACGGCGGCATCACAGATCTGGATCAGGCGTTGGGGTTCCTCGACAACGGGCTGGACGGCGTGATGGTGGGCCGCGCGGCCTACCACCAACCCTGGGACATTCTGGGAGAGGCGGATGTGCGGATCTGGGGGCAGGGCGACAGCAAAACGCCCGAGGATGTGGCCCGCGCCATGCTGCCCTACATCGAGGCGCACCTGAGTACGGGCGGCAGACTGCACCAGGTCACGCGCCACATGATGGGGCTTTTTGCAGGGCGTCCCGGCGCGCGGCGCTGGCGGCAGATCCTGTCCGAGGGGGCGACCCGCGATGGCGCGGGGCCAGAACTTGTCGAACGCGCGCTTTCACACATCGGATGGGCAAAGGCAGCCTGACTTATGGATTTTTCGGTACTTCTGCCCCTCGTGGGCATCCTCGTCGTGGCGGCCGGGTTTGCCGGCATCCTTGCCGGCTTGTTTGGCGTCGGGGGGGGAATCATCCTTGTGCCCGCCTATTATTATGTCTTCACGGCGCTCGACTTTGACGGGCCGCAGTTGATGCAGGTCTGTCTTGCCACCTCGCTTGCCTCGATCATTGTCACATCGACGCGGTCGGTCATGGCCCACAACAAGCGCGGCGCGGTCGATTGGGAATTGTTGCGCTGCTGGGCACCGGGGATTGCGCTAGGCGCGGTGCTGGGGGTGCTGGTGGCGGCGCGGTTGCGATCAGACGCACTGGCGCTGATCTTTGCCGTTCTGGCGATGAGCGTCGGGCTCTACCTTGCCTTTGGGCGCAAGGACTGGCGGGTCGGTCCGCAAATGCCGGGCGGCGTGACACGCGGCGTGCTGTCGCCGACAGTCGGGTTCCTGTCGGTCCTGATGGGCATTGGCGGCGGCAGCTTTGGTGTGCCGCTGATGACGCTCTACAGCGTTCCGATGCATCGGGCAGTGGCGACGGCGGCGGGCTTTGGCCTGCTGATTGCCGTGCCGTCGGTGATTGGCTTTGTCCTTGTCTCTGTCGACGGCGCGCCACCCTGGACTCTGGGTGCGGTCAACGGGCCGGCGTTTCTGATCACGGTCTGCATGACGTTTCTGACCGCTCCGCTGGGCGCGCGTCTGGCCCATGCACTGCCAGCGCTGGTCCTGCGCCGGGTCTTTGCCGGGTTCATCCTGCTGGTGGCGGTGAACATGATGCGCGAGGCGCTGTGGGGATAAGCGCCCTTGAAATCCTTGGTTGGACACGTTTTGCGACCAATCCGCAGACGCTGGCTTGGGCGCGGGAGGCGCTGCGTGCCGGGCGCGAGGTGCTGGCCGATCCGGCGATGCGCGCCAAGTGGCTGCAATGTCAGGGCACATGGTTTGTTGGCGTCGATGCACTGCCCACCGCACCCGATGGCAGCATCGCCGGTGTGCCGTTGGCCGGTTCGGCCATCGACGCCCTGGGGCCTTTTCCAGACCTACACCCGGCCCAACTTTCGGTGACCTTTCCGGGCTATCCACGTCCGCGCGACGGTGAAAGCGACGCAGGTTTTCGGTATCGGTTGCGACGCGACGCGGCCCATGTCGACGGGATCATCGCCGAAGGACCAAACCGCCGCCGCCGCATTCTGGAGCCGCACGCGTGGATCCTGGGTCTGCCGCTGACCGAGGCCGACCCGGCGGCCAGCCCTCTGGTGGTCTGGGAGGGCAGCCACGCGGTGATGCGCGCCGCGCTGCGCGAGGCGCTGGACGGCTATCCACCCGAGGACTGGGGCGGTGTCGATGTGACCGAGGCCTACGCCGCCGCGCGCCGGACCTGTTTCGAAACCTGCCGCCGCGTCACGCTGCCCGCCGCGCCGGGTGAGGCGATTGCGCTTCATCGATTGACCCTGCATGGAATCGCGCCGTGGCAGGTGAGGGCCGAGGCCGCTCCCGAAGGCCGGATGATCGCCTATTTTCGCCCACTTATCGACAGTGGCGTTTTCGGCTGGATACAGCCCTGAGTTGCGGCGATACCCGCTACTTCCGCGTTTTTGTGGTCAAAGTGGCCAGTGCGGGTGTGATTGTAGCCTGCCAAGGAACAGTCGAAAGATTTTGTTTCAGTATGAAGCATTTAAGTGTCCACTTGCCCCCTGCAATCCTGTGGGGGGACAACTGCCATGCTCATTCTGATGTCAATTCTGCCGCTCTTGTTACTTGGCCTAGTGCTGGGAGACTCCGGCGGAGGCGGTTCCGACTCCGATGACGGAGGGTCCGGCGGCGGCACTGACCCCAACGCGCCCACCGCAGGTGACGACGAAATCACGCTGGGCGGGGACGACGATTTCATCGCGACCTTTGCCGGCAATGATCTGGTCTTTGGCGGCGCGGGCGACGACGACCTGCGCGGCAACGCTGGCAATGACACGCTGTTTGGCGAAGAGGGCGACGACAGCCTGGCCGGCAGCACCGGCGAAGACAGTCTGGACGGCGGTCCCGGGGACGATGCCCTGGGCGGCGGCAGCAACGACGATGTCCTAGTGGGCGGCACCGGGGACGACGACCTGTCCGGAGGCGCGGGTAATGACACGATCCTGGCAGGAGACGGAAGCGATGTCGTTTCTGGCGGGGACGACGACGATTCCGCGTCTGGCGGGGCCGGGGATGACACCCTCAACGGCAACGGCGGCAACGACACGCTGCTGGGCGACGATGGGCAGGATATCCTGTCCGGCAGCACCGGCGAGGACGATCTGGACGGCGGGGCCGGGGACGATACGGTCAGCGGCGGCAGCAACGACGATTCTCTGGTCGGCGGGCTTGGCAACGACGTCATGACAGGCGGCGCGGGCAATGACGTCGCCAGAGGCGGCGAGGGCAATGACAACATCGACGGCGGCGACGGCAACGACACAATCGACGGTGACGAAGGCGACGACACCCTGACCGGCGGCCTTGGAAACGACGTGATCACATCGGGCTTTGGCTCTGACAGCATCGACGCGGGGGCGGGCAACGACCAGGTCTTTATCGACAGGCCGTTCTTCTCGTCGCCGGAGACCGATCAGAACGTGGTCGATCTGGGCGACGGAAACGACCTGATCAACGTCGATTCCGCCAATGTGACGGTAGACGGCGGGGCAGGAAACGACGTGTTCGAACTGTTCTCGACCGGCAACTATACGGTCGACGTCGACGGCGGCGCGGGCGATGACAGCATCGGCGCGCCGGGGGTCAACGCGATCGTTTCCGGCTTTTCCGGTGTCCTGCATGGCGGCGACGGCAACGACGAGATTTATGCCGTGGGCGATGTCGAGGTCCACGGCGATGCCGGTGACGACCTCTTGGCGGGCACGGTGGTCTATGGCGGCGAGGGCGAGGATACGCTGGACGCGCTGGCCTCGGAGTACAGCCCGATCTTTGTGGATTTCGTGTCCGGAGAGGATGTGATCGTCTTCGACGTGTCCGAAGCGGATCTTGCCCTGGCAGAGGTCACAATCGTGGAAAACGCGCCCGGAGCCGCCTATCCGTATGATGTGCAACTGCGGATCGACGGTTTCGTGTACGAAGAAGTCCGGGTTGGCGGACCGGTGGAGCTGAGCGATGTGGTGGTCCAGACCGGCGGTATTGCCTAGTCCTGACGCTTGAGGCGGGCCGCGCGCCCGCCTCGACGCTTGTGCAGACGGCCCGAGCGGTTTGCAAGATCGTCCATGACCTCGCGCCGTTCGTCATGCGACATGTTGGACCACAGGGTAATCTCCCGCGCGGTCCGCAGACAGCCGGTGCACAGACGCTCTTGCGGATGGATCACGCAGACCTTCACGCAGGGGCTTTCGATCTCGTTGCGGTGCCAGATATCGTCTTTCATCATTCCCCGTTTCGGTCCTGGTCGAGTTTGCCAAGATGGCGCATCCGGTCCAGTGCTCCTTGCAGGATATAGGCGGCGGCGACGTGATCTATGACCTCGGAGCGACGTTTTCGTGTCGTATCCGCCTCCAACAGGGCTTTTTCGGCGGCCACGGTGGACAAGCGTTCGTCCCAGAAGCCGATAAGCCCGGGCCAGAGCGCGGCAAAGTTGCGGGCAAAGGCGCGGGTCGACTGACAGCGCGGGCCTTCGCTGCCGTCCATGTTGCGGGGCAGGCCGAGGATGACGCCGCCAATTTCGCGCGCGTCGAGGATTTTCACCAGTAGCGCGGCGTCGAGCCCGAATTTCTTGCGCTTGACGGTTTCTAGCGGTGTGGCCACCGACCGGAACCTGTCAGAGACCGCAACGCCGATGGTGCGGGTGCCCAGATCCAGCCCGGCAAGGGCCGACATCGGCGCAAGAGCGGCGGCGAAATCTTCGATGCTGTCATGAATCATGGACAGATTTCCTGTTAAGCGGGCGCAATCCAGAAGGGCGCCTTTCGGCGCGCTGGATGTCTCGGCGCCGGCCGTTGGCCGGTGCCTCGGGGCAGGGGGCGCAGCCTGACAGCAAAGACGGTGCAAAGGGGGCGCGGGGCGCTCGGGTCAAAGGGGTCAATCCGCAATCCCGGCCCGCTGCGCCGCGCCTTGCAGCAAGGCAAGCGCCTTGGGGCTATCGCCAAATACGGTCTGCGCCTCTGCGTAGATGGCACCGGCCTTTTCGGTGTCGCCCAAGATACCCAGCGAAGAGATCAGCCGCGCCCAGTCCTCGACCGGGCCACCCTGTTCGGCGAGCCGGTCCGACAACTGGCCAACCATGCCGCGGATCATTTCCTGGCGTTCTTCGGGGGTCATGTCAGCGGCGGCGGCGACATCGGCTTGACTGGGACCGGGGGCGGCGCCTTTCAATTCGGGCATCTGGAAGTTCTGTTCGCCCGCCAGAAAGGCAAGATCCTGAATCTGGTTGGTGATCGGTTCGACCCATGGATCGCCGACGCTGCTTTCGCCCAGGAGTTTGTTCCACATCCGATAGCCCACGTCCGGCCGTCCGACCTGCGCCATCATCAGCCCGCCGTAATAGCGCGCGACGCCATTGTCCGGGTCACGTGACAGCGCCTGTTCCAGCACCATCTGCGCCTGTGGCGAGACATACCCACCCGCCGCGAGGATCATCATGTCGGCGAGGTTTGTATAATCCTGCGCAGTGGCGGCATCGCCCTTGAGCTTGATAATCTGCGCTTGCGCCGTGTAGGCGGCGACAAAATTGCCCAGCGCGGCCTCGGACCGGGCCAGCAGGACATGGCCTTGCATTTCTTCGGGACGCTGTGCGACGGCGCTCCGCAGACGTTCGACCAGCTGCATGTATTCCGCCGAGGCGTCGGGCGCCGCGCCGGGTGGCATGCGCGCTTCCATCGCCTCTTGTGAGGTGCGGCTCTTGAGCGCCTCTTCGGCACGAGCCAGGCGGGTTTTCAGAGGGGCGTCGCCATAGCCGGGCGCGCCGATCCATGTATAGAGGCCAAAGCCGCCGCCAACGACCAGTACGGTGATCGCCGCCGCCAGAACATACCCCAAGGCACGCGGCTGGTCGGCCTTGGTGCCGACGGTCTGCATCTTGGCGTCCGCCCCCAGCAGGCGGCGTGAGATTTCGACCCTCAGGCGCTCTGCCTCTTCGGGTGAGATCTTGCCGCGCGCGGCGTCGGCGTCCACTTCCTTGAGTTGGTCACGGTACACGTCAAGGTCATAGGCCTCTGACGGGCCGGTGGCCCGCCGTCCGCGCAAAAGCGCCAGAACAAGCGCTGCGGCTGCCAGCACTGCGGCTGCTCCTGTCACGATCCAGAATAGCGTCATCGGCCTCCCTTTCCCTTGCCCTGACTTAAGGTGCTGGCGATCTGGAAAAAAGGGCAAAATCCCGGCATGACGCGCCATGTCGCAACTGCACGGTATTGTGACGGTTGCACACACCTCCACATATGCGTTTGAGTGCATCACACCCGAAACGGACGAACCGGATTCGAGCCCTATGAAACGTTATTCCGCCTTTGCCATCGCCCGCGAAGCATTCTCAGGTCACAAGAACTGGGACCGCGCCTGGCGCAAAGCGCAGCCAAAGAAGCGCTATGATGTCGTGATCGTGGGGGCGGGTGGGCATGGCCTTGCCACCGCCTACTACCTTGGCAAGAACTTTGGCATCACCAATGTCGCGGTAATCGAAAAGGGCTGGCTGGGCGGCGGCAACACTGGCCGCAATACCACCATCATCCGGTCAAACTATCTGCAGGACCCGTCGGCGGCGATCTACGAAAAGGCGCGCAGCCTGTATGAGACGATGTCGCAGGACCTGAACTACAACGTCATGTTCAGCCCGCGCGGCGTCATGATGCTGGCCCAGACTGAACATGAGGTGCGCGGCTACCTGCGCACCGCGCACGCCAACGCCCTGCAGGGGGTGGAGACGCGGTTCATCACCCCGCGTGAGGTCAAGGAGATCGTGCCGATCATCAACCTCGCCGGGCCGCGCTACCCGGTGCTGGGCGCGCTCTGGCAGGAACGGGCAGGCTCTGCCCGTCACGATGCGGTGGCCTGGGGTTATGCGCGGGCGTGCTCGGCCATGGGCATCGACATCATCCAGCAATGCGCCGTCACTGGTGTTCTGCAAGAGGCCGGTCGCGTCACCGGCGTACAGACCACCAAGGGCGATATCTCCTGTGAAAAGCTGGGGATCGTGGTGGCTGGACACTCCGGTGATCTGGCCAATATGGCCGGGTTCCGGCTGCCGCTTGAATCGGTGCCGCTGCAGGCGTTGGTGTCAGAGCCAATCAAGCCGATCATGAATTGCGTCGTGATGGCCAACACCGTGCACGGCTACATGAGTCAGTCCGACAAGGGCGAGATGGTCATCGGCGGCGGCACCGACGGCTATAACGGCTTTACCCAGCGCGGATCGTTCCACCACGTCGAGGAAACCGTGCGCGCCCTGATCGAGACGTTCCCGATGCTGTCACGCCTCAAGATGCTGCGCCAGTGGGGCGGGATCGTGGATGTGACCGGCGACCGCTCTCCGATCCTGTCCAAGACGCCGCTGGAGGGCTGTTTCATCAACTCCGGCTGGGGCACCGGCGGGTTCAAGGCGATCCCTGGCTCCGGTTGGGGCTTTGCCGAGCTGATGGCCAAGGGGCATTCGCCGCTGACCGAAGAATTCAGCATGTCGCGCTTCCGCGAAGGCAAGTTTATTGACGAAAGCGTGGCCGCAGGGGTGGCACATTGATGGGCTGTCTTGCGCGAGTTGTCGCCGCCGACACTGTCGCGGATTGGAACCCTGACGGGTGCAAGCGCGTTCCTATGTCAGATCGCATAGTCGAGATGACAGCACAGGAGGACGCCCCATGTCGGACGCTACACACAACAATACGACCACAACGACAACCCGCGACAATGGCGGAAATTCCGGCCTCGCGTTCATTGTCGGTATTCTTGTCGTTGTCGTCGCAGTTCTGGCCTATGTCGTCTTCGCCGGAGACATCGGGTCGCCCGCCGCAGACGGTGGCGGCGCTGACCTCAACATCACCGTGCAAAGCGACGGAGACGCCGCACCTGCCGCTGACGCCGCGCCTGACGCAAAAAGCGCTGGCGGCGACTGACTTCATTGGTCCTTTTCGGACTGCCAGTTTGGCCGGGGTGCATGCGCGCCCCGGCCTTTGCACGTCCCGCCCCATGCCATCCAAGGAGGTATTCCGATGCTGACCTTTGAATGCCCCTGCTGCGGCGCCCATGCCGACGAAACCGAACTGCACGCCGGTGGCGAGGCGCATATCAAGCGGTTCGGTCCTGGTGCGTCGGACGACGATTTCGAGGGCTACCTCTTTACCCGCGAAAACCCCAAAGGTGTGCATTTCGAACGCTGGCGGCATGTGAACGGCTGCGGAAAATGGTTCCACGCGGCGCGTTGCACCATGACGATGGAGGTCTTCGGCACCTATCCCGCACAGACCTTTCAACCGCCCAAAGACCTGCTGGACAAGATCACTGAAAAACGTCCCGGCTGGTCATGGAGGGATCTGTCCTGATGTTTCTTCTCTGTACAAATACCCCTCTTTCCGACCGTCAGACAAACGTAAGGGCCTGAGCCATGAGCATCCGTCTCGCCACCGGCGGCCGTCTGATCGACCGCAATTCAACCGTCAAGTTCACCTTCAACGGCAAATCCATGACCGGGGCAGATGGCGATACGCTGGCCTCGGCGCTGCTGGCGAATGATCAGATGCTTGTTGGCCGCAGCTTCAAATACCATCGCCCGCGCGGCATCGTCGCCAGCGGGGCAGAGGAGCCCAACGCGCTGGTGAACCTCGGGCAGGGCGCACACCATGAGCCGAACCAGCGGGCAACCACGACGGAACTGTTCCCGAACCTCATAGCCACTTCGCAAAACCACTGGCCGTCGCTGGAGTATGACATCGGCGCGCTGAACGGATTTTTTGCGCGCTATCTGACGGCGGGCTTCTACTACAAGACCTTCATGCAGCCGCGCGCCTTCTGGAAGCACGTTTATGAGCCGTTCATCCGGCAGTCGGCGGGTCTGGGCAAGGCACCGGACCCCGAAACGCGCGATCCCGACATCTATGAGCATTTCTACGCATTTGTCGATGTGCTGGTGGTGGGCGGCGGCGTTGCCGGGCTTCAGGCGGCCAGGGCGGCGGGCGAGTCCGGGGCCAAGGTTCTGGTGCTGGAACAGACCGCTTTCTGGGGGGGGCGCGCCCCGGTAGATGGCGGCGAGATTGATGGCCTGTCACCTGACGACTGGATCAAGAAAACTGTGCAAGCCCTTGAAGCTATGCCAAATGTCACGCTGCGCACCCGCAACATGGGGGCAGGCGTCTATGATCACGGCTATGTGCTGGGCTATGAGCGGCTGACCGACCATCTGGCCAATACGCGCGGTCCGCGCCATCGGCTGTGGCGTATTCGCGCCCGTCAGGTGATCGCCGCCACAGGGGCGATTGAACGCCCGATCAGCTTTGCCGGGAATGATGTGCCGGGTGTGATGCTGGCCTCGGCAGCGCGGGACTATCTGATCAATTTCGGCATTGCGGTGGGTCGCAAGACGGTTGTCGTCACCAACAACGACGACGCCTATCGCACGGCCATTGCCTTGAAAAAGGCCGGTCAGGACGTCCCTGTGGTGATCGACGCACGGGAATTTGGTGGCGGCGCGCTGATGCAAGAGGCCAAGGCGCTGGGAATCCGGGTTGAGACCGGGCGCGCAATTGCCAAGGTCAAGGGCGGCAAGCGGGTCACCGGCGTGGCGCTGTGCGCGATGGCGGGCGGCGGCGCGATGGTGGAAGAGATCGCATGCGACGCAGTCGCGATGTCAGGGGGATGGTCGCCGGTGGTCCACCTGTGGTCGCATTGCGGCGGCAAGCTGACCTGGGACGACGAACAGTCGTTTTTCCGTCCCGACTCTAGCAAGGCACCCACCGGCGCGGACGGGCAGGCCTTTGTGGTCTGTGCCGGCGCGGCGGATGGGCATATGCACTTGAGATATGTGCTGCAAGATGCTGATCTTAAAGGTAAAGGCGTGGCTGTCTCCCTTGGCTGCGACCGCCCGCAAACCACACTCCCGACCGCTCCAGACAGCGTTGAAACGCCGCTGATGCCGGTTTGGCTAATGCCTGCCAATGCCTGGGATGACCTGCGCATGAAGGCTTGGCTGGACTTTCAGAACGACGTCAAGGTGTCGGACGTGCAGCTGGCCGCCCGCGAAGGCTATGAGAGCGTCGAACACACCAAGCGTTATACCACGCTTGGCATGGCGACGGATCAGGGGAAACTGAGCAACATCAACGGGCTGGCGACGCTTGCTGCCTCATTGGGTGAGGACATCCCGAATGTCGGCACCACCACCTTTCGCCCGCCCTATACCCCCATCAGCATGGGCGCGATTGCCGGTGAGGCGCGGGGTGAGATCTTTCAGCCGCTGCGCAAGACACCGCTACACGATTGGCACGAGGCCAACGGCGCCCATTGGGAGCCGGTCGGCCATTGGCGTCGGCCCTATTGCTTTCTCCGCGACGGTGAAGACGTGGAACAGGCGGTCCACCGCGAGGTGCTGGCCACCCGCAACAGCCTAGGGCTGCTGGATGCCTCGACTCTGGGCAAGATCATCGTAAAGGGACCGGACGCGGGCCGTTTCCTCGACATGCTGTACACCAACATGATGAGCACGCTGAAACCGGGCAAATGCCGCTATGGGCTGATGTGTTCGGAGAACGGTTTTCTCAGCGACGACGGCGTGGTGGCGCGGATCGATGAGGACACGTTCCTGTGCCACACCACCACGGGCGGCGCGGATCGAATCCACGCCCATATGGAGGAATGGCTGCAAACCGAATGGTGGGACTGGCAGGTCTATACCGCCAACGTCACCGAACAATACGCGCAGGTCGCCGTGGTCGGCCCCAACGCCCGCAAGCTGTTGGAAAAGTTGGGCGGCATGGATGTGGGCAAAGAAACGCTGCCCTTCATGGGCTGGGTCGATGGCACGCTTGCCGGGTTCCCTGTCCGGGTCTACCGCATCTCCTTCTCCGGTGAGTTGAGCTATGAGATCGCCGTACCCGCCCATCTGGGGCGGGCGTTCTGGGACAAGGTGCTGGAGGCTGGGGCCGAGTGGGACGCCACGCCCTACGGCACCGAGGCGCTGCACATCATGCGGGCCGAAAAAGGGTTCATCATGATCGGCGATGAAACCGACGGCACCATCATCCCGCAGGATCTGGGCCTGCACTGGGCGATATCGAAGAAGAAAGACGACTATCTGGGCAAACGCGCGCAGGCCCGCAGTCATATGACTGACCCCGAGCGCTGGCAGCTTGTGGGGTTGGAAACGCTGGACGGGTCTGTCTTGCCGGACGGTGCCTATGCCGTGGCGCCGGGCAACAACGCCAACGGCCAGCGCAACACGCAGGGGCGCGTGACCTCGACCTATCATTCGCCGACGCTGGGCAAGGGGATCGCCATGGGTCTGGTCCGCCATGGACCGGACCGCATGGACGAGGTCATCACCTTTATCGGCGACGATGGCGAGACGGAACACAAGGCCCGCATCGTCAATCCCGTCTTCTTTGATCCCGAAGGGGAGAAACAGAATGTCTGATCCTGTCCTGCCGCTGGGTAGTGCCAGCTTTGACGGTCTGGTCGAGGTGCGCGAAATCGGACCGCAAGGGATGATCACACTGCGCGGGGATCTGTCCGCGCCCGAGGTGATCGCCGCCGTGACAGACCTGGCCGGGCTGGAGATGCCCGGCCTTCGCGGTGCCAACACCGCCGGGGACACTGGCCTGCTGTGGATGTCGCCGGATGAACTGCTGCTGCTGGTGCCATACCGGCAGGCACCTGCGGCGGTGGATCGTCTGACCGCGGCGCTGGACGGGCAGCATGTGCTGATCGTGAACGTCTCTGACATGCGCGCACTGTTCCAGCTGCGCGGCACGCAGCTCCGCGATGTGCTGGCCAAGCTGGCGCCGGTGGATTTCGCCCCCGAGGCGCTGCCAGCGGGGGAATTGCGCCGCACGCGATTTGCACAGGTCGCCGCCGGGGTCTGGCTGCTGGATGACACCACAGCGCGGGTCTTCTGTTTCCGGTCGGTGGCGGGCTACATGTTTTCCCTGCTTTCGACGGTTGCGGACCCTGACAGTCAGGTGGGCTTTCACGTCAAATAGAGGCGAGCGAGGTTGCGTTGCGCCGCGCGGCTGCGGATGGTGGGTGCGGACACCGGAACAAGGGGCCCGCGATGCGCCGAACCATCCTTTCAGGCCTGCTGTGGACTGCGCTTTGCGGGGCGGCGTCAGCTGAAATGACGGCTTATCAATGTGCGATCAGGGGAACCTCCGGGCGGCAGTGGATTCAGCCGCTGATTTTTATTGCGCTGGATCGGGCCACCGACCGCGTGGTTGTGTCTGACGCATCGATCCTTGGATTCAACAACGGCGTCCCGGTCGAAGGCACGCTGGTGCGTGACAATGCCGCCCGCGTCACCGTGGCCTGGGAGCTTGAACTGCGCTCTGCGTCGAACCAGACCGTGCGGATGGATTACCGCGCCACCTATCTCAAGGCCACCGGCAAGGTGAATGTTTCCGCGCGTCCGCAAGGCTATGAAGACCTGTTCAATCGCGCCGGGACCTGTACGGTGACAAAACTTTCCGGCTGAACTCATCTTTCCATGGCGTGGCAGGGTTGACGTTCCGCTGTTGGAGGGACACCTATTGAGCAGTATTCTGCTACATCACGAAGGGGTGAACCATGGCTTTTGAACTTCCCGATCTTCCGTACGCACATGACGCTCTGGCCAGCCAGGGCATGAGCCAGGAAACGATGGAATATCACCACGACATCCACCACAAGGCCTATGTCGACAACGGCAACAAGCTGATTGCCGGGACCGAGTGGGAGGGCAAATCTGTCGAGGAGATCGTCAAGGGCACATATCAGGCGGGCGCAGTGGCGCAGTCTGGCGTGTTCAACAACGCCTCGCAGCACTGGAACCACACGCAGTTCTGGGAAATGATGGGCCCCGGCCCGAATGCCATGCCCAGCGAACTGGAAGCGGCCATCAAGGAGAGCTTTGGCACCGTTGATGAGTTCAAGTCGCAGTTCTCTGCCGCAGGCGCGGGCCAGTTCGGGTCCGGTTGGGCCTGGCTGGTCAAGGACGCCGACGGCGGCCTGAAAGTGACCAAGACCGAAAACGGTGTGAACCCGCTGTGCTTTGGTCAGACGGCGCTGCTGGGCTGCGACGTGTGGGAGCATTCCTACTACATCGACTTCCGCAACAAGCGTCCGGCCTATCTGGCCAACTTCCTCGACAATCTGGTGAACTGGGACAACGTCGCCTCGCGCCTGTAATTCCGGCATTGAGGGGCCGGGACTCCGGACCAGAAGACAAAGAACGCCCCCGCAGAATGCTGCGGGGGCGTTGTCGTTCCGGCGACGGCCCACGCCACAATGCCCCTCTCGCTGCAAAGCAAGCCCCGATTGCGGCGTTTCACAAAAACGAACAAAAACCTTATGGTGGTGCTGTCATGGGCCCCCGGGTCCATCCGGACCATCGACAGCATTTCGGGAAGGTTTTTCAAAACATGAATACAATCAGGCCTTTCGGGGATCGCCTGCGTGGCGATCCGGTCCTTTCGGCATTCGGTCAGGCGAGGGGCGCGCAATGCTGCGCAACCTGATCGGTCAAATGAACCAGAGGCAGGCTTTCCTGTGGCGCACCGGGCCGGATGGACGGCGTCAGGTATCCTGGCGTGTCTGGCTTCTCATCTTCGTTACGCCGGGGCTGTTTGGGGCGGCAGCGGCATTGCTGGCCTACGATAGCCTCAACTTCGTCTCTCGCGCCGAAACCACGACCGGCGAGGTGGTCCGCGTCTACGAATGGGAAAACTGGAACCCCTGGGAAGGCAGCCATACCGCCTACGGTCCGGTCTTTCGCTATGACTTTGGCGGCGGGGACATGACCGAGGCCAGCCTGGGCCAGTCCTCGTCCAACTGGGGCTTCGAGATCGGATCGCGCCACCAGATCCTGTTCCGCCCCGATGCCAAGGGCAATGTGAAACTGCCCGTTTTCGAGCATCTCTGGGCGCTGCCGCTGACGATTTTCGGGCTGGGGCTGATCACCCTGATCCCGGCGCTGTTCGCGGCCTGGCGGGTGCGCCGATGGCTGCGTGGCGGGGCAGGCGGCTAAGGAACGACTGGCCGCGATACCGGGTTTCCCTCGTGTCCCGATAACTCTGTGCAGGCCGTGCCCTGCCAGCGGACTAATTCTGATTGGCCGGTGGTATGAGGTCGGGCGGCGACAGGGTCCCCTGCTTGCCGTCCGCCCAACCCGCTTGCAGCCGGGCGCGCCGCTTTGTAGGGCAGGGGCAGTGACCGGAGACCCTCATGCGCCCCCAGACCCAAGGCATTCTCCTCATGATCGGCGCCTGCACGATCTGGGGGCTCTCGCCGATCTACTACAAACTTCTGGTCAACGTGCCGCCGCTGGAATTGCTGGCGCATCGCACCTTCTGGTCGCTGGTGGTCTTTGCCGGGTTGCTGGCAGTGCAGGGGCGATTGGGCAAGTTGCGCGAGGCGCTGGGGACGGGCAGGGCGGTGCTGATCACCGGCTTTGCCGCGCTGATGATCACGACCAACTGGTTTCTGTTCATCTATTCGGTGCAGATCGGCCAGGTGCGCGAAACCTCTTTGGGCTACTACATCTTTCCGTTGGTGGCAGTCCTGCTGGGGGTTGTCGTGCTGCGTGAACGGCTGGCCACGCTGCAATGGGTGGCGGTCGGTCTGGCCGCGCTGGCGGTGACGACGCTGACCGTCGGGCTGGGCAGCGCGCCGTGGATCGCGCTGACGCTGGCGGTGACCTTTGGGGCCTACGGGCTGGTGAAAAAGCGTATGGCGGTGGGCGCGGTGGTCTCTGTCACCGCAGAGGTGTTGCTGCTCTGCCCGGTGGCGTTGCTCTGGTTGTTGTGGTTGCAGGGACAGGGCAGCGGCGTGTTCGGCGCGGATCTCCGGACATCCGGTTTGCTGGTGTTTTCCGGCCTGCTGACGGCCTTTCCGCTGATCCTGTTTTCCGCCGCCGCCAAAAAGGTGAACATGGCGACCTTGGGTCTGCTGCAATACCTCAACCCGACCTTGCAGTTCTTCTGCGCCGTGGTGCTGTTTTCAGAGCCGTTGACGCCGTTTCACATCGCGGCCTTCGGTTTGATCTGGGTCGCGCTGGCGCTATACTCCGGTGCCGGTCTCGCTCAGGACAGGGCACGCCGCAAAAGCGTCATGACCTCATCCGCCGAACCGCCGGTCTGAACAAAATCCAGCAGTGAGCCATCGGCAAAGCCGTTGTCGACCACATGGCGCATCAGCGCCCTCAGCGGTTCCCAGTATCCGGCCACGTCCAGCAACACGATGGGTTTCTTGTGCAGGCCCAACTGTCGCCATGTCAGCACCTCGAAAAACTCGTCCAGCGACCCGGCGCCGCCGGGCATGACCACCACGGCGTCGGCGTTCATCAGCATGACTTTCTTGCGCTCATGCATGGTCTCGGTGATCACGAACCGGGTGAGATCGGTCTTGCCGACCTCCAACTGCAACAGGTGGGTCGGGATCACGCCAAAGGTCTCACCACCCGCCGCCTGAGCCGCCCGCGCGACGGTGCCCATCAGGCCGACATCTCCGGCACCATAGACCAGCCGCCAGCCTTCTCCGGCCAGGGCCTGCCCAAGGGCCTCGGCCTCGGTCGTAAAGCGGGGATTTCCGCCCTTGCGCGACCCGCAATAGACACAGATGGAAGATGTAGACATGCAAAACCCCAAGGTTGCCGAAAGAAAACGACTTTTGACCCTTCGTAGCCTGTGGGATATACACGCTCAACCACCCTGTGGTCCCGTCGGGGGGCTGCGGCCATGGGGACAGACGTTCGGAAGGCTGCCATGAGCAAGATCGCACTCTATTCGGCCATCGCTGGCGCCGGGACCGTCGGGACCGTGACCGTGATGGTGATGACCGGCATGATCCAGATGCCGGGGACGCCGGCTGTGGACACACCGCCGCCCGCAGCGGTTGTCACCGCACCCGAGGCGCCGGTGCCGCCAGTTGCGCCAAATGCGGATGCACCGCTGGCCACGGCAGACCCGGCCACGCCGCCGGTTGTGACGACGGATGCGCCCGATCCAGCCAGCCCGCCGGTTGCGACGACGGATGCGCCCGACCCGGCCACACCGCCGGTTGCGACGGCAGACGCACCAGACCCGGCCAGCCCGCCTGTCGCAACGGCAGATGCACCCGATCCGGCCACGCCGCAGGTCGCCACGGCGGAAACGCCCGACCCGGCAACGCCGCCGGTTGCGACGGCGGATGCGCCCGACCCAGCCAGCCCGCCGGTTGTGACGGCGGATACGCCCGACCCAGCCAGCCCGCCGGTTGTGACGGCGGATAAGCCCGACCCGGCCACGCCGCCGGTTGCGACGACGGATGCGCCCGATCCAACCAGCCCGCCGGTTGCGACGGCAGATGCACCCGATCCGGCCACGCCGCCGGTCGCCACGGCGGAAACGCCCGACCCGGCAACGCCGCCGCTGGAAACTGCTGCGGTCGCTGACCCGGTGTCGTCCGATCCGGCGCAACCTCCGCGTCCATCTGCGCCCACTGACACCACTGTCGCCCCGGCCCCGGATGAGACGGGGGCCGCGCCCGCCCCGATTGAATCCGCAGCGCCGACGCCCACAGGGCCTGTCGCGGTGCCGCTGCCCGACGAGACACTTACCGCAACGGCCCCGGATGCGACAACCGCAGCGCCCGCCCCGGTCGAGACCGCCGCCGCGCCCGCGCCCCGTGACGCCGGGGCCGCACCCGATGCGACGGACCCGGACCCGGCCGCCGGTGCCTTGCTGCCGCTTTTTGACCCGGGCGCAACCGCCGTTGTCCCCGAACTGCTGCTGGACGGGGATGTGGCGATCAAACGCCCCAGCTTTGACGTTGTGCGTGCCGAAACCGATGGCTTTTCGCTGATCGCGGGCGGAGGAGAGCCGGGGGCCAAGCTGGAAGTGATTGTCGACGGCGAGCCGGTCGAAACGCTGGAGATCGGGCGCGACGGCAAGTTCACCACCTTCCTCAACCTGCCGCCGGACCGGGCCGCCGTCATCAGCCTGCGCCAGACCGCCGACGAAAAGACGGTCCTGTCCGAGGGAGAGGTGATCGTCGCGCCGCAACAGGTCGCCGCCGCTGACATCCTCCCCGAACGCCAGCCCAAGGCCGCTGTGGACACCGGCCCGATTCTGGAAACCCGAGCTGACCCGGACGCGTCCGATGCCGACCCGGCCCGTGCAACCATACCTCCTGCCACTACACCTCCTGCCATCACTCCCCCTGTCGCCACGTCGCCCGCAGCGCCCCCCCCCAGCACGCCACCTGTCGGTGACGATGGCGCGGTGGTTGCCTCGGCTCCCGTAGTTGATCCGGAGGCGGCCAAAGGCCAGCCCGCAACGGACGCCGACCAGATCGCCGGCGTGTTCCCGCAACCCGAGGTCGGGGTCGGACCCGATCCGCTTGGCGCGCCAAAATGGAACGGCGCACCGGCGCGCGGCCCTGTTCCCGGCGTGCAGCCCGCGCCACAGGCGGGGGTTGCGCCTTTGCGTCCGGGGGCCGCGCCGGGAACGCCTGTTCCTGTCGATGACAAGGATCCCAATGCGCCGCAGGTCGGGACTGTCACCACTGCTATCCCCGAGCCTGTCGGCCCTCTGGCCGGGGCCGATCCGGCGATGCCCGCCGCGGACCCGGTCATCACCGCCCGCGCCTTGCCGGATGCAACCGACCCGCCGGCGTCGCCGCGAGGGCCTGCGGTGCTGCTGTCCACGCCGCGCGGGGTAGAGGCGCTGTCGACCGCGCCGATCGCGCCGGGGGATGTGGCGCTGGATTCGATCAGTTACGACGATCAGGGTGATGTGCTGCTGTCGGGACGTGGCAAGACAGCGGCCTTTGTGCGCATCTACCTGGACAACACGCCTGTCACGACCTCGCGGATCCGCGAAGACGGCGGCTGGCGGGTGGAGCTGCCCGAGGTCGATCAGGGCACCTATGTGCTGCGCATCGACCAGATCAATGAGCGCGGTCAGGTCACCGCGCGCGTCG
Organism: Antarctobacter heliothermus; assembly: GCF_900188425.1. Classification (GTDB taxonomy): domain Bacteria; phylum Pseudomonadota; class Alphaproteobacteria; order Rhodobacterales; family Rhodobacteraceae; genus Antarctobacter; species Antarctobacter heliothermus. The sequence continues at coordinate 20,881 of NZ_FZON01000031.1, forward strand.
AAAGCCCGTTCCTGCGCGAAAGCGCCGCCGTTCTTGAACGCGCCCTTGCCGGGGGAACCGGTCTTGTGCGCACCGTGACAATCCAGCCGGGCAATACGCTGTGGGGGATTTCAAGCAATCGCTACGGCGACGGAATGCAATATGTCCGCATCTTCGAGGCCAACCGCGAACGGATCCGCAACCCCGACCTGATCTACCCCGGCCAGATCTTCAATCTGCCGGACGGCGCGGGGAACTGATCTGCACGCTGGCTGCGCCAATCTCGGGGCGGCTCTGGAAACCCGGCAATCAAAGGGCTAGGTGAGGGGGATCAGCCAAAGGTCCCCCATGCCCCCAGACTTGACCTCCGCCAGTGACATTGCCCGCGAAGAGCGCCGCTCTGGCTGGCGCACCATCCGCCGTGTCGGCCCCTATCTCTGGCCAGAGGGGCAAACATGGGCCAAGCGCCGCGTGGTCATCGCGCTGGCCTTGTTGGTGCTGGCCAAGCTGATCGCCGTGTTCACCCCCATCTTGTACAAGGCAGCGGTCGACACGCTGTCGGGCGATGTGTCCGACCTGATGCTGGGCGCAGTGGGCCTGACAGTGGCCTACGGCGTGGCGCGGTTGATGACCGTGGGGTTCCAGCAACTCCGCGATGCGGTCTTTGCCAAGGTCGGACAGCGCGCTCTGCGCCGTCTGGCGCTGGAGACCTTTACCCATATCCACCGCCTGTCCATGCGTTATCACATCACCCGCAAGACCGGCGGGCTGAGCCGCATCATCGAACGCGGCGTCAAGGGCGTTGAATTCCTGCTGCGTTTCCTGCTGTTCAGCATCGGGCCGTTGATGCTGGAACTGCTGCTGGTCGCGGCGGTGCTCTTTTTCCTGTTCGATGTCTGGTATCTGGCTGTCGTCGTTGGTGTGATCAGCCTCTATATCATCTTTACCTTCAAGGTGACGGAATGGCGGGTCAAGCTGCGCCGTGAGATGAACAAGCAGGACACCGACGCCAACCAAAAGGCGATCGACAGCCTGCTGAACTTTGAGACGGTCAAGTATTTCGGTGCCGAGGGGCGCGAGGCGGCGCGCTATGACGTCGCCATGCAGGGCTACGAGGCGGCGGCGATCAAGACGGCGACCTCACTGGCGGCGCTGAACACCGGCCAGTCGCTGATCATCACCTCCGGATTGGTGGCGGTGATGGCCATGGCGGCAGTGGGGGTGCAGAACGGCGCGCTGACGGTGGGCGATTTCGTCATGGTCAACGCCTACATGATCCAGATCACCATGCCGCTGAACTTTCTCGGCACTGTCTACCGTGAAATCCGGCAGGCGCTGGTCGACATGGGCGAGATGTTCGAACTGCTGGAACAGCCGCGCGAGGTGTCGGACAAACCCGGAGCGCCGGATCTGGCGGTGTCGGGCGGCGTCGTGACGTTCACGGATGTGAAATTCGGCTATGAGCCGACCCGCCCGATCCTCAAGGGCATCGATGTAACCGTGGGCGCGGGTGAGAACGTCGCGCTTGTAGGCCCCTCGGGGTCGGGCAAATCCACCATCGGGCGTCTGTTGTTCCGGTTCTACGACGTGGACGGCGGTAGCGTGCAGATCGACGGACAGGACTTGCGCGACGTGACACAGGACAGCCTGCATGCCGCCATCGGTGTGGTGCCGCAGGACACGGTGCTGTTCAACGACACGATCCGCTATAACATCGCCTATGGCCGTGACGGCGCGTCCGAGGACGACATCATTGCCGCCGCACGGGCCGCCCAGATCCATGAGTTTATCGCCAGCCTGCCAGAGGGCTATGACACACAGGTGGGCGAACGCGGCCTGAAACTGTCGGGCGGCGAAAAGCAACGCGTCGGCATTGCGCGTACCTTGCTGAAAGATCCGCCGATCCTGCTGCTGGATGAGGCGACCAGCGCGCTGGACACCGAAACAGAGGCCTCGATCCAGGAGGCGCTGCGCCGCGCGGGCGAGGGGCGGACCGTGATCACCATCGCGCACCGCCTGTCCACCATCGCCGACGCCGACCGGATCGTGGTGTTGCAGGACGGGCAGGTGGTCGAACAGGGCACCCATGACGATCTGTTGGCCCGTCAGGGGCGTTATTCGGCGCTTTGGGCCCGCCAGCAGGCCGGTGAGGATGAGGCGGCCGCCTGAGGTGGACGCCACAGATGGACTGGCATGGGGCGGGATCGCCCCATTGCCTCAGTCCCCATCCAGCGCCTCTTGTGCAGCGGCGAAATACGCGCCCAGATGCTCGCCGTCCACCAGCGCGTGATGCACCTGCAGGCTCATCGCCATGCGCCAGCACGCGCCCTCGGGGACGATCTTGCCCCAGGCCACGCGCGGGATGCAGTCATCGGCATGGGGCATGGCGTTGTCCAGCGATGTGAAATCCATCCACGGCAGGCAGGACATATAGGCCACCGCGTCGCCGCGCCCGGTGTTCGCCTCCAGCGTTGTTCGCTGCCGCGCTTCTGCAATGGCCGCGACGGCGCCTGTGTCGAACTGTGCGAAATTCTCGTGGAACGGCACATAGGAGAAGTTGAACCCGCCCTCGGGGCGTGGCACCGGCGATGACAGCAGCACCCTGTCATGGCGCACGACCACGTCACCGCGAAACCGCATGTTCAGTTCCGGCACCGCGTGCAGCCCGTGCCCGATGGCATGCAGACAGGCGCGAAAGACCGAGGTGCCCTTTGGCTTGCGCTCCGTCATCAGCCGGGTGGCGTCCAGCCGGACGGTCACCGCGTAGTGCGGCCGGGCGAATCCCTTGAACCATCGGAACTGTTCGGTCCGGGGCCAGCTGTCCAGATCGACCTCATGTTCTGCCATGCGTGCCCCCCTTTTGCGCTTTGCCCGAGAAAGTGGTGTTTCAAACTTAGCCTGAAACAGCTTCTCCTTCGGGACGGCAATAAATGCGATGCCACTTGTTGCCTATCGGAAACAGAATGCTACGGTCCGCGTCAAGACATCAGAAGAGGTATACCATGGTCGACCGTGTAGCGCGCGCAGGTCTGGACGTTGACACACGTCTGGCTGCGTTCATCGAAGAGCAGGCCTTGCCGGGGACGGGCATTGCGGCGGATGCCTTCTGGGACAGGCTGTCGGCACTGGCGCATGACTTTGGCCCCCGCAACCGCGCGCTGCTGGACACCCGCGAGACAATGCAGGGCCAGATCGACGACTGGCACAAGGCCCGCGCCAACCAGCCGCACGACCATGAGGCCTACAAGGCATTCCTGTCGGAAATCGGCTACCTGCGCCCCGAAGGCGGGGATTTCGAGATCGAGACGGCAAGCACCGACCCCGAGATTGCCACTGTTCCCGGCCCGCAACTGGTGGTGCCGATCACCAATGCCCGCTACGCGCTGAACGCCGCAAATGCCCGCTGGGGCAGCCTGTATGACGGGCTGTACGGCACCGATGCCATCGGCTCAAACCCGCCCAAAGGCGGCTATGACAAGGGGCGCGGGGCGCGTGTCATCGCCCGCGCGCGGGTGTTTCTGGATGAGGCGTTTCCGGTCGAGGGTGTCAGCCATGCGGATGCCCGGCGCTATCACGTCAAAGGCGGGGCGCTGCTGGTGGACGATTCTCCGCTGGCCGATCCGTCCAAGTTTCGCGGCTATCGCGGTCACCCCAAGGCACCCGAGGCGGTGTTGCTGTGCAACAACGGGTTGCATGTAGAGCTGGTCTTTGACCGGACTCATCAGATTGGCGCGCGCGATCAGGCGGGGCTGGCAGATGTGCGGCTGGAATCAGCCGTCTCAGCCATCATGGACTGTGAGGATTCGGTCGCCTGCGTCGATGGTGAGGACAAGACGCTGGCCTATGCCAACTGGCTGGGCCTGATGAAGGGCGACTTGACCGAGAGTTTCGAGAAGGGTGGCGAAACCCTGACCCGGCGTCTGACCCCGGACCACGAATTCCTCGGCTCTGATGGCGCACCGTTCACGATCAAGGGCCGCGCCCTGATGCTGGTGCGCAATGTCGGCCACCTGATGACCAACCCGGCGATCCTGCTGCGCGATGGCTCGGAGATCTTTGAGGGTCTGATGGACGCGATGATCACCGTGCTGATCGCCAAACATGACCTGGGCCGCACCGAAGGCGGCCTGCGCAACAGCCACCATGGCTCTGTCTACGTCGTCAAACCCAAGATGCACGGCCCCGATGAGGTCGTCTTTGCCGATGAGGTGTTCACCTTTGTCGAGCAGGCGCTGAACCTGCCGCGCTACACCGTGAAACTGGGCATCATGGACGAGGAACGCCGCACCAGCGTCAACCTCAAGGAATGTATCCGCGCGGCAAAGCACCGGGTCGCCTTTATCAACACCGGCTTTCTGGATCGCACCGGCGATGAGATCCACACCTCGATGGAGGCGGGGCCGTTTTCCCGCAAGGATTTCATCAAGCGCAAAGGCTGGATCGGGGCCTATGAGGCGCGCAATGTGGATATCGGTCTGGAATGCGGCCTGTCGGGGCGCGCGCAGATCGGCAAGGGCATGTGGGCCATGCCCGACAAGATGGCCGCCATGCTGGAGGCCAAGATCGAACACCCCAAGGCGGGGGCCAACTGCGCCTGGGTGCCGTCGCCCACCGCCGCCACGCTGCACGCGCTGCACTATCACAAGGTCGATGTGTTTGCGGTGCAAAAGGCGCTGCGCGCCGGGGGCCGCCGCGCCCATGTGGACGCAGTGCTGGAAATCCCGCTGGCCACCTTCCGCAAATGGCGGCCCGAACAGGTCACTCGTGAGGTCGAAAACAACGCCCAGGGCATCCTTGGCTACGTTGTCCGCTGGATCGATGCGGGCGTGGGCTGTTCCAAGGTGCCGGACATCAACGATGTGGGCCTGATGGAGGACCGCGCCACCTGCCGGATCTCCAGCCAGCATATCGCCAACTGGCTGCACCACGGGGTTGTCACCCGCGATGAGGTCATGGAGATCATGAAGCGCATGGCAGAGGTGGTCGACCGCCAGAATGCGGGTGATCCAACCTACCGGCCCATGGCGCCGGGCTTTGACGGGGTGGCCTTTCAGGCGGCCTGCGAACTGGTGCTGGAGGGCCGGGTGCAACCCTCTGGCTATACCGAACCTGTGCTGCACCGTCGCCGGTTGGAGCTAAAGGCGGCGGGCTGAGCGCGCCGCCTCCGGGCCACCGTGGGGGGGCGAGGGCGGACGGGGGCGCTGCCCCCGTCTCCCTTTGGTCGACTCCCCCGGGATATTTTTGGACAGAAGAAGCCGCGGTGCCTGTTTTTGGCGAATGCCTCTACAACGGGCAGCGCACGCGCCTTGTGTGCGGGTGCAGGGCGCTCTGTGCGGGCCAACACTTTTCGTGGCGGACGATGTGGTCTAAACATCGGCTGTTCACAAGGAGCAGGATTCATGGCGCGCCCCATCGTCGGCATCATCGGCAACCAGTACATGATCAACGATCAGTACCCGACCCACGCAGGCGGCACGATGAATTCCCAGGCGGTGTCAGAGGTGGCGGGCTGTCTGCCCATGGTGATCCCCTCCGATCCGCGTCTGGTCACGGTCGAGGAATTGCTGGAGGCCTGCGACGGTTTTGTGCTGACAGGCGGCCGTCCCAACGTCCACCCCGAGGAATACGGCGAGGAATGGACAGAGGCCCATGGCCAGCCTGACCGCAACCGCGATGCCATCACCCTGCCGCTGGTGCGGGCCTGCGTCCAGCGCGGCCAACCGTTTCTGGGCATCTGTCGCGGTTTCCAGGAGGTCAATGTCGCCATGGGCGGCACGCTTTACCCGGAAATCCGCGATCTGCCGGGCCGGATGAACCACCGCATGCCCCCCGACGGCACGCTGGAAGAGAAATTCGCCCTGCGCCACAAGGTGTCCCTGACAGAGGGCGGCGTCTTTCACCGGCTGTTCGGCGCGACCGAGGTGCTGACCAACACGCTGCACGGGCAGGGGATCAAGACCCCCGGCGCGCGCATCGTGGTCGAAGGACATGCGCCTGACGGCACTCCAGAGGCGATCCATGTCCGCGATGCGCCGGGGTTTACCCTGTCCGTCCAGTGGCACCCGGAGTGGAACGCCGCCAACGATCCTGTGTCGCGCCCCCTGTTCGCCGCCTTTGGGCGGGCTGTCCACGCATGGGCCGAAAACGGCCCCAAGGATCTGCGCGCCGCCAGCTGAGCCTTTGGTCCCGTAAATCTCCGGGCAGAAAAAAGGCCCCCGCTGCAAAGGCGAGGGCCAAAATCGTTGACGGTGTAGAACGTGCCCGGGAACATCCCCGGGAGGGATGGCCTGATGGTCGGCCAAGGCCGTTATCCGCGCAAGGACAAAGACGCTTTTCCCGGCGCGTTCACGATTTTCAAACGGTCCTGCGTTTCAAACGCGCGGCCCCCGGGGATGACGCCCGGTCAAACCGGGCGCGCCGGTGTCAGACGTAGAACTCGAACGCCTTGTTCAGCGGCAGCTCGCGCACCCGTTTGCCGGTCAGGTCAAACAGTGCGTTGGCCAGCGCCGGGGCGGCGGGCGGGGTGCCAACCTCGCCGACCCCGTTCAGGCGGTCCTGATTTTCCAGAATCCTGACCTCGACCGCAGGCATCTGCGGCATCCGCAGCGGATCGTAGTCGGGAAAGTTCTTCTGTTCCGCCACGCCACCGGCAAAGGTGATCTCTTCGCCCATCGCTGCCGACAGCCCGTAGACCATGGCCCCGGTCAGCTGTGCCTCGATGATCGACGGGTCCAGCGCCACGCCCGGATCGGCGGCGATCCATGCGTTGGTCAGCCGGATCATGCCGTCCACGTCGCGCACCTCGATCACCATCGCGCAGGGCGTGCCAAAGCTGTAGACCATGGCGATGCCGCGCCCGACGCCATTCTCTGTCTGGCCGGTCCAGCCGCTCATGTCGCGCACCGCCTCCAGCACATAGTAGGCGGGCAGCCATTCGTCGCGCGTCAGGTCCAGACGGAATTGCAGCGGATCGGCCTCTGCCGCATGGGCCAGTTCGTCCATGAAACTTTCGTGGAAAAACCCGTTAAAGCTGGCCCCGACAGAGCGCCAGAACCCCAGCGGCGGGGTGATCTCGGCCTTGTGGCCGGTCACCCGGTAGTTGGGAATGCCGTAGGGCTGGTTGTAGATCCCGTCGACAATGCCCTTGTCGGGGCCACCGGGGGCAAAGCCGACCCAGCGGTCCAACGCCTGTTCGGCAATCGACGGTGATGACACCCGCGCATCAAAGGTCAGCGCCTTGCCATCCGCCACCGCGCCGGTGATGCGTGCGGCAGCGGCAGGGCGGTAGAAGTCATGCGTCATGTCCTCTTCGCGCGACCAGGTGACGTTGACCGGCGTGCCGGGCATGGCCTTCGCCACGCGGGTGGCGATCACCGCATAGTCGAACTCACCGCGCCGGCCAAAACCGCCGCCCATCAGCGTGACATTGACCTCGACCTCTTCGGGGGCGATCCCGGCCTCGGCGGCGCAGGCGTCGCGCAGAAAGGTCGGCCCCTGGTTGCCGCACCAGATCCGCAGGTGCGTGCCATCAAACCAGGCGGTGGCGTTCATCGGCTCCATCGTGGCGTGGGCCAGGAACGGCACGCGGTACTCGGCCTTGATGCGCTGCGCGCCAGAGGGCAGTTTGTCAACATCGCCGTCGTCGCGCAGGGTCGAATTCGGCTCTGCGTCAAATGCCGCGTCGATAGCGCGGGTCATGTCCTCGGTGGTTTCGGGGTAGGGTGAGGGGCCCCATTCCACCGGGATGGCATCGACAGCCTGCTGCGCCAGCCATGTGTTGGTGGCAATGACCGCCAGCCCGTCGCCCAGATCGACCACCTTTTCGACGCCCGGCATGCGGCTGGCCTCAAACGCGTCAAAGGATGTCATGCCGCCCCGCGTGGGGGCCATGCGCACGGCGGCATAGCGCATTCCGGGCAGACGGGTGTCGATGCCGAACTGTGCGGTGCCGGTGGATTTGCCGGGGACGTCCTTGCGCGGCAATGAGGTGCCCAGCAGCTTCCAATCCGACCGCTCGCGCAGCTCGACCTTGGGCGGTTCGACCTCTGCGGCCTCGGCGGCCAGATCGCTATAGGGGATCGCGGTGCCGTCGGGTGCAATCACCGCGCCGTTTTCGGTGCGCAACTCGTCCAGCCCGACGCCCAGCCTTTGTGCGGCGGCGGTCTTGAGCATCTCCCGCGTGGCCGCGCCGGTGACGCGCATCCGCTCATAGCCGTCCTTCATGGCGGTGGACCCGCCAGTGACCTGCATGGAAAACACCTTGCCCATGAGGCCCATGACCTCACCCAGCGAATGCTGGAACGATGAGGCGTCATAGCCCTTGTGGGTCTGGCCTTCGCCCATCAGGGCGCTGTTGTAATAGGCCTGCGCGGGCGGGCCGTGGATGACGCGCACGTCCTCCCAGGCCAGGTCCATTTCCTCGGCGATCAGCGCGGCCCATGTGGTCATGGTGCCCTGACCCATCTCGGCGCGCGGCGCGACCAGTGTCACACCCTCGGCGTCGATCAGCACAAAAGCGTTCAGCGATGCCTCGCCCTCGGCGGGCTTCAGCGGGTTGGGAGCGGGGCGGGTGACGTACCACGCGCCAAAGGCGGCGCCGCCCGCGACGGCCACGGCCCCGAACAAAAAGGTGCGGCGGGCGATCTTGCCGATGCTTGCCATGGCTCAGGCTCCTTCAGCGGCGGATTTGATGGCGGCGCGGATGCGCGGGTAGGTGCCGCAGCGGCACAGGTTGCCCTGCATTGCGGCGTCGATGTCGTCATCGTTGGGGTTGGGGGTTTCCGCCAACAGCGCGGCGGCCTGCATGATCTGGCCGGACTGGCAGTAGCCGCATTGCGCGACCTGGTGGTCGATCCAGGCCTGTTGTAGCGAGTGCAGCGCATCAGGCGTGCCCAGCCCCTCGATCGTGGTCACCTCACCCCAGACATCGCCAATCGGGATCTGGCAGGAGCGCACCGCCTCGCCATCGATATGCACCGTGCAGGCGCCGCAGGCAGAGACACCGCAACCGAACTTGGTCCCGGTCAGGTTGAGCGCGTCGCGCAACGCCCAGAGCAGCGGCACGTTTTCGGGCAGATCCACCTCCTGGGCGGTGCCGTTGACGGTGAGCGTGGTGGCCATGTCGTCCTCCTGATGACGTCCTGAATGTAGGGGCCCGCGTCGGGGAACCCAGCCTGCGAGAGGGGTTTAACGTCAAGTTGCATCGACGGGGCGGCGCGTCAAGCGTGCCCGCCCGGGACGATCCGCAAAGCCGCTGATTGCCCGGATCCCTGCGCGGTCTGCGGCGCGGCAAAGAGGGGAATGCCCTGTTTGACAGCCTTTTGACAGACCAATGCGCCCCGGCATTGGCCCGGTCATCTGCCCCGGCACCCATCCCCGACTAGACTTACGCTGCGGAAACTTCTTGGCAATTCGGACCTTTCCGGCGCAGGCTGGGCACTTCGGGGGTGGGTGCCAGACCAGCGCGCCCAGATTTGCAAGGAATTCGATATGACCTCAGGAGTTTTCAGACGTTTTGTAGTGGTGGCTTTGGCCATCATGCCGATGGGGGCCGTTCAGGCCGGGACTCTTTGTGGTCCGTCGGCCTTGTCGGTCAGCGGACTGACCGTCATTCTGGCCGCCGGCGCCTCGCAGTGTGACACCTCTTGCATGACCTCCTACGACAGTTGCGTGTCCACCGGGCTGGCGGCGCAGGCGGTGGCCGACGATGAGGTGGTCTACGAAGAGTGCAGCGCCAAACTGGAAGGGTGTCGGGACGTCTGCATCAATCAGGGTGCCTGCATCACCGACAACTCCGGCTTTGTGTTCTGCCCCTGACGGGCTGGCCTCAAAGGGCGGCAATGCACCCGGACCTCCGGGCGGGTTACACCTCTCCGCCCGCGATCTGGATCGCCTGACCGTTCACGCTGCCCGATGCGTCGTGACACAGCCAGACCGCCGCCTGCGCGACCTCTTCGGGGGCGATCAGCCGCCCGTGGGGGTTGACGTTGACCATGGTGGCGCGGGCCTCGGCCTCGGACCAGCCGGTGCGCTGCATGATCGAGGTGACGTTCATGTCAACGATATCGGTGTCTACATAGGCGGGGCACAGCGCATTGAAGGTAAAGGGTTTCTTGGCATAGTCCGCCGCCAACGCGCGGATCAGGCCCAGCAACGCGTGCTTGGACGCGGTGTAGGTCGGTGCGCCTTTCAGCCCCCGTATCCCGGCAATCGACGACACCGCAATCACCCGGCCCCAATCGGTGTTTACCATGGTTTTCAACGACTCGCGGATGGTCAGGAACGCGCCGTCCACATTGGTCGCCATCATCGTGCGCCAGAACTCCATATCGGTCTTGAGGATCGACCGCCCCTCGGCAATCCCGGCGTTTGGCACGCAGATCTGGATCGGACCCCGCGCCGCCACGGCCTCAGCCACGCCTTGGACAACCGAAAATTCGTCCATCACATCCATCGCCAGCGGAAAGATGTGGTCGCCGCGCGCCGCCTCCAGCCGGTCGATCCGACGACCGGTGATCGTCACCTGCGCGCCCTCGGCGGCCAGCGCCCGCGCGATGGCCAGCCCGATGCCGCTGCCGCCGCCGGTGACCAGTGCGTGTTTTCCGTTCAGCATGTAATCCTCCCGTATTGTCCGCAGCCTACAGCGGCAAAACCCTGTGACAAGAGGTCCGCGACGGATCGCTTGGCAATGCTATTCACGCATGTGAATATGATTGTGATTATCGGGAGGATCTCATGAAACGTATTGCCCAGATCTCTGGACTGACCTCTGTTCTGGCCCTCTGCGCCACCGCCGCGCTGGCCAGCGAGGATATCGCCGACAAATACCCGCAATCGGAACTCTACGACAAACCTGTCGAGGTTATTCCGCATGTGTTTTCCGCCATCGGCGCCACCGCGCCGCCGACCTATGAAAATTCGGGCCACAACAACAACCTGTCCTTTGTCATCACCGGCGACGGCGTGGTGGTGATCAACGGCGGAGCCTCGGCCCGGCTGGCGGCCGCCCTGCACGATGAGATCAAGTCCATCACCGACCAACCGGTGAAACTGGTGATCAACGAGAACGGGCAGGGCCATGCCATCCTTGGCAACTCGTACTGGGCCGATCTGGGGGTCGATATCCTCGCCCATGACGACGCCATCCACGAGGTTGAGGAAAACGGCGATTTCATCCTGCAGGGGATGATGCGCTACAATCAGGACAAGGGGGAGGGCACGCGCATTGCGGTGCCGAACCTGTCGTTCTCGGATGCCTATACCGTCGAAATGGGCGATGTGACGCTAAATGTGCTGCACCTTGGGTCCGCGCATGGGCCGGGCGACACACAGGTCTGGATTCCCCAGTGGGGCATCGTGATCGCCGGTGACATCGCCTTTCACGAACGCATGCCGCCGATCTTTGCCGACACCTGCACCAGTTGCTGGATCGAGACGTTTGACGGCCCGTTCACCGCGCTGGGCGCAACCTATGTGATCCCGGGGCACGGCCACCCGACCAACATGGCGCAGGTGACGCGCTATACCTCGGACTATCTCAAGGATCTGCGCGCCAAGATCGGCCAGCACATCGACGACGGCGGCGACCTGACCGACGCCTACTATGTGGACCAGAGCGCATGGGCGCATCTGGACACGTTTGAGGAACTGGCCACCAAGAACGCAGGCCGTGTGTTCGAAGAGATGGAGTGGGAATAAAACCCGCTGACTGGCGCGCTGCGGCCTTTCGTCGGCTCAGAACGGGACGCGGCGCGCCATAGATATCACGCGACGGAAACCAAGGGGACTGCCGTGTTGAAATGGATTGATATGCCGCCGGTCTGGCTGACCGGCGCGCTTGTGCTGGCGTGGCTGCAAACCACATACTACGGGCTGGGCCTCAGCTTTGGCCCGGCTTGGGCTGATCTGCTGGGCGGGCTGCTGGTGGGCGGCGGGCTGATCCTGATGGGTCTTGCCGCGTCTGAGATGCGACGCCACCGCACCACGCTGATCCCGCACCGGGACGCGGACCGGCTGGTGACCAGCGGCATCTTCAAACGCTCCCGCAACCCGATCTATCTGGGCGATTCGATGATCCTTGCCGGGATGATCCTGTATTGGGACGCGGTGCTGGCGCTGCCATTGCTGCCGATCTTTGTCTGGGTGATTGAAAAGCGCTTTATCGTGCCCGAAGAAGCCCGTTTGCGCCGCAAGTTTGTTGCTGACTTCGCGCGATACGCGCAACAAACGCGAAGATGGGTTTGATTCCCGGGAAAGCTGTGAAATACGGCCTCTTGGTTTGGTTGTGGCGGATGGGTCAGCCCTGTAGACCCATTGCCAAATCCGGCGTCGTTCAGGCGTCGGGCACGGAATTCCTGAACGAGGGGGATGAGAGACGTGAAAATCGGGACACCTAAGGAAGTCGAGGCAGGCGAAGCCCGAGTGGCGATGACGCCGGACTCGGCGCGCCAGTTGCAGAAACTGGGGTATGACTGCCTCATCGAGGCGGGCGCAGGCCGTTTGGCGGGCTTCGCCGACGCGGATTATGCCGCCGCCGACGTGACGGTTGTGGAGGATGCACTGGCGCTCTGGGCGCAGGCGGACATCATCGCCAAGGTGCGTATTCCCACCGCCGGCGAACTGGATCACATGACGCCGGACAAGACGCTGATCACCTTCTTCAACCCTGGCGGCAACGCCGAGGGGCTGGAACTGGCCAAGGAGAAGGGCGGCAACGTCATCGCCATGGAAATGGTGCCGCGCATCAGCCGCGCGCAAAAGATGGACGCGCTGTCGTCGATGGCCAATATCGCGGGCTACCGCGCGGTGATCGAGGCGGGCAACAACTTTGGCCGCTTCTTTACCGGCCAGATCACGGCGGCGGGCAAGGTGCCCCCGGCAAAGGTTCTGGTGGTCGGTGCCGGTGTGGCCGGTCTTGCCGCCATCGGCACCTCGACCAGCCTTGGCGCGATCACCTACGCCTTTGACGTGCGCCCCGAAGTGGCCGAACAGGTCGAGTCGATGGGCGCGGAATTTGTCTATCTGGACTTCGAAGAGGCCCAGCAGGACGGCGCGGCAACCGGCGGCTATGCCGCCGTCTCCAGCCCCGAGTTCCGCGAAGCGCAGCTGAAGAAATTCCGCGAACTGGCGCCCGACATCGACATCGTCATCACCACGGCGCTGATCCCCAACCGCCCGGCCCCCAAGCTGTGGCTTGAGGACATGATCGCGTCGATGAAACCGGGTTCGGTGATTGTCGACCTTGCCGCCGAAAAGGGCGGCAACGCCGAAGGCACCGTGATGGATGAAAAGGTCGTCACCGAAAACGGTGTCACGATCATCGGTTACACCGACTTCCCCAGCCGCATGGCGACGCAATCCTCGACGCTCTACGCCACCAACATCCGTCACATGATGACCGACCTGACGCCCGACAAGGACGGCAAGGTCAATCACAACATGGAAGACGATGTGATCCGCGGCGCAACAGTGGCCTACAAGGGGGAAATCACCTTCCCGCCGCCTCCGCCCAAGGTTGCAGCCATCGCGGCCAAGCCAAAGGAAAAGGTCAAGGAACTGACGCCTGCGGAAAAGCGCGCCAATGAGGTCGCCGCCTTCAAGGCGCAGACCAAACAGCAGGTCACCCTGCTGGCTGTTGGCGGCGGTCTGTTGCTGGCGGTGGGTCTGGTGGCCCCGGCCAGCTTTATGCAGCACTTCATCGTGTTTGTGCTGTCGGTCTTCATCGGTTTCCAGGTCATCTGGAACGTGTCGCATTCGCTGCACACACCGCTGATGGCGATCACCAACGCCATCTCGTCGATCATCATTCTGGGCGCGCTCATGCAGATCGGATCGGGGTCGTTCCTTGTGATCCTGCTGGCGGCCGTGTCGGTCTTCATGGCGGGCATCAACATCTTTGGCGGGTTCCTCGTCACGCGGCGCATGCTTGCCATGTTCCAGAAATCGTAAAGGGGTAGGGGATCATGGATTTCGGATTCACCACCGCGGCCTATGTGGTCGCAGCTGTCCTCTTCATCCTGTCGCTGGGGGGACTTTCGGGCCAGGAAAGCGCAAAGCGCGCGGTCTGGTACGGCATTGTCGGCATGGGCCTTGCGGTCTTTGCCACGCTGATCGGGCCGGGCTCTGGCCTCTGGCTGCTGTCGATCATCCTGATCGCGGCGGGCGGCGGTATCGGCTGGTACGTCGCCAAGAAGGTCGAGATGACAGAGATGCCGCAGCTTGTGGCGGCGATGCACAGCCTTGTCGGCCTCGCAGCGGTCTTTGTCGGCCTGAACGCGCATATCGAACTGGGCCGTGTTCTGGCCATGGACGAAACCGCGCGCAAATCGCTTGAGGGGTTCGCCGCCCTGATCGCCAAGAAAGACGGCGTCGAGCAGAGCATCCTGCGGGTTGAACTGTTCCTTGGCATCTTCATCGGTGCGGTGACCTTTACCGGGTCGGTTGTGGCCTTTGGCAAACTGGCGGGCAAACTGACCTCCAAGGCGGAAAAGCTGCCCGGCGGTCACATGCTGAACGCGGCTGCGGCGGCGATCTCCGTGCTGTGCCTGTTCTGGTACATGGGCACCGGCGGCTTTTTCCCGCTGTTCCTGATGACACTGGCGGCGCTGTTCATCGGCTATCACCTGATCATGGGCATCGGCGGCGCCGACATGCCGGTGGTTGTCTCGATGCTCAACAGCTACTCGGGCTGGGCGGCGGCGGCGATTGGCTTCAGCCTCGGCAACGATCTGCTGATCGTGGTCGGCGCGCTGGTCGGCTCCTCCGGTGCCATCCTGTCCTACATCATGTGCAAGGCGATGAACCGGTCGTTTGTCAGCGTGATCCTGGGCGGCTTTGGCGGCACCTCCGGTCCCGCGATGGAGGTCGAGGGCGAACAGATCGCCATCGACGCCGACGGCGTGGCACAGGCGCTGGAAGAGGCGGACAGCGTCATCATCATCCCGGGCTACGGCATGGCCGTGGCGCAGGCGCAGCAGAACGTCGCCGAACTGACCCGCCGCCTGCGGGCGCAGGGCAAAGAGGTGCGTTTCGCCATTCACCCCGTCGCGGGCCGTCTGCCGGGGCACATGAACGTGCTCCTGGCAGAGGCAAAGGTGCCGTATGACATCGTTCTGGAAATGGACGAGATCAACGAGGACTTCCCGGATACGGATGTGGCCATCGTCATCGGCTCCAACGACATCGTGAACCCGGCGGCACAGGAAGACCCCAACAGCCCCATCGCCGGGATGCCGGTTCTGGAATGCTGGAAGGCCAAGCAGGTCTTCGTGTCCAAGCGCGGGCAGGGCACCGGTTACTCCGGCATCGAAAACCCGCTGTTCTACAAGGACAACACGCGGATGTTCTACGGCGACGCCAAGGCCTCGCTGGGCGAGCTGCTCAACCGCATCTCGTAAACGGGTCCGGGCATTGCCCGCTCAAACGGGGCTCCGCGTTTTCGCGGGGCCCTTTATTTTGCGGGCCACCTGTCGTGGTCCGGGCATCACGCAGCGGGGCAGGCCCCTCCGCCAGTTCATGTGACGGATGGCCGCCAAATCTGTCCTGAACCTGTCACGCTTGTGTGCCGCCCGAAGCGCTGCAAATGGCACAGCGTCCCGATCATCCTTCACGTTCCTGATGGGATGGGTCGGGTCGGGTGGCAGAGGTTCTCTGCGAACCATCCAGCCCATTGGCATCCTCTGCGAACACTGACGACGTCGCTAGTCTCTGCAAGCGCCATGTCACCTCGAATGACGGCAGTGTAGGACAGAGCACCATTTCGCTGCAGTTGCCCCAATGTCCGGATACGCTGCGACGCCGTCTTTATTTTTACCGACAGGATGTCCTTAAGTCAGTTGCGCAATGCGTCGGCATCCAGTCCTTTCATAAGACCAAAGACCTGGTGTCGCACCCAAGCCGCCATCGAGGCGTTGTCGAAGCGCTTGTGCCAGATACCAATGATCAATGCCGGTTCAATCTCCATCGGTGGTTCGAACACGTTCAGCTCGAATGCTTCGGCCACTTTGGACGCCAGTTGCGCGGGCACAAGCGCAATGAGGTCGCTTTCACTCACTGCACGGCAAACGCCGCTGAAGACAGGAACAGTCATGGCAACCTGTCGGCGTTTGCCCACACGTGCCAGGGCAGCATCACCCATCGCAGCGAGATTGCCTTCTGGAGAGAACAAGACGTGGTGAAGCGCGCAGAAGGTTTCCATCGGCATCTGCGTGCCATCCTCAAGCCCCCGGGTGCCCGGATTGCCTTTGCGAGCGATGACGTGGAAAGGTGAATGGAAGAGCGGCTCTCGATTGACCCATTCCGGCAACGTCGAGTCAGGGATCAGCGCAATGTCGGCGTTGCGTCGTTCAAGGCTGGCCACGTAATCGTTCGGAACCAGATCAACGAGCTGTGCCCGCAGATTGGGCGCGGACTTTTGCAGGAGATCACCCAAGGGCGGCATCAGGAGTTCCGCGAAAAAATCGCTGGCGGCAATCCGGAAAGTCCCTTCGGCAGTTCGCGGATCAAAGGTAGCCGGTGGGGCGAGCAAGGCCTCCAGACGCTCGAGCTCCTCGCGCAAACCGGTTTCGATCCCGGCTGCGTACTCCGTTGCGACCAATCGGTTCCCTTGCCGGACAAAGAGGGGGTCGTTCAAGGCATGGCGCAGACGCGACAACGCCCCAGAGACAGCGGATTGGGACATGGCCAGCCGGTCAGCCGCCTTTACGGTTGAGCCTTCGCGAAAAAGAGCGTCCAACAAGCGCAAAAGATTGAGGTCGAGTGTCGCGAAATTCACTTGGCCGATACCCTATATCAGATAATGCGGTTTGCCTGATAGGTTGGCCGTATTGTAGCTTGCTGTCAACGAAAGCGCTTTCGTTTCAACCCAATTCCAAGGGAGAGAAGCGATGAAAGACCTAGCCGAAATCGACGGAGCCATCAAATGGCTCGGTGTCCAGTACAAGACCATTCTCGGCCCGGAACAGACGGGCGGCGCGATGTCCATTGTGGACAGTTGGTCCCCCGCAAGCAGCGGCCCCCCGCGCCATGTGCATCAAAACGAAGACGAGACATTCGTGATCCTCACGGGGGCATGCAAGTTCTGGCTGGAGGGTCAGGAGTTCACCGCAAGCGCAGGCGAAAGCGTGTTCATCCCGCGCGGCAAGGAACATACATTCAAAGTGACCGATGACGGCCCGTGCCGCCATCTCGTGATCCTGACCCCCGGCGGTTTCGAAGGCTTCTTTGCCGATATGGCTGCGGGCCAGTGCCGCATCCCCGAAGATATGCCCGCTATCGAAGAGAGCGCCAAGCGCCACAACATGACCTTTACCGGTCCCCCTTTGGATTGATCCCATGACAGAGAAACACATCGTCTACCACATCCCCGTCTGCCCCTTTTCACAGCGGCTGGAAATTCTGCTGGCTCTGCGTGGGTTGACGGAGGCCGTCGAATTCAGGGTCGTGGACATCACCAAGCCGCGCGATCCTGACTTGCTGGCCAAGACCCGTGGCACAACCGCCCTGCCGATGTTGGAAACCAGCGACGGGCGAATTTTGAAGGAAAGCCTCGTGATCCTACGCTTTCTTGACGAGGCGCTGCCGGGGGCACCGTTGCGCCGCAGCGATCCCGCCGAGCACGCAATCGAGTCGATGCTCATTGCCCGTGAGGGACCCTTCACGATGGCAGGTTATCTGTTTGTCATGAACCAGGACCCGGCGCAGCGGGACGCGCATCTGGACAAACTACTTTCAATCTATCGTGACATCGACGACTTCCTTGGTCATCATAGCCCGACGGGGCCCTTCCTGTTCGAGGATTTCGGTCTGGCTGAGGCCGTCTTCACACCAATGTTCAAGCGGTTTTGGTTCCTAGACTACTACGAAGGCTTCACGCTTCCCGAGGGCAATGACTATGACCGTGTGCGTGCCTGGCGTGACGCATGCATGGCGCATACGGCAACAAAGCAGGTGACCGAAGAAGAGATCGTCAAACTCTACTACGACTACGCGCTTGGGGCAGGAAACGGTGCTTTGCCAGAAGGACGCAGCGTTTCAAGTTTCGCCTTCGAGCCGCCATGGCAATCAAGACCGATGCCACCCAAGGAAAAATATGCGGCATCAGCCACCGACAAAGAGCTCGGCCTCGTCGCCTGACCTGAGCTTCGAAATCAGAACCAGACACTCATGCGTTTTGCAGCATTCGGTAAGATGGGCTCACAGCAGCCCTTGCCCAAGGCTTGACCGCGCGGGCGGTCACACGCAGCCAGCACCACATCCGGCAAGAACCTGGCCCTTTGGTGCCGTTGTGTTGACCCGTCTGCGGCGGTTTTTCGCCTGATGCCTCCTGCCAAAGAAATCAGGGTCTCGCCCATTGGTCGCGCTCTTTCTAGGTTGGGTTCGCAAAAGGGAGAGACCATGCAACTGGCGTTACAGATCAATTCGGTGTTTCGCGGGGCCGGCTGGCAGGTCGTCAAACCGTTGGAACCTCTGGAGAGCTTTGGGCAGGCCAAGGATCTGGCCCAATACGTCAAGCGCGATGTGGTGGTCGAGTTTGGCTATCACGCCGATGACGCGACGGGCGACTATCGCATCTACGCCGTGCACGATCAGGATTGGGAGCATCCCCTGGCGGCGATCACCCTGCGCAGCGCCGACATGGCGCTGGACGTGCTGCGCCAGATGCCGGGGCTGCTTGGGCGCATGGGCCCGCTGTAGCGTCACCGGGCGGGCAGGGGGGGGACGTGTCAGTGGTGCGGGCCAGACCGGCCAGCCACATGCCATCGGTCCGCCGCAAAGCCCGGCGCGGCGATGAAACACCGCCCACCGGCCGCAGTGAGTGCAATTTTTCAGGTGCAAACCCTCACTTTGCAAATTTGATGCGGCCCGATCCGCTTGCGCGCTTGCAGTGTATCTGACCTTGGGGCAAAACCAACGGGACGCAAGAATAGAGAAAGGGGGACCATATGAACCTCACTTTGAACCGCAATGTGCTGGTCGAGACGTTTGGCGCCAATGAGGGTGCCGCCCTGCGCGCAAAGCAAGTGGCGCTGGTTGTGCTGGGCATCCTGGCGCTGGCCGTGGCCGCCAAGATTAAGGCGCCGGTGCCCGGAACGCCGGTGATGGTCAGCATGGGCACCTTTGCCGTGCTGACAATCGGCGCCGCCTACGGCCCCAAGCTGGGCCTGACGACAATCCTGGGCTACATGATCGTCGGCATGCTGGGCTTTGACATCTTCCAAAGCTCGACCGCAGACCTCAACGGCATCTCCTACATGATGGGCAGCACCGGCGGCTACCTTGTCGGCTACGTTCTGGCGGTGCTGGCGCTGGGTGTTCTGGCGCGCGCCGGATGGGACCGCTCTGCCCCCAAGATGGCCGGCGCCATGCTGCTGGGCAACGCGCTGATCTACGTTCCGGGCCTGATCTGGCTGGGCACGCTGTACGGCTGGGACAAGCCGATCCTGCAGTGGGGCCTGACGCCGTTCCTGCTGGGCGACGGGATCAAGCTGGCGCTGGCCGCCGTGCTCCTGCCGCTGGCGTGGAAACTGGTCGGTCGCGCTCGCGGCTGACCTGGGATTCCGGGCTGAAGCCCGGCCTACGGACATCGACAGGGCCGGGCGCATATGCCCGGCCCTTTTCCATTGCGCTCACGCCAGTTCGGTCTCGATCTCCGCACCCTGTTCCAGCGTCTTGTGCACCGGGCACTTGTCGGCAATCTCCAGCAGCCGCGCCCGCTGGTCACCGTCCAGATCCCCCTCCAGCGTGATCCGCCGCAAGAACCTGTCGATCCGCGTCGTGGCAGAGGTGCCCGCGTCCTGCGCGTGGACCTTGTCATGGGTGACGTCCACGCTGATCCCGGTCAGCGGCCAGCCCTTGCGCCGCGCGTACATGCGGATCGTCATCGAGGTGCAGGCCCCCAGCCCCGCCGCCAGGAATCCATACGGCGACATGCCCTTGTTGCTGCCGCCATAGGCCTCTGGCTCATCCGCCACGGCATGATGATGCGGCCCGTTCTGGATGTCCTGCAAAAAACCGTCCGGCGCGGCCTCTGTCACCCGCACAACCCCCTCGGGCGCGCCAATGGGCGGCGCCGGGGCGGGCAGGTCCAGATAGCGATCAACCCAGGCGGCAATCACTTCGGCCACATATTCCGCGTCATCGGGCGCACTCACCAGATGATCGGCATCCCCCAGCGTGACAAAGCTTTTGGGGTGTTTCGCGGCGGTAAAGATCCGCGTCGCGTTCGAGATGTCCACCACCGCGTCGCGCGGCGCATGCAGCACCAGCAGGGCCTTTTTCATCGACCCGATGATCGGCTCCAGCTCTTGCGCCTGCACATCCTCGACAAAATCGCGCCCGATGACAAAGGGACGCCCGCCCAGATCGACCTGCGCCTGACCCTCGTCCCGGATGGTGTCCAGCGCGTCGGCAAAGTTGTGGGTGACATGGCCGGGGTCAAACGGCGCGGCGATGGTGACAACCGCCTTGGCAGAGGCAATGCGCGGCGCGGCGCGCAGCACCGCCGCCCCGCCCAGCGAATGGCCGATCAACAGGTCGGGGGCCAATCCACGACCCTCAAGGTAATCCGCCGCCGCCTCCAGATCCCCGACGTTGGAGCCAAAGGTTGTGTTGGCGAACTCGCCACAAGAATGCCCCAGCCCGGTGAAATCGAACCGCAACACGGCAATCCCCATGGCACAAAGCCGCTGAGCGATGCGCCGCGCGGCGGCTATATCCTTGCCGCAGGTGAAACAATGGGCAAAGAGGGCGGTGGCAAGCGGCGCGCCGTCCGGCAGATCCAGCCGCGCGGCCAGCTTGTCACCGGCATGGCCGGGAAATGAAATGCGTTCAGTGGGCATGGGGCGTCCTGATGATGCGATGGATACCAACAATGGGCCGCGCAGCGCGTTGCGACAAGCAACGTGTCAGGCGCGTCACGCCATGGTGAGGATACTGGACCCACTGTTGAAGACTGTTGCAGCGGTTCTTCTGGTGCTGGCGCTGGCCTCATGGGCCGGTCCGCTGCATCCTGCTGCTGACACACTGGCGGTGTTGCGGCTGCCGCTGGTGGCGCTGGCAGCGCTGGCGGTGATCTGGACCAGCTGGCCACGCGCGGTGCGTTGGCCGCTGGCGGCTCTGGCGCTGCTGGCGCTGGGTCAGGTGGTGGCGATGAAACTGGCGGCCCCTGCGCCCGGCGGGTTTTCGGTCTACCAAAAGAACCTATTGTACCGGAACGCGCAAATTCCGCAGCTTGCACAGGACATTCTGGCGGCGGCCCCCGATGTCATCACCTTGCAGGAACTCACCGGGCGGAACGGAGAGATCCTCGACCGACTGGCACCCGATTATCCGCATCACACCACCTGTCCTTTTTATAGTTGGAGCCGGAACGCCGTCCTGTCCCGCCATCCGGTTCTGCCGGGCGGGACGCTGTGCCTTCCGGGGCAGGGGATAGCCGGGCTGCATCTGGACACGCCGCAGGGGCCGGTCTGGGTGCTGTCGCTGCACCTGCGCTGGCCTTTTCCACATCCGCAAGGCGCGCAGGCCGAAGCGGTGGAAGAGGTCATTGCCGGGTTGGAGGGGCCGGTGGTCTTGTCCGGGGATTTCAACATGGTGCCTTGGGGGCATTCGGTGGGTCGGCTGACGCAGGCGGCGGGGCTGCGGCGTGCGGGGCCGTTGCACCCGACCTACTGGCTGGCCCCGCATGGTTGGCCCGCCGGTCAGGTTCTGCCGATTCCGCTGCCGCTGGATCAGGTCTGGTCGCCGGGCGGCGGGCTGGCCGAAAACCGGCCGCTCTTTGGATCGGACCATGCGGGCGTTTTGGCACGGGTACGTCTGGATGCGGATTGACGGCATTGGTGAGTTTGCGGCGCGCGACGCGCGGGACGCGGCGGAATGGGCGCGGGTGGCAGCCTTTTGTGCGCGCCACGGGCAGGCGGCCTTTTCCCGCGATCCGCATTTTGGCGGCCATGTGACCGGCTCTGCCTTTGTGCTGTCGCCGGACGGGGCGTCGGTTCTGCTGACCCATCACGCCAAGCTGGACCGCTGGCTGCAACTGGGCGGGCATTGCGACGGCATTGCCGACGTGGCCTTTGTCGCGCTCAAGGAAGCCTATGAGGAAAGCGGCCTGTCCCGCATCCGCCTGCTGTCCGACGCGGTGTTCGACGTGGACATTCATGAGATCCCGGCCCGCGGGGTTGAGCCCGCGCATCTGCACTACGACCTGCGCTACCTGATGCAGGCCGAGGCCGGAGAGATCGCCGCTTCAGCGGAGTCTCATGTGCTGGCATGGGTGCCTTTGTCCGATCTCAGCCGCTACACACAGGCAGAGTCCGTTCTGCGCATGGCGCGCAGGCTGGCGGGGCAAGGGTTAAGCGAAGGTAAAAACGCCTCTGTAACCCCTTGATAATGCTAGGGCGTCAATCGCGCCACGCGTGGACATCCCCTCAGTCGCCCATCAAGGCCGGATCAAACGGATAGCTGATCAGGTTCTCATACCCATCCTCGGTGATCACCACCTGATCCTCCAGCTTGATCGAAAAATCTCCCCCCTCGGGCGACACCAGAACCTCGACACACAGGGTCATGCCCGGCTCCAGTTCATAGTCAAATGCCCCCTCGACCATCTGGTCCGGATAGGCCACCAGCGGCCACTCATCACACAGCCCCACGCCATGCATGAGGCAGCCATATTTCAGCTTTTGAAACTCGGGCCGCAAGACGTGGGTGTTGCGGGACAACTCGGGGATCGAAACGCCCGGCCGCAGCATCTCCATATTGGTCCTGATATGATCAACCCCGTGCCGCATCGCGTCGATCATGTCAGGACGCGGCGCCCGGTCGCCCACCCACCAGGTGCGCGAGATGTCGACGCAGATGCCATAGCTGCCGACCAGATCGGTATCAAAGGCGACGATCTCATTGTTCTGAACGATGCGCGGCCCACATTCCTGAAACCACGGGTTCGTGCGCGGCCCCGAGGTCAGCAGTCGCGTCTCGATCCACTCGCCACCCCGGCGGATGTTCTCGGCGTGCAGCACCGCCCAGATGTCATTCTCTGACACCTCACCCAGCGGCACATTTGTTCGCGTGAACCGCTCCATCTCATACATCGCCGCCTCGCAGGCGTTGACGGCGCAGCGCATGGCCTTGATCTCATCCGGACCTTTGACGGACCGCGCCTTTTCGGTGACTTCCTCACCGGGCAGGACCGTCAGCCCCTGCGCCTCCAGCGCGCGCAGCCCGTGCAGCATGGGCTTGTCGACCGCAAGGCGGCTGTTGCCGGGGCTGTGGTCCGCCAGCAGGATGCGCACCTCGTTGGCAAAGACATCGGCGGCCACATCCATCTTGTCGCCCCGGTCGAAATAGAACAGGTCCGCGCCGGACCGCGCCTCACGCACCAGCGGATTGAACGAGGACAGGAATGGCGCGTTCTTGTAGTCCCAGATCACCATGTAGCCATCCGCGCAGATCAGCACGGCGCGGAACGGATTGTGGGTGTTCCACAGCTGCATATTGGTCGAGTCGGTGGCGTAGCGGATGTTGAGCGGGTCAAAGACTAGCAGCCCGGCCAGATCGCGGGCGACGATGTGATCCGTCAGGCGTTGCCAGCGATAGTGGCGCATGGCTTGCAGATCCGGTTGTTCCAGTCCCGCCGCCGCCCATTCATTCAGCGCAAGCCGGGTGGGGCCAATTTCGATCCGGTCCATGTCGTTGGGGGTGTTGTCGCCGGTCAGTGCGCCGCGCGTCGGGTCGATTTTACGAGTGTCGCGGAAGTGGGTGTTCATGGCCTGACGCTCCTTCGGTGCCTTGCCGTCCAGCCTGCCGGGGCTGATCGCGCCCGGCGCGCAGGTTTGCGACCGCTTGTGACGTCGTTTTCTGGCGTCGGGAGACGTCGGACTTTCACCGAAAAGGGGATTCCCGCTGCGGTGGCGCCGGGGTATCGTGGACGCATGATCCTGCAAGACCGTATCCCCTACGACATTCACGAGGTCCCGAAACTGCCGGGAATCAAACCGTTGAACCCGGCGGACTGGCTGCAAGTGGATGAGGCATATGCCGCGCAAATGGCTGAACGACGCCAGCGGCTGGACGCGCAGCGCGCAGCGGTTTTGGCGCTGGACCCGCAGGCCGTGCCCGCCGCACGGGAATTGTCAGAGGTGGTACTGGCGGCCTTGCCGGAGGGGTTCACGGTCACCAAAACGTCGGTCCGCTGTCCGGACGGTGCTGTGATCGCGCGCGATGTCACGGACCCGATGGGCACGTTGGGGCGCATCGTGCAGGAAGATCTGTGCCTGATGGAAAAGCGCGGGCCAGAACACGTCCTGACCGGCGCCGTGCTGTGTTTCCCGGCAAGCTGGCGGCTGGACGAAAAGTTCATGCGCCCGATGACGGCGATCCATGATCCGGTGGACATCTATGACGACGCTCTGGCGCGCCGGGTCCAGCGTCTGTTCGATGGGGTGCGGGAGGGGCATCCGCTGTGGCGCTTCAACGCCTTTCCCTATGCTGAGGCCGATCTGCACCAGCCGCGGTCTGTCACCGCACCACGGGCCGGGGTCGACCCTGGCAGCGCACCGTTCTGGCGGTCTGAACGGCAATGCCTGATCCGCCTGCCAGAGACGCAGGCGGTGGTGTTCTCAATCCACACCTATGTGGTGCGGGGCATGGGCGTTATGGCAGGAACTGGTTGAACAAGAGCTGCACTTGCCCGGTTGAGGTGAGCACAGCCAACAGGGATGTCACAGCGGCCATCTGCCCGACGCGACGCAGGCCGAAAAAGCCGCTGCGCGCTGGCGGGGTCTCTGCCGGCAAGGCGGCGGGAGTTTCCTGCGGGGCGGCGTCGCTGGCATCGGGATAGAGCGCGCCACAGATGCCTTGGGCGGCATTGGCGCTTTCGAACAGCGCATCTTCGACGGTCGAATCGATCTGTCCGATACGGCGTGGTGAGACGAGCTTGCGCAGCCGGATGAAATCCTCTCGATCGATCAGGACTTCGGGCGAATACCATTCCAGAATATCGGCCGAGGAATGATCCAGCGCATCGTACACCGTGTCGGACAACAGCCGCGCGGCATCGGTTTCGTCGGGTGGTCTGCCGTCCGCTGTCACCACCTCCAGCCGCACGCGGGGGCCATAGTCGCTTTGTTCCTCGGGGATTACGGAAATCCCGATATGATCGCCAAAAACGCGGGCTCCGTCACAGTGTGTCGGCACGTTGCGGTCGTCCTGGGGAAACAGCCGGGCCAAGACCCGCGCCGCGCTGTCAAGGTAGGGAGCGGGCGACAGATCCTGCGCATCCGGCAAGATCAGACCTGCATAGGGATAGTCGAAACTCATGGTTCTCTCCTTGTGCGGAGTTGGATCCGCTCAAGAAGAAGGTGAGTGTCAAATCTGGTCGCAATCGGGCAATTTGGAGAAAATTGCGCGGTATTTCCAACTTTGTTTCCAAAACGGGTCAGCGGTGGATGCGTTCGGCCGCCGCCGCGATAGCCTGTTGATAGACGGTCGCCGCGTTCCATTCGTTCAGCACGCGGAAATTATGTGTGCCGGGGCCGTAGGGCTGGCCCTTTTTCCAGCCTTTCTGGCGCAGGAAATTGGCGGTCGAGGCCAGCGCATCGGACTGGTTGTAGAAATCTACCCGCCCATCGCCGTTGGCATCGACGCCATAACGCATGGCGTTGCCGGGCAGGAACTGGGTATGGCCCAACTCTCCGTGGAATGCGCCCTTTTGGGTCGGTGACAACATGCCCCGATCCACCATCTTGAGCGCGGCAATCGCGTGCGGGCGGAACAGTTGCGGGCGGCGGCAGTCATAGGCGACCGTGAGGATCGAATTGATCACCGGCTCTGTCCCCATGCTGCGGCCATAGCCGGTTTCCATGCCGTGAATGGACACGATGATCCCTGCAGGCACGCCGAACCGCTTTTCCAGCGAGTCGTAAAAGGCCTTGTTCTGGTTGATCCGCTTGCGCGCGCCATTGGCGAAACTGTCGAGCGAGCCAAGCCGGATCTTCACAAACCGGTCAAAGCTGTATTTCACGCCTTTCTGGTTGCGGTCGGCATTGATGGTCTTGGTCGAATAACGCGCGCTCATCAGCGCATTCACGCCGCGATCACCGACACCGGCGGCGCGCGCCTCCTTGGCGAACTCGCCTTTCCAGGCGTCAAAGCCCGAGGCGGTATTGCCGCATCCGGCGGCGAACACGGGAGCGGCGGTCAACAGAGCAAAGGCAAGGGCGGGTACAAGACGGCGCATCGGGGATCTCCGGTCAGGATTGCTTGACCAAAAGTCTAACGCTGCAGGCAGGACTGCGAAAGGGGGAAGCCTGAGCACGACCGCTCAGGGTGGCCTATTCCCGCGCTGTGGCAATGACCTGAACCGGATCGTCGGCTAGGACGCGTGGCAAGGCAATACTCAGACCGCCAATCACCACAAGGCCGCCGACAAAGGACACCAGCAACAGTTTCAAAGGGCTGCCAACGGTCTTGCGGTGGTGCGGCTGTGGCGTCGGCGCGCAGGTCGGTTGGTCAGAAAGGGCGGCACTGCTGCCTGATCTTTCGTTGAGTCGTGCAAGGCGTTCTTCAAAGCTGGTCGTCATGAATTGCGTCCCTCAAATGCTGGCCGGGAAAATGCCGGCCTGGATGCTGGGTAGATCCCTTGGCGGCCTGTGTTGCCAGTGTCCTGTGTTGCCGGTTGGGGTCAGCTTCTGGGTGGGTTGGGACATTTTCTGGGCAGGATCGCGGCAAACCAGTGAACTTCGGGACGTGGTGGAGACAAAAAAACGGGCGCCCGAGGGCGCCCGTTCTGCCGGTGATCGCAGGCGCGATCAGCAGCTATAGTACATGCCGAACTCAACCGGGTGCGGTGTGTGCTCGTACAGTTCGATCTCTTCCATCTTGAGGTCGATGAACCCCTGGATCTGATCCTTGGTGAACACGTCGCCCTTGAGCAGGAAGTCGTGATCGGCCTTGAGGCAGTCGATGGCTTCGCGCAGCGAACCACAGACGGTCGGGATACCTTCCAGCTCTTCGGGCGGCAGATCGTACAGGTTCTTGTCCATCGCCTCACCCGGATGGATCTTGTTCTGGATGCCGTCCAGACCAGCCATCAGCAGGGCGGCAAAGCACAGGTAGGGGTTCGCCGACGGGTCGGGGAAACGGGCCTCAACGCGCTTGGCCTTGGGGCTTTCCGTCCACGGAATACGCACACAGCCCGACCGGTTGCTGGCCGAATAGGCGCGCAGAACCGGGGCCTCAAAGCCCGGGATCAGACGCTTGTAGCTGTTGGTTGACGGGTTGGTGAAGGCGTTCAGCGTCTTGGCGTGCTTGAGGATACCGCCAATGAAATACAGCGCCTCATCCGACAGGTCAGCATACTTGTCGCCAGCAAACAGCGGCTTGCCGTCTTTCCAGATCGACATGTTGCAGTGCATGCCGGTGCCGTTGTCGCCGTAGATCGGCTTGGGCATGAACGTCGCCGACTTGCCATAGGCCTGCGCCACGTTGTGGATGATGTACTTGTACTTTTGCAGTTCATCGGCCTGCTTGGTCAGCGTGCCAAAGATCAGACCCAGCTCATGCTGGCACGACGCGACCTCATGGTGGTGCTTGTCGACCTTCATGCCGATGCGCTTCATCGTCGACAGCATTTCCGAACGGATGTCCTGACCGTCATCGGTCGGGTTGACCGGGAAATAGCCGCCCTTGATGCCCGGACGGTGGCCGGTGTTGCCCATCTCGTATTCGGTGTCAGAGTTCCACGACGCGTCAAGCGCATCGACCTCATAGGACACCTTGTTCATGGTGTTCGAAAAGCGCACGTCGTCGAACAGGAAGAATTCGGCTTCGGGGCCCCAGTAGGACACGTCACCGATGCCGGATGCCTTGAGATAGGCCTCGGCCTTTTCGGCGGTGCCGCGCGGGTCGCGCTCATAGGGTTCGCCGGTGTCGGGCTCGACAACCGAACAATGGATGCAAAGCGTTTTTTCCGCATAGAACGGGTCGATATAGGCGCTACTCTCATCGGGCATCAGTTTCATGTCCGATGCTTCGATCGATTTCCAGCCCGCGATGGACGAGCCGTCGAACATAAAGCCTTCTTCGAGGAAATCCTCGTCGACCAGGTCGGCCACGACGGTCACGTGCTGAAGACGGCCGCGCGGGTCGGTAAAACGGATGTCGACGTAGGCGACGTCTTCTTCCTTGATCATGGTGAGAACAGCGTTGCTCATACCAGTGAGTCCCTTTCTGTCATATTGTTGGGATGTCGTTGATAAAGTTCGCACGACACGGATGTGTCGTACGCAAAATGCGGTTTACAGAGCGTCCGAGCCGGTTTCCCCGGTGCGAATGCGGATGGCCTGTTCGACATTGCTGACAAAGATCTTGCCGTCGCCGATCTTGTCGGTCTTGGCGGCCTCGACAATGGCTTCGATCGCGCCATCGACCTGATCGTCGTCCAGAACGATCTCGATCTTTACCTTGGGCAGAAAGTCGACGACGTATTCCGCGCCGCGGTAAAGTTCGGTGTGGCCTTTCTGACGGCCAAAACCTTTTACCTCGACAACCGAAAGGCCCTGAATGCCTGCTTCTTGCAGGGCTTCCTTAACTTCATCCAGCTTGAATGGCTTGATGATTGCTTCGATCTTTTTCATAGACCCCGCCTCTCCCTTGCGCTCCTTGTGGCCTTGGCAGATCACTTCTCTTTGGCGGTCACAATCCGATAGGCTGTCCCGCAGCGGGTTGCGCGTTGTGATAGTTGGTGACCGCCTATCTTTTGAGCAAAACGCACAAAAAACGTTCGGAAATGAATCGCGGGAAAATGACGGAACTTCTGACCTCTGAACAGATGCGCGCGGTCGAACAGTCCGCGATCAATAGCGGCCGGATCACCGGGCTTGAACTGATGGAATGCGCGGGCCGCGGTGTGGTTGATGCCATCCTGCTCAAATGGCCCGAACTGGCGTGTCGCGGCGATTCTGACCCGGATCCGCACGACGGTCTGGGCCAATCGACGCCCAAAGCCTTGATCCTGTGTGGGCCGGGAAACAACGGCGGAGACGGGTTTGTCGTGGCGCGGTTGCTGATGGAGCGCAGGTGGGACGTCGCTGTCTGGACGCTGGCCGTACCGACAAAGGCGTCGCCGGATGCTTTGACGGCCTATAGTGCTTGGGTGGCATCGGGGGGCGTTCAGCAGGACTGGGCGCAAATCCAGGATCAGGCTGCGCCGGATCTGGTTGTGGATGCCTTGTTCGGAACGGGATTGACGCGCCCGGTGCCGACTGTTGTGGCCGATGTGTTCCGCCACCTGCGCGACGTGTGGGGCACTGCGGCGCTGCGCGACAATCGCCGCCTGCGCCGGGTGGCGGTCGACATGCCGTCGGGTGTGTCCTCTGATACCGGCGACATCCTGCGCCCCTCACAAGACCCGCACCTGACCCTGCCCGAGGATCAGCCGGGGATCATGGACTGGGCCTTTCAGGCGGATCTGACCGTCAGTTTTCACACCGCCAAACTTGGGCATTACCTGGAAAGCGGACCCTCCCTTTCGGGTCGGCTGGTTCGGGTGCCGCTGCCAAAGGTGCAGGATTGTGACAGTCCTGCGGATCGTCCCGTATCGGTCGAAGGACATGTCCGTCTGGTTGAGCCGGTTGTATTTGGTCGTCCCGTCGCGCCCGTTCTGCATTTCAGGGCGTTGCAAAAGGCGTCAGGTCATAAATTCGACCACGGTCATGCACTGATCCTGTCAGGGCCTCCGGGGCAGGGAGGGGCCGCGCGGATGGCGGCGCGGGCGGCGTTGCGGATTGGTGCCGGACTGGTGACCGTGGGCTGCCCACGGCGCGGCGTGCCGGAACACGCGTCCCACCTGAACGCCATCATGGTGCGGGGACTGGATGGCACGCATGGGCTGGCCGAACTGCTGGAGGATCCGCGCTATTCGGCGGTGTGTCTGGGACCGGGGCTGGGATTGGGTCCATCCACCGGGGAACTGGTCAAGGCAGCACTCTTGGCGCGGCGCGGCACCGTGTTGGATGCCGATGCGCTTTCGCGGTTTCAGCGCACACCCGAAGGGCTGTTTGACATGCTGCACGACAGTTGTGTTCTGACACCCCATGCGGGCGAATTTTCACGGTTGTTCCCGGATCTGGCCGACAGGCTACAGGCGTCGGCCACGACAGGCCCGCAGTATTCCAAGGTCGACGCCACGCGCGCCGCCGCTGCGCGGGCCGGCTGCGTCGTCTTGTTCAAGGGACCGGTGACGGTGATTGCTGCGCCGGACGGCCAGTGCAGTCTCAATGCCGCAGTCTATGAGCGTGCCACACCCTGGCTGGCCACCGCAGGGGCAGGGGACGTTCTGGCCGGGATGATCACGGGTTTGCTGGCGCGGGGCCACGCGCCGATGCGCGCCGCCGAGGCCGGTGCCTGGCTGCACGTTGAGACGGCGCGCGTCTTTGGTCCCGGTCTGATCGCCGAGGACCTGCCAGAGACGCTGCCACGGGTGTTTCGGGAGCTGGGCCTGTAGCGCCGGTTCAGGCCAGAGCTTGTTGTGCTCCGGCCGAGGCCAGTTCAAGCCCGTCGGCGTACAGGATGTGCGGCGTGTCGAAGACCAGTTCGCACAAATGCAGGTCCAGTTTGCCCACCTCGCGAATAAAGGTGCCATCCACCAGCCTCGCCAACGGCACAAGCGCCTGGTCCGCCCCGAACAGCGCACTGGCGCGCCAATCCCGCAGCAGGATTTCCTGCATGGCGGGCAGAGTGACCTCATGGTCGGGGCGCATATGTCCCAGCGTGCCCGGGGTGATGGTGACGGCGGCCAGCCGCCGCCGATGCGCGTGTAGCGCGCGCAACCGCGCGGTGCCACTGTCGCGGGTGATCACGCGGTCGCCAGGCGCCAGATATTCTACTGGCAATGCGCCATCCAGGGTCAATACAAGCGTACCAACGGCAAGCGCGTTGAATGGGGTTTCTTGGGCGATGTGTCGGGCTGCGGGAATCCCGCTGACACGCTGGACCTTGTTCCGGGCCATCGTTTCCTGTCCTGTATCTGCTGCCTTGCCGTTCTTTTTTTCACAGGATACGGCAAGAATTGGTTTATGTCCCATGATTTTCTTCTGAAGACTCAGGTAAAATTCTGCTCGCCTCGGCTGAGCCGCTTTGGTATGAGCGCGGCGATGCGGGTGTGGCGGAATTGGTAGACGCACCAGATTTAGGTTCTGGCGCCTATGGCGTGGGGGTTCGAGTCCCTTCACCCGCACCATTTCGATTGTCTTGTGACCAGTGAAGTATGCCGAACAGTGACCGGCCAGACTTCGTTTGGCGCTTCTGGAACGGTCAACTCCTCAGGCTTTTCGCGGTCCAAACGCTTGCGCGGTTTGAACCGGAGGTTCAGCGCCAGCTTGAGGTAGATCCTGTAGACGCGTAGGTGGTTCCAGCGATACGCCTAGACGTTGGAAAATACAGGCCGAAGCCCAGCTCTTTCTGGCCGCTGTCAAACCGAGGAGCGGATCAGCGATGTGCTCGTTCTCGTCCTTCAGCAGGTCGTTTTGCATGCTGACGTCCGCAACATGCGTTTTGAGCGCCGGATCTCTTCGGCCAACCCCGGGAATGCACGGAGTGCGGCCGCATGGATGATCCGTGCGACCGACTGCGTTATTGAACACTCTTAGCGAAGAATGCTGTCACCTCGTCGAGGATCTTGTCGTGCATGGCCGCCCTGTGAGCGCCGCCGTCTTCGCAAATGATCTCGTCGCCCGGTTCTTCCCTGGCCAGAATGTCGTAGCCGCCCGGCTTGCACAGGTTGAAGAAATCGAAATGGGTCAGCGTGGCCGGCTCCACATAGCGGAAACGCCCGGACGGCAGCGCCTTGACAAGCGCGCGGGACTCGATGTCGAGCGTCAGACCGGAATTCATGATCGGGGCCCCAAATACGAGCAGCGGCCGATGGAGACGGCCAAGGCTCTCCTCCGAGAAGCTCTGGGTTCCGCCAAGATCGAAGACTGCGAATGCACGGATCCTGCTGTCCGACAGATCGGCCCCCATCTGGTCGCGGTCCTCAGGCCTTTCCGCGATGTCCCAGTCGTCGAAGATCCCGCACACCATCTCCCCAACATTTGCCTTGCAAAACCGTTCGAGACCTGTCGCGTCAAACCGTGCGCCGGCCAGCGTCAGCGCGGTGAACCCGCCCAGTGAATGCCCCGCCATGAAGACCCGATCGGGATCGACCTGTGCCGGAATTGCACCCGGTGAGAGCGCGAAATCGATCAGTCGGGTGATGTCGCGCGACCGCTCCCAGAGCGCGCGGCGCTGGTCCGGGTCACGCGACCAGGTGGATGTTCCCGGGTGATCGACCGCGGCCACCACATAGCCCCGCCGTGCCATGGATGCCGCAAACCATGCCTGGTTGCGTGCGTTGCCGAACATACCGTGAGACACAACGATGATGGGAAAGGGCCCCTCGGCTGCGGGAGCCCCCCGGATGACCTGCGAGCCGACCCAGACCTTGCTCCCGAAATCCAGACTCGTGAGTTCGGTGGCTTCGGCCGGATACCAGATCAACCCTTCGAGGGCACGGTCTCTGCGGCCGTCGAGGACCGAGAGGGCGCGCAACCCGGCTGCGTAACTGCCGGTTTGCCTTGGCGCGATACCGACAGAGATTGGGGTGGCGTCCTTGTTCACGACCGGACGGGACGCTTGTGCCAATGCGGTTACGGGTGCCAGCCCGAGGGCCAGAACGGCGAGCGAATAGAGGGGTTTCATGAATGGGCTCCTTTCATTTGCCTGACCCGGGGCCTATCAGGGAGGCCATTCACCCGGCGTCCTCATACGCGATCGAGGACGCCAAATCGCTGTCCGCTTTCGCGATCCGGGACGCGGCGCAAGGGGACAAGACGAAAGGGGCCAAGACGAAAGGGGGGATCTCCAGTGCTGCATGTCTCCTTGCTCGCGGCCATGATGTCGCTGGGCGCCGCCATGACCCTGTTCATGGCCCGCGTCTCGATGGTGGGGCGCTATGGTGCCTCTTCAGCGGCGCTCGGCCTCTTCTTTGGTTTGACGACTGTCTCCGCAGGCTGTCTGCTGGCGACGTTGCTATGGCCGGACACCGCGCTGCAGCCGTGGCGCGCCGTGATCGGGGCCGGATCACTTCCCGCGCTCTACCTGCATTTCGCGCTCGGGTCGGACCCGGACCGTCGCCCGGACCCTGCGATATTGCGGCATCTGGTGCCGATGCTGGCGGTCGCGGTGTCCGTCCTGACTGGCGCATTCTGGGCAATCGACCCGATCCTGTTCGTGACCTATGGCGTGTACCTGTGGGCCCTGACGGGCCTGCTTCGCAAGGGCGCGCGCCATTTCCGTGATCTCGGCCCGCACCTGGGGACGACACTGATCTGGTTGCGCATCGTGATCGGGGTTATCTGCGCCAGCCTGATTCTCGAGATGGAGATCTTCACCGACCTGGCCCGGGGTGGCGCATTCGAAGCGTCGCTGCCGCTGCTGCTGTCCACGGCGCTGTTCTTTGGTCTCGTCTCATATGCCTTGCTCGGCGCCATGGGGCGTCCGTCGCTGTTCGAGCATGTCTACAATATGCTCGCCGAACGGGCGCCGCCTCGGGATGGAGCGGACGACAAACCGCAACCCGAGCCGGACGATCATGCTCTCTTTGCGCGCCTTGACGCCTTCCTGGACGATCCGGAGATCCTTGCCGACGACTCCCTGACCCTGAGCCGGGTGAGCAGACGCCTGAGCGTTCCGGCGCGATCGGTCAGCGTCGCAGTGAACCGTGTTGCCGGGCAAAGCTTTTCCGACCTGCTCAATGACCGCAGAATAACTCTGGCCGCCCGTCTCATCGACGAGGACCACAAGCGCCCGCTCCTGGATATCATGTACGCGGCAGGCTTCGGCGCGAAGTCCAACTTCTACAAGCAATTCAAGCGTCGCATGGGCATCACGCCCGCCGCATTCCGGGCCCAAGGCGTTGCAGGTCGTCGCACGCGACGGCAAGAGGCTTGCCTTGGACAGAAAGGAACGCCCCGCCAGGATTTCGACTAGGCCGGCGGGTGCCGCACCATACTCGGACGGAAGGAGCCAAGCCGGACATGCTATAGGGGCTCGGCGTTGCCGACGACAGTGCACCGCACCTCCGAGACCCAGAACGGCTGGAGGCTGCCGCCGACGTGACTGGCCTTGAGCCGACGTCCACCGACGGTCTGTACGCTGCGCTGCAGCTTTCACATAGGGTCAATCGCTTAACTTGCTGCATTCTGACGGCTTGATCGTCGGTCAGCGGGGAATAGCCGCCTTCTGATGAAGCCGATTTCGCCTACGCAGTAATTTTTCGCGACCGCGATAAAGTCTTCGCCGCAACGCAGCGAATTTCAGCCAAGCCACCATTCCAACTGTGCAATCTTGGCTGAGTGCAAACCTACCAGCGTAGCCGGGGGATCATTTGAACAAAGCGGTTTTTCGGTTGCCGTTTGACGAATCGTTGGTCGTTTTTGATATTATATCAAATATCAAAAACCAGGTGTGAGATGCGATGATCGAAATCAAGAAGATCGAGTTGGTCGAGTTTTCGTATACGATTTCGAACACAGGGCCGTCTGACGATGGTTACGACACCATCTTTACACCTGGCTCTGGCTTTGTTGCGCAAAGGCTGGTTGAGGGATTCATCTCGTGAATCCAGCGTGGTAGCTGTCCTGCATGAGCAGACCGATCCCGCCGAGCTACAAGACCAAGAACTGGCCGGCCTACAACGAAGCGCTGAAGCAGCGCGGCTCCCTGACGATCTGGTTCGACCCGGACATGGTCTGGGTGCCACCGCCGACCGGCAAGCGAGGCCGGCAGCCGCTCTATAGCGACGCCGCGATCCAGGCATGCCTGACGATGAAAGTCCTTTTCGGCATGGCGCTCCGGCAGACGACCGGGTTCGTTGAAAGCCTACTGAGCCTGGTCGGCCTCGACTGGGCGGTGCCCGACTTCAGCACAC
>NZ_FZON01000034.1 GCF_900188425.1 Antarctobacter heliothermus
GCGGCTGCCGGCCTCGCTTGCCGGTCGGCGGTGGCACCCAGACCATGTCCGGGTCGAACCAGATCGTCAGGGAGCCGCGCTGCTTCAGCGCTTCGTTGTAGGCCGGCCAGTTCTTGGTCTTGTAGCTCGGCGGGATCGGTCTGCTCATGCAGGACAGCTACCACGCTGGATTCACGAGATGAATCCCTCAACCAGCCTTTGCGCAACAAAGCCGTCCGGGACTACAATCGCTGACCGAAACCGAGCACATGGAATTCCCTATACGTTGGGTTACATATTATCCTTGCTTGCAAATGACACAAAATAACAGTTGAAGTTGCATGGAAACGGCTCAAGAAAGTAACGTCCGAAAATAATGGAGAAGAAACATGGATATTGATCTGGAGAAACTCTCTCGAGAGGAACTTATGCAATTGATCGCGGATGCGCAGAAGGCGCTCAAGACGGTCGAGACGCGCAAGCGGGCAGAGGCAAAACGCGCAGCGGAGTTGGCTGTAAAAGAGTTCGGCTTTTCGTTGGACGAGGTGTACTCGGCCAATGTGAAGGGCAGCAAAGGCGCACCAAAATACGCCAATCCCGCAGACGCCTCTCAAACCTGGACCGGGCGTGGTCGCAAACCCAACTGGGTGATTGCTGCGCTGGACGGGGGCAAGACCCTCGACGATCTCGCGATCTGACATGACGATTCATATCGGGGCTGCCGCAGGCGATATTGCCGAAACCGTGCTGATGCCCGGGGATCCACGGCGGGCAAAGTGGGCCGCTGAAAAGTTTCTGGATAATGCTCTTTGCGTGAACGAAACGCGTGGAATGCTTGGATTTACCGGCACCTGGAAAGGGCACCGCGTTTCAATCCAGGGTTCGGGCATGGGAATGCCTAGTCTGTCAATCTATGCCAATGAATTGCTGCGCGACTACGGGGCAAAGACGCTGATCCGGATTGGATCCTGTGGCGCGATGCAGGAACATGTCGGATTGCGCGACATCGTCATTGCAATGACGGCAACGACCCTGTCCACACCATCAAAGGGCTTGTTCCGGGAATTGAGTTTTGCGCCTTGCGCGGATTTCGGGTTGCTTGAGGCCGCAGTCGCAGCGGCGCGCGAGCATGGGGCGACAACCCATGTGGGCGGGATCTATTCGTCGGACGTTTTCTATGACGAACGGCAGGACCTGAATGAGCAGATGGTCAGGCACGGCGTTCTGGCGGTCGAAATGGAAGCCGCAGAACTATATACTGTCGCCGCCCGTCACAAAGCGCGAGCGTTGGCCGTGTTGACCGTTTCCGATCACCTGACAACCGGGGCCGCGCTGCCAGCCGAAGACCGTGAAAGATCATTCGGCGAAATGGTCGAGATCGCGTTGGAAGCGGCCTTTGCCTAGCCGAACGCTGGCGGGGTAATCCCCGCCCTACAGACCATGCGTCCGGTCATAACCATTGGGCGGCGGGCTTTGCCAGCCGCCCAATGCACCATTCTCCGGGGCAAGCACCTCAATCTTCAGCGGGTGGCAGGGTGCCGTGTCTGAACTGTGCTGGGCCGAACAATCGCCGCCCGGACAGGCGCTGAGCGCACCCAAGAGATCAATCTCGGCAAAAAATGTGATCTGGTCTCCGGGCCGGACCGGGCTTGCCTTCATGAAATACTGGCCAGTATCGCGGGTGAACCCGGTGCACATAAAGACGTTGAGCACATCGTGGATATGGGTTTCTGCCTCTTCCACGGACATCTGACGCGCCGATGCCAAGGCGCGCGTCAGGTTGGAGTGGCAGCAGTGATGGTATTGCGTGCCTGCCAGCAAATTGCCGGTGTAGGGATCACAGCGGGTGCCGATCACATCGTGCACGGACCCTCCAAAAGCGTCGATGCCGTACCAGTCCAGGCTGTCCTCGACAATGGTTGCCATGGGCCGCAGGTTTGGAAAACTGGACCAAAGACGCTCCCCGGTGGTGACATGGGTGCCGTGCAGGGCGCGAGTCTTGCCGGAATAGAACCGCTCGGACAGGTCGTGCGCATTCCACAGGTTCAGATCGCCAACCTGCGGACCTTCGACGGAAGAAATGCGGAAGAAATGCCCGGCAGGCACTGAAAAGGTGCAGGCGTTGCGCGGCTCTGCCAGAACCGTATCCCTGACCTCTGCGGACTCCAACGCCGCGCGGAAAACAGACAGGTCGGGCTGCGGCAGCGTCTCATTGGGGTAACAGATCACCGGCGGTATGGCGCGGCGGGCCTCAGCGTCAGCGGGCGGTATCGTCATGGCGCGTCTCCTTTTTCTGGCAGTGAACCCCCGAGGCCCGCGGAAGGCAAGAGGAGCCCGTCCACGCTCTCTTCACGAGTGTCAGCGGCGGGCTTGCGCGTCCGGCCAGTGGCATTCGCGCGGAGGTTGCCCAATGGCGCCTGGCACCTGCGCACCGCAATGCACACAGGTCCATGTGCTGACCCCGTCTTTCCGCCGCTCGCGCCATCGGCAAAGGCGGGTGGCACGGTTGGAAAACACGGCAACGAGGACAAAGGCGATGATAAGGCCGACGACGACAAACATGGAGAACGTGTAGCGGTCGCAGTCGAGCAGGAAAAGCAACTGGTCGGGCCTCGAAAGCTTTCGGGGGTACGGTTCCGCGTATCAGGCCCGCTGCGCCCGTCGCACAGACAAAAGCGCCCGGTCCAAAGGGCCGGGCGAATTCAACCTGGTGTCATGCGGCCAAAGGTAGATCCTCATAGACCGGCACCGTGCATTCGGGTCGTCGTTCAGGGGTGTAGTAGGCCCAAGCCTGATTGAGGGCTTCAAGGGCGGCGTTCGCCTTGCTTTTCTGGTTCTCTTTCATGGGGTTGCCTTTCGATCTACAGCGACCCCCTCCCTGTCGTGCAACCTAGTCCACCGCAGCAGCCGTGACACCCATCAAAGCCGCAACCGCGTGTTGCGCGCAATGCAAGGGAAGTTACGTCACCCGAACAAATGCGCCCCGGCCGCGCCAAGGCAGCCGGGGCGTTTATCCAATTGACGCGCGTCGACAAACCGTCCGATCAGACCGCGCGATCAACCATCATTTTCTTGATCTCGGCAATCGCCAGCGCCGGGTTCAGCCCCTTTGGGCAGGTCTTGGCGCAGTTCATGATGGTGTGGCAGCGGTACAGCTTGAACGGATCTTCAAGCTCATCCAGGCGTTCCCCCGTTGCCTCGTCCCGGCTGTCGATGATCCAGCGGTAGGCGTGCAACAAGGCCGCCGGTCCAAGATAGCGGTCACCATTCCACCAGTACGACGGGCAAGCCGTCGAGCAAGAGGCACACATAACGCACTCATACAGTCCGTCCAGCTTTTTGCGGTCCTCGATGGACTGCTTCCACTCCTTGGCGGGGCGGTTGGTCTTGGTCTCCAGCCACGGCATGATGCTGGCGTGTTGGGCGTAGAAATGCGTCAGGTCCGGGATCAGGTCCTTGACCACAGGCATGTGGGGCAGCGGGTAGATCTTCACGTCGCCCTTGACCTCGTCCAGGCCGTAGATACAGGCCAGCGTGTTGATCCCGTCGATATTCATCGCGCAAGAACCACAGATCCCTTCACGGCAAGACCGGCGGAACGTCAGCGTCGGGTCGATCTCGTTCTTGATCTTGATCAGCGCGTCCAGAACCATCGGACCGCAGGTGTCCATGTCGATGAAATAGGTGTCGACCTGCGGGTTCTTTCCGTCATCCGGATTCCAGCGGTAGATGCTGAACTTGCGCAGGCTCTTGGCTCCCTTCGGCTTGGGCCAGGTCTTGCCGGTCTTGATCTTTGAATTTTTGGGGAGCGTGAATTGTACCATTTCTCTCTCCTTAGCGAAGCAAGGCTGGCAGGCCATTGATGGCCAGGCAGCGGAGGGTTTCGGGTTTGGACGCAATGTCCTTTGCGATCTGAAGCGTACTTTCGGTCGGACCCAGCACGGCGTCGGCCGCCAGCGCGCGGATTTGTTGCGCATTGGCGTTGTCGATGAGGCAATCCAGAGCAGGTTGCAGCGGCACGCCGGGAAACTGTTCGGACACCACGGGGGTCAGGGCACTGCGCGCGGCGTTTCGGGCAATCTGATCCTGCGCCTGCGGAGTGCAGGCAACAAGGATCGCCAGCGCGGCCGCGACAAGGCTATGGCGGATCAATCGAAACAATAAAGCGTGCCTCGGTACATGCGCGGAGCGCCGGGGTAACAGCCGACAGGTGCCGGAACCACCACAACGGGCTTGCGATAAGTCCGGCGAGGCGCGGGCGCGGCTTGTCGGCTGCGGCAGTCGGACAACGCCCATTGGTAGCGATCTGCATAGCCAGATTTGGCCCCAGTGTAGGCGTAGTCATGCGCCAATGCCTCACAATTGCGGGCTGTTTGACCATAACCATCCGCAAAAGCAGGCATCGCCACAGCAACGAAAAGAGACGTGGCAATCATCGACCGGATTGATGGTCGATCAAAAGGGACCGAACGCGTCTTTGCAACGGCACCGCACGCATGTTTCCCTTTGTTGGCCAGCGTCAGCGGTCTATTCGAAGTTTCGCACATTTACTCCACCCTCCCATAGGCAGCAGGCGACCCACCATCCGTCAGGTCCGAATGCATGGTCAGCAAGACATCGACGGCCCTGAGCGGCCGTTCCTTGTCAAATCCAATTGCGTTGATCCTGTGGACATACTCCAACAGATCATCAGGGATGCCGACATTGGTGACCGGCGCAGGCGGCATTGTGGCAATGACCTTGTCTGCAATACCTACGAGCCTGAGGATCGGAGCCTCCAAGAGGTCTTTGGACTGCTTTTCCGTCTTCATGTCCAGAAAAACGCCATTGGCGCCCAGGAACTCCCGAGTATCAAAGATCAATTGTGAAAGGGTCTCTGCCGATCCGACACGACGTGCCCTAGTGTCAAAATCCTCACTGACACTACGCAATTTGACACCGTAGCGGTAGGCCGAACGCAAATGGGTCTTTGGGTCACGGGTATAGACGACCCATCGTGGATCATACCGCTCAAAGGCTTTTTGCAGCGCCTTGATTGGCTGTTTCGGACCACGATCAAAGGAGAGCGGGAAAATATTGCGGCTGCCCCAGCCCAACAGATTTTCGTCCGTGATCAGGATACTGTCGCGGCCCTGCGTAGTGGGGCGGGCGCGCAATTGGCGCGCCGCCTTGTTCAGTTTGGCCTTGCGCCATGGGCTGGGGCCGTGTCGTGCAATTGTTTTTGCACGCATCTTGTAACCCCGCGTGACATCCTTTTGGAACAGGGTCGCGCCGGCGCCTTCGATGATGCCACGAGACGCCCCGGCGCATTCCTGAAAGGCCGTCGAGCCCGTCTTGGGCAGGCCAAGATGCACGATCACACGCTTGGATGCCAAAGAAACAGGCTCTGTCATCATCAGAAGGTCCGTGCCTTGGGCGCAATGCGCTGGAGCGAAATGCCGCCCTGCTCTTCCGTCGAGAGAGGGTCAACGACAACGGGGCGATGGCTGAGATCGACCTTGTTGCCCTCGACGCGGGCGATGGTGTGCACGCGCCAGTTTTCATCGTCACGGGTCGAGAAATCCTCATGCGCGTGCGCACCGCGGCTTTCCTTGCGCGCCTCGGCACCGACGATGGTCGCCAGTGCGTTGGGCATCAGGTTGGTCAACTCAAGGCTTTCCATCAGGTCCGAGTTCCAGACGAGGCTGCGGTCAGTGACCTTGATGTCATCCATCTTGCCCGCGATGGCGGTCATCGCCTCAACCCCTTCGGCCATGGTTTTGGCGGTCCGGAAGACGGCAGCGTCGCGTTGCATCGTCTTTTGCATCTCTAGCCGCAACTCGGCTGTGGGCGTGCCACCATTGGCATTGCGAATACCATCAAAGCGATCAAACGCCTTTGTGATCTGGTCCTTGGGCGCGGTCGGCACGGCAGTGTCAGGGTCAACCACCTTGCCAGCACGGATCGCGGCAGCGCGGCCAAAGACAACGAGGTCGATCAGTGAGTTGGACCCAAGACGGTTGGCACC
Organism: Antarctobacter heliothermus; assembly: GCF_900188425.1. Classification (GTDB taxonomy): domain Bacteria; phylum Pseudomonadota; class Alphaproteobacteria; order Rhodobacterales; family Rhodobacteraceae; genus Antarctobacter; species Antarctobacter heliothermus. The sequence goes on from NZ_FZON01000034.1 coordinate 5,987, forward strand.
GTGGACGCTTGCGCAGCCAGCCTCACCGACAGCCATCAGACCGGGAACAACCGCGTTGGCATCGGCTTCGGTCGGGTTCAGCACTTCACCCCAATAGTTCGTGGGGATGCCGCCCATGTTGTAGTGAACAGTGGGCAGAACCGGGATCGGTTCCTTGGTCACATCCACACCGGCAAAGATCTTGGCCGACTCCGAAATACCCGGCAGACGTTCAGCCAGAGCTTCGGCAGGCAGGTGCGACAGGTTCAGGTGGATATGATCTCCTTCGGCGCCAACGCCCCGGCCTTCGCGGATCTCCATGGTCATGGAGCGGCTGACGTAGTCGCGCGGTGCGAGATCCTTGTAGGTGGGGGCATAGCGTTCCATGAAACGCTCTCCCTCGGAGTTGGTCAGATAGCCGCCCTCGCCTCGTGCCCCTTCGGTAATCAGGCAGCCGGAGCCGTAGATGCCGGTTGGGTGGAACTGGACAAATTCCATGTCCTGTAGGGGCAGGCCGGCTCGGGCCACCATTCCACCGCCATCGCCGGTGCAGGTATGCGCCGAGGTCGCCGAGAAATAGGCGCGGCCATAGCCGCCGGTGGCCAGCACGACCATCTTGGCGTTGAAGACGTGGAAAGTGCCGTCGTCGAGCTTCCAGCAGAGCACGCCTTTGCAGACGCCGTCCTCCATCAGCAGGTCGATTGCGAAATACTCGATGTAGAATTCAGCGTTGTTCTTGAGCGACTGACCGTACAGCGTGTGCAGGATGGCGTGGCCTGTGCGGTCGGCCGCGGCGCAGGTGCGCTGCACCGGGGGGCCTTCACCGAATTCGGTGGTGTGGCCGCCAAAGGGACGCTGATAGATCTTGCCTTCTTCTGTGCGGCTGAACGGGACGCCGTAGTGTTCCAGCTCATAGACCGCCTTGGGCGCCTCACGGGCGAGGTATTCCATGGCGTCGGTGTCGCCCAGCCAGTCAGAGCCTTTGACGGTGTCGTACATGTGCCACTGCCAGTGGTCGGGCCCCATGTTCGACAGCGATGCGGCGATGCCACCCTGAGCGGCCACGGTGTGCGAGCGTGTCGGAAAGACCTTGGTCACGCAGGCGGTGCGCAGCCCCTGTTCGGCCATACCGAGCGTGGCGCGCAGCCCTGCGCCCCCGGCCCCGACGACCACGACGTCATAATCATGCGTCTCGTATTCGTATGCTGCCATTGGAATGTACCTGTCGATCTGAAGCGGGAGGCGATTTTTCGGCGAAAAATCGTCACTGGCGGATGGGTCTGGCGCGTCGTCTCAGAGGGCGATGCGGGCGATGGCGAAAACGCCGACTGCGGCGGCGCCGTAACTGAGGCAGGTCATGACCAGGATCAGGATTTTCTCCATGACTCCATGCACATAATCTTCGATCAGCACCTGCACTCCCATGTTGAAGTGGTGAAACCCCACAAGGATGGTCAACGCAGCGACGATCGCCGGGAACGGTCGGCTGTAGTAGGCCAGCACCTCTTCATAGGTGCCGCCCAACGCGCCACCAAAGGTGAAAATGAAGAAGGGGACAAGGAAGAGCAGCGCAACAGAGCTTTTCTTCATGGCCCAGTGGTGCTCGGTTCCGGATTTGGCTGCGCCCCAGCCTACTGCGCGCTTGCGATCGGTCAGAAATGCCATGTTCGGGCCTCCTCAGACAACGATGATGGTAAAGAGGGTCAGCAAGACGGAGCCGATGATCACACCCCACCCCAGCATTTCGGCGGCGTCGATCTCCAGCATCTTTGCCTCATCCCAGATCATGTGACGCACACCGGCCAGCAGGTGATACCAGATCGCCCAGACAGAGCCGAGCATCACCAGATCGCCGAACCATGAACGCACAACTGCGTCGGCGGTCGCGAAATACTCTGGCGAGGTCGCGGCAGCGAGGAACCACCACACGATCATCAACGCGGCCAACAAAAGCGCGTTGCCGGTGATGCGGGTGAGGATGGAGGAAATCGAGGTAAGCTGCGGGCGATAGACCTGCAGATGCGGAGAGAGCGGGCGATTGCCCCGGTTTACGTCGGCCATGGATGATGTCCTTTCGGGTCCGTTGCCTCTTGTTCTACTTCTTTCACGCGGCGTGTCACGGGGGTGGTCCCGAAAATCCTGCGGTTTTTTGGCGCAACGGGCGGGATTTTCGTGGTTTGTGATCACGCTTTTGGAATGTGTGATCACAGTTTCGCGCTAACGTACGCTCTGAGTTGCCGCTGTTTGTTTGGTCAATTCGCGCAGGAGTTTTTGACGGATTCTGTCGGGATACTCGGCATAATTGTTTGCTGTGGCAACAAAGGCACCGGGGCCAACAATGACGTTCTCAAAGAAATAGGCCGTGAGGTCGCCCGCCTGTGCGCCTTCTATGGCCAGCGCGTTCACGATAATTCCCCGATCGCCAATGTCCGTGCGAAGCGCGGCCGGAGGCAGCCCCTCATTGGACATTCCATCGCCGGACAGGTCGATCACCCGGCGACGGCAATGTGGAACGCTGTCAAACAGACTGGCCGACACGCGCAGCGCTTCTCCGATCGCAGTCGAAAAATGGCGCCAGGCGCGCGGGGCGTTCGCAATCTCATCAGCCAGCGCGCGGGTGTCGGCAAAGCTGCGGACCTCACGCCAGGGCAACGTCACTTGTTGGCGCGAACTCCCGGTCCATTGCACAAGCGCCACCTGCGCGCGTCCCCGGATCAACGCCTCGGCCACGGCACTGTCGCCAAGCGCCAGGGCAAGCCCCTGCATCTGGGTCTCATATTCCTGTGTATCCACAGAACCCGAAACATCGACCGCCAATATCAGCGCGACCTCGCAGGCGATCAGGCGCGCGGGCAAAAGACAGAGGGCAATGACCAAACCAAGACGCATAGGCACAAACAGAGCGTGACCGACGGGGGCGCGCAAGTCACGTCAGGGTGACATCGCCGCGTATTCCCTCACCGGCACCGATTGTCGTTCCTGAATCCGGGATAGCGCAAATCAACTGTCACATGCGTCCCAAAAGATGCTGATCCGACGCTTTGGCTGCTGCGGGCCCGTCTTATCCAGAGGCCGGACGGGCCTGCGATTCGGTCGTTGGGATCAGACCGGCATCAACGCCCAATAGTCCAGGTCCAGCAGCACGTCCGGGAGATACTTGCCGTCCGGCCCCTTCAACTCGAACGGCGCGCCGCCTTTGGTCGCGACCAGGCGCAGGCGGATCGCGCCAACGCCGGGGGCTGCGGTCTCTGCCTTGTCCAACACCTCGGACCACGCCTTGACAGTGTTGCCAGCAAGGCAAGGGTTGGCGTGGGCCCCTGCGTTCAACCCGACAATGATCTGCGCGTTGGCAAGGCCATTGAATGACAGCGCGCGCGCCATCGAAATGACATGCCCGCCATAGATCAGGCGCTGATCCGGGCGTGCCGTGACATCGAAATGTACCTTTGAGGTGTTCTGCCACAGGCGCGTGGCCATCATGTGCTCGGCTTCTTCGATGGTGACGCCGTCGACATGGTCGATGGTCTCGCCCACCTCGTAGTCCGACAGGCGGTGCTTTTCGCCCGCCAACGTGAAATCGTAGTGCGAGAAATCCAGCCCGTCGGGGATCACGAGGTCAGACGGCTCAAGGCTCTTCTTGAGATCGGGGATAACAGGCTCAGGCGCGGGCGCGTCCATGTCGCGTTTGCGCAGCATCACCCAGCGCGCATATTCCATGACAATCTCGTCCCGCTGGTTCAGCCCGCGAGAGCGGACATAAACCACGCCGGTGCGGCCGTTGGAGTTCTGCTTGACCCCGATCACCTCGGACTGCGACCGGATCGTATCCCCCGGCCAGACAGGCCTTAGCCAGCGTCCCTCAGCATAGCCCAGATTCGCCACAGCGTTCAAAGAGACATCCGGGACCGTCTTGCCAAAGACGATGTGAAAAGCGGCAAGATCGTCAATGGGTGCCGCTGACAACCCACAGCTGCGCGCAAATTCATCCGAGGAATAGAGCGCGTGGCGCATGGGGTAGAGCGCGTGATACAGCGCCCGCTCACCGCCTGAAACGGTGCGCGGCACGGCATGGTCTATGACCTCGCCCACGGTGTAGTCTTCGAAAAAACGACCCGGATTGGTCTTGGCCATATGTCACTGCTCTCCAAGTTTGATGTCGGGGGAATAGGTGCCGGGGGCGTCCTTGACCACCGCCTGACCGCAGCGCATGACGCCGTTGGCGGCGTCGAATGCATAGGTCGGCCCGCCGTGCAGAACCCATCCGGCATTCAGGGCGGCGGTGACCTTGTGGCAAAAGACAGACGTGTCGTCGCTCGACAGGAAACGGTACAATTTCATAAACTTATCCAAACGCCGGATAGCCGAGAAGGCCATGGACGTAGCCGATCACTGCCAGCAAGACGACAGAGGCGGCCAAAAAGATCGCGTCCTTCTTGATCGCGCCTTTGGGATTTGGCGTCCAGTTCGGCTCTGCCCGGTTGATCACAGCCATCTCGACCAGCGCCCAGACACCCAGACCACCAAAGAGCACAAAACTGGGCACGTCGCCGTTCACCAGCAGGTGCGCTGCGGTCCACAGGAAAAAGCCGGTCAGCATCGGGTGCCGCATCTTGTAGAACAGCGCGCCTTTGGACGGTCCCGGCGAGGTCAGGTACAAGGCGAAGATCATGATCAGGTTGTTGATGCCCACGGTTGCCGGGTGGCGGCCCCAGAAAAAGGCGCCGTCCGCCATGCGGTACCCAAAGATCATCAAAACGATGCTGGCGACGATCGCCAGCGCCACAACGCCTTTGCCCTTGTCGCCCATGGGTGCGCGCACGCCGGGGGCGACACGTTTGAACAGATGCGCCCCCCACCAGAGTGCGACGCCGAGAATCAATAGCAGCATTTTGGCCTCCATGGTTTCGGCGTGAACCTGCGTTTATTCGGCCAGCGCTGCAATGGCTTCGGCCTTGGCGAGCATCTTTCGGGCGGTTTCAACGTGCAGATTCTCGACGATCTTGCCATCGACCACGGCAACCCCCTGCCCGGCTTTGGCCGCCTCCTCGAACGCGTCGATCTGGCGGCGGGCAAGGTCGATCTCGTCCGAACCGGGGGCGAAAGCGGCATTGGCGATCGCGACCTGCGCGGGATGGATCAGCGTCTTGCCGTCCATGCCCATGTCGCGGCCCTGCACACACTCGGCCTGCAACCCCTCATCGTCCTTGAAGGCGTTGTAGACACCGTCGACGATGGTGACGCCATGCGCCTTGGCGGCCAGAACACACAGGCCAAGGCCGGTCAGCATCGGCAGCCGGTCGGCGCGAAAGCGGGAATTGAGCTCTTTGGCAAGGTCGTTGGTGCCCATGACCATGCCGGCCAGACGCGGATGTGCCGCGATCTGGTTTGCCGCCAGCATCCCGGCCGGCGTTTCCATCATCGACCAAAGCGGTTTGTCGGTCAGAGCCGCCAGCGCATCCAGTTGCTCGGTGGTTTCGACCTTGGGCAGCAGGATCGCATCGCAGTCCATCACGGCGGCGGCGCGGGCGTCCGCCTCGCCCCATTCAGTGTCAAAACCGTTGATCCGCACGATCCGGGTGCGGTTGCCGTAAGGGCGCGACAGCGCCTCTGCCAGCGTGTCCCGGGCGGCGGTCTTTTCCGACGGCGAGACGGCATCTTCGAGGTCGAAGATGATCGCGTCGATAGGCAGGGCACGGGCCTTTTCCAGCGCGCGCTCCTTGGACGCGGGGATATAGAGTACGGAACGGTAAGGGCGCGTGCGCAGGTCCATCAGAGTCTCCATCAAGGTCTTCGCCCGAGTCATCCAGCGAAATTTTATTGCGCGGAAATGCGCATTTTTTGCCGGATAATTCAAGACCGAATACGCCGCGCCGCAGCAAATCTGCGTGTTTTTGTGTCACGCAGTCCGCCAAATTCCGCGGATTCGACGCAACGCTCGGTGCATTAACCCAATCTAAGCGGCGTCAGGCGGACTATCGGGACATGTCGTTGAACGCGGCAACGGGGCAAAAGGCCACAAGGATGGCGCCCCGGACCAGAGGGGACATACCCTGTGCCGGGCTCGCGGAAAACCCGCCAAATCCGCCCGGCACGCAGCCGAAAGGTGACACTATGACGGAGAAATATTTCAAGCTGACGCTGCTTTCGGCGGGCTTGCTGTTGGGCGCGGCCACCATCGTAGAGGCGGAGACACCGCGCCACTGCGCTCCGCGCCATGAGGTGGTCGACCGACTGGCCGCCAAGTTTGGCGAAACCCGGCAAAGCATGGGGCTTGGCGCAAACAACGCGGTGATGGAGCTTTTCGCCTCACCCGATTCCGGATCCTGGACCATTACAGTGACCATGGCCAATGGCATCACCTGCCTTGTCGCCAGCGGTCAGGCGTTTGAGGAACTGGCCGAGGCACTGCCCCCCAAGGGGGATGATGCTTGAATTCCCAGGAATCGGTTCTTCACAGCAGGATCGGTTCCTGAAACACCTCGCCTCGCCTACCCAAAGTCAGGTCAGCGCGTCCCAGATCAGTTTGGTACCGGTCAGCGTCAGCGTAAAATAGGCGATGCCAAAAAACAGCCGTTCTGGCACAATGTGATGGGCCTTGATCCCCAGCCATGTGCCAAACAGCGCAAAGGGGACAAGGACGAGGTCCAGCAGCAGCGTTTCGGTGGTAAAAATGCCCATCCCGGCATAAATCCCGACCTTGGACAGATTGACCGCCCAGAAAATCAGCACCGTGGTCGCCTGAAAGGCCGTCTTTCCCAACCCCTGCCCCAGAAGATACACAGCCGCCGCCGGACCGCCCGCATGGCTGACGAAACTGGTGAATCCAAGGACCACGCCTGCGGTCAGCCCCGTGCCGGGGCCAAACCGCCTGCCGCGCAGATTGATAAGCCCGGTTGATTGCGCCATCTGCCAGGCCACAAACAACAGCGCCACCAGGCCAATGAGCAAGCGCACCGCATCCGGGTCTGTCCAAGCGTAGAACAGCGCCCCCAGCAACGTGCCCGGCACCGATCCGATCAGCAGAACTTTTGCTGCGGCCCAGTCCCATTTGCGCCAATAGGCGGGCAGGCTGGCCATGTCGATCAGCATCAGGAGGGGCAGCATCAGGCCCAATGCCACGCCGGGTTCCAGAACAATTGCCAGAATCGATGCGCTGGCAAACGCCACGCCGGAACCGAAACCGCCCTTGGAAATGCCCGCAAAGATAACGGCCGGGATGCACACCGCGAAAACGGATGCGGTAAATAAATCCATGAGCGCCTCTGCAAATATCTCCCCGTGACAGGTCTTTATCCTGCATTTAGCGCTATCTACAAGGCGCGCGGACCAAGCGCCGCATCGCAGCACCCTTGCGCGTCAGCCCGACTGCGCGTACGCAAAGCGCCAAATTCACGCAAGGCGGAGATTGAATCCATGGCCAGACCCAAGATCGCGCTCATCGGCGCGGGACAGATCGGTGGCACGCTTGCCCACCTCGCGGCAATGAAGGAACTGGGCGATGTCGTCCTGTTTGACATTGCTCAGGGCACCCCCGAGGGCAAGGCGCTCGATATTGCCGAATCCGGTCCGTCCGAAGGCTTTGACGCCAGCCTCAAGGGCACGCAGGACTATGCCGACATCGCCGGTGCGGACGTTTGCATCGTGACCGCCGGTGTGCCGCGCAAGCCGGGCATGAGCCGCGATGACCTGCTGGGCATCAACCTCAAGGTCATGAAATCTGTCGGCGAAGGCATCCGCGACAATTGCCCCGACGCGTTCGTGATCTGCATCACCAACCCGCTGGATGCGATGGTCTGGGCGTTGCAGCAGTTCTCGGGCCTGCCCGCGAACAAGGTTTGCGGCATGGCCGGCGTGCTGGATTCGGCACGTTTCCGCCATTTCCTGGCCGAAGAGTTCAACGTATCGATGAAAGACGTCACCGCGTTTGTTCTGGGTGGGCACGGCGACACGATGGTGCCGTCGGTGCGGTATTCGACCGTTGCAGGCATCCCCTTGCCCGACCTGATCGACATGGGCTGGACCACGCAGGACAAGATGGACGCCATCGTTCAGCGCACCCGTGACGGCGGCGCCGAGATCGTTGGCCTGCTGAAAACCGGCTCTGCCTTCTATGCGCCTGCCACCTCGGCCATCGAAATGGCCGAAGCGTTCCTCAAGGACCAAAAGCGCGTTCTGCCCTGCGCCGCCTATTGCGATGGCGAGTTTGGCCTGGATGGCATGTATGTCGGCGTGCCGACCGTGATCGGTGCCGGTGGCGTCGAAAAGATCGTCAACATCAAGCTCAACAAGGAAGAGCAAGAGATGTTCGACGCCTCGATCAAGGCCGTTCAAGGTCTGGTCACTGCCTGCAAGGCTATCGACGGCTCGCTGACCTGAACGGTTCAGCCGGTTTGAAATACTTGATTGCGCGCCCTTGGGCGCGCATTCTTTTTTTCCATGATGTTATTTCGCACAAGCTTATTGGCCCTGACCTTTTCGGCAAGCGTTGCTGCCGCGCAGGACATCGACCTGACGCCGCTGGTTTCAAGCGTCGGATTGACTGACACGATCGTGGCGCTGGAAAACGATCCGCCCGGCCCAGGGCGCGACTTTGCCCTTGGCGGCATGCTTTTTCTGCGTGGCATCGAAAAGTCATTGCAACTGCGGTATCGCCACAACGCCGATTTTGGAAAATTGGGTCTGCCGGTGCTGCGCCTGCCCCTGCCCGCAAATCCTGACGCCGCGCCCTTCTACCCCGCGCTGGTGACCGATCTGTTCCACGACCTTGGCACGGACATGCAGGGCGCGCGCGCCGTACTGACCGGGGCCGAGGGCGATTTCGGCGTGACTCTAGACCTGACCCGCGTCTGGTTCGACATCAATGAAAACGGGGCGCGGGATGCCGGTGAGGGTCTGATGTCAGCCGCCGGATCCGCCTTTGGCCGCGCCGCGCCGCAGAGCGATCTGAACAGTCTGGTGGTACGATTTGATACGGCGGATGCCGCATGGCTGACGGCATACACGCACCTGCTAGAGGCGTTTACCAATGTCTTCCTCGCGTTTGACCCGACCGAGGTCATCGCCGAAGTCGGCCACAGCATTGATGCCATGTCCGATCTGAGAGGCGCGGAGCCAAACACCCGCCAAAGCTATCTGCGCGGGTTCGAAAGCTGGATCGACACATTTGCGATGTTCTATGGCGCGCTGAACCGGCAACCGGATCCGTTACACACCCGCGCCCTGCGAGAAAACCTGTTGGCGATGGTCGCCCAAAACCGGCGGTTCTGGGATCTTCTGGCGCTTGAAACCGACAATGACCGAGAGTGGATTCCCGGCGCGGGGCAGGTTTCGGCCATGGGCATCGAATTGCCCAAAGACGCGGGTCCGCTGTGGATGAAAGTTCTGGATGACGCCGAAGGTGTGTTGGAGGGGCGCCTTCTGGCGCCCCACTGGCGGGTCGAACCGGCAGCGGGTGTCAATGTCGCGCGGCTGTTGCAGGACCCCATTCCGGTGGACATCGTGACGTGGGTTCATGGCCACGGCCTTTTGCCTTACATGGAAAAGGGGCCACTTGTGGACGACGGCAACCTGCGTCTGTTTGAGCAGATGTTCCGGGGGGATGCTCTCCTCTTCATGGTCTGGCTGAACTGATAGCGCTCACCGCGAATCACTTTGCGCACATGGCCTTGGTAATTTGTGATCACAGTTTTCGGGGGTGTGATCACAAATGTCGGAAACCTGCCCCCAAAACCGCCCATGCGGCAAAATAGCGGTTCAAACCCGCGCCAGACCCTGAATAGGTAGGGCAAATCCGCAGCAAAACGGGGACAGTCGACCCATGAACATCCACGAATACCAGGCCAAGGCCCTACTTCGCAGCTACGGGGCGCCTGTCTCGGACGGCCGCGTCGTCCTGAAAGCCGAAGAGGCGAAAACCGCAGCTGGCGCGCTTGACGGCCCGCTCTGGGTGGTCAAGGCGCAGATCCACGCCGGTGGCCGCGGCAAAGGCTCTTTCAAAGAGGCCGATGCAGGCGAAAAAGGCGGCGTCCGCCTCGCCAAATCCGTCGAAGAAGCCGAGATGGAGGCCAAGCGCATGCTGGGCCGCACGCTCGTGACCAAACAGACCGGCGATGTCGGCAAGCAGGTCAACCGCATCTACATCGAAGACGGCTCTGGCATCGAAACCGAACTGTACCTGGCCCTGCTCGTCGATCGTCAGACCAGCCGCGTGTCCTTTGTCGCCTCGACCGAGGGTGGCATGGACATCGAGGAAGTCGCCGAGTCGACCCCCGAAAAGATCCTGTCGTTCAGCGTTGACCCGGCCACAGGCTATCAGGCGTTCCACGGTCGCCGCATCGCCTTCAACCTTGGCCTGACCGGCAAGCAGGTGAAGCAATGCGTCGCCCTGATGGGCACGCTGTACCAGATCTTTGTCGAAAAAGACGTCGAGATGCTGGAGATCAACCCGCTGATCGTCACCGACTCTGGCGACCTGAAGTGTCTCGACGCCAAAATGAGCTTTGACGGCAACGCGATCTACCGCCACGCCGATATCGCCGAACTGCGCGACACCTCCGAGGAAGACTCCAAGGAACTGGAGGCGTCCAAGTACGACCTGAACTACATCGCGCTCGACGGTGAGATCGGCTGCATGGTGAACGGCGCGGGCCTTGCCATGGCGACGATGGACATCATCAAGCTGTACGGCGCAGAGCCTGCCAACTTCCTTGACGTGGGCGGCGGCGCGACCAAGGAAAAGGTCACAGAGGCGTTCAAGATCATCACCTCTGACCCGCAAGTTAAAGGCATTCTGGTGAACATCTTCGGCGGCATCATGCGCTGCGACGTCATCGCCGAGGGCGTGATCGCCGCGGTCAAGGAGGTCGGCCTGCAGGTTCCGCTGGTTGTGCGTCTGGAAGGCACCAATGTCGAAAAAGGCAAAGAGATCATCTCGACCTCTGGCCTCAACGTCATTGCCGCTGACAATCTGTCAGACGGCGCCGAGAAGATCGTGAAAGCGGTCAAGGGGTAAGCGCAAGGGGCGGGCCTTCGGCCCACCCCGTCCGCCCATGCTGGAACACCAAGGTTCATGCCAGACGCAATTCTTCATATCGGCTTCAACAAATGCGGCTCGACCGCGCTTCAACAATGGTTGAGCGCTCAAGAGGACGCGTTGCTGGCGCAAGGCATCTGGTATCGCAGGATGGATCCGCGGACGGACGTGGTCTGCACCAACCCGCACCTCCAAGTGCTGGCCTTTACCCTTGCGGATCAGCCGGTGCCCAGCCGTCCAATGAATGCTGTGCTGGGTATTCCAGAGGGGGACCGGGTCGCTCAAGATGCGGTTGCACATGCGTTTCGTGAACAATTCGAGGCGCAGGTAGCCAATGGCGGGTTCAAAACATGGGTCGGATCCAGCGAGGCACTGGTGTCACGCTTCATGACCCCCGAAGCGATATCAGCACTGGCCGATTGGTTGTCGGGCCTCTTTGGGAACGTACGCTACGTCGCGTATGTTCGCCGCCCGGAAACTTGGCTGGTCAGCTTGTTTGGTCACCAACTGCGCAAGACTGCCAGTCCCGAAGATCTGACTGCCTTTGTTGATCGCTTTGGCCCGGCACCTTTTGCGCGTTTGCTGGACATGTGGCGCACTGCCGTGGGTCAAGAGGCACTGGACGTGCGCCTCTTTGAAGAAAGCTGGCTCGGCGGTGGCGGGCTTGTCAGAGATTTCCAGACGGTCCTCGACCTTCCTGCCGGAACTCTGCCTACGCGCTCGAAACGTGTGAATACCACGTTCCGCAACCGCATGAATCCATGGTCACGCGCCCCGAAACGCCCCGTTTTGTCAGCGCAGACCCGCGACATGATCGCCCAGAGCAACGCAGAGGGTATGGGCTGGATCGAAAGCACCTTTTTCGCCGACCGCCAGACGGAATTCCGGAGCTGGGCGGCGGGATCGGAGACGCGGTGCTGATACATCCGTCGTCCCCTACCCACAGTTTCGCCTGTTCGCAGGCACAACCTAACGCCGCGCAGCCGCGCCGCACTTAACCGAAGCAAAGACAGGAAAGCACATGGCCGTCCTCGTAGACGAAAATACCAAAGTCATCTGTCAGGGCCTCACCGGCTCGCAGGGCACTTTTCACACCGAACAAGCAATTGCCTACGGCACCAAGATGGTCGGGGGCGTGACCCCCGGCAAAGGTGGGCAAACCCATCTGGACCTGCCAGTCTTCAACTCAGTGCATGAGGCCAAGGCCGTGACCGAGGCGAACGCATCGGTGATCTATGTGCCGCCGCCCTTCGCAGGCGATTCAATCCTAGAGGCAATCGACGCCGAGATGGAGTTGATCATCTGCATCACCGAGGGCATCCCGGTGCTGGACATGATGAAGGTCAAGCGCGCGCTGGAAGGCAGCAAGAGCCGTCTGATCGGCCCGAACTGCCCCGGCGTCATCACGCCTGACGCCTGCAAGATCGGCATCATGCCCGGTCACATCCACAAGCGTGGCAGCGTTGGCGTGGTGTCGCGTTCGGGCACGCTCACCTATGAGGCGGTCAAGCAGACGGCTGACATCGGTCTGGGCCAGTCGACGGCCGTTGGCATCGGTGGCGACCCGATCAAAGGGACCGAGCATATCGACGTGCTGGAGATGTTCCTGGCCGACGATGAGACTCAGTCGATCATCATGATCGGTGAGATCGGTGGCTCTGCCGAGGAAGAAGCGGCGCAGTTCCTGGCCGATGAGCGCAAGAAGGGCCGTTGGAAGCCGACGGCTGGCTTTATCGCGGGCCGCACCGCCCCTCCGGGACGTCGCATGGGCCACGCGGGCGCGATTGTTGCCGGCGGCAAAGGCGATGCAGAGAGCAAGATCGAAGCCATGAAAGAGGCAGGTATCGTGGTCGCTGACAGCCCTGCAACGCTGGGTGAGGCCGTTCTGAAGGCCATCGGCTAAGGCAATGGCGCGCCTGGTGCCCCTCCTTGCTGCTACTGCCGTCGCGCTGTCAGGCGCGGGGGCGGCGGCGTGGTGGCTGACGCAGTCCGGATCTGACGCACCTGACACACCGCAGGGCGCCTTCATGGCGCTCTGCAACACGGCCATGCCGCTGGCAGAGGCAGATCCGCTGATCCGTCAGATCGGTTGGGTCTCGCTGGATGCCACCGGACAGGACGCCCTTTTGGATGCCACCGGCACTTTTCACGTTGCCTCTCGTGTTGCCTTGGGCGGGCCGTTCGACGCCGAACAGGAACGCGCGGTCTATGACGCTCAGATCGCTGACATGCGCGAGGATCTGGCAAAAGACGGTGTCATGGCCTACGGTTTTGACGACGACGCCATGCTTGCCGTTTACAACAGCGATGCAGACGGTCTGCCCAATACCGCCTTTTGCGCCCTGTTTATCGCCGACGAAGGCCAGAGCGACTGGTACTACAGGATGATCGACGCCTTTCCTTATGTCACTCATGTACATGCTTGGGCCTCGTCCGTGTCAACTGACGGTCAACAACCGCGTCCCGGCCTGTGGGTCGCAACCCTGGCCCTGATCCGCAAGGACGGCGGATCATCTGCGGAATGGCAGCAACTCACAGACATGCTGGGGGCAGAACCAAAGTACCGAACCCTGTCGCGCAATGGCTTTCGTGGGGAGTTGTCGAAATGACCTGCTCACCTGTTGGCTTGTCTCCTCCGTCCGTGTCCCGATGTTTGCTGACACGTTGATCAGAACCCATCCCCCCATGCCCTTCTTCGAAAGGCCAGCCTCATGAACGACCAAAGCCCCAACGACCTCTTCCACGCCTCCAGTTTCATGCAGGGGCACAACGCGGAATACCTCGAACAGATGTACGCCCGCTATGCCGCCGATCCGAACGCGGTCGATGACGCATGGGCGGCGTTCTTCAGCCAGCTTGGCGATGCCGAGATGGACGTGCAGAAAGAGGCGCAAGGCCCCTCTTGGGCGCGCAAGGACTGGCCGCCGCAGCCCGACGACGATCTGACCGGCGCGCTGACCGGCGAATGGCCGATGCCCGCCGTTCCGGCAGAGGCCAAAGGGGCCGCCAAGAAGATCAAGGACAAGGCCGAGGCCAAGGGCGTCACCGTCAGCGACGAGGCGATCCAGCGCGCCGTTCTGGACAGCATCCGCGCGTTGATGATCATCCGCGCCTTTCGCATCCGGGGCCATCTGGCCGCCGATCTGGACCCGCTGGGCCTGCGCGATACGTCGAACCACCCGGAACTGGACCCGAAAAGCTATGGCTTTACCGAAGGGGACATGGACCGGCCGATCTTTATCGACAACGTGCTGGGCCTGCAGATCGCCTCGCTGCGCGAGATCCTGTCGATCGTGAAACGCACCTACTGCGGCACCTTTGCGTTGCAGTACATGCATATTTCCGACCCCGAGCAGGCCAGCTGGCTGAAAGAGCGGATCGAGGGCTTTGGCAAAGAGGTCAAGTTCACCCGCGAAGGCCGCAAGGCGATCCTGAACAAGATGGTCGAGGCCGAGGGTTTCGAGAAGTTCCTGCATGTGAAATACATGGGCACCAAGCGGTTCGGCCTTGATGGCGGCGAAAGCCTGATCCCCGCGATGGAACAGATCATCAAGCGCGGCGGCAATCTGGGCATCAAGGAAATCATCATCGGGATGCCGCACCGCGGTCGTCTGTCGGTGCTGGCGAACGTGATGGGCAAACCCTACAAGGCGATCTTCAACGAATTTCAGGGCGGCAGCTTCAAACCTGAGGATGTCGATGGCTCTGGTGATGTGAAATACCACCTCGGCGCATCGTCCGACCGTGAGTTTGACGGCAACAGCGTCCACCTCTCGCTGACCGCCAACCCCAGCCACCTGGAGGCGGTGAACCCGGTGGTTCTGGGCAAGGTCCGCGCCAAGCAGGACCAGTTCAATGATGCCAGCCGCACGCAGGTCATGCCGATCCTGCTGCACGGCGACGCGGCCTTTGCCGGTCAGGGTGTCGTGGCCGAATGTTTCGCCCTGTCGGGTCTGCGCGGCCACCGCACCGGCGGCACCATGCACATCGTGGTGAACAACCAGATTGGGTTCACCACCGCGCCGCACTTTTCGCGCTCGTCACCCTATCCCACCGACAACGCGCTGGTGGTTGAGGCACCGATTTTCCACGTCAACGGAGACGACCCCGAGGCCGTGGTGCACGCCGCCAAGGTCGCGACCGAGTTCCGCCAGAAGTTCGGCAAGGACGTGGTGCTGGATATCTTCTGCTACCGCCGGTTTGGTCACAACGAGGGCGATGAGCCCATGTTCACCAACCCGATCATGTACAACCAGATCAAGAAGCATAAGACCACGCTGACCCTGTACACCGAACGTCTGGTCAAGGACGGGCTGATCCCCGAAGGCGAGATCGAGGACATGAAGGCCGCGTTTCAGGCGCAGCTGAATGAGGAATTCGAGGCTGGCAAGGTCTACCGCCCCAACAAGGCGGACTGGCTGGATGGCCGCTGGTCGCATCTCGACAAGCAGAAAGAGGGCAAATACCAGCGCGGCAAGACCTCATTATCCAAAGAGGCCATGCAGGACATCGGCAATGCGCTGACGCGGGTGCCGGACGGCTTTCCGATCCACCGCACGGTGGGCCGCCTGATCGAAACACGGGCCAAGATGTTCGAGACCGGCGAAGGGTTCGACTGGGCCACGGCGGAATCGCTGGCCTTTGGGTCGCTGCAACTCGAAGGGTATCCGGTGCGTCTGTCCGGGCAGGACAGCACGCGCGGTACGTTCTCGCAGCGGCATTCGGCCTTTATCAACCAAGAGACGGAAGAGCGCTATTATCCGCTCAACAACATCCGTGAGGGCCAGGCCCGCTATGAGGTGATCGACTCTGCGCTGTCGGAATACGCTGTGCTGGGCTTTGAATACGGCTATTCGCTGGCGGAACCCAACGCGCTGACCCTGTGGGAGGCGCAGTTTGGTGACTTTGCCAACGGCGCGCAGATCATGTTCGACCAGTTCATCTCTTCGGGTGAATCGAAATGGCTGCGGATGTCGGGCCTTGTCTGCCTGTTGCCGCACGGGTTCGAGGGCCAGGGGCCGGAACACTCCTCCGCGCGTCTGGAGCGGTTCCTGCAAGCCTGCGGTCAGGACAACTGGATCGTGGCGAACTGTTCGACGCCCGCCAACTATTTCCACATCATGCGCCGCCAGCTGCACCGGACCTTCCGCAAGCCGCTGATCCTGATGACGCCCAAGTCGCTGCTCAGGCACAAACTGTGCGTCTCGACCGCCAAGGATTTCACCGGCGGGTCGTCATTCCACCGCGTCCTTTGGGACAGCGCGGAATCCGGCGAGTCCGACACCAAGCTGGTGGCCGACGACAAGATCAAGCGGGTGGTGATGTGTTCGGGCAAAGTCTACTACGACCTGCTCGAGGAACGCGACGCGCGCGGCATCACCGATGTCTACCTGCTGCGGGTCGAACAGTTCTACCCCTTCCCGGCGATCAGTCTGGTCAAGGAGCTGGAACGCTTCAAGCAGGCCGAGATGCTGTGGTGTCAGGAAGAGCCCAAGAACCAGGGTGCCTGGAGCTTTATCGAGCCCAATATCGAATGGGTGCTTGGCCGTATCAAGGCCGACCACCCGCGCCCGCGTTACGTGGGCCGCGCCACATCGGCCAGCCCTGCGACGGGTCTGGCCAGCATGCACAAAGCACAGCAAGAGGCGCTCGTGAACGAAGCGCTGACGATGGAAGGAAACTGAGATCATGACCGAAGTGCGTGTTCCCACGCTTGGGGAATCGGTGACCGAAGCAACGGTCGCAACCTGGTTCAAAAAGCCCGGCGATGCCGTGGCGGTGGACGAAATGCTCTGCGAACTGGAGACTGACAAGGTCACGGTCGAGGTGCCCTCGCCCATTGCCGGCACCCTGTCGGACATTGTGGCCGCAGAGGGAGAGACGGTTGGCGTGGACGCCTTGCTTGCCAATATCTCCGAGGGGGACAGCGGATCGGATGCCGCGCCCAAACCCAAGGCAAAAGACGCCTCTGCCGACGCTCCCAAGGCGGATGCGGACGCAGGAGGGGCCAGCGTTGACGTCATGGTGCCCACGCTGGGCGAATCCGTGACAGAGGCGACCGTTTCCACATGGTTCAAGAAGGTCGGCGATCAGGTCGCGCAGGACGAAATGCTGTGTGAGCTGGAAACCGACAAGGTGTCTGTCGAGGTGCCCGCCCCAGCCGCAGGCACGTTGACAGAGATCATCGCCAACGAAGGCGACACCGTGCAGGCCGACGCCAAGCTGGCGGTTCTGTCCTCGGGCGGCGGTGCCGCGCAGGCAGCCAAATCAGAGGCTGCGGGCGGCACTCAGTACCATACCCCGGCCGCGGGCAATGGCGGTCCGGGCAAGGACATCAAGGACGGTCCCGCCGCTGAAAAAGCGATGGCAAAGGCCGGGGTCCAGCGCGACGCCGTGACCGGAACCGGCCGCGATGGCCGCGCGACAAAATCCGATGTCGCCGCCGCCGTGGCCGCCGCCAGCGCCGCGCCCAAATCTGCGGCCCCGGCCTCTGCACCGCGCGCGCCGGTCCCCGCCGACGATGCCGCGCGTGAGGAACGGGTCAAGATGACCCGCCTGCGCCAGACCATCGCCCGCCGTCTCAAGGACGCGCAGAATGCCGCCGCGATCCTGACCACCTACAATGAGGTGGACATGACGGAAACGATGGCGCTGCGGAAGGAATACAAGGATCTGTTCGAGAAGAAGCACGGCGCGCGCCTTGGCTTTATGTCCTTCTTCACCAAGGCCTGCTGCCATGCGCTGAAAGAAGTGCCGGAAGTGAACGCCGAGATCGACGGCACTGACATTGTCTACAAGAACTTTGTCCACATGGGCATCGCGGCGGGCACGCCGCAGGGTCTGGTGGTTCCGGTTATCCGCGACGCCGACAAGATGTCCTTTGCCGAGATCGAAAAGGCGATTGCCGAAAAGGGCAAGCGCGCCCGCGACGGCAAACTGTCGATGGCGGAAATGCAGGGCGGCACCTTTACCATCTCGAACGGTGGTGTTTACGGCTCGCTCATGTCCTCGCCGATCCTCAACCCGCCGCAGTCCGGTATTCTTGGCATGCACAAGATCCAGGACCGCCCTATGGTCATCAACGGTGAGATCAAGATCCGCCCGATGATGTATCTGGCCCTGTCCTACGATCACCGCATCGTCGACGGCAAAGGCGCTGTGACCTTCCTTGTGCGGGTCAAAGAGGCGCTGGAAGATCCACGCCGGTTGCTGATGGATCTGTGATTCTTTTCGAGGGCCGGGCTGAAGCCCGGCCTACGCCTGCTTATTGAACAGGTGCGCAGTCATTGCGCACCTTGCCCACCTCACCGAATTGCGCCCGTCCCTCATGAGCGATGCCCAAGACAAAACGTCCTATGCGCGGCGCATCGCCCTTGCCGCCTGTATGCGCAACGAAGGCATCTTTGTGCTGGAATGGCTGGCGCATCACCGCGCGCTTGGCTTTGACCCGGTGATCGTTGTCACGAACGACATCACCGATGGCTCTGACACGCTGCTGGATGCGCTTGCCGCCAAGGGGCTTGTCACCCATATCGCGCAGACCGTGCCCGCAGGGGCCGCGCCACAGGACAGCGGCATGGACCGTGTCCTGCGCCATGCCCGCGACAGGGGCATCAGCCATATCCTGCACATCGACAGTGACGAATTTCTGGCCCTGCTGGACGGCTCTTTGGCTGACTTGATGACGCGCACAGAACAGGCCGATGTGGTCGCCGTTCCGTGGCGGGCGTTTGGGGATTCAGGCGTCACGCACTGGTCCCCCGGCGATCTGGTGACAGAGCGGAACACCCATGCCGAAGCCGCCCCCGTGCCGCGTGAGACCAAGACCAAATGCCTGTTCCGGGTGGCCAGCTTTGCCCGCGCCACCGATCACAATCCGCTGGACCCGCAGGTGGATGACCCGGTGGTGATGACCCCGGACGCCGAACTGTTGGACAACCGCACGCTGTATAACGCCAAGAGCGCGCGCTTTCGCCCGCACTACATTGCCGCCCGTCCGAAGACCGCGCAATTGTTTCACTACGCGATACGGGCGCAAGATTGTTTCCTGATGAAGAACGATCGTGGCGACGGCCAAGGCCGACAGGGCGAGGCCAAATACCACCTGAACAGCGCGTGGCACCGCAAGGCAAACCGCAACGAGGTTGAAGAGCGCGCTTTGGCCGACTGCGCGCCTGCGCTGCGCAAGACCCTGGCAGAGTGGCGCGCCGACCCGGCTATCGCCAAGGCCGAAAAAGCCTGTCAGGACTGGTTCATCGCCCGCCGCGCGCAGTTGCTGACGCCGGAAAACCGGGCGGCGTGGACCCGTGGAAAGGTGAGTATATGACCACTGTGACACCGTATGATGCCAACCATGAGGTCCCGGGTCCGGCCCGGGACGGGGGGATGCTATGACCCCCGAACTGACGGCCCTCACCCTCGCCGCGCTGTTGCAGGTGGTGCAATATGTGCTGATGTCGGTGCCCGCCAATCTGGAACTGGGTCCGGGCAAGACCATGAGCCCGCGCGACCGCGCCCGGCTGGGCGGATCGCTAGAGGACCAACTGTCACCGAAAACCGCGCGGCTGGTGCGGGCGCTGAACAATCACTTTGAAGGGCTTATCCTGTTTTCGATCGCCGTCTTCGTGATTACCTTTTCGGATCAGGGCACCGGGATCACCGCAGCCCTGTCCTTTGTCTATCTGCTGGCCCGCCTGCTGTATGTCCCGGCCTATTACTTTGGCTGGACGCCGTGGCGGTCGCTGATCTGGCTGGTGGGCTTTGGTGCCACCGCCCTCTTGCTTTTGCTGGCTTTGATATGAGCCTTTGGAATCGCGCCACACCCTGCCCTGACCGGGCTGACCATACCTATGCGGAGTCTGCCCCTTGCAGACGGGGGCAGCGCCCCCTTCGCCGCTGACAACGAAAGGAACATACCTTGGCACAATACGATCTTATCGTCATCGGTTCTGGCCCCGGCGGTTATGTGGCCGCAATCCGCGCCGCCCAACTGGGGCTGAAGACCGCCTGCGTCGAAGGCCGTGACACTCTGGGCGGCACCTGTCTGAACATCGGCTGCATCCCGTCCAAGGCGCTGCTGCACGCGACCCATTCGCTGCACGAGGCAGAGCACAACTTTGCCAAGATGGGTCTGAAGGGCAAGTCGCCGTCGGTCGATTGGGACCAGATGAAGGCCTACAAGGACGACGTTGTCGGTCAGAACACCAAGGGGATCGAGTTCCTGTTCAAGAAGAACAAGGTCGACTGGCTCAAGGGTTGGGGATCCATCCCCGAGGCGGGCAAGGTCAAGGTGGGCGATGAGGTCCATGACGCCAAGAACATCATCATCGCCTCGGGGTCAGAGCCGTCGTCGGTGCCGGGCGCCGAGGTGACGATTGACGAAAAGATCGTCGTGACCTCGACCGGGGCGCTGGATCTGCCGAAGGTGCCGAAGAAGATGGTTGTGATCGGCGCCGGTGTGATCGGGCTGGAAATGGGGTCCGTCTACAAGCGTCTGGGGACCGAGGTGCATGTGATCGAGTTCCTCGATCATATCACGCCGGGCATGGATGGCGACATGCAGAAGGGTCTGCTGAAAATCCTCAAGAAGCAGGGGATGGAGTTCACTCTGGGTGCGGCGGTGTCCAAGGTCGAGACGCTGAAGACCAAGGCCAAGGTGACCTACAAGCTGCGCAAGGATGACAGTGAACACACCGTGGATGCGGATGTGGTTCTGGTGGCGACAGGTCGCAAACCCTACACCGACGGGCTGGGACTGGACGCGCTCGGGGTCGAGATGAGCCAGCGCGGCCAGATCAAGACCGACGGCAAGTGGCGCACCAATGTGCCCGGCATCTACGCCATTGGCGACGCCATTGACGGCCCGATGCTGGCGCACAAGGCCGAGGATGAGGGCATGGCCGCCGCCGAGGTGATCGCGGGTCGACACGGCCATGTGAACTATGGCGTGATCCCCGGCGTGATCTACACCACGCCCGAAGTCGCCTCTGTCGGGAAGACCGAAGAGCAACTGAAGGAAGAGGGCGTTTCCTACAAGGTTGGCAAGTTCTCATTCATGGGGAACGGCCGGGCCAAGGCCGTGTTCCAGGGCGACGGGTTCGTCAAGCTGTTGGCGGACAAGGAAACGGACCGCATTCTGGGCTGTCACATCATCGGCCCGGCGGCGGGCGATCTGATCCACGAGATCTGTGTCGGCATGGAATTCGGAGCCTCTGCCGAGGATATCGCGCTGACCTGTCACGCGCATCCGACGTTCTCGGAAGCGGTGCGTGAGGCGGCGTTGGCCTGTGGTGACGGCGCGATCCATATGTAAGCCAGCGTGGGCGGTGGGGGCCGAGCGGGGGTTTCACTCCCCCGCACCCCCGTGGGGTATTTTTGCAGAAAAGAAGCTGGGGACGAACGTGTTTTTCAGGATTTTCGCCCCATCGCTGCGCAAACCGGATGCTGGGCAGAGGTCTTGGTGAACAAGATCATCCTGAGTGCCATCGTCGTCGTTGGCGGAGCTGTCGGCTACATGGCCGGGGGGCTGATATGGGCCCCGCCGCCCAGAGACAAGAGGATTGCAACCCTGTTCGAAGAGGTCTGCGTCACGCAGGCGTTTGGTGAGGAATTGGCGACACCCCCCTATCGGGGACTGGTGCGGATAAAGTCCTTTGAGGGCATGCGCATGTGGGTCGACCCGGTGTCGGCCAGTTTCCTGGAAATGTCCGACGCCCGGTGCGAGATCATGACCCATGACCCCAATGCGCTGAGCCGCAGAGACGCGGAGAAACTGGCTGCGCGGATCGAACCGATCGTTTTGGACAGTTTTCCCGATCTGGCGTTTGATCCAGACGTGACCTTGGGTGACGGCACGGTTTCACGCGGCTGGATGCGCGGTGAGGCCTTTACCAATGAGCGACGGGGCGTGGTTTTCTTTGCCTATCCCGAGATGGAGGACGGTGCGGGCAGCTCTTTGACCCTCTTTTATCCCGACCCGCCGGACTGAGCGGCGACTACCACATCCTGGGTTTGGCGGATTCCGGATAGGTGCGGTCGTAGTCCTTGCCGCCGTGTGCGCCGTTTGACATGTCGGCGAGGATTTCGCCGCTTCTTGGCAGGCCCTCGGAAATGTCGCCGCAAGTCCAGAGGGCGGAGCGCATCAGCGCCTTGGCGCATTGGGTGTAGACCTCTGCCACCTCGATCACGATGACCGTGGCGGGCAGCTTTTCGCCCTTGGCAAAGCTCTGGCGCAGTTCGGCATCGTCGGTCAGGTACGCGCGGCCATTGACGCGCACAGTGGTGTTGGTTCCCGGCACCAGGAACAGCATCGCCGCGCGCCCGTCCTGTACGATGTCGCGCAGGCAATCCAGACGGTTGTTGCCCCACCAGTCGGGCATCATCAGCGTCGTTTCATCGCTCACGCGCACCACCGGGCCGTCATCGCCGCGCGGCGAGCCGTGCACGCCCTCTGGCCCCACGGTGGACAATACAGCAAAGCGTGCGCCCTCTATCCAGCGGCGATAGAGCGGTGTCAGGTGAGTGGCGACCTTGCTGAGCGACGCGGGCACAGGGGCGCCATACAGCGCGTGCAGATCATCGAGTGTTTCAAGCCTTCGCATCGAAGCCAGCCTCTTTCATAAGCGCGTCAGAGGCGGTTTCGACCTCGTCCCGCAGGCGTTCCAGAAACTTGTCGCGGCCCAGCCCCGGTTCGATCCTCGGCAGGAATTCGACCACGGCAAGGCCCGGTTTGCGGTAGATCCCCTTGCGCGGCCAGAACACGCCCACGTTGGTGGCCGCCGGCACGCAGGGTTGGCCGGTCTGTTCATAGAGCAGCGCGGTGCCGATCTTGTAGGGGGCCACGACGCCGGGGGCGATGCGGGTGCCTTGGGGATAGATGATCAGCTGGCCGGGATCAGCGGCGCCATGGTTCACGTCGCTGAGCATCTTGGCGATGGCCTGCCCGCGTTTGCCGCGCGCCACCGGCACGCAGCCGATGCGCAATGCGTACTGGCCGATGACAGGCGCCCACATCAGTTCGCGTTTCATGATGAACTTGCCCGCCGGGATCGCGCCAAAGATCAGGATGATGTCGAGAAAGCTCTGGTGTTTGGCGGCGATCAGCACCTCATCCTGTGGCACCGGGCCACGCACCTCGGTCCGCAGTCCCACCATCAGCCGCGCGGTCAGGCGCACCCAGCAGCAGTAGGTCTTGCAGGCGACGCGCGCGCCGCGTTTGGACACCAGCGCCCAAGGCAGAAAAACAATCCCGATGACCGCCATCATGGCGTACATCTGCACGACAAAAAGAAGCGACATCACCCAGCGCATCAGGCCAGTTCCCCCAGGACACGGCGCGCGGCCAGTTCGGTTGCCACAAAGGCCACGGCCGCAGCCGATAGCGGCACCAGCAGCGGCCAGAGCCATTGCAGCCCGCCGAAACGCAGGCCCGTGAGGATGCCGCCGGTGTCCCCGGCAGAGGGCATCAGCAGCAGCACAATGAGACCGGCAAAGGTGCCCACCGCCGCCCCGGTCAGCGTGCGCAGGGTAAAGCGGCGCACAAAGGCGCCCGCGATATAGCCGTCTGTCGCGCCAACCAGCCGCAGCACGGCAATCACCTGCGCATTGGCGGCCAGTGCGGCATGGGCGGCCAGCGTGACCATCGCCCCGGTGGCCGCGCCGATCAAGCCGATCGCCACCCAGCCCAGCAGCCGCAGCCGCCCCGCCGCCGCCACCAGCGGCCTGCGCCAGCGGTTGTGTTCATCCAGCACAGCGCCCGGTGCCTCTGCCTGCAGGCGAAGGCGCAAGCCGTCGGCGTCATAGCCGCCCTTTGCCTCCTGCACCTCGACGATCTGCGGCATAGGCAGGCTTTCCAATGGCAGATCGGGGCCGAACCACGGCTCCAGCAGGGCGCGTTGTTCATCTGTCGTCAGAGCACGGGCGGAGTCGATCCCCGGTGTCTGTTCCAGCACCCGCAGGACGGTGGCGGTCTGCGCCGCCAATTGTCCCTCGGGCGCGGAAATGCGGATCGTCGAGGCACGGGCCAGTTCCTCTCCCCAGGTGCTCGCCAGTCGCCCGGCGGCCAGGCTGAGGGCGAGCGCAAAAACCGTGAGAAAGGCCATGGCGGCGGCCGTGAACAGCGTCAGGCGCACGGTGAACCCGGCCGGAGGCACCACACGGTCGGCGCCTGCGTCGCGCGTGATCAGTCCCTTGAACCGGGCCAGCAACATGTTCACAGATCTGCCCCCGCCGATTGCAGCGTGCCACCCGCGATGCGCAGAATGCGGGCGGGCACCAGGCTTTTGGCGGCGCGGATCAGCATCAAATCGTGGGTGGCGATCATCACCGTCTTGCCCATCTTGTTCAGCTCGACCAGCAGGCGCAGCAGGCGTTGCGACATTTCCCAGTCGACGTTGCCGGTGGGTTCATCGGCTAAAATCACATCCGGGCTGAGAATCAGCGCACGGGCCAGCGCGGCGCGCTGACGCTCGCCTCCAGACAGTTCGGGCGGCAGGGCGTCGGCCTTGGCGGTTAGTCCGACCCAGGTCAGCAGTTCGCGCAAATTGTCCACCTGATCCACCGACGCCTGCCCGGTCACGGTCAGCGGCAGAGCCACGTTTTCCGCCAGCGGCAAGTGGTCGAGGAACTGACAGTCCTGATGCACGACACCGATGCGGCGGCGCGCAAAGGCCACGGCATCACGGTCCATGTCTGCGACATCGGTGTCAAACACCGACACCCGTCCCTCTGTCGCCCGCAACGCGCCGTAGCACAGTTTCAGGAAGGTCGTCTTGCCGGATCCCGACGGGCCGGTCAGGAAATGGAACGATCCGGGCGCCAGTTGCAGGGACAGGCCCGAAAACAGCGCTGCACCGCTGTAGGAATAGGCCACGTTGTCCAGCTCGATCACGGGGGCTCTGCCTCTGTTGTTGGCGTTCTGGACGCAGTTTTGCCTTAGGTATCGCGCCGTTGCAACGCGCGGGCCGCAGAATTGGACTTTTCCCGCCGAAACGGGCAGCTTAAGGTTCAGGCGGACGCCCCGGAGGGGCATCGCAAAAGACGACACATGCAGGACGAGACAGGGGATCGAGACGGAATGCGGCTGGTTTGCCCAAATTGCGGCGCGCAATATGACGTGCCCGTCGAAGTGATCCCCGAGGCGGGCCGCGATGTGCAATGCTCGAACTGTGGACATACATGGTTTCAAAAGCGGGTGGCGCCGTCACCAGAGGCGCACTCGGCGCCTGCGCCAACCCCGGAACCGATCGCGATACCGGAACCGCCCGATCCGGACCTGCCCGCCCCAAAGAAAAGCATCGACCCGGAAATGGCCGAACTGTTCCGCGAAGAGCGCGAATTCGAGGCGCGCCAGCGCGCTTCCGAGGGCCTGGAAACACAGCCGGATCTGGGGCTTGAACCCCCCGCCGAAGATGAAAGGACGCGCCGCACCCGTGAGAGTCGCGAACGCATGGCGCAGCTCAAGGGCGAAGAAATTGCCCAAGGGTCAGACCGCCCGGTGCCTGCCCCTGCCCCGGCAGATGCTGAACTGCAGGCTGCGGCGGTGGCGGCCGCCGCCGCGTCGCGGCGCGAATTGCTGCCCGATGTGGACGAAATCAACCAGACCCTGCGCGCCTCGTCCGAGCCGCGCGTCATCGACCGCGAGGCCGGGACGCCATCCCGTGGCGTGCCGCGCCAGACAGGCAATCCCTTTGCGCGCGGCTTCATGCTTGTCGTGCTGTTGGCGGTGATCGGCGTGGCCCTTTATGTCAGCGCCCCGAAACTGTCACAGCAGGTGCCGCAAGCGGCCCCCTACCTCGATACCTATGTTGCGACGGTGGACAAGGGGCGCGTCTGGCTGGACGTTCAGGTCAAGGCGCTGCTGTCACAACTTGACCAGTTCAGTTCTGAGGCCGCAGCCCCCGATCCGGTGGCCCCAGATTCAACCAACTGATCGAACCAACGGCCCTACTGACAGACCCCGCGGTCCTGGTGCCTGTTCCGGGTTGGTGGGCTAAAACGCAAAAACGCGCCCAAGGCGCGCTCTGCGGGACGGCGGGCGGGGCGATGTTCCGGCCAAAGGCCGGGACGAGCGCCGTACGGCGTCTCGCCCCAACATTTACCGCCGTCAGGTTCGGCCTTTCCACGGCACCAGGGCCTTTTCCGCCATACGCATCAGAATATCGATGCCAAAGCCGATCACGCCAATCAGAATAATGCCCATCAGCACGATGTCGGTCTGCTGGAACTTTGATGCCACCATGATCATCATGCCCGCGCCTTTTTCCGCCGCCACCAGTTCAGCGGCCACCACGGTGCCCCAACAGACGCCCATCGCCACACGCGCGCCGGTAAAGATCTCCGGCAAGGAGTTGGGCATGATCACATGGCGCATGATCTGGAACTTGGACGCGCCCAGCGAATAGGCCGCGTGGACCTTGGAAATCGACACGCCCGACACACCTGCGCGGGCGGCAATGGCCATGATCCAGAGCGCCGCAAGAAACAGCAAGATGATCTTGCCCACTTCGCCAATGCCCGCCCAGATGATCACCAGCGGGATCAGCGCCAGTGGTGGCACCGGCCGCATGAATTCGACGATCGGATCGAACCAGCCGCGAAACCAGTTCGACAGGCCCATGGCAAAACCCAGCGGGATGCCGACCAGCGCCCCAAAGACAAAGCCCACGACAACGCGAAACAGCGAATAGCCAAGGTGCTCCAATAGGGTGAAGCTGCGATAGCCTTCGGTGGCGATCTCACCCACACGGACCCAGACCGCCTCTGGTGCAGGCAGCCAGATCGGCTCCATCTGCCAGCCTTTTGCAGGCTCAAAGTTCAGCGTCCCCTTTGGCGACATGCCGACACGACCGAACTTGGTAAACACGGATTGCCCCGGCGCAATGGGTTCGCCATTCACCGCGATCACCTCATGCCCGTCATCGCGGCCAAACTCATCGTTGCTGTCCACCCGGATCAGGCCAGAACGCCACGCACCGACGGTGTCGACATCGTTCTTGGCCCAGCCGTCGCCGGGATCAACGACCGGCTGTTCGACCTCTGTTCCGACCTCAAAGACACGGATGGTCACAGTGGCGTCGTCGGGGGCCTGCCCCGCTGCCTGCGCGGTGTAGGTAAAGGTCGCGTCACCGATAAAGGGACCCGGCGCGTGCAGGAACCCTGGCACAAGGGTCGATCCGGTGAAGGCGGCCCAAAGCAGAAAGATCGACAGAACAGAGACCACACTGGCGATCCGGTTCGGGGTGACCGCGCTTTCGTCGCCAAAGGTCACGGTCTTGAGCGAGGTGTAATCGGTCGCCGCGCGGTGGACGACAAATTTGACCACAAAGAATGAGATTACAAAGATCGCGAAGTAGATGGCAAAGACGATCATGCGCTTTCCTCCGTGCGGCCCATAATTTCCTCTTCCATGTCCCAGATCATGCTAAGGATCTCTTCGCGTTTTTGCCCGAAATCCGGGTGTTTCTTGACCTCTCGCAGGTCGGCGTTCACGCCCATGTCGGCAAAGGGCAACCGGTATTCACGGTGGATGCGCCCCGGACGCGGGGCCATGACCAGCAGGCGTTCGCCCAGCAACAGCGCCTCTTCGACGGAATGGGTGATCAGGATGATGGTCTTGCCAGTCTCTTTCCACAGCTTCAGCACCAGGCCCTGCATCTTTTCCCGCGTCAGCGCGTCCAGCGCGCCCAGCGGTTCATCCATCAGGATCACATCCGGGTCATTGGCCAGACAGCGGGCCAGGGCAACGCGCTGTTGCATGCCGCCCGACAGTTCATAGACCGCCTTTTCCTTGAAGTCGCGCAGGCCGACCACGTCCAGCAGGTGGTCGACGTGGGTGCCCCAGTCACGTTCGCGCTTGCCCGCCATGCGGGGGCCAAAGCTGACGTTTTCCCGCACGCTCATCCATTCGAACAACGCGCCCTGCTGGAACACCATGCCGCGTTCGGCATCGGGGCCTTTCACGCGATGGCCGTTGAGGGTGATCGTGCCGTCGGTGGGCGCCAGAAAGCCCGCGACGATATTCAACAGCGTGGTCTTGCCGCAGCCCGAGGGGCCCAGCACGCTGAGCAGCTCGCCTTCGGCGAGTTGCAGCGATACGTCCTTGAGCGCCTGAACGGAGGATCCGTTTGGCAGGTCGAAACGCATGGAGATCTTTTCGATGGTAAGTCCGCTCATGGCCTCCGGTCTTTCACTGGATGTTACAGGAGGGGGAAAGGCGTCTTTGGACACCTTGCATCAGGTTGGGCAAAAAACCTGTCGGCCCGGCACACCCTTTGGGCATGTGCCGGGCCGTTGCGTGCTTACATGCCGTTTGCGGCTGTCAGCGGATCGACATTCACGTTGTCGGCGTAGCTGTCGAGCGCGGCATCGATGGAACCTGCCTCGACAAAGACATCTGCGACGCCCTTCATAAATTCCTGCGCGCCGCCGCCGAGCCATTTGGCCGTGAGCTGGTCAGCGACGGTCGGGAAGATGAAGGTCGAGATGGTGGCCATGGTGGCATCCGGGTCCATGCCGGCATCCTTGGCAATCACAGGCAGCATCTTGTCGTGGTTGGCCTCATCCGCCCACATGGCGTTGGCCTCTGCGGTGACCTTGAGGAACGCGGTCACCACGTCAGAGTTTTCCGCAACCCAGCCCGCCGGGCCGGAGGTGACGTCAAAGACCAGAATGCCCAGCTCTTCCTTTTCGGTGCCTGTCAGCAGGATGTTGCCGTGTTCCAGCATGCGGCGCAGCGACCCGCCCCATCCGCAGGCCATGTCAACCGATCCCTGTGCAAGGGCGGCGGCGCCATCGGGCGGCGCCATGTCGACAACTTCCATCGTGCCGATGTCGACGCCAAAGTGGCCCATCTGCTTGAGGAAACCGTAATGCGCGGCGGTGCCCAGCGGCACGGCAACCTTTTTGCCTTCCAGCTCAATCGCCGAATCCTTGTCGATCTCCAGCGCCTCCAGCACGACGCAGTTGTCGTTTTCCGAATAGGTGACCGCAACGTCGAGGATCTGTAGATCCTGACCGGCGCTGGTGGCCACCACGAAGGGCGGAACACCCTGCGACACGCTGAGTTGCACATCACCAGAGGCCATCGCCGCCGACATCGCCGTGCCGGTGTCAAAGCTGACCCAGTTGATGGTGACGCCCATGGCCTCATCATACATGCCAGTCGCCTTGGCGTACTGGAACGGCATCGGCCATTCGAGGAAATAGCCCACAGTGATCTCACTGTGGCCCGCGGCATAGGCGGTCTGGGTTCCGGCCAGCACGGCCAGCGCCGCGGCGGCCCCTTTGAGAGTGGTCTTGATCATCATAGTTGGTCTCCCTGTTAGCAGTCCGCCACATTGGCGGATCGGTCCGTACGCACGGGGTCGCGCGTTTGGCGGCGCCTCGTGCCGGGCGCTCTGGCCAATTCGGACCGGAAAACAGGCAACGGATCAACGGTTTTTCCCGATGTTTCCCCGGATTTCACCGCAACAGTTGTTCCTTTCCAGAAAGCCAAATCTATCTATCGTGCTGAAAATGTTTGAAAACGCGTTGAGGGGCCGTCGTGGATTCGGCGAAACCCCGCGACTTTGGACTTATATGCGCGCAAAATCTGGACCTAACGACTGCCCATAAAACTGGCCCATGTGGTAGTATCCCTACGCAAATCGCGCGACGGCCACAGGAGAGCAACAGAATGGACGGCACCTATTCCAAGAACGACCTCAGCCATGTTGTCGAGGCCGACAAGGCCCACGTCTGGCATCATCTGGTCCAGCACAAGGGGTTCGCAAGCAAGGACCCCAATATCATCATCGAGGGCAAAGGCATGCGCGTCTGGAATCAGGCGGGCAAGGAACACCTCGACGCGGTGTCCGGCGGCGTCTGGACCGTCAACGTCGGCTACGGACGGGAACGGATCGCCAAGGCAGTCTACGACCAGCTGCTGCGCATGAACTATTTCGCCGGGGCCGCCGGGTCGGTGCCCGGTGCGCTGTTCGCCGAAAAGCTGATCGACAAGATGCCCGGGCTGACGCGGGTCTACTATTGCAACTCTGGCTCCGAGGCGAACGAGAAGGCGTTCAAGATGGTGCGCCAGATCGCGCACAAACGGTACGGCGGCAAAAAGCACAAGATCCTGTACCGCGACCGCGATTACCACGGCACCACCATCGCCTGTCTGTCGGCGGGCGGTCAGGATGAACGCAACGCGCAATACGGCCCCTACACCCCCGGATTCGTGCGCGTGCCGCACTGTCTGGAGTATCGCAAACACGAACAGGCCGGCGCTCCGGACGAGAACTATGGCCTGTGGGCGGCAGAACAGATCGAACAGGTGATCCTTGCCGAAGGGCCGGACACCATCGGCGCGCTGTGCCTGGAGCCGGTGACAGCGGGCGGCGGCGTGATCCCTGCCCCCGACGGCTATTGGCAGAAGGTGCAAGAGATCTGCCGCAAGTACGACATCCTGCTGCACATCGACGAGGTGGTCTGCGGGCTGGGCCGGACCGGCACATGGTTCGGCTATCAGCACTACGGAATCGAGCCGGACTTTGTGACCATGGCCAAGGGTGTGGCCTCTGGCTATGCGGCGATTGCCTGCTGTGTGACCTCTGAACGGGTGTTCGACCTGTTCAAGGACGATGCCAGCGATCCGATGAACTACTTCCGCGACATCTCCACCTTTGGCGGTTGCACCGCCGGTCCGGCGGCGGCGATCGAGAACATGGCCATCATCGAGGATGAGAACCTGCTGGACAACACCGTGGCCATGGGCGACTACATGCTTGATCAGCTGGGCGCTCTGGCCGACCGCCATGCGGTGATCGGTGACGTGCGCGGCAAGGGTCTGTTCCTGGGCGCGGAACTGGTTTCGGACCGGCAGACCCGCGACCCGGTGGCAGAGGCGCAGGTACAGGCCGTCGTTGGCGACTGCATGGCACAGGGTGTCATCATCGGCGCCACCAACCGCTCGGTCCCCGGTCGCAACAACACGTTGTGTTTCTCGCCGGCGCTGATCGCTACCCAAGACGACATCGACGAGATCATTTCGGCGGTGGACGGCGCGCTTGGCCGCGTCTTTGGCTGAGGGATGGACCATCGTCTGAACGAGTACGGGCAGCCCATCGGGTTGCCCGTCGACCTGCCCCTGCCCCGACCGCGTCCACCGCATCAGGTCTTGCGCGGACAGTATGCCGTGCTGGATCCACTGTCCGTGGATCATGCCGACGGGTTTTTCGACGTCTTCACCGACCCCGCCGGCTGGACCTATCTGGGCGAAGAGACGCCGTTTGAAGACCGCCGACATGCGCGGAACTGGACGGCGGGCAAAGCCCCCAGCCGCGACCCGCTGTTCTATACCGTCCTTGTTCAGGAGCGCCCCGTGGGGTTCCTGTCGCTGCTTCGGATCAACCCGCAGGCCGCGTCGATCGAGGTGGGATTCATCCATTTCTCCCCTGCCTTGCAGGGGACCCGCGCCGCGACCGAAGTACAATATCTGCTGATGCGCCACGTCTTTGAAGACCTCGGCTATCGCCGGTATGAATGGAAATGTGACGCGCTGAATGCGCCGTCGCGACGGGCGGCGCTGCGGTTGGGGTTTTCCTTTGAGGGCATCTTTCGGCAGGCGTTGATTTACAAGGGACGCAACCGCGATACGGCGTGGTATTCGATCGTGGACAGCGAATGGCCCGCCTTGCGCCAAGGCTTTGAACCTTGGCTGGCACCTGAGAATTTCGATACGCAAGGCCGACAGCGGCAATCCCTAAGCGCACTGATCGAGTCCGCAAAAGCCTGACGCTGCGCGAAACGCCTGCAATCTTAGCGGTTCGCCCCTCTGTTCAGGGTTTGGAAACCCTTTCCGTGACAACAATCGGCATCCGGGCTGGTCAAACCCATGCGCCATTTGTCGAAGCGGAGATTTCCATGCCGCCCAAATACCCCTGCTATGCCTACGTCGAACCTCAGTCGACCGGCGTCAGCAACGCCGAGATTGAAGAGATCATTGATGATCTTGTGTCTCAGTCTCCCGGCATGTCGCTGCCCCATGGCGATCCGATGGACCCGATCTGTCGGGCGCTGAATGTCGACATCGAATACTCCAATCCACCACATGAAATCCTGCTGGACGTGCCGCTGGGCAAAAAGTCCTGCATCTGGTTGCCGAAACAGGGCAAGCCACGTCAGGATCGCTTTATGGCGGCGATGGGGGTCGGTCACTGGATACTGCACGTCCCCGCAACGCGTGAGGCGCACCCGGGCTGCGGAATCCAGGCGCTGCTGCGTCCGACCGACCGCGCCGCGCAGGCAGAGGCCGTTCGTTTTGCCCGCATCCTGTTAATGCCGCGCGAGGTTTTTTGCAGTCTCTGGTACGAAGGGCGCGCAAACCTGGTGGCCGAAACACTGAACGTGCCCACGCAGGTGGTCTATGAACGCGCCGCCATGCTGGATATTCCCACTGACGATGGTCAGGGCAACAAGTTCGAATGGAAGTCACGCGCGCAGGTCGCTGGCGGATACTGACACCGCCGCCCTTCCCATCCCGGAAACCCGGCAAAGAAAAAGGGCCGCCAAAGCGACCCTTCGTTCCTGTGTCTCCGGTCAGATGCCGGGGATCAGGCGTTCACGCTGTCCTTGAGCGCCTTGGCAATGGTCACTTTGACCTGCTTGTCGGCCTCTTTCTTGAACTGCGCGCCGGTTGCCGGGTTGCGCACCATACGCTCGGGGCGTTCGCGGCAATAGACCTTGCCGACGCCGGGCAGGGTCACGGCACCGCCTGCCGCCACTTCGGATGTGATGATCTCGGTGATCGCGTCCAGCGCAGCACCGGCCACTTTCTTGTCCGCATCCATCTTTTCAGCCAGTGCAGCCACCAGCTGGGTCTTTGTCATGGGTTTCGCCATTTCATGGTCTCCTTCACTGCCCGTCACACTTAGGGCCTCTCGATCGCAATAAAACCGGATGTTGGGCAAAACACAACGATTAGGGCCCCGGCACATATGCCATTTGTGCATTTTGTGCTGGTTTCCGCCGCGTCAAAGGAACGCGGTTTCCTCGAAACTGCGGAGTTTCCGACTATGAATGCGTTCCAACGGCATCTCGCGCAGCGTTTCCATGGCGCGAATCCCGATGCGCAAATGGCGGCTGACTTGCGATCTGTAGAAATCAGAGGCCATGCCCGGCAGCTTCAACTCGCCATGCAGCGGCCTGTCTGACACGCACAGCAGCGTCCCGTAAGGCACCCGGAACCGGAATCCATTGGCGGCGATCGTGGCGCTTTCCATGTCCAGCGCGATGGCGCGCGACTGGCTGAGACGTTTGACCGGGCCGCTCTGTTCACGCAGTTCCCAGTTGCGGTTGTCCAGCGAGGCGACGGTCCCTGTGCGCATCACACGCTTGAGGTCGAACCCGTCCAGCTGGGTTTCCTCGGCCACTGCATTTTCCAGCGCGATCTGGATTTCGGCCAGCGCCGGGATCGGCACCCAGACCGGCAGATCGTCGTCCAGCACCTTGTCTTCCCGCAGGTAGGCATGGGCCAGCACATAGTCACCCAGCGATTGTGAGTTGCGCAGCCCCGCACAGTGCCCGACCATCAGCCAGGCATGTGACCGCATGACCGCGATATGGTCCGTCGCGGTCTTGGCGTTCGACGGCCCCACGCCGATGTTGACCAGCGTGATGCCGGCCTGCTTGGGCCGCTTGAGGTGATAGGTGGGCATCTGCGGCATACGGTCCGGCGTGTGCAGTACCGCGCTGGGATCGGTGATCTCGGCGTTCCCGGTGCTGACAAAACTGGTGTAGCCACTGTCGGGATCGGCCAACATCGCGCGGGCATAGGCCTCGAACTCATCGACATAGAACTGGTAGTTGGTAAACAGGACGTGGTTCTGGAAATGCTCCGGATCTGTCGCCGTGTAGTGCGACAGCCGCGCCAGCGAATAATCCACCCGTTGCGCCGTGAACGGCGCCAACGGCAAGGTGCCATCGGGCGCGGGCTGTGCTTCACCGTTGACGATGTCGTCGTTGGTGGTTGTCAGGTCCGGCACGTCAAAGACATCCCGCAGGGCGAAACTGGCGGCCCCCTCTTGCGGGACATTGACGTTGGGGAAATTCGCCACCGCAAAATGCACCGGCATCGGTGTGTCTGACAGTCCGATGCGCACTTTGACGCCGTGGTTGCCCAGCAAAAGATCGATCTGCTGCATCAGGTAGTTGCGGAACAGATGGGGCCGCGTGACCGTGGTGGCATAGGTGCCCGGCTGGGTCACATGGCCAAAGCTGAGGCGGCTGTCGATCTTGTCAAAACGTGTCGTGGTCAGGCGGATTTCTGGATAAAAGGCGCGCAGCCGGGTGCCGGGATGGCCCGTGGTCATGGCCTTCAGGAAACCGTCGCGCAAGAAAACCGCCGCCGTGTCGTAAAGATCGATCAGGCGCGCAACCGCTGTCTCTGCATCGTCAAAGCTCTCTTCACCAGGGACCTCCGGCGTGATAATCTCTAGATTTTCTGCCGTGTCCTGCATGCGTGCCCCCTGATTTTGCGCGGAGATTGACAGGTCCGGGAGCCGTGTTCAAGCTGGGGTTAAGGTCATAGGGGCTGACATGGATTACGAAACCGTCCCGGCCGGGGAATTTGGGGCATCGTTGCACGGGCTGGGGTTGAACCTGCTGGTTCGGGACGTGCGCAGCTATTGCACGATGCTGGAGGCCGTTTTTGGCATGACGACCCACCGCGTCAGTGCCGATTTCGCAATTCTTCGCTACGGCATGTCGGTGTTTCAACTGCACGCCGACGGCACTTACCACGCCAACCCCTACCTGTCCTATCTGCCAGAGGCCGGCCCGCGCGGCGCGGGTGCTGAACTGCGGCTGTATGACAGCGACCCCGACTCGGCGGCGGCATTGTCAGAGGCGCAGGGGATGCACATTCTCCAGCCCCCCACGGACAAGCCGCACGGGCTGCGCGAATGTTATCTGATCTGCCCGGACGGGTATGCCTGGGTGCCCTCACGCCCGCTGTGATCTGTTTGCATGCGGCGGTGATGCGGCTAGTCTGGGACTGTGATTTCGGTAACCCAAAATCGGACAGGGCCAATGACGTTTCGTTTTCCGGCGACTCTGGCTGCGGCGCTTTGCGCCGCTCTGCCGCTTGCCGCCCAGACAGAGATTCACCGCAACGACCGCCTGACCAACTGGTCGCTGTTCGATGATGACGGCTATTGCTGGATCGCGACCAATGCGCGCTTGCCGGGCCGGGACCGTCTGTTGCTGACAGTGGACCTGGAGGGCAGCGTGGCGCTGTTCATCGATACGCAATCCGGCGCAGTGTTCGACGACACGGCGGATCATCTGATGGCCCTTGGCCTGCGCGAGGTGCCGTTTCTCTCACGCGGGGTCTGGGCCTGGACACGGCACGAGTCGCCCGAACGACTGTTGGACACGATCCTGACCAGCGACACCATCGGCTATGAGGTCTTTGTCCTTGAGGGCGGCCAGCGCCGTGCCCTGCGCGGTCAGTGGGACACCGAAGAGGCGCAACAGGCCTACGACACATTGCGCGAGGACTGCGGGCGCTGATAGGCTCTGCGCAAACGTGCCAACCCCGGAGCCCCCCATGAACGCACCGCAAAACATCGCCAATATCGACCATTGGCAAGAACGGGTCGACCTTGCCGCCGCTTTCCGCTGGACCGTCCGGCTGAACATGCATGAGGCCGTGGCCAACCATTTCAGCCTGTCGATCAACGAGGACGGCACAAAGTTCCTGATGAACCCGGACCGGGTGCATTTCTCGCGGATCAAGGCGTCTGACCTGCTGGTCGTCGATGCCAACGATCCGGAAACGCTGGACCGTCCCGGCGCACCGGACCCGACAGCCTGGGGCCTGCATGGCGGATTGCACCGGGCCTGCGCGCACGCGCGGTGTGCGATGCATGTGCATTCGATCAACGCCACCGTGCTGGCCTGTCTCAAGGACAAACGCCTGCCGCCGCTGGATCAGAACGCGGCGATGTTTTTCAACCGTCAGGCGGTCGATGATCAATACGGCGGATTGGCGTTCGAGGAAGAGGGCATTCGCTGCGCGCAGTTGATGTCCGATCCCAAGGTCAAGACGCTGGTGATGGGCAACCACGGCATAATGGTGATCGGCGACACCGTGGCCGACACCTTTAACCGGATGTACATGTTCGAACGCGCGGCGCAGGTCTATATCACCGCATTGCAGACCGGGCTGCCGTTGGACATCCTGTCCGATGAAGTGGCCGAAAAGACCGCGCGCGAGATTGAGGACTACCCCGGCGGCGACCATCACCATTTGGACGAGTTGAAAAAGCTCCTCGACGAAGAAGGGTCTGACTATGCCAGTTGAGGATGTCAGACCCGGGTGAACGTCACCACCTGGCTGAGATCCCCGGAATGCGGGCCGGACGCCTCTGGCCCGTAGATCCGGACAGCGCGCAGGGACAGATCGGCGATCCGGTCGCCCAACGCGTCGAACCGCGCGGCAAAGCCTTTGGCCGCCCAGTGTTCGGCATTGATCGACAGCGCCACCATACCGCCGGGCCGAACCACGCGCAGCACCTCGTCCAGCGCCTGCGGGCCGACATGACCGTGGGTGAAGGTGCCGGAACTGACCGCGCCCGCATAGGCCCCGTCGTCCACCGGCAGCCGGTCCAGCAGGTCGCCGGTAAACAGTCGGTCATACAGGCCCTTCTTCGCGGCCACATCCAGCATGTCCTGCGACAGGTCCGTGGCCTCGACCGGGCCAACACCACAGCTGCGCAGTGCGGCCCCCAAAAGGCCGGTGCCCGCGCCCAGATCAATCACAGGCCCCTGCCCACCCGCCGCGACATAGGCCTCGGCGACGTGCAGGGGCAGCATGTAATCCATGTCCACTGCAAATTCATCGTCATAGGTCGCCGCCCATTGCGCATAGAGCCTGCGATTGTCGTCGGGGGTTTCCAGCCCGTAGGCGGCTTCCAGATCGGGATCATCCTGCATGACCACAGACTAGACGCGAATCCCCTGTCGCGTGAACCGATTTTTCGTCGAAAAATCGTCTCTGGTTCAGCCGGGACGCAATCCGGTCTCGACCAGCAGACCCTTGCGCTTGGCCTCATAGTAGTAGCCGCGCGCGTACCATTTGATCGAATTGTCCCAGTTGCCGCCCGCAACCACATAAGCACCGCGTAGGTACTTCAGCCCGTATTTCAGGTTGGTGTCGGCATCCAGCAGATCCGAGTTCTTGCCCTGAAAGCCCATGGTGCGCGCGGTTTGCGGCAGGATCTGCAGCAGACCCCAATACGGCCCGGCACGTGCCTTCGGATTGTGCGTGCTTTCGCGAATGGCAAGCCTGTGCACCAGACCGCGCGGCAATTCGTAGTGGTCCGCCCACTTGTTGATCTTGGCGCGCAATTCGGGCGTCTCATTGGGGTGCAGCGGCAGCGCCGTTGGTGCGGGATCGCCCCCGGCACGAGTCTCCCGCGGGGCGGTGGAACACCCTGCAACGGCGGCAAGGGCGGTGAGCAGAAAGGCGCGACGGGCCAGCATGTCGGAAACTCCGGAAGGAACGGATGTGTCCTAGCCCGCGCTGTCCATCCGCGCGAGTCCGCGCCGAACCGATCGGCGAAACGTCGCCCGAGTCGCGCAACAGAGCGGCGCCCGTCCGCGCGCCGTTTCTCCTCCTGCGACATTGCGTCAAGACTTGCAACTTGACGCCCGCAGCGCCAACTAAGGCCAATGACCAATACTCTGCTCTCACTTGGCCACGGATTTTCCGCGAGCGCCCTGGCCGATGTGCTGCTGCCCGAGGGCTGGCAGGTGATTGGCACAACCCGCAGCGCCGACAAGCTGGAACGGCTTGCCGCCACCGGGGTCACCCCGATCCTGTGGCAGGCGGACGCGGTGGCAGAGGCGCTGGAACGCGCGACCCACCTGTTGATCTCGGCCGCCCCGGACGCCGAAGGCGATCCGGCCCTGCGCCTGATCGGTCCGCAAATCGCCCGCCGCGCGCCTGCTCTGAAATGGGCGGGGTATCTGTCGACCACCGGCGTCTATGGCGACCACGCGGGCGGTTGGGTGGATGAGGAAACGCCGCTGGCCCCGTCCAGCCGTCGCGGCCAGATGCGGGTCTCCGCCGAACAGGCTTGGGCGGGCATCCCTGGCTTGCCGCTGCACATCTTCCGTCTGGCGGGCATCTACGGTCCCGGGCGCGGCCCCTTTGCCAAGCTGCGCAAAGGCACCGCGCGGCGCATCATCAAGCCGAACCAAGTGTTTTCACGCATCCATGTCGAAGATATCGCGCAGGTGTTGCGGGCCTCGATCGCGCGGCCTAAACCCGGTGCTATCTATAACTTGTGCGACGACGCCCCCGCACCGCCGCAGGACGTGATCGCCTGTGCGGCGGAAATGCTGGGCATGCCCGTCCCCCCCGAGGTCCCCTTTGATGAGGCAGAGATGTCTCCTATGGCCCGCAGTTTTTATGGCGAAAGCAAGCGCGTGTCGAACACGCGCATCAAAAAGGAGCTGGGCGTGACCCTGCGTTATCCCGACTACCAGAGCGCGCTTGCCGCGATCCTTGCGGCTGAACAGGCCCCGGAATGATGACCGCCGACCCCGAAACGACACCGCCCGCGCTGCCGCCCGCGCCGCCGCCCGCGCGCAGCCCTCTAAGCCTGGGTGAGCTGCTGGAAGCCATGCGCCCGGGTGAGGGCGACACGCATGTCTCAGTCGGCGATGTGCTGAACCGTATCGGCGATCAATCCTTTGCCGCCGTGATCCTGGTGCCCGCAATTGTTCTGGTCTCGCCGATTTCCGGCATTCCGGGCAGTCCGACCATCGGCGCGTTGATCACCATGCTGGTGTCGATCCAGGCGCTGCTTGGGCGGCGGCATCTATGGTTGCCCGGTTTCCTGCGCCGTCGCGGTGTCAGCGCGAAAAAGATGACCAAGGCGATCGACTGGCTCAGCAAACCTGCGGGCTGGATGGATCGGCACAGCAGCGGGCGGCTCAAGCTGCTCAGTTCGCGCGCGCTGCGTCCCTTTGCCTTTGCGGCGGTGACGCTGATCGCGCTGTCCTGGCCGTTCCTGGAGATCCTGCCGTTTGTGACTTCGTTTTTTGCCGGGGCCGTGGCGATGATGATGTTCGGCGTGATGACGCGCGACGGAATCTACCTGCTGGCGGGCTATACGCAGGCCGGGCTGGTCACACTGGCCTTGATCTCGATCTGGTCGGGCCTGATCTGACCTGATCTGGTGCAACAGAGGCGGGCCTGCTCAGGCCCGCTTGTCCAGCACCTTTACGCCCAGTACCTCCAGCACTTTCGCCTCTATGTCCGCCGCGTTCATCTTGGCGGCGGCGTACATATCGCTTGGGCTGGCATGGTCGATAAAGGTATCAGGCAGCACCATCGAGCGGTATTTCAGGCCGCGGTCAAAGACGCCCTCTTCGGCCAGCAACTGCGCCACGTGGCTGCCAAAGCCGCCAATGGCCCCCTCTTCGATGGTGATCAGCGCCTCATGGTCTTGCGCCAGTTGCAGGATCAGATCGCGGTCCAGCGGTTTGGCGAAACGGGCGTCGGCCACGCTGGGGGACACGCCGCGCGCCTCCAGCGCCTCGCACGCCTTCATCACCTCGGACAGACGGGTGCCAAAGGACAGGATCGCAACGCCCTTGCCCTCGCGCATCATGCGGCCCTTGCCGATCTCCAGTACCTCGCCGCGTTCCGGCATCTCAACGCCAACACCCTCACCGCGCGGATAGCGAAAGGCGATGGGCCCCTCATCATGCGCCGCTGCGGTGGCGACCATGTGTTTCAACTCTGCTTCATCGGCGGCAGCCATCACGACGAACCCCGGCAGATTCGCCAGATAAGCGACATCAAAGCTGCCCGCATGGGTCGCGCCGTCGGCCCCGACCAGCCCCGCGCGGTCGATGGCAAACCGCACCGGCAGGCGCTGGATCGCCACGTCATGCACAACCTGATCATAGCCGCGTTGCAGAAAGGTCGAATACATCGCGCAGAACGGCCGCATTCCGCCAGCCGCCAGTCCGGCGGCAAAGGTGACGCCATGCTGTTCGGCAATCCCCACGTCGAAACACCGCGACGGATAGCGTTCTGCGAACAGGTCCAGCCCGGTGCCGTCCGGCATCGCCGCCGTCACCGCGCAGATGCGCGGATCGTCCGCGGCCTGCTGCAACAGCGCCTGAGCAAAGACCTTGGTATAGCTGGGCGCGTTGGACGGCGCCTTTTTCTGCTTGCCAGTGACCACATCGAACTTGGCCCGCGCGTGCCCCTTGTCCGGGGCATGTTCGGCATGGCTATAGCCCTTGCCCTTTTTCGTCAGCACATGCAGCAGGATCGGCCCGGTGGCGCGCTGGCGTACCGTGCGCAGGACCGGCAACAGCTGGTCCAGATCGTGCCCGTCCAGGGGCCCGAGATAGGAAAACCCCAGTTCCTCGAACAGCGTCCCGCCCACGGTCATGCCCTTGAGCATCTCCTTGGCCCGCCGCGCCCCTTCGCGGAACGGTTCCGGCAGGAACGACACCGCGCCCTTGGCGGCGGCCTTGAGATCCTGAAACGGGGCCTCGGCGTACAGACGGCTGAGGTAGGAGGACAGCGCGCCGGTCGGGGGTGCGATGCTCATCTCATTGTCGTTCAGGATCACGATCAGCCGCTTGCCCAGATGGCCCGCGTTGTTCATCGCCTCAAAGGCCATGCCCGCACTCATCGCACCGTCGCCGATCACCGCGATGGCGTCGCCGTGCCCGGTTTCACACAGCCCCCCCAGATCGCGCGCCACGGCAAAGCCCAGCGCCGCGCTGATCGAGGTGCTGGAATGCGCCGCGCCAAAAGGATCGTAGGGCGATTCCGACCGCTTGGTGAACCCCGACAACCCGTCCTTTTGCCGCAAGGTGCGGATGCGGTCACGCCGCCCGGTCAGGATCTTGTGCGGATAACACTGGTGGCTGACGTCCCAGATGATCTTGTCACGCGGACTGTCAAAAATCGCGTGCAGCGCCACCGTCAATTCAATCACGCCAAGACCCGCGCCAAGGTGGCCGCCGGTCTCGGACACGGCAGAGATTGTCTCTGCCCGCAGTTCTTCAGCCAGCTGCTCAAGCTCGGCATCGGAAAACTGCTTGAGGTCCGCCGGGGACGATACCCGGTCAAGCAAGGGGGTCTGGGGCCGATCGGTCATGGGGCAGCCTCCGTCTGGTCAGGTCCGCCGCACAATAACGAAGCGCGCGGCCTGCTGCAAGTTGATCGCCTCTGCACCATACACAGATAGGCAATCGCACGCCTCGGCCACAAGGGTTTGTGCGCGGCGTTTCGCCCCGTCCAGCCCCAGCAGGCTGACAAAGGTCGCCTTGCCCCGGTCCGCGTCCTTGCCCACCGCCTTGCCCATCTGCGCGGCGTCGCCTTCGACGTCCAGAATGTCATCGGCGATCTGAAAGGCAAGTCCCAGCCGCTGCGCATAGGCGGTCAGCGGTGCCAGATCAGCACGGGCCAGCCGCGCGCCCGCCTCTGCCGACCAGCAGATCAACGCGCCGGTCTTGCCCGCCTGCAGGTCCGTGATCTGATCCAGTGTCAGCGGCGTTTCGGCCTGTTCGGCGGCCATGTCCAGCGCCTGCCCCAATACCATACCCTTCGCGCCAGAGGCGCGCGCAAGGCTCAGCGCCAGATCGGCCCGCACCGCCGGATCGTCGTGACATTCCGCCCGCGCCACCAGTTCAAACCCGAGGGTCTGCAACGCGTCGCCGGCCAGCACGGCGGTCGCCTCGTCCCACTTGCGATGCACCGTGGGCAGGCCCCTGCGCAGATCGTCAT
Organism: Antarctobacter heliothermus; assembly: GCF_900188425.1. Taxonomy (GTDB): domain Bacteria; phylum Pseudomonadota; class Alphaproteobacteria; order Rhodobacterales; family Rhodobacteraceae; genus Antarctobacter; species Antarctobacter heliothermus. Next base: position 47,800 of record NZ_FZON01000034.1, read on the forward strand.
CGTCCATGCAGGGCAGATCGTCATGCACAAGGCTGTAGGCATGGATCGCCTCGATCGCACAGGCGGGCCAAATGGCACGGGCCGGACCCACGTTATGCAGGCGCGCGCCTTCCAGCACCAGATAACCGCGCAGACGCTTGCCGCCCGCGACCGCATAGCCCATCGCATCGGTGACCGGCAGCGCGGGAAACCCGGCCAGCACCTTGGCCAGATGCCCACGAATCTGAGCCTCTGCTGCCGCCAGACCGTCTTCGAAACTCATCAGAGGCCCTCGACCGGCTTCGTCCCCACAGGATTGCCGTCCGCGTCCAGCGTGATCAGCGCCACCTTTTCCTCAGCTTCCTTCAGCTTTTGCTCGCAGCGCTTTTTCAAGGCAGCGCCGCGTTCGTACAACGTGATCGACTCCTCCAGCGCCACATCGCCACGTTCCAGCATTCCCACGACCTTTTCCAATTCGGTCATGGCCTGCTCAAAACTCATCTTTTCGACCGGGGTCTCGCTCATTGGCCTGCCTCCATCAGAATTTCCACATGCGCCTTGCCACTGGTGCTGAGCGCGCCGAGGTCATAGCCGCCTTCGAGGCAGGACACCACGCGCCCACCGCAAACATCCGCCCCCAAATCGCACAATTCGCGGGTGATCCAGCGGAAATCGTCCACGGTCCATTCCAGTTGCGCCAGTGGGTCATCCTGATGCGCGTCGAAACCGGCAGAGATGATCAGCAATTCCGGCTGAAAGGCACGAATGCGGGCCAAGGCCGGCTCCCATGCAGCGCGCATCTCGGTCCCGCCCGATCCCGGTGCCAGTGGCAGGTTCTGCACGTTGTCATGCGCGCCACGATCCTCCACCCAGCCGGTGCCCGGCCAAAGCGGCATCTGGTGCGAGCCGATGAACAGCGCGCGCGCCTCGTCCCACAGCAGATCCTGCGTGCCGTTGCCGTGATGCACGTCGAAATCGACCACCGCCACGCGGCCTAGCCCATGCGCCTCCAGCGCATGTTTCGCCGCAATGGCCGCGTTGCCGAACAGGCAAAAGCCCATCGGCGTCTCTGTCTCCGCATGGTGGCCCGGCGGGCGCATGGCGCAAAACGCATTGGCCACCCGCCCCTCCAGCACCGCATCCACCGCCGCGACAGCCGCACCTGCCCCGCGCAATCCGGCCCGGAATGAACCGGGCGACAGCCAGGTATCCGCGTCCAGCTGAAACTGGCCGCTGTCCGGCACCGCCGCGCGAATCCGGTCGATGTAGCGTTGCGGATGGCACAGCCGCAACTGCGCCTCTGTCGCCTCGGGCGCAGTTTCGCGCTCAAGGTCCAGCCCGGCCAGCGCGTGCAACAGATGTTCGATCCGCGCGACCCGTTCCGGGTGCCCCTCGGGCGTTACATGATCCAGTGCATCCGCATGGGTAAAGAGTGCCGTTGCCATCGTGCCCCCAGCTTCTTCTTGGTAAAAATACTCACAGCCGCGACCAAGTACTGGACGCCACGGGCCGACCAAATCGCGAAACGCCCGCCGCCGCAACCTGTCAATCGGGCTGTCAGTCTGGCGCCAGCATGTATCCCGCGCCGCGCACCGTCTGCAAATAGCGCGGCTGTTTCGGGTCGGCCTCCATCTTGCGCCGTAGCCGGGTGATTTGAACATCGACCGCGCGTTCCTGCGCCTGCCCCTTGTCCCGGCCCAGTTCCTCGACCAGTTTGGCACGGCTCAGCGGCTCTCCCGGACGGGCGGAGAAAATCCGCATCAACTGGCTTTCTGTCGCGGTCAGACGCACCATGTCCTCGCCCTGCCACATCTCGCCGCGTTCGATGTCATAGCGGATGTCACCCAGCGTCAGCAGCTTGGGCACGCTGGCCTCGGCGGTGGTTTCCGGCATCCGGCGCAGGATCGCGTTGATCCGCAGCAACAGTTCCTTGGGTTCAAACGGCTTGGCCAGGTAGTCGTCAGCCCCTGCCTCCAGTCCCTTGATCCGGTCTTCGGTTTCGGAGCGGGCCGTCAGCAACAGCACCGGCGTCTGCGAGGTTTCGCGAATGCCCTTGGTCAGGCTGACCCCGTCCTCACCCGGCATCATCACGTCCAGCACGATCATGTCGAAATCCAAGCCCGACAACAGCCGCCGCGCATGGGCGGCATCGCGTGCAGCACTGACAAGAAATCCGTTCCGGATCAGGAATTTCTGCAGCAGCCCCCGAATCCGCTCATCGTCATCGACGATCAGCAGATGGGCGTCGTTTTCGCTCATCCCCGGCCCTCCCTCAGCCTTTGGTACTGCCTGCGCATCTCCGGGTCCATCATCGCCTCCAGCACACGGCGAAAGCCCGCGACAGCCTCTGGCCCCGCATCGCGAAAGGCCGCGCGCATCCGCATCCGTTGTGCATCCGACAACTGTCGCTCCAGCGCATCGCCCGCCTCTGTCAGGTACAGGTGGCGTTCACGCTTGTCGACGCGGCCCACCCGGCTTTCAACCAGACCGTCCTCAATCATTGTGCGCAGCACCCGGTTCAGCGATTGTTTCGTGACCCCGAGAATGTTCAGCAGGTTGTTCACCGTCGTACCCGGCGCGGTATGAATGAAATGCAGCGCGCGGTGGTGCGCACGACCGTAGCATAACCCGTCCAAGATACGATCAGGATCGGCGGTAAAGCCCCGGTAGGCAAAGAACATCGCCTCAGCCCCCTGCCGCAACTGTTCATCCGTGAGGTAAAGCAGGGTCTCTCCCTGTGCTGTACGCCCCTCTGTCATATGTCATCGCCCTTGTCTGGCCCGGAGGCAGTTTAAGTCAGCCTTGTTGACATTCCAAGAGTGAACTGGTAGCGATTCGCAGATTTGACGCAACTTTATGTCCGTTTCGGACGCAAGAAACGCAATAATCGAAAAAATCGACCTACTGCATGTGAGGAGAACCAAGATGGCAGATGGCGCATATGACGATCGCGACGGCAAGATCTGGCTGGATGGCCAGATGGTGGACTGGCGGGCGGCCAATGTGCATGTACTGACCCACGGTCTGCACTACGCAAGTTCGGTTTTCGAAGGCGAGCGGTGCTACAACGGCAAGATCTTCTTGTCGCGCAAACACTCCGAGCGGTTGCATTTCTCGGCCCGCGAACTGGATTTCGAGATCCCCTATACCGTTGATGAGATCGAGGCCGCCAAGATCGCGGTTCTGGCCGCCAACGGGCTGACCGATGCCTATGTGCGCGCGGTGGCGTGGCGTGGGGCGGGACCGGACATGGGGGTCGCCTCGGCACGCAACCCGGTTCGCCTGGCCATCGCGGCCTGGTCCTGGGGCAACTACTACGGCGATGCCAAGATGAAGGGCGCCAAGCTGGACATTTCCAAATGGAAACGCCCCTCACCCGAAACGATCCCGGTGCACGCCAAGGCCGCCGGTCTGTACATGATCTGCACCACGTCGAAACACGCGGCAGAGGCCAAGGGGTGTTCGGATGCGCTGTTCATGGACTATCGCGGCTATGTGGCCGAGGCGACAGGCGCCAACATCTTTTTCGTCAAGGACGGAGAGGTACACACGCCCAAACCTGACTGCTTCCTCAATGGGCTGACCCGCCAAACCGTGATCGGGATGCTGGAAGACAAGCAGATCAAGGTGCACGAGCGCCACATCATGCCCGAAGAGATGGAAGGCTTTGAGCAGTGCTGGCTGACCGGCACCGCGGCCGAGGTCACGCCGGTGGGCCAGATTGGCGACTTCAATTTTGAGGTTGGCGCGCTGACACGCGAGATTTCCGAAGGGTACGAAAAGCTGGTGCGCAGCTGAACGTTCGTTGCTCCACCAGGCTTTCTCAACGGCAGGGCCACAGGCTCTGCCGTTTCGCATTTGACCTGCCCCGGCACTGCAAAAAGGGCCCTTGAACCGCCGCCTTGCTGTGATGTCAGGGCCTTTGTCCCGCAAAGGTTGATCAGACTCTCTGTGGCCGACCAAATCACCGATTCGCTTGGTCGCGATACGCCGGGAAGGCACGCCTAAAGCATAGAACGCAACATCCCGGTATTGCTCTGTATGACAGCGTTCAATTCGACCATGCGGGCGAGCCGTTGTTCGATTTCCCTCTGACATTCGTCGAGTTGTTCGACGATGCCGGTCAGCGCGGTGCCTGATCCTGAAAGGCTGGCACTCTCGATCTTGCACATCATGCGGGTCGAGCTGAGACCCGTGACATACCGCTTCATGTCCAGGACGCTGCGGGCGAAACGCTTGGCCTCGGATTCTACCCGGTCCAGCGTCGCGACGGTGTCGCGCAGAACCCCCTCTCTATGCCGTTCAACCTCGGCGATCTCGAACGCGATGTCGAAGCCGTCAGGGTAGTCATTGGCCTTGTTTCCGAAACACGCGACCATTTCCTGTTCGACTGAGGTCGCAAAGCTCAGGAATTGGCCGCGCAGGATCGCGTCCCGAATGCGGGCAAAAACACATGTTTCGCCTTCGACAAAGGTCTTTACGTGAGGCTCCGGCGGGGGCCGTCTGACTTCGGCTACGATCCGATGATAAGTCCGACCTTATGTCTGATTTCATTTACCGCCCTCAAATCGAAGTTCTCTCCGCGGCCGATGGCGTTCGCCGTCGGCGATGGTCGGATAAGGACAAGCTCCGGATTGTCGAGGAAAGTTTTGTCGGCCACCGGCAAGTTTCGGTCACGGCGCGGCGGCATGGCATTTGCCGATCGCTGTTGACGATCTGGCGTCGGCAGTATCGAAACGGTGAGCTTGGTGCGGCCCGCCCGGTATCCTTCGCCCCGGTGACCGTGACGCAGGATGTCCCGACCTCTCGGCCCGGGCCGGTTGATCCCCCTG
>NZ_FZON01000028.1 GCF_900188425.1 Antarctobacter heliothermus
CAGACCGGCGGCCAGCTGCTGTTCCACCTCGTCAGTCGTCTCTACGAGCGCACGTCCATCATCGTGACGACCAACCTCGACTTCGGTGAATGGCCATCGGTCTTCGGAGACGCCAAGATGACGACAGCGCTACTTGATCGCCTTACCCACCACTGCGACATCGTCGAAACCGGCAACGAGAGCTGGCGCTTCAAGACCAGGGAGTAACCCAGGCCCCGCTGGCCCGACGCGGCTGCGCTGTGTGATGGCTACACCGCATCGGGCCAGCTACCCCTGCGCAAAATAAGGGGGTCATTTTTGGGCGCCGATAGGGGGTCAGGATTGCGTGCCGATTGACACCGAACCCTTATCGCCCAAACATGCTTGGGTTTCAGGGGCCGCTTCTGGCCCACGATGCGCCCCTTGTTCCAAGCAGGGCGAAGCGCGCGAATGGCAGGTAAGTTCGGTGTTGGCGTGACTGATCCTCCGATCCGCCACGCCCTCCACATCGACAACCCGACGTTGACGGATCATCATATCATGAAATTCTGCGGCGCATCCGAGGTCCGCAGCGAGCCCAAACCGACAGATGCCGCATCGAAAACAAATGGGTGCAATCCTCTGGTTAGCCGCCATTTGGATATGCGGACATGGATGGAGGCGTACTTCGAAAGAGTCGGATTGACTGCCGCGCAGGCATGCTAGAAATGCCCGGTCCGCCAAGGGCGCCACCCAAGATCAGCATCACGACCGGCCTTCAATTCGTCATGCCGAAAATCCGGTGAGTCCTTTGACGGAAGAATATCGAAGTGGTTCAAAAAGAACCACTATTCTGCATCTCCTCACACTAACGCCGACATCCACGACAGCGACGCATCCGTATCGCCTTGCGGCTTGTATTCCGCTCCCAGTGGAGCGCTCCAGCCGAAGCCTTCAATCTCCGAGAACACAGACCGATAGTCGATCTCGCCATGATCGGGTGTGCCACGGTCCGGCACCGAGGCGAACTGAATATGCCCGATAATCGGCAACAGTTCTTGCAGTCGGGTGATCACATCTCCCTCGGTTCGGCCCACATGGTAGCAGTCAAACATCAGTTTCAGATTGGGCGCGCCGATGGTTTCGATGATGTTCGCTGCCTGGCTTGTCGTCTGAAGAAAGTATCCCGGGGCGTCGTGCTGGTTCAGCGGCTCGATCAACATCGTCAGGTCGTGCTTTGCGCCTTTTCCGCAGGCGTAGTTGAGGTTGTCGACGAATGTCTGACGGGCGGAAGCGCCTTGACCGAATCCCGCCATGACGTGGATTTTCCCCGCGCCGATCTGGACCGCATACGCGATTGCCTCGTCAATTGCGGCTCGGGCCTCAGCCTCTCGTCCGGGTATTGCTGACAGACCGTTGTCGCCATTCTCGACGTTTCCGCGCCGGGTATTGAGACCCAGCATGTCCAGCCCGGTCTCGGCCAGGGCTGCCTTCACTTCCACAGCGGGCGTGTCATAGGGCCAATGGCACTCCACCGCGTGGAACCCGGCGGCCTTTGCCGCGCGGATTGCATCCGGCAGGGGGCGGTCTGCCCATAGAAAACCAAGATTGGCGGAAAATTGCATCATGCGTCCCACTCCACATCGAATTGCGTGACAACGGCGCGGACCTGTGTCTCGGTCAAGGCCTTTGCGCCCGTGCCGCCAAGCAGCATCGCCAACCTCGCGGTTTCTTCCAGTTCTTCGATCGCATTGCAGGCGGCTTCAATGTCTTTGCCTGCGACGACCGGGCCGTGGTTCGCCAGCATGACCGCGCTGCGTTTTCCCGCCAGCCCGCGAACCGCATCGCCCATTGCCGGGTCACCCGGCAGGAAAAACGGCAGCAGTTTCACTTTGCCCAATTTCATGATCGCGTAAGGAGTCAGCGGCGGCAGGAAATTATCCGCATTCGCATTCGGCATCATTGACCATGCGACCGAGTGGCAGGAGTGCAGATGCACGACTGCCCCGGCACTGCTGCGCGTGTCGTAGAACGCCGTATGCAGCGGCATCTCTTTAGTGGGCTTATCACCCGAGGTCAGAACGCCCGCTGAATCGAACCGGCTAAGTCGCGCCGGATCGAGTCGGCCAAAGCTGGTGCCGGTTGGCGAGACCAGCAGGCCGCCGTCTTCGGTTCGCGCAGAGATGTTACCGGTGCTTCCATGGGTCAGCCCCCGGTCGAACAATGACTTTGCCAGCAGGCAAATCTGCTCGCGCAGGTCGGTCTCGGTCATGTCTCACCTTTGAGCAGGCGGTCGGCTTTCTCGAAGAAGTCCTCGGCGCCGAAATTCCCGGACTTCAGGGCAACCACCAGATCGGGGCGCGCTCTGAGCGCAGGAACGCCGGGGTCGATTTCCGGGCCGATCTCAAGTGTCCCAAGATCGAGCCCCTCGATGACGGCGCCGGAGGTTTCGCCGCCTGCGGTAATCACGCGGGTCGCGCCGCCCGCAACGCCCAGCCTCGCGACATCGGCGAAGAAACCTTCCAGCGCCTCGGACGAGGCATCGCGGCCATATTTTTCCTGTATTCGCGCGACCTCTGCCGGATCGGCGGAACTGTAGGCCAAGGGCAGGCCTTCGGCCCCAAGAAGCCAGTCGGCGATTTCCTTCGGCGCAAGACGGCTTTCGATGACATCTGCGGCCACAATCTCGCGCACCGGATGCTTTGCGGCATGCCGGGCAACCTGCGCCCGGGTCGCGACAGAGCATGATCCCGACAGCGCAATCGACTTACCGGCCTGGCCCGCCCAGGGGACCTGAGAGGCAGAGCAACCGAAATTGGCGGGCAGCCCTAGTGCCACGCCGGAGCCGCCGGTGATCAGCGGCAAACCTTTCGCGGCCATGCCGATCTCGACCAGATCCTCGTCGCGGATCGCATCCACGACGATATGGCGGTGGCCGGAGCGATGCTGTTCCTCAAGCGATTCAGCGATCCTATTGGACCCTGCAAATACGTGCTCGGCGGGCACATGGCCGACCGAGTATCTTGTCTGCGGAGCCAGCCAACGCCGGATATCCGGGTCGGTCATGGGGGTCAGGGGATGGTTCTTCATGCCGGATTCGCTGAGCAACCGGTCCTTCACGAACAGATGTCCCTGATAGATCGAGCGCCCAGTTCCCGGATACGCCGGGCAGACGATTACCTGGTGAGCGCCGAGCGCCTCGGCCAGGGCATCCGCCACCGGCCCGATGTTTCCCTCGGGCCTGGAGTCGAAGGTAGAGCAATACTTGAAGAAGAACTGCTCACACCCCTGCCGCTTCAGCCAGTCGAGCGCTTCCAGAGACTGCCGAACCGCGTCAATGGGGGCGATGGACCGGGATTTCAAGGCCACAACCCCAGCCTGAACATCCTTACCAGCAGGGGTGTCGGGGATGCTGGAATATTGCACCGTCCGCATGCCGCCCTTGGCCAGGGTGTTGGCAAGGTCGCTCGACCCTGTGAAATCGTCGCCGATACATCCCAGCAGCATCACGCTTCTCCCGGCAAGGTGAGCCCCGCGTTGCGGGCATAGACCTTGGCCACTGCCGCGTCATCCTCGCGACCGAGGCCCATCCCGGCGGCGGCCAGGTACTGCTGCATGGCGGCCGCCGTGATCGGTGCACTGAAACTCGCCGATTTCGCGATATCGAGCACGATCCTCAGGTCCTTTGGCCAGATATTGACCTGGCTGTGTGGCGTGTAGTCCCCAGCCACGATGTGCGGCGCGCGGTTTTCCAGCATCCAGCTTGTGCCGGCACACTGGCTGATGACCTCGACGAATTTCTCCGGCGAAACGCCCTGGGTCATGCCGAATGTCAGCGCCTCGGCCATAGTGGCGATGTGAACCCCGGCCAACAGCTGGTTGACGGCCTTCATTGCGGAGCCAGCCCCCGCGGCGTCGCCTAGCTCGAAGACTGTCTCGGCGGCGGCTTCCAGCACGGGACGGGCGGCAGCGAAGGCTTCCGGCGAGCCAGAGCCCATGATCGAAAGCTGGCCCTTGGCCGCTTTCAGAGATCCCCCGGAAATCGGCGCGTCGAGGTAGTGGATGCCAAGCGCATTGCACCTGGCTTCCATGTCCTTGGCGAACGCTGGCGGAACTGTGGCACAGGCGAGAATGACAGAGCCTTTGCGCATCGCAGGCACCACGCCGTTGTCACCGAACATGACCTCTTCGGTCTGAGCCGCATTGAGGACCACGATGACGGCGGCATCCAGCGACCCGGCAATATCTGCTAGGGCCCCGGTTGCTCCGCCCTCGGACTGAAACCGTTCCATCTGCGAGGGGACAACATCGAACCCATGGGCGACATGACCGGCGCGTAGGCAGGACTTCGCGATCCCGTATCCCATGGACCCAAGACCGATGATTGCTGTTCGGAACGTATCAGACATTTCGCGAGCCTCTCTGGTGTGATTCTTGACAATTGCCTTCAATTTCGGTATCGGTACCGGTATCGATACCAGTTGTCAATTTCGGATGATGCCTTGGTCGGCCAATTGCCACGGGTGTAGTGAAGCGATAGGCCGTGCGACGGTGAATTTAATGGAAAGAGCAGGCGTTCCTTGGACGAAAAGAACCGCGTGACACTCGCAGACGTCGCCGCCACCGCGAGCGTCAGCAAGATGACCGCATCGCGCGCCCTGCGCGGCGCTGGCGACGTATCCAAAAGCAATGTCGAAAAGGTCCTGCAGGCCGCGAAGGACATCGGCTATGTCGGAAACCACCTGGCGTCTTCGCTGTCAGGAAAGCGATCGGACCTGATCGGTGTGGTCGTTCCCAGCCTGGCGAATATTGTTTTCGCCGAGGTCCTCGCTGGGATAGCCGAGGGTATGGAAGGCAGCGGCATGCAACCGGTGTTCGGCGTTTCCGACTACGACACAGACAAGGAATACCTCGCTGTTCGGAACATGCTGTCCTGGTCACCCGCTGGCCTGATCGTCACGGGACTTGACCAGGACGAAACAACTCGGCGGCTCTTGGAAAACGCGGGAGTCCCTGTGGTGCAGATCATGGACATGGACGGGACACCGGTGGATGCATGTGTCGGGCTGTCGCATTACGCCGCGGGCGGGGCCATGGCCGAGGCGTTGGTCGCCGCAGGACGCAAACGGTTCGGCTATATCGGATGCAACATGAACAGAGATACCCGCGCGAACAAAAGGCTGGAAGGTTTCATGCGAGTTCTGTCGACAAAGGGTCTGGAAATTGCGGCTATTGAAATCTGCGATGGACCTTCGACGACGAAGTCTGGGCGTGATCTCACTGCACGCCTGCTGGCAGATAGCCCCGATCTGGATTGCATCTACTATTCCAACGACGATCTCGCTGCTGGAGGCGCCTTTCATTGCATTGCGGCCGGAATAAGTGTTCCGGATCGCGTAGCGCTCGCGGGGTTCAATGGACTCGATATCGTCGAAAGTCTGCCGGTCTCGATCTCGACGTCCCGGACACCACGAAGAGAGATCGGAAAAACAGCAGCCGAGTATATTGTACGCGCAAAAAAGACCAACGCAGGGCGCGAAAAGCGCATGCATGAGTACACACCCAGCTTAGAAGTCGGAATCTGACAGCTTCTGACAACACCGATTGTAGCGCGCCTACCGTCTTATGGAATTGCGCAAAATGACTTGTGAGAGCGGAAGTTCGGCCCATCAATGTGAACGGCAGTTCTGTCCGCTTGACCGACGATCAAGCCGCCGAAATGCTGCACGATGCACGATGCACGATGCACGATGCACGATGCACGATGCACGATGCACGATGCACGATGCACGAACGGCTGGTCTGGTGAAGCTGCACTGCGGCAAAGGCTTCATTGCTGAACGGCAGGAGTGGGCCGGAACCGCCAAGGCCGAACGCGGCTATTCTCAGACCTCGGTTGGCAAACGCTAGTCACGGCCCAAAAGTTGAGGGGCGCCTAATGTTGCCTCGTAAAGCTCCGTTACCATTCCTGCCCCTCGCGGTACTTGAATTAGCTGCCTTCGGTTCCAGCGGTTCTACGGCGCGAGCGTGACAATTGTCGCAGCATCTCCGGTTACGACGTCTCGCACAGTTGACGGCTCGTCTGCCGGTGCAGACGATGCAGTGGAGAGCCGATTGCCGACCACAGATGAGGGCTGCACAGTTGAGCCGAACAATTGCTATGGGAGCCGCATTCTGGTGTCTCGTTTCGCCGCTCGAGGCAGTTGCGGACGTCACCCAGCTGGACGACAGGACGATCCGGATCACGGGTGAATTCGACGCAAGGTTGGTTGACGAGTTCCGTGCAGTTGTCGCGCGAACTCCAAACGTCGCGACGGTCGAGCTTCATTCGCTCGGCGGTCGGGTCTACAGCGGTCTCGAGATCGCCCGGATCATCAACGACCTGAGGCTGAACACGTGGATCACCGCCGGCAGTGAATGCCATTCGGCATGCTCGATCGCCTTCCTTGCGGGCGAGCTTCGACTGGCCGATGGGCTGCTCGGCGTTCACCAGGTGTCGGGTGTGAACGACGATTCACTAACGCAATCCGTAATCTCGGACGTCTTCGATGCCCTCCGTCAGTTCGGCACTCCGGATGCCCTGGTTTCACGGATGTTGCGGACACCGCCAGACGATATCTACGTTTTCTCCACTGACGAACTCGAAGATTTGGGCATCAACCGGCGGTCCGGAGATGTCTCGACCGAGGACCTGCACCATCTGCAGGTCCTGACCAGCACCCTCAACCGGGACTGGCTCACGGGAACTTTCCTCAACACGCACACCCTCAAGCCGTTCTTCTCGATGGAGAGCCGGTCGCTCGATCCGGTCTTCCGCATCGTCTACTATCCGCATTCCGGCGTCTCGTTTGGCGAGGTTATCTGGGAGAACCGGGAATTCCCGCCCGGCCAGACGGATTTGACGCTCGTATTCGAACGCCGCGGCGAGGAGCCGGTATGGGCCCGGATCAGGGCCGATGTGGAGCGGAATGGCTACGCCTTCGACCTGCCCGCGGACGGAGCGTCCGGCCTCGAGACGTTCTTCGCCGCCTTCGCCTACGCCCATGAATTTGGCGTCGAGGATTTTGCGGGCAGAACCATCGTCGATTACAGCCTGGCGGGGTCACTCCGGGCGACGGAGCAGTTCATGACCCTTTTGCGGCAGCGCTGACGATGCCGGGCGCACGGCGCCACTAGCTGACGAATTGCGGAACGCCTTCAATCTTCTGGTCGAAAAGACTCATGCCTGTTCCCGAACCCCTTATAAAATCGCTGCCAATACACTCTATGGCAGTCGCCTGCGCAATCTGTTTGGGCTATTCTCTATCGATAGCTTGGTGGCCTTTATGGGGCGGACGCGCCTATCGGGAAGATGCTGCGACCATCTGCCTGCAACAAGTTCCTGCGTACAGCTGTCTCATTTTTCAAGTCCGCGAACGACTATTCGTGGCACTCAAGTTGACCCCCGGGAATTTGGGCGACAGACGGCCTGACCCTTGTTTCATGGGCGCACGCCGGGCGAAATAGGGGCAGTGGTGGAGTTACGCAGGCGAGAGGGCCGATTTCAGCGTCGCACAGTGTGCTTGGCGTGTCTTGGCGAACTGCGCATGCCGTTCTCGACGCCCCTCCGTCGTTGTGCGGGCACCCTCACGCTTGAAGCTCGGTCGGCATTCTCGCGGATCGGGCATTTTCAAAGGCGGGCCGCCGTTCTGGCAGCGCCGCAAGATCAGGGGTTAGCGCCAAACTTCGTTCGGGTCAGGCTCTTGGTCCCGGTGCTGGCGAAATAGCTCGTGGACAGCTTCGGCGCCGTAGTGGGCCGTAAAGTAGCGGTCCCAATCCGCTTCGGTCATTTCCGCAGTTTCCGGCGCGCATTCCCTCGCAGGTTCCAGTATCGGCTCCGGCTGGGCGACTGCTCGGACCTGCCCGTTGCGGATTTCAAATTCGGGCGGGGCATTCAGCAAGCGAACTCGATGGTTTGCAGGGAGGGCGATCACGTTTGGCGTCGGACCCTCAACCGAGGGACTAAGTCGCTCGGACCGGGACTCGCTAAGAGATGTCGGCGGATGGTGCGGCTCCTTCTTCGCGCCATCTTCAGCCTCATCGCCCGCGTCACCGTTGAGCAAAGCCGCTGCCGTTAGTGTCCGCGCCTCTTCTCTGACCTCACCGATTGCGTCTCCGTTCGACAGGGCTTTTGACGCTGCCGGCTGGTCCCGATCTGTCTCAGTAATATCCCTGAACTGTCCGCTCGTCCCTACGCTTGTAAGCCGGACGGGACGGTGGCGGCTTGGCCCCTTGTGTTCCCTTTTGTTTGCGTCTGGTGCGCTAGACGATAGGGGTCCAGCCTGCCAGACCATAGCATCTGCATCTTCGATCACGCTATCGTCTGGCCGGCTAGACGATAGAAATGCCGCGCTATCGTCTGGTGCGCTAGACGATAGTTGCTCCTCCGCATCCCCGTCCAGAGGACCTTTCTCGTCTGGGTCGTCAAACGGTTGAGGACGTCCCTCCAATTCTGGAAAACGGTAGGCGTTTGATGAGTGGCCCCCGGTTTGCCAGTCGATAAATCCGAGTTCCTTTAGCTTTTTCAGGTGGCTGCAAACGCTAGCTCGGGACAGTCCGCATGCAATCACAATGCGCTGAAGGCTGGGATTGCATTGGCCAGTTTTCGAATTGTGGTGATCGGCCAGCACGAGGAAGACAACTCGCATTCCCGAGCTCACTTGACGGTCCTGACCAATTTTCCAGACCATGTCCAGTGCCGCCCGGCTCATTCTCTTGTCCCCGCTTTTGAGCCTGTAGCAGAGTGATTGATAGGCTTGGATTTGGGCGGGTTTTTGTATATCGTTTTGAGCATAGGATTTAGCCTCCTAACCGTTAAAGATCACGCCCCGTCCGCTTGTCCCAGCGGCGGGGCGACTTCGTTTCAGGCGGGGTGGATTTCGCGGACTCTCCTGCCAAGCTCGATCCGCCAACCGGAGTCGTCCTGCACAATCGGCAGGCCGAGGTTGCGCAAGCGCCGGGCTGTGGCGTCGTTCAAGGGAAAGCTGGAACCCGACGCACTTGCCGCAGCCAAGCGCCGGACATGCACTAAGTCCGGTGGCAAGAGGCGCACATACAGCGCCTCGCCACCTGCCTCGATTTCAAGGGTGGCTCTCATGTGGCCACCTCGGCGGTGCTGGCAACGGGCTCGCCTACGAGTGCTTCGGCCCACGTGTCGAGCGATTCACGGTCGTAGAGGACACTCCGACCAGCCTTTCGAAACTGGGGGCCGCCTCCAAGACAGCGGAGCTTGCGCAACGTTGCAGGCGTGCGAGCAATCCCGTGTTGGTTCCGGAGATAAAGGGCGGAGTCGGCGGTGTTTAAACGTCTCATTTGGGTTCCTTCGAATCATCGTGTTTCGGATGTTCCGACTGTCAACCCTGTGGCCTTCGTGGCCAATGCACGCGACCTTAAGTGGCCGTAAGTTACTGATATTGCGGAAACTGGACAATCTTGTCTGCGACCCGCTGTCGTCCGCCCATCGCTTCTGCCACAGCATCGCCAAGACGGTCGGCGGCAGATCGCAAAGCATGATCAACGACGTGGATGTAGCCCGCTGTTACACCGCTCGACGCATGACCGAGGATTGCGCCAATGGTGGGCACACTCAGACCCATGTCATGGCCGGTCGATGCAACCGCGTGCCGCAAATGGTGTGGCGTGGTTTTGGCGAGAGAATTCCGATCTTGTTCATCAAGTTCGGGAGACGCGGTGATCCGTGCCCACGCATTCGGAAGCGAAGCATAAGCCGCTCCATCGATCCGAGGTGCGGGAAACACGAAACCTTGACCCCAAGCGCCCGGCAAGTCGTCCAGCACGTCGATGGCTCCCCGTGACAGCGGACGAACGCTGCGACCAGTCTTGGAGCTTGCCAGATCGAGCTTGCCAGAGGAACGGTGGACTTCTGACCATCGGAGGTTGACAGCCTCACTGCGTCGCATCCCGGTCAGTGCGATGAGCCTGACCAGAGCAATCGCCCGCCAATCTTCCCCGCAATCTTCTGCGGCGTCCAGCGCCCGACCAAGCGCCGCATAAAGGCGCGTCACGTCACCAAGCGTCCGCTTCTTGTCCGAGGATCGCTTCACCCCATGTGCCACGTTGGTGGCGATGTAGCCTTGCTCAACCGCGAATGTCAGAATGCCCGAAAGCAGACCGGCAGTTCGACGTGCGGTCCCTGCGCCTCCCGTGACGACTGTACGTCCCCGAAGTTTGCCCGACGCTTCGCTGCGCGCGGTCTTTCCGATCTCCACGTTCCGGATGAATTGCGCGATGTCTTGCCGTGTGATTTCGTCCAGCCGCTTCTTGCCCAATAATGGTAGGATGTGCTGTCGGATGCGCCCCCGGTCGGTCTCCAATGTGCTTTGTGCCTTGGGCCGCCCTGATCGATTCAAGATACGCCCGGCTTCGGCCTCTGACAGGTATTCCGCGCAGAGGGTCGCAACGGTCATTGCGTCCCGCTTGGCTCGCGCGTCTCCGATTGGGTCTGCACCCAGTTGCACTTCGGCAAGGATCTTCTGCGCCGCCTGCCGCGCCTGTTGCAGAGTAGGGTGGCCGGACTTTCCAAATGTGCCAAGGGTCTTGCGGCGCGTGCGGCCATCTGTGGTTTTGTGCTGCACGAGGAAGGAGGCTGTCCCTTGGGGTTTCACACGAACACCGAACCCCGGCATGGTTTCGTCCCATATGAAAAACTCTCTACCAGTTGGCTTGAGGTTCCGCAGAAAGGGCAGGGTGATCTTTGCTCGCATGTCAGTTCCTCTATTGGGTCCTCTATTGGGGGAAGCGGCGGGGAAGCCGGAGGGAAGCCAAAAGTGGTATCTTCCCGAAACCATGGAGAACGTATATCACAGGATTGCTGATCGTAAAATCAGTAAGTTAGATGGACAATCAACTTTGGGGAGCCTTCGGAAACACGCTGATCGATGCCCTCCGAAGGCAGAGGCCAGAGGTTCGAATCCTCTTGGGTGCGCCACCTTTCCCGAACGACAGCAACTTTGTTTGTGCGACCGAGGTCCGGGGCAGGGCAGGGCGGTCAGTGATCCAGCGCGTGTTTGATGTCCCCGGTGTCCAGCACCGGCGAGGCGTCCAGATCGTCGGCATCCAGCATCGCCGCGACGCGTTCCAGACTGGACACCAGCATCGCCTGTTCCCAATCCTCCATCGCGGCAAACTTGCGCACAAAGCGTTGTTGCAGCGGGTCGGGGGCCTCTGCCAATGTCTGACGCCCGGCGGCGGTGATGTGGATATTGATCTGGCGGCGGTCGGTCTCTGACTTTTCGCGCAGCGCCAGGTTCTGCTTGACCAGTTTGTCCACCAGCGATGTCACCGTCGCCTGCGACACGCGCATCTGGACAGAGATTTCCTTGGCAGTGGCGTGACCGCGTTCGCCGATGATCTGAAGCACGCGAAACTGCACGGCGGTGACGCCGGCGGCCAGCTTCAACTCCCGACTGTACAGTTCTGTCGCGCGCAGAATGCGGCGGATGGCGATCAGGCAGGTGTCAACGCGGTCCATCGGCTGTCCAGTACAAGGGATTACTTATCCTACAAGGCGTTTGAACGCCCTACAAAGGGAATAATGATTTGTAAAACTAAGTGCAACTATGGCTCATATGGGTGTTTCGGGGCCGGAAGTGGCCAGATTTGCACAAAAACTGCTTTGCACGTTGAAATACATGCTGCGTTGTCCTAAGTAACACTCAAAGCAATCAAGGAGACTTCGTCCGATGCAACACCCGCGTGATATCACCCGTTCGTCCTTCCCCACCCTTCGTTGCCCCACGGCAGAGGATGGCGCGGCGATCTGGGAGCTGGTGCGCTCGTGCAAGCCGCTCGACGAAAATTCGATGTATTGTAACCTGCTCCAGTGTGATCATTTCGCAGACACCTGTGTCGTGGCCGAACTTGACGGTGAGGTCGTGGGCTGGGTGTCCGCGTATATTCCGCCCAACGACACGGACACGCTGTTCGTGTGGCAGGTCGCCGTGTCCGAAAAGGCGCGCGGTCTGGGGCTGGGCGGCCTGATGCTGCAGTCGATCCTCGACCGTGAGGTTTGTGAGGATGTGGAGCGGATGCAGACCACCATCACCGGCGACAACGAGGCGTCCTGGGCGCTGTTCCGCAAGTTTGGCCGGTCGCAGGGCCGGGGGCTGGATGTCCAGCCGTACTACACCCAGTCGCTGCACTTTCAAAAACGGCACAAGACCGAGAATCTAGTCACGATCAAGCTGGACGAAGAGATGGCGCAGGCGGCCTAGGCCCCGCGCCCCTCGTCCTTCCCTGAACAGAATGAGAGAGACACACATGTCATCGCAGACCTTCAAACCGACCATTTTCAAACGACGTGAATCCGAAGCCCGCAGCTATTGCCGCGGGTTCGACACTGTCTTTACCACCGCGCTGGGATCGGAAATGACCGATGCGGCGGGCCGCACCTATATCGACTTTCTGGCGGGCTGTTCCTCGCTCAACTACGGGCACAATGACCCGGACATGAAGGCCGCCCTGATGGCGCATCTGTCCGAAAACGGCATTGCGCACGGGTTGGACATGCACACTGGCGTCAAGGCGCGCTTTCTCGAGACGTTCGAGGATGTGATCCTCAAGCCGCGCGGCATGAACCACAAGGTCATGTTCACCGGTCCGACCGGCGCCAACGCCGTCGAGGCGGCGATCAAGCTGGCCCGCAAGGTCACCGGACGCCACAACATCATCGCCTTCACCAATGGCTTTCATGGCATGACCATGGGCGCGCTGTCCTGCACCGGCAACGCGGGCAAGCGCGCCGGCGCCGGCGCGCCGCTGGGTGGCACAACCCATATGCCGTTCGAGGGCGCCTTTGGCGAGAACGTCGACAGCCTTGAGATCATCGAACAGATGCTGAGCAACCCGTCTTCGGGTGTCGATGCTCCGGCCGCGTTCATCATCGAGCCGGTTCAGGGCGAGGGTGGTCTGAACGCCGCATCGCCCGAGTTCATGCAGGGCATCGCGCGTCTTGCCAAGGAACACGGCGCGCTGTTGATCGTGGACGACATTCAGGCAGGCTGTGGCCGCACCGGCCCGTTCTTCTCCTTTGAGGAGATGGGGATTGAGCCGGACCTGATCCCGATGGCCAAATCCTTCAGCGGGATGGGCCTGCCGTTTGCGGCGCTGCTGATCAAGCCGGAACTGGACATCTGGAAGCCCGCTGAACACAACGGCACCTTCCGTGGCAACAACCACGCCTTTGTGACCGCCCGCGTGGCGATCGAAAAATTCTGGAGCGATGACACCCTGCAAAAGGATGTCGCGCGCCGGGCGACGATGATCGAACACACGCTGGAAACCATCGCGACGATGGTTCCGGGGGCCAAGCTGAAAGGCCGCGGTATGATGCGCGGCGTCGATGTCGGCTCTGGTGAACTGGCCAGCGCGATCTGCGCCGAGGCGTTCGAGAACGGTCTGATCATCGAGACGTCGGGTGCCGGGGATGAGGTGGTCAAGATCCTGGCCCCGCTGACCACGCCGGACGAGGTGCTGAAAGACGGATTGAACATCCTGACAGAGGCGGCGCGGTCCGTTCTGACGACCCAGAAAATGGCGGCGGAGTAACCGATATGATTGTTAGGGACTTCGAACAGATCAGCAAGAACCAGCCCGACCGCGTCGTGTCGGATGCCCAGTGGACCAGCGTGCGGATGCTGCTGGCCGACGACGGCATGGGGTTTTCGTTTCACATCACCTTCCTCGAGGCGGGCTCGGAGCATGTCTTCGAGTACAAGAACCACTTTGAGAGCGTGTATTGCATGCAGGGCAAGGGATCGATCACCGATCTGGCCACCGGCGAGGTGCACCACATCAAGCCGGGCGTGATGTACGCGCTGGACAAGCACGACCGTCATCGCCTGAAAGCGGACGAAGAACTGGTCATGGCCTGCTGCTTCAACCCGCCGGTGACCGGTAATGAGGTCCACCGCGAAGATGGTTCCTATGCAGCCCCCGAAGAGGTGGAGGCCTGAATTCATGACCCATACGGTTGAAAAGGTTGGCGGGACAAGCATGTCCCGCCTCGCAGAATTGCGTGACACGTTGTTCCTGACAGAGGGCAAGGCCGCCTATGGCCGTGTTTTTGTGGTCTCCGCCTTTGGCGGTATCACCGACCTGCTGCTGGAACACAAAAAGACCGGAGAGGCGGGCGTGTTCGCGCGTTTCGCCAATGCCGAGGACGATCACGGCTGGCACGAGGCGCTCAGCCGCACCAGCGAGGCGATGATTGCCGCGCATGAGGATGTGCTGGATCATCCCGGTGACATCGAACAGGCCACCGCCTTTGTGCAGGAACGCATCGAGGGCGCCCGCAACTGCCTGATCGACCTGCAACGCCTGTGTTCCTACGGCCATTTCCGGCTCAACGCGCACCTGCTGCACATCCGCGAACTGCTGTCGGGCCTGGGTGAGGCGCATTCCGCGCTGGTCGCCACGCTGCTGCTGCAACGCTCTGGCGTGAACGCCCGGCTTGTCGACCTGACCGGCTGGCGCGATGAGGACGAGGTGACGCTTCAGGAACGGCTGGACCGGGGCATGGCGGGCATCGACACCGCCACCGAAATGCCCATTGTGACCGGCTATGCGCAGTGCCAAGAGGGCCTGATGCGCGAGTTTGATCGCGGCTATTCAGAGGTGACGTTTTCGCGTCTTGCCGCCCGGACAGGCGCGCACGAGGCGATCATTCACAAGGAATTTCACCTGTCCTCCGCCGATCCGCGCATCGTGGGGGCCGACAAGGTCCGCAAACTGGGCCGCACCAACTACGACGTGGCCGACCAGATGGCCAACCTGGGGATGGAGGCGATCCACCCCTCGGCGGCCAAGACGTTGCGTCAGGCCGGTGTGCCGTTGCGCGTCACCAATGCTTTTGACCCGGGCGATCCCGGCACGTTGATCGACGACCAGCCGGCCGATGCGCCGGGCGTCGAGATTGTCACCGGGCTGGACGTGATCGCGCTCGAGGTGTTCGAACAGGACATGGTGGGCGTCAAGGGCTACGACGCCTCCATCCTCGACGCGCTGACCCGCCACAAGGTGCGGATCGTGTCCAAGGTGTCCAACGCAAACACCGTCACCCACTACGTCGATGCCTCGCTGAAGGCGCTGCGCCGGGTCGAGGCCGATCTGTCGGAGAAATACCCGCAGGCCGAACTCAGCACGCGCAAGCTGGCGCTGGTGTCGGTCGTGGGCCGCGATCTTGGCGGGCTGGCGACGTTGCAACGCGGGCTTCAGGCCTTTGACGATGCGGGGATCTATTCCGTTGGCGCCAGCCAGGGACCGCGCAATGTGGACACCCAGTTCATCCTCGAACGGGCAGATATGGAAAAGGCCATCCAGAGCCTTCACAGCGCCTATTTCGATGATGAAGACAAAAAGGTCGCGCTGGTCGCCTGAGGCGATCCGCGACCGTCAAGAACAGGCCGCGCAAAGTGGCGAGAGCAGACTTGGGCCGATCCCTTTGGGGTCGGCCCTTTTTTTGTGGCGGAACAGCGAGTGTGCCCGGCGGGCCTCGTCTGTGATCAGACACCCAAGGTCATGTTTATTCGGACACGGGATAGAGCAGATCGTACACCCAGTTGAATACAAAGGCATAGACCAGGAAAAACACGACAAAAGCGATGTCCATGATCAGCGCCTGCCAAAGACTGATCCCAAGGAAAAGGGCAAAGAGCGGCAAGGTGACGACCAGCAGCCCGGCTTCGAACAGGAGGGCGTGCAGGACACGTTCGGCACCCGTCTTTTGAACGCGGCCCTTGAGACGCTTCAAGGCGTGATCAAACATCAGGGTGTAGAGATAGTTCCACAGCGTTGCGAGGACAGACCCGATGATCGCGACGACGCCGATATCCTTGGCGTGCATTCCGAACCCCACGGCACCAGGCGGAACAATCAACAGAATGCCGACAATTTCAAAGCTGATTGCGTGACGAATTCGGTCCTGTGGTGTTCGCATGGTGATCCCCATCTACTGCCCGGGTCGTCCCGGAAATCTGCCCCGATGGGGGAGGTCGTCCTTGGCTCTGAACATATGAATCGCAGTGCCAATTTCCACACCGGACCGGGGCTCAATCGGGAAAATTCCTGTAGGGCGAGACTGGCCGGTGGTGGCAGCGAAGGAAACCGGGACATCCGCGTTGTCTGGACACCCACAGGCGTGGCGGGGAACGCAGACCGACGTTATGCCGGAAAACGGCGCAATAGGTCGCCGATCGGCCCCCCTGAGTATGTCCCCGCAATGGCAAAGAAACATCTGCACGCGCCGTGCTTTGGCTGCATCCTATTCCTACGGATATGTTGCCCGCCTCTAGTACGTCATGTTCTCTGAACAAACCTGTGGCAGGAACACTTCAGGGCTCAGAGGTTTGAAACATTATGAAATCCGCATTGTTCGCAGCGGCCTGCGCCGCCTTGTTTACCCTCACGCCGGCGGCTGCTCAGGAACTGCCCGAACCGCAGGGCAAGGTCGTCCTGACCGTCACCGGCAACATAGCCCGCACCAATGGCGGACGCGCCGCGCGTTTCGACCTCGACATGCTGCGGGCCATTGGTGAGACCCGGGTGGTGACCGACACGATCTGGACCACCGGCGATTTGGTCTTTGCCGGGGTCGAACTGGTCGATCTGCTGGACTACCTCGATGCCGCGGGGGACGATCTTGGCGCGCGGGCGATCAATGATTACGCGGTCACCGTGCCGATAGCGGACGCTGTCGAGGGCGGCCCGATCATCGCCTATGAAATGGATGGCAAGACCATGTCGCGCCGCGAAAAGGGGCCGCTGTGGCTGATCTATCCCTATGCGTCGTCCAGCGACTACCGGACAGAGGTGATCTATGCCCGCAGCATCTGGCAGCTTGACCGTTTGATCGTGGGCGAATGAACCGGGGCACCGGCGGTTTATCTGCGTTCTGATGGCTCGACGCGGGCGCCGTTTCGGCGCATGTCGGACCACATGACACAACAAGCCTTACCACTGGAACAAGGGAACGCGGAATGAACATTGCGTGCTGGTCCGGCCCCCGCAACCTGTCGACCGCCCTCATGTATGCCTTTGGCGCGCGGCCTGATTGCGCGGTCTGGGATGAACCGTTCTATGCCGCCTATCTGGATCGCACCGGGATACACCACCCCATGCGCGATGAGATCATTGCGGCGGGCACAACCGACCGGGCAGAGGTGGCCCGACGCTGCGCTGCTCCTGATCCGGGCGGCGCGGCGCATGTCTATCTCAAGCTGATGACGCATCATGTGCTGGACGGCGACAGCCTCGACTGGGCCGCGCGCGCGGCGCATGTGTTCCTGATCCGCCACCCGGCGCGGGTGTTGGCCAGCTATGCGGTCAAACGCGAAAACCCCGATCTGACGGACATCGGCTTTGCCCAGCAAAGCGCGATTTTCCAGACGGTGCGCGCGCGCGGCTGGCGCTACGCGGTGATCGACAGCACCGACATTCGCCGTGCGCCCGAAACCGCGCTGCGCGCGCTGTGCGGGGCCATCGGACTGGCATTTGATCCGGCCATGTTGTCATGGCCTGCGGGTGGACATGCGGACGATGGTGTCTGGGCGGCGCACTGGTATGACGCCGTCCACCGCTCGACCGGGTTTGCCGGGGCAGAGGGGCCGATGCCTGCGGTCGATCCGGCCCTGAGTGCGGTTCATGACGCCGCATTGCCCCATTATCAGCAAATGCGGGCGGAAACGCTGCGGATTCCGGTCTGAAAGCGGCTTGCACCGGGCCGCCTCGGGCAATAGAAGGTGCCAAATTCGACGACCATTCGCGCCCCGGTTTCCGGGGCGCTTGACCATTCCGAGGGAAAACAAGATGCAGGTCACCGAGACGCTGAAAGAGGGCCTCAAGCGCGGCTACGCCATCACCGTGACGGCGGCCGAGCTGGATGAGAAAGTCACCGTCAAGCTGAAAGAAGCGCAGCCCGACATCGAGATGAAGGGGTTCCGCAAGGGCAAGGTTCCGCTGCCGCTGCTGAAAAAGCAGTTTGGCCAGCGCGTGCTGGGCGAGACCATGCAAGAGGTCATCGACGGTGCCATGAACCAGCACTTTGAGGACAGCGGCGACCGCCCGGCGCTGCAACCCGAAGTCAAGATGACCAACGAGGACTGGACCGAAGGCGACGACATCCATGTCGAAATGTCCTACGAGGCGCTCCCTGAGGTGCCCGAGGTCGACGCGTCGGGAATCGAGCTGGAACGTCTGGTCGTCAAGGCCGAGGACGAGGCCGTCGACGAGGCGCTGAAATCGCTCGCCGAAACCGCGCAGGACTTTGAGGACAAGGACGGCGCGTCGGAAGACGGCGATCAGGTTGTCATCGACTTCGTCGGCAAGGTCGACGGTGAACCGTTCGAGGGCGGCGCCGCCGAGGATTACCCGCTGACGCTGGGCTCGGGCTCGTTCATTCCCGGCTTCGAAGAGCAGCTGGTTGGCGTGTCCACCGGCGACGAAAAGGCCGTCGAGGTCAATTTCCCCGAGGAATACGGCGCAGAGCATCTGGCCGGCAAGGCCGCGATCTTTGACGTGACCGTAAAGGGCGTCAAAGCCCCCAAGGCCGCCGAGATCGACGACGAGATGGCCAAGAAGTTCGGTGCCGAGGATCTCGACAGCCTCAAGACCCAGATCCGTGAGCGCCTCGAGGCAGAATACGCCGGTGCCGCCCGTCAGGTGATGAAGCGCGCCCTGCTGGACAGCCTTGACGGTCTGGTCAGCTTTGAACTGCCGCCGACCCTGGTCGACGCCGAGGCCAAGCAGATCGCGCATCAGCTGTGGCACGAGGACAACCCGGACGTGCAGGGCCACGATCACCCCGAGATCGAGACCACCGAAGAGCACACCAAGCTGGCAGAGCGCCGCGTGCGCCTTGGCCTGCTGCTGGCCGACCTTGGTCAGAAGGCAGAGGTCGAGGTTTCCGAGGCAGAGATGACCCAGGCGATCATGAACCAGGCGCGTCAGTATCCGGGCCAGGAGCGTGAGTTCTTTGAATATGTGCGCCAGAACCCGCAGATGCAGCAGCAGATGCGCGCGCCGATCTTCGAAGACAAGGTGATCGACCATATCGTCGAAAAAGCCAAGGTGTCGGAAAAAGAAGTCTCGAAAGAGGATCTTCAGAAAGCGGTCGAGGAACTGGACGAGGCATAAGCCTTACCAGTTTGGACTTGACGCAAAGCCGCCCCAAGGGGCGGCTTTTTGCGTTTGTGCAGCGGGCAGGGCCAGCGATGGGGGGGGCACGCCACCCCAAATGCGCCAGACACTGTAGCACCGCGCTGAACACCGACCAGACACAACGAAAAAGCCCCCGCGCATCGTTGCGCGGGGGCCAATCTGTGCGCAAGAGCGCGCTATCAGTCGTCGTCGCCGTCTGCGGCGGCGGCATCGGTACGCACCGGAGCGTCGCCATCGTCGTCGTCTGCGGCTGCACCGATCTCATCGAACAGCTGCGACACTTCGAAATCGGCTTGTGCCTCTTCCTCTGCCGCCAGTTCGCGGATCGACTTGCCGCTTTCCTGCAACTCGGCCTCTTCGGGCGAGCGCGCGACGTTCAGCGTGACCACACACATGACTTCGGGGTGCAGGTGCACCTCGACGTCGTGCAGGCCCAGCTCCTTGATCGGCGTGCGGATCAGAACCTGCTTGCGGTCGATCGAGAAACCTTCCTCGGTGGACACATCGGACACGTCACGGGTGGTGACGGACCCGTACAGGTTCCCGCCGTCCGACGCCTGACGAATCACGACGAACTGCTGTCCGTCGAGACGCGATGCCAGTGCTTCGGCTTCGGTCTTGGTTTCGAGGTTACGCGCTTCCAGCTGTGCTTTTTGCACTTCGAACTGCGCGATGTTCTCTTTCGACGCGGTCAGCGCCTTGCCCTGCAACAGCAGGAAGTTGCGTGCGAAACCCGGCTTGACGTCGACGACGTCGCCCATCTGGCCCAGCTTGGCAACACGTTCGAGAAGGATAACTTGCATGTCAGGTTCTCCTTACTTCACGGCGTAGGGCAGCAGGGCGAGAAAGCGGGCGCGCTTGATGGCGCGGGCCAGTTCACGCTGCTTTTTCGCCGAAACGGCGGTGATACGCGACGGCACGATCTTGCCGCGTTCGCTGACATAGCGTTGCAGCAGGCGCGTGTCTTTGTAGTCGATCTTGGGTGCATTGTCGCCCGAGAAGGGGCAGACCTTGCGGCGGCGGAAAAACGGTTTTGCGGCCATGGGTTAGCTCTCCTTCTTCAGATCAGTCGCGGGGACGGCGTTCGCGGCGGTCGCCACGGTCACCGCGCTCGTCGCGCTTTTGCATCTGGACCGAGGGGCCCTCGACATGGGCATCGACCTTGATGGTCAGGATGCGCATCACGTCATCATGCAGCCGCATCAGGCGTTCCATTTCCTGCACGGCAGACGCGGGCGCGTCGGTGCGCAGGAAAGAGTAATGACCCTTGCGGTTCTTGTTGATCTTGTAGGCCATCGTCTTGACGCCCCAGTACTCGCTTTCAACGACTTTGCCGCCGTTGTCAGTGAGAACCGTGGAGAAGTGTTCGACAAGCCCTTCGGCCTGCGCGTTGGACAAGTCCTGACGCGCGATAAAGACATGCTCGTACAGCGGCATGTGCACTCCATTTCTATCGAGGCGCATTTCATAGGGCAGGGGTCTGATCCTTCCACACCCTGCCCACGAGAGACTGCGCGGGAAAACGTCCTTGCGGAAGGAACGCCCCATATACACGCATCGCCGCGATCCGCAAGGGCCGTCCGGCGTGTCAACGGATTGCCCCGGTCGTGCCCAATTCACGGCTCAATCTCAGGTTTAACCTAGCGATAACCAAAAAACCGAGAGGACGAGAGTACCATGGCACTGACAGAGATCGCACAGACCGGCTACGCCAAATCCGCGGACAAGGCACCCGCCGACCGGCTGCCGGTGAACATCGACGGCATGGCCCGCCGGCTAGTGGGGGCGGCGATGACCATCGCGGCCTTCCTGTTGTGGCTGGTGCCAGAGGGGATCACCCTGCCGTCCGTCCTGCTGATCAAGCTGGGCGTGTCGATCGTCTTTCTGGGTGTCGGCCTTACCCTGATGACGGTGCCTAAGAAGCCGGCAGAGTGATCTGTTCGGGGTCGCACGGACCCTGTTGATTTTGCGGGAATTGAGCGGTGCACAGCATCGCGCCATCTGTTCCGGCACATGAACCGAACAGAAAGTGCAGTCCCGATGAAACAGTTCTTCCTTGCCACGGCGTTCGCCGCGCTCCCCTTTGCCGCGCTGGCCAGCGACGCCGCTGAAACCTATGTGCTGGACCCCAGCCACAGTCAGGTCGTCTTCACCTATAGCCACCTTGGCTATTCGACGACCTACGGCATGTTCTCTGGCTTTGACGGCCAGATTGCATGGGACAAGACCGCGCCTGAGAACTCGACCGTCACGGTATCCTTCCCGGTGCGCAGCATGTTGACCGGCTGGGAAGCGCGGTTCGAACATTTCATGACCGCCGATTTCTTTGGCGCGGATGCGGATGAGATGGTGACATTCACCTCAACCGGCATCGAAGTGACCGGTGAGACCACCGCCATCATCACCGGCGGCCTGACGCTGAACGGTGTGACCAAATCGGTCGCACTGGATGCCAATTTGAACCAGTCGGGTGATCACCCGATGGAAGGCAAGCCTTGGGCCGGTTTCGACGCCACCACCACGCTTGTCCGGTCTGACTATGATCTGGGCATGTTCGCGCCCTACGTCAGCGACGAGGTTCAGGTGATGATCTCGGTCGAGGCGATGAAGGCCGAATAAGCCTTTCGCAGCGAGACAAAAAAGAACCCCCTGCGCCGCTCGGCACAGGGGGTTTTTCTTTGGCTGATGGAATTACTCAGCGCGTTCGGCGGTCAGGGTCACGTCGATCCGCACCATGTGATCCAGTTGCGCGGGGTCCGTCATGTTGTCGCCGATCCCGAAATCGCGCCGATCCAGCGTCGTGGACCCGGTCATCTGCGCCACATTGCCGTCGATGGTCAGGGCAAAGGGCAGGGTGATCGGCACTTGCCGCCCTTTCAGGTCCAGCGTGCCATTGGCCACCAGCCCGTTGTCGCCGCGCAAAATCTGGGCGGTGAATATCGCTGTCGGGAATTGCGTCGCATCAAAGAAATCCGGCCCCATCGCCTGCGCCGTCACTGACCCCAGCGTCAGCGAGCCGATAGCCACCTCAACAGTCACGTCGCCCTTTGGTCCCAGTCCATCGCTTTCGTCATAGGTGATCTCTGCTGTCCATTCACCAAAAGATCCCTCAACTTCCTGCCCGAATTGCCGCACGCCAAGGGCAAGCGTGCCTTCGGTGACTTGCCAGTCGCTTTCGACCTTTTGCAGCGTGGCGACCTCAGCCGTTTCCCCGCCGTGCCCATAGGCACCGACAAAGCCGCCCAGCACCAGCGCCACGGCCCAAGCCGCCAAAGCCGTTGCCGCAGCGCCCAGCCCATGCGACCGGGTCTTGGGACCACTGGCCTGCGTTCTGCAGGGCAGCATCCGCCGCAGCGTTGCATCGCGGTCGATCACATGGTGCTTCACCGCGCCCGCGATATGCAGCCCCAGTGACAGCACCAGCACCCAGACAAAGACCCAATGCAGGCCAGAAGCTATGCCGGACAGTGTCTCGCTTTCCGGCACCAAAGGTAGCGACTGACCAAACGGCCACCAGATCGGCGCAAACCCTGCGGTTGCCGCGTGATGCACCCAACCCGACAGCGGCACCGCCACCAGCGAGCCGTACAGCAGCCAATGCACCGTCTCGGCGGCAAACGTCTCGGCCCGGCGCTCAGGGTGCAGCGGCGTAGGCTTGGTCTGGGTCAGCGCCCAGAGGATGCGCGACAGCGCGATGAAAAACAGCGCCACGCCCACGGTCTTGTGCAGGGAAAACAGCCACGCCTTGTTGGCCAGTTGTTCGGCGGTGTCATAAGGCAATTCATTGGCGATCAGGCCCAGCGGGATCATCCCAAGGATGCCAAAGGCGGTCAGCCAGTGCAGGGTTTTGGTAATCGCGCCATAGCTTTGCGATGTGTTGGTCAGTGCCATCTGTGGTCCTCGACGTAACGGTCTCTTTGCGGCTACAGCTAACGCAGGGGCCGCAGGGCACAATTCCGCGCGCTCGCACAGGGGGCCAGCGCCGTTGCAGAGCAGCCCCAAGTGATTGCGGAACGCGGCGCGGACGGGTAAGCCCTGCGGAACGGAATTTTTCTGCTGAGGAGACGGGCATGAGCCGCGCATTCATCTTTCCCGGGCAGGGGGCGCAGACCATTGGCATGGGCCGCGATCTGGCCGAGGCGTATCCGGCGGCGCGCGCCGTCTTTGACGAGGTCGACGAGGCGCTGGGGCAAAAGCTGTCATCGCTGATCTGGGAGGGCGAGATCGAGACGCTCACCCTGACGGAAAACGCGCAACCGGCGCTGATGGCCACCTCCATGGCCGCCATGCGCGCGCTGGAGGCAGAAGGCATCGCTATCGACGCCGCCGCCTTTGTCGCCGGGCATTCCTTGGGCGAATACTCTGCACTGACCGCTGCGGGCGCGCTGACCCTCGCCGATGCCGCGCGCCTGCTGCGCAAGCGCGGGCGGGCCATGCAGGCCGCTGTGCCGGTGGGCGTCGGCGCCATGGCGGCCCTGCTGGGTCTGGATCTGGACGCCGTGCGCAAGGTCGCCGCCGAGGCCGCGCAGGGCGATGTGGTCGCCGCCGCCAATGACAACGATCCCGGTCAGGTGGTGATCTCCGGCCACAAGGCGGGCGTCGAACGCGCCGTCGATCTGGCCAAGGCGGCAGGCGCCAAGCGCGCCGTCATGCTGCCGGTCTCCGCGCCCTTCCACTGCGCCCTGATGCAACCCGCCGCCGAGGCGATGGCACAGGCGCTGGCCGACGTGCAGATCAAGACCCCCGCCGTCCCCCTCATCTCCAACGTCGAGGCCGCCCCCGTCAGCGACCCGGACCAGATCCGCGCCCTGCTGGAGGCGCAGATCTGCGGCGCGGTGCGCTGGCGCGAATCCGTGCAGGCCATGGTGGACGCGGGCGTCGAGGAGTTCTGGGAAATCGGCGCGGGCAAGGCCCTGTCCGGCATGGTCCGCCGCATCCACCGCCCGGCCACGGTCCGCAACATCGGCGCGGCGGCAGACATCACCGCCGCGGTCGAGTCCACCAAGGGCTGAGGCTCAAAGCCGCGCACTGAACAAAGAGGAAAAAGCATGTTCGACCTGACCGGAAAATCCGCGCTGATCACCGGGGCCTCTGGCGGCATCGGCGGCGCCATCGCCAAGGCGCTGCACGGTGCGGGCGCCAACGTCGGCCTGTCCGGCACCCGCGTGGACCCGCTGAATGAGCTGGCCGCAGAGCTGGGCGACCGCGCCTTTGTGCTGCCCTGCGACCTTGGCGACGCCGAGGCCGTGACCGCGCTGCCCAAACAGGCGGCAGAGGCGATGGGCAGCGTCGACATCCTGGTGAACAACGCCGGCATCACCCGTGACAACCTGTTCATGCGCATGTCCGACGACGAATGGCAAAGCGTCATCGACGTCAACCTCACCTCCACCTTTCGCCTGTGCAAGGGCGTGCTGCGGGGCATGATGAAGGCGCGCTGGGGCCGCATCGTGAACATCTCATCCGTTGTGGGCGCCACCGGCAACCCCGGTCAGGGCAACTATGCCGCCGCCAAGGCGGGCATGGTCGGCATGTCCAAATCGCTGGCCTATGAGGTCGCCAGCCGCGGCATCACCGTCAACGCGCTCGCCCCCGGCTTCATCGAAACCGCGATGACCGACAAGCTGACCGATGACCAGAAAACCGCCATCCTGACCCAGATCCCCACGGGCCGCATGGGTGCCCCGGCGGAGATTGCGGCAGGTGTGCTCTATCTTTCCAGCCCCGAAGCAGCGTATGTGACGGGGACGACGTTGCACATCAATGGCGGCATGGCCATGTTGTAAAACGTCCGGCGGGCTGTTGCACTGCGGCGTGGGAAAGCGTTTGCCATCCCCGCCGCCTGTGCTATAGGCCGCGCAGATTTGCCGCCGGTGGCCCGCCTTTGCGCGCCACCGGCACCCGGCTTTCCGGGAGATCGAGCCGCCCGCAAGGGCATAAGACGCCACGCCACGGGCAGGGCAGAATGGGCCACAGCGCCCGACAGACTTGTGAGGAACAGACATGAGCGACATCGCAGTTCGCGTGAAGAAGATTGTGGTCGAGCACCTGAGCGTCGAAGAAGAAAAGGTGACTGAATCTGCCTCGTTCATCGACGACCTCGGCGCAGACAGCCTGGATACCGTGGAACTGGTCATGGCCTTCGAAGAAGAGTTCGGGATCGAGATTCCGGACGACGCGGCCGAGACCATCCAGACGTTCGGCGACGCGGTGAAGTTCATCACCGAAGCTCAATAAACGTTTCGCCACCGGCGACATTCAGACGGCGCTCCCTTGCGGGGGCGCCGTTTTTCTTTTGGGGTGTCTGTCTTGCTGGGGGCCAAAGTGGAGTTGGTCAGGCATGTGACGGCTGTGCGGACCTTACGGACCTTCGCTGCAAGTGCGCCAAAGTCCGGTTCGGCGAGCCGTTCAACAAACGGTCCTTTTGGCAAGCCGCGGGTGTCTGGGGTCCGCTGCGGTAGGAGCCAGCGTTCCCGTATCAGTTCAAGATTGGATATGCTGTATATACCATCAGTTTCTGACGCCTTCGGTCTTTCTAATCCGAATATCCACGCCATCGCCCAACAGTGTTGGGCCGGATGTCACCCCCTGCACCCGTTCGACGTCTTTGACAGCGCTTGAGGCCTTGGTGCTTTCACGCGCATTATAAATGTCCTCAAGTTCCCCCTGGTCAGGTAATTCAAGGCATTCCCAATCAGGATCCGTTTCGCAGGGCTGATCAGCAGCAAAGCTTGGTGTTAGACCATTTGCGGTCAATATGGTGGCAAGAAATGCAGTGACGAGAAGCTTGCGTGTTGTGAACATCTGAATTCTCCTCAGAAAATTAATTTAGAAAGATTGTTTCAAAATAATACCGGATGTCAGAATGTTATTCAATAACAACCGACATTCCCCAAGTAGCCTGCCGTTTGGGGCCAAAACCCTCCTTATTGGAATGACGGGAAACGGATCGTCTTTGCGCCACCAAAAATCCCGTTCAAAACCTAAGCAGTTGTTGACGGTTTTTGGCCGACACATGGTAGCAGACGTTAGCTGCATTGCAGAAAATCGGTAAAGAGGGCTCAAAGCGGTCCTCGAGTGTGCCGACCTCAGCACACCAAGCGCCGCTAGACAACCGCACAAGCCGCAACGTCACATTAGCTGTCTCCGCCAGAGCCACGATTCACCATGGCCCCTCCGTCTAAAACAATGCCACGCCCCCCCCATCCCACACTGGCCTTTCCCCAAGAGGCGGCGCTAAGTAGCGTCCAACCTCACCTAGCCCACCGGGAATCCAACGCGTGCTTCTCCTCACGATCTGGCCGCTTTTTGCACTGATCTGCCTTGGTCATGTTCTGGCCAGAACCGGCTTTCCCGATCCCGGCTTTTGGCCGGCGGCAGAGCGGATCAACTATTTCATCCTCTTCCCGGCGCTGTTGGTGTCCAGTCTGGTCGATGCGCCCATCGGCGATCCGCAGATCCTGCGGCTGGGGGCGGCGGCCCTCACGACGATCTGTCTGGCCGCCCTTGGCATGGCTGTCGCGCGCCGGGTCTTTCCCACGCCCTCGGCCCGCTTTGGCCCGGCCTTGCAGGGTGTCGTGCGGTTCAACACCTATCTCGGCCTTGCGGTCACGGCCAGTTTGGCGGGGGCAGAGGGGATGGAGCGCGCGGCGGTCTACCTTGCGGTCTGCGTGCCGGTCGTCAACGTGCTGTCGATCATCGCGCTGAGCGAGCGTGACGTTCTGCGCCGTCCCGGCGCGCTGCTGCGCACGATGCTGCGCAATCCGTTGATCCTAGCCTGCCTTGTCGGGATTGCGCTGGCGCTCTTGGGGTTTGGCCTGCCCGGTGGCATGGGCACTTTTCTGGAGCTTTTGGCGCGCGGCAGCCTGCCGCTGGGCCTGCTCTGCGTCGGGGCGGCGCTGCAACCCGCGGCCCTGCGGCTGGATGTCGGCCCTGTGGCGGGCAACGTGGCGCTGCGTCTGCTGGCGATGCCCTTGCTGGCGGCGCTGATCGGCTTTGCCTACGGCCTCGACGGGGCAGAGGCGCTGGTGCTGGTGGTCTTCTCGGCCATCCCCACCGCGCCCACAGCCTATGTGCTGACGCGGCAGTTGAACGGCGACGGCACCTTCATGGCCGGTCTTGTGACCGCGCAGACCATGGCGGCGGTGGTGACGATCCCGCTGGTACTGCTGGTGCTCGGACTGGGCTAGGCGGTTGCGGCAAACCTCAATGAAAGGTAAATCCGTCTCTGCAAGCCGTTGAAGACGCTACGTCACCTTTCCCGCCACGCGTGGACACCCTCACCGAGCGCCCTCAGCCCCCCGATTTTTTCGCCGCCTTCTCCACCGCCTTGGCCGCATCCCAAAGCGCATCCATTTCTTCCAGATCGCTATCCTCGGGTCGCCGCCCCTCCTTGGCCAAGGCCGCCTCGATGGACCCGAACCGGCGGGTAAATTTCCCATTGGCCGCCCGCAGCGCCGCCTCGGGATCGATCCCCATATGCCGCCCCAGATTGGCCATCACAAAGAGCAGATCGCCAAATTCCTCAAAGCGGTGGTCGGCATCCTCCGCCTCGCGCAGCTCATCCATTTCCTCGCGCAGCTTGTCCATGACCTCATCGGTGGTGGGCCAGTCAAACCCCACCCGCGCCGCTCTCTTTTGCAGCTTCACCGCCCGCAACAAGGCCGGCAACCCCAAGGCCACCCCGTCCAGCACGCCAGTCTCCGCCTTCTCAGCCCGCTCGGCGGCCTTGATCGTCTCCCAATCGCGGGTCTGCTGGTCGGCCGATTTATCGCGGCTTTCATCGCCAAAGACATGCGGATGCCGCGCCACCATCTTGTCCGACATCCCGTCAGCCACCTCATCAAAGGTGAACAGCCCGGCCTCCTCGGCCATCTGCGCGTGAAAGACTGACTGGAACAGTAGGTCGCCCAACTCTCCCTTCAGTTCATCCCATTGCTTGCGCTCGATCGCATCGGCGACCTCATAGGCCTCTTCAATGGTATAGGGCGCGATACTCGCAAAACTCTGTTCCAGATCCCAGGGACAGCCGCCATCCGGATCGCGCAACCGCCGCATGATTTCGCGCAGGCGCGGCATCCCGCCCTTCGGATTGTGGATCAGATCGTCGCTCATTGCATCCGTCCCCGCTTTGGCCTCATGGTCCTCGACATGTCGGATCGGGCACGGGGAGTCCAGCCATGGCGGTGATCAATCGGATTGCGGGGTTTGCAGAGGAAATGGCTGGCTGGCGGCACCACCTGCACCGGCATCCCGAACTGTGCCTGGAGTGCCATGAGACAGCTGCCTTTGTCGTGGACCGCCTGCGCACCTTTGGCATCACCGAAATCCATCCCGGCATAGCAACCAGCGGCGTCGTTGCCGTGATCGAGGGGCAGGGCGACGGGCCGGTGACGGGCCTGCGCGCCGATATGGACGCCCTGCCGATGCAGGAGGAAACCGGCGCCGACTGGGCCAGCACGGTGCCGGGCCGGATGCACGCCTGCGGCCACGACGGCCATATCTCGATGCTGCTGGGGGCGGCGAAGTACCTGGCTGAAACGCGCCGCTTCAAAGGCCGCGTGGTGCTGATCTTTCAACCGGCCGAGGAAACCATCGGCGGCGGACGGATCATGGTCGAAGAAGGGATCATGGAACGTTTCGGCATCCAAGAGGTCTATGCCCTGCACACCGATCCGTTTGGCGCATTGGGAGAGTTCCGCACCACGCCGGGCCCGATCATGGCGGCGGCGGATGAATTCCGCCTGACCGTCAAGGGGCAGGGCGGCCACGCTGCCTATCCGCAAACCTGCCGCGACCCGATGCCCGCCGCCTTTGCCATCGGGCAGGCGCTGCAAACCGTGGTGTCGCGCAACACCGATCCGCTGGCCGCTCTGGTCGTCTCTTTGACAATGATCCACGGCGGCAGCGCGTCCAACATCATCCCCGAAGCGGTGACGATGGGCGGCACCGTCCGCAGCCTGACGCCAGAGGTGCGCGACATGGCGCAGACCCGCATCACAGACATCGTGACCAGCGTCGCAGCAGGCTATGGCGTCGAGGGCATCCTTGAGTATGAACGCAACTACCCGCCCACCATCAACCACGCCGAACAAACCCGCTTTGCCGCCGACATCGCGCGTGAGGTCTCGCCGCTGGTTATCGACGACCTGCCGCCGGAAATGGGGGCAGAGGATTTCTCCTACATGTTGCAGGCTCGCCCCGGCGCGTTCCTGTTCCTCGGGCAGGGGCACGGGCCGTCGGTGCACCACCCGGCGTTCGATTTCAACGATGCGGCGGCCCCCATCGGGGCCAGCTTTTTTGCCCGCCTGATCGAGCAGCGCCACGCTCTTTGACCGACCGAAACGCCCGGGTTTCTTCTCTGTCAAAATACCCAAATCTACGCCGATTACGGGCGGTCCGGCTTGGGCCTTTTCAACACCGGCGCAAACAGGCACTCTGCGCCCGAAGGAGACCCAGCCATGCCCATCGTGAATTCCATCGCCGCTGCTGAACCCCAGATGACCGAATGGCGCCGCTATCTGCATCAGCATCCGGAACTGGGACTGGACTGCTTCAAGACAGCGGACTTTGTGGTGGAGCGGCTGAAGGACTTTGGCATCACCGATATCCACACCGGCATCGCGCGGACAGGTGTTGTTGCCATCATCGAAGGTCGCGGGCCCGGTCGCACAATCGGGTTGCGCGCCGATATGGACGCCCTGCCAATGGAGGATCTTTCGGGCACCGATTACGCCTCCAAGGTGCCGGGCATGGCCCACACCTGCGGTCATGACGGGCACACGACCATGCTGCTGGGGGCGGCGAAATATCTGGCTGAGACGCGGAACTTTGCCGGCAAGGTCGCGCTGATCTTTCAACCAGCCGAGGAAAATGAGGGCGGCGGGCGTATCATGGTCGAAGAAGGCATGATGGACCGTTTTGGCATCGACGAGGTCTACGGCATCCACAACATGCCCGGTGGTCCGGTCGGCCATCTGCACACCAATCGCGGCGCGCTGTTGGCCGGTGTGGATGAATTCACGATCGAGATCACCGGCGTTGGCGGGCATGGCGCGATGCCGTTCCAGACCCGCGATCCGGTGGTGACGGCGGCCTCCATGGTGCAGGCGTTGCAGACGATCGTGTCGCGCAATGTCGACGCGTTGGACCGGCTGGTGGTCAGCGTCACGCAGATCCACACCGGGTCAGCAATGAACATCGTGCCGGAAAAGGCGGTGTTGAACGGCACCGTGCGCTATTTCGACAAGGCGGTGCAGGCGGTCGTCAAGGAACGCATGGCCGAGATCGTCGAGCATCAGGCCAGGAGTTTCGGCATGAGTGCCACGCTGGAGTACATCGAGGGCTATCCGCCGACGGTCAATCATCCCGAACAGGCGGAATTTGCCGCCGAGGTCGCGCGTGAGGTGGTGGGCGCGGATGCGGTGGACATCGACTCTCCGCCGATCATGCCGGGAGAGGATTTTTCCTACATGCTGGAGGCGCGACCGGGGGCTTATCTGTTCCTCGGGCAGGGCGACACGCCGGGATGCCACCATCCCAAGTATGATTTCAACGACACCATCGCGCCCGTCGGCGCGAGCTTTTTCGCGCGGCTGGTCGAAAAGGCTCTGCCGCTCTGACACGCCTCGGGCGGCCCTTTGCGGCGTCGCCCACCCACCCACCCCGACACCGCAAAGGGCCGCCCGCCATGAGCCTCGAAAACGCCAAGAGCCAGATCGACCACGCCTTTACCCGCGACGACCTCAAGGGGCCGTCGTTCGAGAATGTCTTTGCGGGTGCGCCGTCCTTTTTGCGCCGGAAGTACACCAAGGATCTGACCGGGGTGGATGTGGCCGTCACCGGGCTGCCGTTTGATCAGGCGGTGACCAACCGGCCCGGCACGCGACTGGGGCCGCGCGCGATCCGCGAGGCGTCCTTGTTGCAGACGATGGATGAGCCTTATGGCTGGGGCTATGACGTGCTGTCGGAGTTCGCCATCGCGGACTATGGCGACATGGCGTTCGACTATGCCATGCCGTCCGAGGTGCCCGCGCGGATCGCCGAACATGTGGGCGGTATTCTGGATGCGGGGGCTGCGTGCATGGTGCTGGGTGGCGACCATTCGGTGACCCACGGCTGCCTGCGCGCCCATGCCGCGAAACACGGTCCGTTGAGCGTGATCCAGTTCGACGCCCATACAGACACTTGGGCGGATGATGACATGGGGCGCGTCGATCACGGCACCTTTATGTACAAGGCGGTCAAGGAGGGGCTGATCGTGCCCGAACGCTCTGTCCAGATCGGTATCCGCACCGACAACCCCGATACGCTGGGCTTTCACATCCTTGACGCGCGGCAGGTCCATGCAGAGGGGCCGGAACGCATTGCAGAGCGGGTGCATGAGATCGTCGGCCAGCATCCCTGTTACCTGACCTTTGACATCGACGCGCTGGACCCGGCCTATGCGCCAGGCACCGGCACGCCGGTCTGGGGCGGGTTGACCAGCCATCAGGCAGCGGTGATCCTGCGCCGGTTGGCCGGGATCGACCTGAAAGGCGGCGATGTGGTCGAGGTGTCGCCCCCCTTTGACACCACCGGGGCCACGGCGGTGGCGGCGGCGCATGTGGGCATGGAATTGCTGTGCCTCTGGGGCTGGACACGGCGCGCACCTGCATGATCTGTGCGGCAGCGCGCAGCGCGGTCGCAAAACCTTGGCTTTCAGAATCGCCCCTTGGCATGTCATGCCGGGGGCCAGTTCGAACACCGTGAAAGAGACCCGTCTTGCGCATGGCATTTTTCCTGATCCTGTTGATCGTTCTTGGCGGCATGGCCTGGATTCGGTTTGCGCCGTCTGATCCCGGCGACTGGCATGTCGATCCGCAGGTGACGGCGGATCAGGATCTGGCCGCTGGTGTCCGGCGGCGCATTCCGGCAGGCGCAAACGGGTTTGACCGTCTTCACGCCATCATCCTTGAAACGCCGCGCACCGAAATTCTGGCCGGTACACAGGACGACGGGCAGGTGACCTATGTCACCCGGTCCAAGTGGATGGGCTTTCCCGACTATACCACGGTGCGGGAAAACGAAGAGGTGCTGGAACTGTGGGCGCGGTCGCGCTTTGGCCAATCGGATCTTGGGGTGAACCGCGCGCGGGTCGAAGGCTGGCTGCAACGGCTGGATGCCGACGAGGGCTGAGGCCCCGGTGTCGGGGATGGCTTGACGGCCCCTGCGCTTTGGGCAATGCATCCCCATGATCCCGACAGACAGACTTCATCAGATCAAGGAACGGCTCGAATTTGTCGAGGCGCGCATGTCCTCTGGCGGTGGCGACATCGCGGCGCTGGGGCGTGAATACGCCGAGCTGAAGCCCGTGGTGAGCCAGATCGCCGAATGGGAGCAACTCTGCGCCGAGATCGCAGAGGCCGAGGCGATGCTGGACGACGCGGAAATGCGCGCCCTGGCCGAAGAAGAGCTGCCGCAACTGCGCGCCCGTCTGCCAGAGGCAGAGCGCGCGGTGCAACTGTCGCTGTTGCCCCGCGACGCCGCCGATGCGCGGCCCGCGATGCTGGAAATCCGTCCCGGCACCGGCGGCGATGAGGCGGCGCTGTTCGCGGGGGATCTGGCCCGCATGTACCAGCGCTATGCCGAGGCCAAGGGCTGGCGCTGGGAAGTGATCGAGGAACAACTGTCCGAACTGGGCGGCGTGCGCGAACTGGTGGTGCGGATCGCCGGGGACAACGTCTTTGCCCGGCTGAAATACGAAAGCGGCGTACACCGGGTTCAGCGGGTGCCAGAAACCGAATCCGGCGGGCGCATCCACACCTCGGCGGCCACCGTGGCCGTCCTGCCAGAGGCCGAAGAGGTCGACATCCGCATCGACCCGAACGACATCCGCATCGACACCATGCGCTCGTCCGGGGCAGGCGGGCAGCACGTCAACACCACCGACTCTGCCGTCAGGATCACCCACTTGCCCACCGGCCTCGTTGTCACCAGTTCGGAAAAATCGCAGCACCGCAACCGTGAGATCGCCATGCAGGTACTGCGCGCGCGTCTGTTCGATCAGCAACGCCAGCAGGCCGATGCGTCACGCTCTGCCGACCGCAAGGCGCAGGTCGGATCGGGCGACCGGTCCGAGCGCATCCGCACCTACAACTTTCCGCAAGGCCGGCTGACCGACCACCGCATCGGGCTGACGCTGTACCGGCTGGAGCAGATCATGGCCGGGGATCTGGATGAGATCATTGATGGGCTGACGGCAGAGCATCAGGCCTCGCAACTGGCAGAGATGGGGGCATAGCCGCATGACGCGGGGATCGGATCTGTTGTCGCGCGCCACGGCACGCCTTGCCGCCGCCGATGTCCCCGACCCGGGGCGCGATGCGCGGCGGCTGATGGCGCATGTGCTCAAGGTGCCCGCCGGACGCCTGACGCTGTTTCTGCCTGAACCTGTCGATCCCGATCTGGAGGTGGTCTATCTGACCATTGTGGAGCGGCGTGCGGAACGTGTTCCCGTCAGCCACCTGATCGGGCGCCGCGCCTTTTACGGGCGCGATTTCCTTGTCACGCCAGAGGTGCTTGACCCGCGACCCGAGACAGAAACCCTGATCGAGGTGGTTCTGACCGAACCCTTTGCCACGGTGCTGGACCTGGGAACCGGATCCGGTTGCATCCTGCTGACGCTGTTGGCGGAACGCGAGGGCGCGGTGGGGGTCGGCACGGATGTCAGCGCCGCCGCCCTGAACGTCGCCTACTGGAACCGCAACGCGCTGGACCTGCAACACCGGGCCGATCTGCGCGAGGGCAGCTGGTACGCGGCGCTGGAGGCGGATGAGGACCAGTTCGACCTGATCGTGTCCAACCCGCCCTATATCGCGGTGAACGAAATGCCGTTTCTCTCGCCCGAGGTCCGCGAACATGAACCGCGATTGGCCCTGACCGATGAGGCCGACGGGCTGACCGCCTACCGGGCGATTCTCTCTGGTCTGACCGCGCATCTGACACCGGGCGGACGGCTGGTGGTCGAGATCGGCGCCAGTCAGGGCATGGCGGTTTCAAAGCTGTTCGCCGAGGCCGGATTGCGCGGTGTGCGGGTAATCCCCGACCTTGCCGGGCGCGACCGTGTGGTTCTGGGCACGCGAAACCGCATTTAGCGGCATTTTCGTGCTGAAATCGCGGATTTTGTGGTATTTTGACTTGTCACAATTCGGTTCATGTGCATATTCACTGTCAGCTGCTCAGTCGAATGGCGCTCGTGCCGATCCTGAGCAACGACAAGCCAACATAAGGGTGACCCTAACGGATTGGCGCAGGATGCGCCCTTGCCCCGTCACCAAGCCGTCTAGATAAGGCTGGAAATCAGACAATATGCGTTCTTCCAAATCCCGCTCGCGGAACAAGAGCAACCGTAACCGCAACAACAACAGCAACACCCTGGGCAATGTCGTCAACCGTGTGTTCGACAGCAGTGGCCCAGAGGGTAAGGTGCGCGGAACTCCGCAGCAGATTATCGACAAATACAATCAGCTGGCCCGTGATGCGTCACTCAGCAATGACCGCGTCGCGGCTGAGAATTTTCAGCAACACGCCGAACATTACATGCGGTTGTTGAGCGAGGCGCAGCGCGAACAGGACACGCGTCGCGAACAGCAGGAACGCGAAAACCGCGAACGGCAGGCGCAGCGTGACCGGGAACGGTCGCAGCGCGATGGCGCGTCCGATCAACCGGAGCGGTCTGAAAAGACGGCCGACAGACCCGAACGGTCTGATCGGCAGGACAGGCAAGACCGACAGGACCGGCCCGCACGCCAGTCACATACGCCCAAATCGGATGAACAGGGCGCGTCGATGTCCGGCGATGTGCTGGATCTCGGGGCAGAGGACGATGGCCCCGGTCTGGTTGATACACCGGAATCCCGGGCTGAAACGGCCCCTGCGGCGACCCCTCCGGCAGAGCCCAAACCGGCCTCACCCAGAACCCGGACACCCAGATCCCAAGCGCCCAAGGCTCCGGCACCCGATCCTGCGGGCCCCGGTGCTGATACGCCGCAATCCGCAGATGACGCGGCAGCACCAGCCGCGCCAGAAGACAAGCCCAAGAAACCGCGCGCGCCGCGCAAGCCCCGCAAGAAGCCCGAGCCAAAGCCGGAAACGGGAGAGGCGGACACGCCCCCCGCTGCGGCAGAGCCGGGCAATACTCCGCCGCCGGACGCGGCCGAGTAACACTGTATCTCTGAAATTCGGGCCGCGCGTCAGGCGCTGGCAAGGCTGCGCGCCAGCGCGCAGAATTGCTCCAGCGGAACACGCTCGGCCCGTTCTGTCGGGGCAATCCCGGCCTCGGCCAGGTGATCCTGAATCTGCGGTGACAGGCTTTTCAACGCGGCGCGCAGCATCTTGCGCCGCTGGTTGAAGGCCGCCGCCACCACCCGCTCCAACACCTTTGGATCCGCCTCGAACCGGGGCGCAGGCAGTGCGGTCAGATGCACCACGGCAGAGCTGACCTTGGGCGGCGGGGTAAAGGCCCCCGGCGGCAGGGTCAGAGCAATGCGTGCGTCGCACCGCCACTGCGCCAGCAACGCCAGCCGACCATAGGCTTTGGACCCCGGCTCCGCCACGATCCGCTCGGCCACTTCCTTCTGGAACATCAATGTAAGTGACTGCCACGCGGGCGGCCATTCCGGCGGCGTCAACCACCGCACCAGCAACTCTGTACCGACGTTGTAGGGCAGGTTGGCACAGATCGCATAGGGCGGCGTCAGATGCGCGGCTGAATCAACCTCCAGCGCATCGCCCTCGATCACCTCCAACCGCCCCGGATAAGCCTCTGAAATCTCGGCCAGCGCGGGCAAGCAGCGCGCATCCTTCTCCACCGCCAACACCCTGCGCGCGCCTTCGGCCAGCAATCCGCGGGTCAGCCCGCCGGGACCGGGGCCCACCTCCAGCACATCGGTTTGCGACAGGTCGCCCGCCACCCGCGCAATACGCGCCGTCAGGTTCAGGTCGAGCAGAAAGTTCTGGCCCAAAGATTTGCGCGCGGACAGTTGATGACGCTTGATGACCTCGCTCAGCGGGGGAAGGGTATCGATCGCGCTCATGTCTTCTTCTGTCCAAAAATATCCTGGGGGGGAATTGGCCCTTGGCCAAGGGGGGGCAAAGCCCCCCGCCTGCGGTGCGGCGAAACCCGAGGGCCGATCCAAATCATGTCTGGGTCATGCGCCAGCCAACCGTGCAGCCATGCGTAGCGCGGCCAGCGTGGAACTGGGGTTGGCAACACCTTTGCCCGCGATGTCATAGGCGGTGCCATGATCGGGCGATGTGCGGATGAACGGCAGGCCAAGGGTGACATTCACACCCTCATCGAAATCCAGCGTCTTGATCGGGATCAGCGCCTGATCGTGATACATGCAGATCGCGGCGTCATATCCAGCGCGGGCGCGCTCGTGGAACATCGTGTCGGCGGGCAGGGGGCCGCGCAGGTCCATGCCTTCGGCTCTCAATCGCTCCAACACCGGGGTGATCAGCGCGGCGTCCTCATGGCCCATCCGCCCGCCTTCGCCTGCGTGCGGGTTCAGACCGGCCACTGCAAGACGGGGCGCGGCAATGCCGAACTGCGTCACCAAAGCCGCGTGGGTGATGCGGATGCGCCGTTCCAGCAGGGCGGGCGTCAGCGTGCCGGGCACATCTGCCAGCGCGATATGAATGGTCACCGGCACCACGCGCAGCCGGTCAGAGGCCAGCATCATCACCACCTCGTCCACACCCGCCAGATGGGCGAGGAACTCTGTGTGGCCGGGAAAGCCGAACCCGGCCCCCTCTGCCAGCGCCTGTTTGCTGATCGGCAAGGTACACAAGGCCGAGGCCGTGCCGGACTGCACCAGTCGCACACCCTCTTCGATGGCGGCGATCACGCCGGGTGCATGGTGGGCCTGCGGAATACCGGGCACACGGGGGCCGGGCATGTCCAACCGCCAGACCGGCAGACCCTCACTGATCCGCGCGGTTGCCTGCGCGGGATTGTCCAGAACCACATGCGGCACGCGCCCCGGCAGATGCGCCGGGTCGCCGATCCAGAAGAACGGCAGGTCTTGGCCCAGATGGTCCCACGCGGCCTCGGCCAGTTCCGGCCCGATCCCGGCGGGTTCCCCGCAGCTGAGAGCGACGGGTGTGGTATCGGTCATCGGTTGACGATACGGGCGTCGGCGCGCAACTGCGCAAGATAGCCATCGGCCAGCGTTGCCAGGCGCCGGTTGCGCAGGCCGATGGTGATCTCGCCCCGGTCCACATCCTCGGTGATCGTCGAGGAGCGTCCGCAGAGCATCAGAAACACCAGCGTCTGACCGCCCGACCGGGTCAGGGCCGTCGAGACTTCACCCGGGTCAAGCTTGGTCAGTTCCAGCGCGATGTCCGTGGGCAGGTCGCCCACCGGCAGCGTGCCGCGTTCCAGCACTTCTGCGGGTTGGCCCTTGGCCACGCCATACAGATCGTCGCACCGGTCTACCTGACCGGCCAGAACACGCGCTTGGGCCAGCGTTTCGGGGCTGCGACCTCCGGCCATGTAGTAGGCGGCGTATTCCACTGCACTGACCTCTGGCGGGCTGAATCCGGTTTCCTCGATGTCGCGCAGCTGGAACAGGGCAACAGCGCCGTCCAGGGGAATGGGCGCGGTCACTTCGCCCGGAGCAAGGCCCAGCAGCAGCGGGCGTAGCTGCGGCGGCAGATCGCTCAGGTTCTGCCAGGGCAGGCGGCCGCCGGAGTCACGGCTGG
The DNA here is from genome assembly GCF_900188425.1 of Antarctobacter heliothermus. GTDB lineage: Bacteria > Pseudomonadota > Alphaproteobacteria > Rhodobacterales > Rhodobacteraceae > Antarctobacter > Antarctobacter heliothermus. The sequence continues at coordinate 37,915 of NZ_FZON01000028.1, forward strand.
CCGTTGCGGAATACTGCCGCGCCTCGGCCGAAAACGCGCCAAAGCTGTCGATCTGCGCGATGCGCTCTGCGCGGGCGCGCACGGCGTCCTCTTCGCCCGGCGGCATCGGCATGATGATCTCGGATACCAGAACACGCACCGTGCTGGTGCCCGATTGCAGCGACAGGGCGCGGTCGATCTCATCCTCGGACACAGTGGCGCGTCCACCGAACCGTGCCTGGACCAGCTGGCGCCAGCTCAGACCGGCGGCGACGAAATCGCGAAAGGTCTGTTCGGCCACGCCCTCTGCCCCGATGGCGGCGACAAACTGGTCGCGGTCCAGATTGGCGCGCCCGGCAAATTCGCCCATGCCGTCCAGTACTTCTTGTTCTGTCGGGCGGATGCCGTTGTCACGTGCCGCCTGAATGCGCAGGCGGTCGTCGATCAACTGCTCGCGCGAGAGTGTGTCCAGATTGCCGGGGGCGTTCAGCACCTGCAACATGCGCTTGCGCTGCGCGATCTCGTAGTTGGTGATGACGCTGTCGTTGACCTGAATGGCGGGGGCAAAAAGGTTTTGCGCGGCCAGCGGCGCAGGGCTCAGGGCGATCGACAGGACCGCAAGGGCCGGTGCAAGCAGGCGGGTCAGAATGAACATGTGCGGCGATACTCCTTGCCACTGGCGCCGGCGCCAAAGCCTCTTAGCGCGACGGTCAGATCGAAATCGGTAGACGGCTCCAGGTTGGTCGAGGATGCGTAGTTCCGCGTTGCCTGAAGATCCACCTGAATACATTCGTTTCGGTATTGCAGGCCCAGACCGACACGGTCAAGCCGGTCATCGGCAAGGTCATAGCGTGCCTCCCCCGAGGTGGCCCAATTCCGGGTCAGTTGATAGCGGCCATCAAAGGTCCATTCGGACTGCCGTTGGGTTCGGTCCTCATCGGCATCCGTGACCAGCAGCAGGTAGGACGCGCCAAGGTCCATCCGCGTGTTGGACCATCCGGCGCGCGCCTCTGCCTTGGAAAACAGGCCGTCTTCGTCCAGCAGGCCGCGCGCCGACAGCGTTATCCCCAGCGGGTTGGCAAAGCGTCCGGCAATCAGCAAGTCAGAGTCGGTGCCAGAAAGGCCGGAGGAGAGCGAGTAATCGGCCTCGGCGGTTTCGCGCCAGACCTTGCCCAGCGTCAGCGCCGCAGACCAGCCACCCGGCGCCCGGTGCAGCCAGCGTAATCCGGCGGCAAGGGTGGTGCCGTGCTCGCGGCGGTCGGCGGCCGGAAAGCGCGACAGCGACAACAGGTTGGCCTCGTCAAATTCGACCCGCGTGCTTTCGTCGTTGGGGTTTTTCAGTCGTTCGCCCCCGACCCAGCCCAGTTGGACAACCGGTTCCAGCAGCGTGCGCCCGCCACCGGGCCCCTGGCGTTGCATGGGATAGCGGAAATCCACCGCAACACCGGGTATGGCGCGGCTGACTTCGGCATCCGATGTGATGTCGTCCTCGGTGATGTAGTGGTCGGCCCACAGATGCGTCGAAAGCCCGACGCGCAGGCCACCGGCCACGGTCCAGCGGTTGCGCCAGCTGAATTCGGCATTGAGCCGGGTGACGTCGCGGCCGTCGACATCCGTATCCGCATCGGCGCTGTCAGTGTCACGTTTGGATTGGCGCAAATGGCCGTGGACATCGGTGCCCAACCGGAACTCTCCGCCGAATGAGGGGAAAAAGCGTTGTTCCCGGCGATAGTCGGCGATGAAGCGCGGCTGGGTTGCGTTGTCTTCATAGTCGCGCAGAGTCTGATAGTTCAGGATTCTGGTTTCCATGAATCTGTCAGCCGTCACCCGGGCCAGCGACAGGTTGCTGGCCAGACGGTCCGCATTGCTTAGATTGTAGTCATAGAGGTAGGCGTCGTCCGAGACACCCTTGAGGTTGAACGACAGCTTGTAGTCGTTCGCAACCCGAAATTCTCCCACGGCAAAGAGATAACCGCGCGCGTCGTCCATCAACGTGTCAGAGGACAACGCGCCCGTGACCGTCAACTTGCCGCTGCGAAAGGCGCGCCGATAGCGGAACCCCATCGTGCGGGTTTCCTGTGACAAGAAGGGCGTCAGTGTCAGGTCCTGATGCCGTCCGATCGGGAAGAAATATGGTGTTTTGACGCCGAACCCCAGCAGCGAGCTGCTGGTGAATGTCGGAAACAGGAACCCGCGTGCGCGTTCCAGCGTGGGATCGGGCAGGCGCAGATGCGGAAAATAGAAGATCGGCACGTCCAGAACGCGGAACTGCGCGTTGTCGAAATATAGCTGGCGTTCTTCCTGATCATGCACGACGCGCGACGCCCGGATCTGCCAGAGCGGGACCTTGCGTTCGCCGCAAACAAGGCAAGAGGTGACAGCGACCTTGCTGAACTGTGTATAGCGGCCATTTACGCGCCGCGCCTCGACCGAGGCGACCTGCAATTGCTGGTCAAGAACCATGCGCGCCCCGGACAGCAGACCATTTTGAAGCCCCTGATCCAGTTCGGCGTAGGTGGCGACCAGAACATTGCCGGCCTCGTCGATGATGCGGATTGGCCCGTCGATGATCAACTGATCCGTTGTGCCGTCATAGACGATACGCCCGGCAGTCATGCGCACGCCATCGTGGAACGCCTCGACGTTGCCGCTGGCAATTAGCCGCTCGCCGTCTTCGACAAAGACGGTGTCGGCCACAAGCATGGCCGGCATGGCATCGGGATCAGGTGCATCCTGCGCCAGCGCCGATCCGCAAAGGGCACACAGCACCCCAAGAAGCCGGAAAAGACGGTAAAACATGCGGGTCATCCGTCCTCCATATGCAGCACCAACCCCATGGCAAGAAGTACCGAGGCGACCGGCGGCACCCAAGCCGCGAAGAGCGGTGGCAACTCGCCGTTTTCCCCCATGATCTGGGCAAAGTTTCGCACATAGTAGAGGCCAAAGCCAAGCAGGACAGCAGACAAGATCGCGATTCCGGTGCGACCAAGGCGCGTGGGCCGCATGGTAAAGGCCGCACCGATCAGCGTCATCGCTATCAGAAACAGCGGGCGGGACAATTCCATGTGCAACCAGACAACGTAACGACGGGCCGAAAACCCGGATGTTTCAAGGCCTTCGATGAAGGCGGGCAAGTCCCAGATCGCCACGGCCGAGGGTTTGCCGAAACGATCACGGATGCTGTCCTGGGTCAGATTTGACGGCAAACGCAGGGTGTCGTGTTCTTTTGCCCCCGACTCCGGGTTCAGCCCCGGGGTCAGTGGCCAGGCCTTGGCCGCGTTCAGCACCCAGAAGCCATCGTCAAGCCGGGCGCTGCTGGCGAGGATGCGAGTCGCCGGGCCGCCACCCGGCGCGTAAGCGACGATGGAGACATCGAACAGCTCTGTCGCCTCGTCATTGGCGCGGGCGGCGTGGATCACCGCCTGACCCAGATCGCCGCCTTGCCGTAGCCACAGTCCTTCGGGGCCAATGGACAGAGCGGAGGCGCTGCCGCTTTCATAGGTTTCGCGCAATTCGTTGTAGCGTTTGGATGTGGTGGAAACGATGGGGTTCATCAGCCCGACCACCAGTCCTCCGATCACCAGCGCCACCATGACCGGCGCCATCAGCGTGGCCACGCCAGAACGCCCCGCCGCCCGTGCGGCCACCAGCTCGGACGATCGCGCCAGCCCCAGAAACAGCCCGACCGTCGCCAGGATCATCACCAGCGGAATGATCTCATAGATGGCGCCGGGCAGCTTCATCAGCGTGACCCGCACCACCTGCCCAAAGGTCACAGTGTCGTCAAAGCGGCGCATTTCCTCGATCAGATCCAGCAGGCCCTGAAACAGCGCAAAGACGCCGAAGACGCTGAGAAAGATCCACAAGAAGCGGCGGGCAAAGTAGAAATGCAGGGTCACGCCGTGGCCTCCTGCTGGTGCGCCCGTGCGCGTCTGGGCCGGAACGGCCGAGCGGTCACCCAAAGCAACGCGGTAGCCAGTGTCAGGCCGACCATGCTGGGCAGATAGACCAGCGGCCAAAGCCGGTCGTTGGCGCGCACAGGATCGGTCACACCGCTTTCCAGCACTTTGACAAACACCAGCAGGCTGATGGCAAAGACAATCTGGCGGGTCACCCCGAACCGCGAAAACCCGCCCACCATCAATGCCGAATAGCCGATCAGGGAAAAGGTCAGCGCCAGCAAGGGCAGCTGGAATCGCAGGTGCCCTTCCTCGATCGCTTCGCCCGGAGAGTCCTTTGCCTCGGCCGCCGAGGCGGCGGGTTGGGTGATCAATTCCCATGTGGACATGTAGTTCAGGCGGCGCTTGGTCGGCGCGGTGGATGTCACTAGCCCGGACACATCATAGATCAGGTCGCTGAAATTCGTTGTCGACAGGCGGCGCGTCTCAAGATCCAGAGTCTGCGCCATTCCGGTCAACATCACCAGCTTGGGCCCTTCGTCGTCGCGCAACAGATAAGCCTGTTCAGACGTATAGATCACGTCACGCCCCGGCGAGCGCCTGTCGGACAACACAACGTCGCGCAATTCGCCCTCGGCGGTGATGTCACGGATGTAGAAGGTCACGCCGTCGATGGGATGCAGAAAGGCCCCGTCGCGCAGCAGTCGCGCGCTGAGCGACCCGGACAGGGCCTTTTCGCGGACGCGTAGCTGTTCCAGTGATTTCGGCACCAGCAGATGGGTCAGCATCGACATCATCAGCGCTACCACACATCCGAACAGGAACACCGGACGGGCCAGCCGCCAGGGCGAATAGCCGGTGGCCTGCACCACGGTCAGTTCGCTGTCGCTGCTCATCCGGTTGGTGACATAGACGGCAGAGGCAAAGGCCGACAGCGGCAACACAAAGGTGATCACCGCCGGCAGCGACAGGGCGGTAAACTCCATCACCACCCCCACCGAATGGCCGTCCGAAATCAGCTGGTCAAACAGGGCAACAGCCTTGTTCACCCAATAGACCGACACAAGGACTAGGGCGAAAAAGCCGAACGCTACCATCAGTTGCGACAGGACATATCTGTCGAATCTTTGCAATCGCGTGGTCCCCCCAGACCAGTGTAGGTGGCGGCACCCTAATCCATCGTTTGGAAATGGGAAAGGTGGCACTGGTCAACCGCGCCGGGGGGCGTTACCTCTTTTGGCGAAACTCAGCTCAGGAGACGAGGACACATGACCGATCTGCGCGCGATCAGCTTTGCCGAGGTGGCTCTGGACGGGATTGACGAAACTGGCGGACGTCTGGCCGTCGTTGTGTCACCCGAAGGCACGCTCAGCCCCGGCGCGCGGCGTCTGAACCGCCTGACCAAAGGCGCGTTGGGCCGCGCGGTCGAAAGCGAGGCGTTCACCAAGCTGGACGCCGGAGACGCGATGACGCTGGCCTGGCCCTCTGGGCTGGTTGTCGAGGCGCTGGATATCGTCAAACTTGCCCGCCGCCCCGCAACGGTCGAAGCCCGCAAGGCAGGTGGAACGCTGGCGCGGCTGGCGGGCAAGGTGGCGCTGACCGTTCTGGTCGAGGCGACGCGTCTGCCCGAGGAGATCGCCTTGGGCGTGGCCCTGCGCAGCTATGCCTTTACCGCGCGCAAGTCCAAGCCGGATGAGGCCCCGGCCGCCGCCGTGATGATGGTCAAGGCCCCGGATGAGGCAGAGGCCGCGTTTGCCTCTGCCCGCGCGGTGGCCGAGGGCGTCGCCTTTACCCGCGATCTGGTGTCCGAGCCGGCCAACGTGCTGTCGACCACAGAATTTGCCGCCCGGCTGGAGGCACTGCGCGACACCGGGCTGGAGGTTGAGGTTCTCGAAGAGGACAAGCTGACCGAATTGGGAATGGGCGCGCTGCTGGGCGTGGGCATGGGATCGGCCATGCCCTCCAAGGTGGTTGTGATGCGTTGGAAAGGAGCCGAAGGCGCGCCGCTGGCGCTGATCGGCAAGGGCGTTGTGTTTGACACCGGCGGTATCAGCCTCAAACCCGCCGCTGGCATGGAAGACATGACCATGGACATGGGCGGCGCGGGGACCGTCGCGGGCGTGATGAAGGCACTGGCCCTGCGCAAGGCGCAGGCGCATGTTGTCGGGCTGGTCGGTTTGGTCGAAAACATGCCGTCGCACATGGCGCAGCGTCCGGGCGACATCGTGACATCCATGAAGGGCGACACCATCGAGGTCATCAACACCGATGCCGAAGGGCGGTTGGTGCTGGCGGACGTGATGTGGCACGCGCAGGAAAGCGAACACCCCTCTGCCATGATCGACCTGGCCACGCTGACCGGCGCCTGCATCATTGCACTGGGACATGACAATGCGGCGGTTTTCTCCAACGACGACGCGCTCGCGGGGGATTTCCTCAAGGCGGCAGGCGCGGAAGGCGAAGGCGCGTGGCGTTTGCCGCTGGGCAAGTCCTATGACGAATTGATCAAGAGCCAGAAGGCCGACATGAAGAACGTTGGCGGCCGCCCCGCAGGCGCGATCACGGCAGCACAGTTCCTGCAACGTTTCGTCAAGGACGGTATGCCGTGGATGCACCTGGACATTGCGGGTGTGGCGCAGGTGACCAAGGACACCGATCTGGCGCCCAAGGGTGCGACAGGTTGGGGCGTGATGGCGCTGGACCGTCTGGTGCGCGACCGGTTCGAAAGAGGCTGAACCAGATCAGGGCGCAGGGGTGGTGTCCCCTGCGCCACCACCCGGCACGCAGGCACGATGGGACGGAGGAGCCGATGGGAGACGTCTATTTCTATCACCTGACCCGGCGGCCGTTGGACGTAATGTTGCCGGACCTGCTGGCCAAGTCGCTGGACCGCGGGTGGCGGGTGGCGGTGCGGGGGACTGACCCGGATCGCATGGACTGGCTTGACCGGAAGCTCTGGCAGGGCCCCGAAGAGGGCTTTCTGCCGCACGGACTGGCAGGCGGGCCGCATGACGCGGATCAGCCGGTGTTGCTGACCACCGACGCGCAGGCGGCCAATGATCCCGGTTGCCTGATGGCCATCGACGGGGCCGAAGTGTCCGCCGGTGAGGTGGCCGCACTGGACCGGGTCTGCGTGTTGTTTGACGGCGACGATGGCGCGGCGACGCAGCGCGCCCGCGACCAGTGGCGCGTGCTGACGGGCGCGGGTTGCAAGGCGCAATACTGGTCAGAGGAATCGGGGCGCTGGGAAAAGAAGGCCGAAAGCTGAAGGCGAGGCGAATTTTCGGCGAAAATTCGGATCTGGATCAGCGTTGCAGCACCATCTTGCCGCCGGAAATCTGAAGGCTGGAATAGCGGTCGAGATAGGTCATGCCCAGCAGAGAATTCTGCATCTCGCTTGCGTTCACATAGGCCGCGACCCGCTGATCCGCAAAGGGGCCGAGTTCAACCGTGTCCAGCGTGACCGGGGCGGTCTGGACCTTGCCGTTGGCGGTCATGGCCTCGGACAGGAAGTGCAGGCTGGCGACGTCGATCCCCGCGCGCTCCGCCGCGCTGCGTGTCAGCACAACCGATGTCGCGCCGGTGTCCACGACAAACCGGGTGGGGGTGCCGTTGATCTGCAAGGTGACATAGTAGTGGCCATCCGGTGCGCGTGGCAGTTCGATGCGGCCTTCGCCGCCAAAAACCATCTGCTGCGGCAGGACAGTGCCGCGAATGTCGCTCCACAATCCGTAGACCGCGATCACACCGACAAAGATCAGCCCCCAGGCCGCCATCTGCTGCATGGTCTTGCCAAGGCTGGCCCGGCCCTGAACAAAGAACCAACTGACCAGCACGCCGCCCAGCAGCACAAGGTAGATGAGATTTCCGATCTGGTCTCCGGACATGGCATGGTCCCCCGCTTTGGCCACTTCTCAAGATAGGGGTTTCTACGCCGGGGAAACAGGGTCAGGCGGGAGCGAGGCCGAAATTGCGCAGTCCGTCGAGCACAAATTGCACTGACAGCGCCGCCAGCAGCATCCCCAGAATGCGTGTGACGACATTGATGCCGACGCGCCCCAACAGATGTTCGATTGGTCCCGCGATCAGGAACAAGGCCAGCGCAACCAACAACACCGCCACCATCACCGCAAGGATGGACAGAACCTCGACCGTGTCGCCGGTCTGACCCACCAACAGGATGATCGAGGCGATGGCCCCCGGTCCGGCGATCAGCGGAATGGCCAGCGGAAAGACCGAAGGGTCGGGAAACTCTTCTTCGTCGGCCTTGTCTTCGCGCCGTTTGGTGCGGCGTTCAAACAGCATGTCCAACGCGGTGATGAACAGCAGAATGCCGCCCGCGATGCGAAAAGCGGACATGGAAATGCCGATAAAGCCCAACACCGCCTCACCAAAGAAGGCGAACAGCGTCAGGATGCCAAAGGCGACGCCACAGGCGCGGTAGCCCACCATGCGGCGGTGGCGCGCATCGGTGTCCTGGGTGAGCGCGATAAAGATCGGCGTCAGCCCGATGGGATCAATCACCACGAACAGGGTGACAAAGGCACTGATGAGGAAAGCGGTATCCATAGGGAGTGGGTAATGGCGATTGGCAATTCTGTCCAGATCGCACAATGCGCCCGCGTCAGATCAAAAAAGTCCTTTGCAACCGGCGATCCGTCGGAAATTGCCACCGATGCAGAGACGCAAAAAAGAAACGCCCCGGTCAGGCGTTCTCTGCCGCGTCCAGCTTTTCCGCCGCCGTTTCCCACATCACTTCGGCGCGGTGCAGCGCGTCCATGACCTCGGCGTATTTCTTGTTCCAGACCTCAAGCTCGCCGACCTTTTCATTTTCGTACAGCGCCGGATCGGCCAGCTTTTTGGCCAGCTTCTCACGCATTTGTTCGATCTTGGCGATGCGGTCCTCACACTTGCGGACGTCAGAGCGCAGTTCTTGCATCCGGTCACGCGACGGGCGTTTGGGTTTGTCGGGCGCGGTTTTGGAGGATTTCGAGGGTTTCGCCGGGGTGTCCCGCGTCAGCAACATGGCGCGGTAGGCGTCAAGGTCGTCCTCATAGGGTTTCACCGTGCCATCGCCCACTAGCCACAGCCGGTCTGCCACCATCGACAACAGGTGCATGTCGTGGCTGACAAGGATCACAGCCCCGGAATAGGCGGTCAGCGCCTCAACCAGCGCCTCGCGCGATTCGATATCAAGGTGGTTGGTCGGCTCATCCAAAATCAGCAGGTGCGGCGCGTCCAGTGTTGCCAGCAAAAGCGACAGACGCGCCTTTTGCCCACCCGACAGGCGCCCAACCTCTGTTTCCGCCTGTGCCGCCATCAGGCCAAAGCCAGCCAGCAGGGCGCGCAATTTGGGGGGCAGCGTGCCCGGGCGTTCGCGTTGGACGTGCTGCAAAGGCGTTTCGTCCAGATGCAGTTCGTCCACCTGATGCTGGGCAAAATAACCGATGCGCAGCTTGGACGATCGGTTCATGTGCCCGTCCATTAACGGCAGCCGGTCTGACAACAGTTTGGACAGGGTGGATTTGCCCTGACCGTTCTTGCCCAACAGCGCGATGCGGTCGTCCTGATCAATGCGCAGGTTCAGACGGCGCAGAACCACGGTGTCGCCGTACCCTGTTGACCCACCTTCGATATTGATGATCGGCGGCGACAGCTCATCGGGTTGCGGGAAGGAAAACACCCGCTTGGCCGCCTCTTCGGGCGGTGTGACCATGTCCATCCGTTCAATCATCTTGAGACGGGCCTGCGCCTGTTTGGCCTTGGACGCCTTGGCGCGGAAGCGGTCGACGAAGCCTTGCAGATGGGCGCGGCGGTCCTGTTGTTTCTTGGCGGTGGCGCTGAGTTGCGCACGCTTTTCGGCGCGCAGCTTGACGAAACCGTCATAGGGCGTGCCGTAGTAGGTCAGCTTGCGGTCCTCGACATGCAGGATCGTGTTCACCGCCCGGTTCAGCAACCCGCGGTCGTGGCTGATGACAATCACCGTATGCGGGTATTTCATCAGGTAGCTTTCCAGCCACAGCGCGCCTTCGAGATCCAGATAGTTGGTCGGTTCGTCGAGCAGCAGCAGATCGGGCTGGGCAAAGAGCACACCGGCCAGCGCGACACGCATCCGCCAGCCACCCGAAAAGGCAGAGCAGGGCTGTTTCTGCTGGTCGTCGTCAAAGCCGAGACCCTTGAGTATGGTGGCGGCGCGGGCCTCGGCGCTCCAGGCGTCGATATCGGCAAGGCGGGTCTGGACCTCGGCGATGCGGACGCCGGTCGCGGTTTCTGCCTCGGCCATCAGGGCGGCGCGTTCGGTGTCGGCCTGCAACACCGTGTCGATCAGCGAGGTCTCTGACGCAGACACTTCCTGACTGACGCCACCGATGCGGGCGCGTTGCGGCAAGGAGATGTCGCCGCCGTCCAGCGTCAGCTCGCCCTTGATCAGGCGAAACAGCGTCGTCTTGCCCGCGCCATTGGGCCCGACAAGGCCAACCTTGTGACCGTCCGGGATTGTGGCGCTGGCTCCGTCGAACAGCGGGCGGCCGTCCACGGAAAAGGAAATGTTTTCGATCTTCAACATGAGATGGCGCGTGCCAGAGGCGCGCGGGGGTGTCAATGCACGGCGTTGCGTTGGCGGCCAGAGACGAATTTTCGACCAAAATTCGATTGCGTCAAAAGTCGCGTCACATTGGCGGGCTTTCCAATCGCCGCGCCCCATGCTACCGCCCCGCGCATCATTCATGACCCGGACACAACGTTCGGGGATAACCCGATGGAGCATCCCATGGCCCTTGAGCGCACTTTCTCGATCATCAAGCCCGACGCCACCCGCCGCAACCTGACCGGCAAGATCAACGCCAAGTTCGAAGAAGCAGGCCTGCGCATCGTCGCCCAAAAGCGCATTCACCTGTCCAAGGCTCAGGCCGGCCAGTTCTACGCCGTCCACGCCGAACGTCCTTTCTATGACGAGCTTTGCGAGTTCATGGCCTCCGAGCCGGTTGTTGTGCAGGTTCTCGAAGGCGAAGGCGCCATCCTGAAGAACCGCGAAGTCATGGGCGCAACCAACCCCGCCGACGCGGCCGCCGGCACCATCCGGGCAGAGTTCGCCGAATCGGTTGGCGAGAACTCGGTCCACGGGTCTGACGCGCCGGACACCGCAAAAGAAGAAATCGCCTTCTTCTTTTCGGGTCTTGAACTGGTCGGCTGAGACGATCCTGTTCTCTGCTCTTTCGAAAGGCCGACCCTTGGGGCGGCCTTTTTCATTGCGGTCAAGGCGACATGGCGCGGTGTGCTATCGTTGCGGCTGTCTTGGCTGTGGTCGTCCGGCGCGGTGCACTTCGGCAAGGATTGGCAGATGATCCGACGGGTGGCGACTGTTTTCCTTGCGCGGCAGTGCCAGCACCCGGATGTCCAGCGCCGCGCAATGGGCGACCCGGTCCAATGCCCCCAGCGGCAAGGTCGACGGATACGTTCGCCCCGGCGTGACGATCCTGTAGCGCTGTGCCAGCCGGCCAAGGCCCACCTTGCGCGACCATTCATTGAAGTCCCCCAGAATGACCGTGGGCAGGGGTGGCAGCGCATCCAGCGCGTCTCGGATACAGTCCAGTTGCCGACGGCGGGAGTGACGCAATAGCCCCAGATGGACGCCGACGACCCGCAATCCCGGCAGATCCACGGCGACGGCACCGCGTGGTTCCAGTCCGGGCAGGGGATAGCGGTTGATCTGGTGGGCGGTCAGGTCGGGTCGGGCCAGCACGGCGATGCCGTGCCAACCAAGGCTGACGGTGTTCCGGGCGACGGGCAGGGGCCGCAGGCCGGTTTCGGATTCGATCCTGTCGCGCGGCAGGGCCGAAGGGCGCGGGCCAAGACGGAAATCCGCCTCTTGAAGAACCACCACATCCGCCTCCAGCGCAGAAATTGCCGAGAGCACCCGCAACGGATCGCGGCGCAGGTCAGAGCCAAGGCCAGCGCGAATGTTGTAGCTGGCAAGACGAAGGGGTGAAGAATCCGACATGAACTTTATATTGGGGCGCAGACCCGACAAAAGAAGCCCGAATGTTCCACACCAAGAGTTCACCAGTTGTCCTGCTCATCCAGGCGGTTCTTGTGATCGAGGCCGTGACGGGGGCGGTGACCCAGACGTGGTCGGCGGTCTTTGTCGCCGTGTCGACACTGGTTCTGACGTTTCTTCCGCAGCGATTTGCCGGTTATCTGGGCATCGAACTTCCTAAGCCGTTTTTGACGGGCATTGTGCTGTTTATCTTTGCGACCTTGTTTCTGGGCGAAGTCGCGGATTTCTACGAGCGCTTTTGGTGGTGGGATGTCGTGTTGCATTTCATGTCTGCGCTCAGCTTTGGCCTGATGGGATTTCTGTTGATTTTCATGCTGTTCGAGGGGGATAGATACGCTGCCCCGCCCTGGGCACTGGCGGTGCTGGCGTTTTGCGTCGGGCTGTCGATCGGTGCCTTGTGGGAAATATTCGAGTTCAGCATGGATCAGCTTTTCGGCATGAACATGCAGAAATCCGGGCTGGTGGACACGATGACGGACCTGATCATCGACACCGCAGGCGCGGCGATCGGGGCCTTGGCGGGGTTTTTGTTCCTCAAGGGGCGTCAGTTTGGCGGATTGGACAAGGTGCTGGATCAGTTTGTTCAGGCGAACGGGCGGTTCTACGGCAAGCTGCGCAAGAAGAAGTAGGACACGGATTCAGGCGGTTGCGTTGGTGTGACACAAGAGGCGATAATCTTGCAGTCTTTTGGGCCGATCAGCGTGGACCGGGTTTCGCAATCACACCGATCTCATTGAGGATCTTGTCCATCGCGCTTTGCGGGGTGGCCTTGGTATCGGCCTTGAGCGCGTCAAACTGCGCCCGAAGGGCGTCCTTTTCTTCGCCTTTGCAGTCATTCCACGGGCGACCTTGCAGCGCCATGTGCAGGACGTAGTAGCCAATGAAATGCGGGCGTTGTCCGGCCTCTAGCAACTTGCGATAGGCCTCATGCGCGCCGAGGGCGCGCAGGGTTTCGGCGTCGGGGATACCCGCGTCTGTGCAGGCCGTTTCGAACGCGGGGCCGAGGTTGCGGATGGCGCTGACCGGCGTGCCGCTCATTTCAACATGGGGTCCAATACGTCGAAGGGCAGGGCGTCTGACAGCGTGTCAAAGCGGCTATTGGTGCCGAACATGTCCTTTCCGGCGGTGTGGATCGTGCGGTAGGTGGCCCGCGCCAAAGCCGAGCCAAGCGACAGGCGCGCGACGCCAAGTGCGGCAAACTCGGCGCGGCTGTGTTTGGCGAACGGGCCGGAAACGAGGGCGTTGAAGGGCAGGTTGGTGGCCTGGACCAAACGTCCGAGCGCCTCCATCGAGGGCGGGGCCGGGACATAGACCGCGTCGGTGCCTGCGGCCTCGAATGCGCGAATGCGGGTGATGGCCTCGTCGGTGTTGTAGTGGCCGGTCAGGATGCCGTCGGCTTGCGCGACAAGAAAGAAATCCCGCGGCAGAGCGCGCGCGGCGCTGGCAGCGGCGCGGATGCGTTCGGTCGAGAGGCTGGCATCATAGGGAGTGTCGCCCGGCAGGGCGGTGTCCTCGATGCAGATACCTGCAAGTCCCACTTCGGCGGCAAGGCGGACGGTTTCGGCGCAGGTTTCAGGTGCCTCGCCAAAGCCGTTTTCGAAATCGCCCGAGACAGGCACATTGACGGCAGAAACAAGGGACTGGGCGTGCGCCAGCGCCTCATCCCGGGTGATTGTGCCAGTGTCTGGCCGGCCCAGCGTAAAGGCGTGGGCGGCAGAGGAGGTGCCAATGGCCTTGGCCCCGAGCGCGACCAGCATTCTGGCCGACCCGGCATCCCATGCGTTGGCGAGGATGAACGGGCTGCCGGGGCGGTGCATGTCCCGAAAGCTGTCAGGCATTGGCGCGCGCCTTGCTGTCGGCAAAGGCGCAGAGGGTTTTCAGCGCCCCGACAAGGCGGTCGTCCGCGACGGTCAAGGCCACTCGAATGTGACCGGCGGCGGATTTGCCAAAACTTTCACCCGGCATGACGGCAATCAGATGCTCGTCCAGCAACGCCTCGGCAAAGTCGCGGCCAGAGAGACCCGTCGCCCGGATGTCGAGCATCAGGTACATGGCCCCTTGGGCAGGAATGGCGGTGACGGTGTTCTGTTCGGCGATCACCCTGAGCGCAAGGTCACGGCGGCGGCGGAACGGGGTGGATATCTTGTCTTCAAGGTCCGGCCCCTGATCGAGGGCAAACAGCGCGCCGTCCTGGATATATCCGGGCACGCCATAGGTGGTCGACGTGGCCAGATCAATGAGACGGTCGATGGCGTCTGTCGGGCCGACCAGCCAACCGGCGCGCGAGCCGGTCATGGCGTGGCTTTTGGACATGGACCCGACGACAAGCGTGCGGTCGGCCATGCCGGGCAGGCTGCGCGGGCTGATGTGGACGCCTTGCCAGACCTGCGTGTCATAGACCTCATCCGAGATCAGCCAGAGATCATGGTCGATGCAGGAAGATGATATTTCCTTAAGTATTTCAATCGGGTAGACCGTGCCAGTGGGGTTGTTCGGCGTGTTGACCAGCAGGCTTTTCGCGCCGCTCGTCTTGGCGGCTGCGCGGATCGCGGCCCCCTGAGGCAGGAAGGCGCGGTCCGCCTCTGTCGGGACGGGCACGGCGCGCCCGGAGGCAGCGCGGATCGTGCCGGGGTAGGTGGCGTAATACGGGTCGATGTAGAGCGCCGCATCGCCCGGAGACAGGACCGCGACGTGGGCGGCGAACAGGGCGGCCTGCCCGCCGGGGGTGATCAGCACGTTCTCGGGTCCGGTGGGCACGCCGGTGCGCGCGGTGATGCGGTCAGCCACCGCCTGACGCAGTGCCGCGACGCCCGGAACCATTGCGTATCCGGTGTGCCCGCCACTGGCCGATGCGTGGATGGCCTGAAGGATCGAGGCATCGGTGCCGATGTCATGTTCGCCAATGGTCAGTTCGGTCACCGGCTGGCCCGCAGCCGCCATGGCGCGGGCGCGGTAGAACACCTCCCACCCGTCGGAGCCGCCTTCGTTGAGCGTGGTAATGCGGGTGGAGAGTTGGGGCATGATGCGGACCTTTCGTTGAAATGGGTGTGCCAGAGGCGCGGGCGCGCGGCAAGCAAGTTTGCCTTTCGTTAAGGACTGGTTCGGAAGTGTGAATGAAATCAGTTTGTTGCGCGCGGAGGTGGGATTGACCCAACGCGCGGCTGACCGTATGTTTTCCCCATGCTGGACGAGGTACGGCAAGCGGCACCTGGGGAGACATTCAGGGCTGTTTTCCGATCCTGCCACCCCGCGGAGGGGCAAGAACCTACAGGCAAGTAAGGTGTCGAGCATGAGCAGAGCAGAGCAACAAGAAGCAGTACAGCGCATCGTCATCACCGCCAATGAGCGGTGCGAGCGTTTGCGCAAACAACGCGACCGGGCAACCGCCACGATTGAGGATCTCATCGACCAGATCGGTGAGCTTCAGGACAAGGCCCGCAAAGGAGAGTTGGCGAAAAAGTCCGAGGCAAGTGGCGCCTTGAACGAGTTGAAATACTGGCTGCGCGCAGCCCGGGAAACGGAGTTGGAACTTGAAGCAATCATCCGAAAGGAAGAGGGAATCGGGGATGCCTACGGGCTTGACCTCGAATGCGCCCGATCTGCGATCCGGTGCCGTCTGGATAGCCTCCGCACCTGCTGTGGTGAAGGATAGGTTTCTGGCCGAAATGACCGACGGGGAGCGCCTTGCGCTCCCCTATCTGTTCGACTTCTGGGCACATCCGCATCAGTTGCCGCCCGAGGGCGATTGGCGGACATGGGTGATCCTGGGCGGGCGTGGCGCGGGCAAGACCCGCGCCGGAGCGGAATGGGTGCGCGCACAGGTCGAAGGCTCCAAGCCGCTGGACAAGGGGCGCTGTCGGCGGATTGCCTTGATCGGTGAGACATATGACCAGGCGCGTGAGGTGATGGTCTATGGCCAGAGCGGTATCCTGGCCTGCACGCCGTTTGACCGAAAACCGAAGTATAACGCCACGCGCCGGACGCTGATCTGGCCAAACGGCGCGGAGGCGGTGCTGTTTTCGGCGCAAGATCCCGAGGCGCTGCGCGGGCCGCAGTTTGACGGCGCCTGGGCCGATGAGATGGCGAAGTGGAAGAAGGCGCGGGATGTCTGGGACATGTTGCAGTTCGGTCTGCGTCTGGGGGATGCGCCGCGCGTTTGCGTGACGACAACGCCGCGCAATATCGAGGTGCTCAAGGAGTTGCTGGAGACGCCATCAACCGTGTCGACCCATGCCCGAACCGAGGCGAACCGGGCGCATCTGGCGGCCTCGTTCCTGGAGGAAGTGCGGGCGCGCTATGAGGGGCAATCGCTGGGCTTGCAGGAACTGGACGGCGTGTTGCTGGATCAGGTGGACGGAGCCTTGTGGACGCGCGAGATGTTTGACGGCGCGCGCGCCGGACGGCTGCCGCAGATGGACCGGGTTGTGGTGGCGGTGGACCCGCCAGCGGGCAAGGGGCCACGGTCGGATGCCTGCGGGATCGTGGTGGCGGGCATTGTCGAGGCGGACGACCCGCGCGACCGGCGGGCCTATGTGCTGGAGGATGCCTCAATCCAGGGGCTGTCGCCGACCGGGTGGGCCAAGGCTGCGCTGGAGGCGGCAGCGCGCTGGGAGGCGGACCGCGTTGTAGCCGAGGTCAATCAAGGCGGAGCGATGGTGGAAACCACGCTGCGGCAGGTCGATCCCTATGTGTCCTACAAGGCTGTGCATGCGACGGAGGGCAAGTCCGTCCGGGCCGAGCCGGTGGCCGCGCTGTACGAACAAGGGCGCGTGAAACATGCGGGCGGGTTGGACAAGCTGGAATCGCAGATGTGCCTGATGACGCCACACGGCTATGAGGGCGCGGGCAGCCCGGACCGCGTGGATGCGCTGGTTTGGGCATTGACCGAGTTGATGCTGGGCAAACGACCGGTGAAGCGGATGCCGCAGGTGCGCGTGCTTTAGGGTGTTGCGCAAGGAGCGAACGGTGGTGTGACGCGGACTTAAGACGATCACCATAGTTTGCTTCATGAGACGCAGGGCACAGCAAGCCTCTGCCCCAATCGAAAGACGGAAATGACCTGTAGCGCGATGGCCTTTGGCCGTCGTGGGCGGGACGGTGCGGGCCTTTGGGCCGCCTGAGGAAAGGAGCGACTAGGGATGGTATTCGATTTTCTGCGGCGGAACGGGCAGGGGCCAGAGGCGCCGGGCGCTCCGCAGGTCAAGGCCTCTGCGACGGGCCGTGTCGTGGCGCATCTGAATGGCGGTCGCGTGGCCTGGAGCCCGCGGGATACCGTGTCGCTGACCAAGCAGGCCTTTGCCGGGAACCCGGTTGGGTTTCGCGCGGTCAAGCTGATCGCCGAGGCGGCGGCGGCCTTGCCGCTGGTGTTGCAGGACAGTGCGACGCGCTATGCCGAGCATCCGATCCTGAAGCTGGTGTCCGCGCCGAACCCGGGCCAAGGACGGGCGGAACTGTTCGAGGCGCTATATGGTCAGCTGCTGCTGTCGGGCGATGGCTATGTCGAGGCGGTTGCGGGCGACGAGGGCTTGCCGTTTGAGCTGCATGTGTTGCGCAGCGACCGGATGAGCGTGGTGCCGGGGGCGGATGGCTGGCCGGTGGCCTATGAATACGCGGTGGGCGGGCGCAAGCATCGCTTTGGTGTGACGGGGGCGATTTCTCCGATCTGTCATGTGAAGGCGTTTCACCCGCAGGATGACCACTACGGGTTGTCGCCCTTGCAGGCGGCGGCGCAGGCGGTGGATGTTCACAATGCGGCCTCGCGCTGGTCCAAGGGGTTGTTGGACAATGCGGCGCGGCCCTCTGGTGCGATTGTCTGGAATGGCGCGGACGGTCAGGGACAGTTGAGCCCTGAGCAGTTCGAGCGGTTGCAGTCCGAAATGGAGATGCACCATCAGGGCGCGCGCAATGCCGGGCGACCGATGCTGCTGGAAGGCGGATTGGACTGGAAGCCGATGGGGTTCTCGCCTTCGGACATGGAGTTTCAGAAGACCAAGGAGGCAGCGGCGCGCGAGATCGCGGTGGCCTTTGGTGTGCCGCCCATGCTGCTGGGGATCACCGGAGAGGCAACCTATGCCAACTATGCCGAGTCGCACCGAGCCTTTTATCGCCAGACGGTACTGCCGTTGGCGACCAAGGTCGCGGCGAGCGTCGGACGCTGGCTGTCGACCTGGGTTGGCGAAGAGGTGGTTCTGACCCCCGATCTGGATCAAGTCCCTGCGCTGGCGGTTGAGCGTGACGCGCAGTGGAACCGCGTTGCCTCGGCCGATTTCCTGACACCTGCCGAAAAACGCCGGATGCTGGGGCTGCCAGCGGTGTTGGAGGAGGACAGCAGTGACTGAGTTGCGTTCACGGCATGAGCAATTCGCCTGCGCACCCGGTCTGCGGCTGGAGGCGCATGAGCGGGTGAGCAAATTGCAGTTCGATGCCCTGACAGATCGGTTTCAGCGGCTGGAGATGCTGATGGAACGGCTGGAACGTCGGCTGTGGTTGACGGTTTACGGCGTCGCGGGGGCCATCCTTGCGGATGTTTTTCAGGGATTGCTGACGGCCGCGCCCTGAGGGGTGCCGGGGTATCGAAGAGCTGCCGGAGCGATCCTTGCCAAGGAGATCAGCGACCGGTCCCAATGGAGGGTGGATGGATGGATCTGGAACACAAGTTTTCCCGCTTTGACGCGGAGGTGACCGTCGAGGGGCACAGGATCGAGGGGTATGCCTCGCTGTTCGGGGCCTGCGATCAGGGCGGCGATGTTGTCGCCAGCGGGGCCTATGCCCGGTCTCTGGCCCGGTTGGCCGGAGAGGGACGCGCGGTCAAGATGCTGTGGCAGCACGATCCGGCGCAGCCCATTGGGATTTGGGACGAGGTGCGCGAAGACGACCGCGGTCTGTTCGTCAAGGGCCGACTGCTGGATTGTGTCGAGCGTGGCCGCGAGGCGGCGGCGCTGATCGAGGCGGGCGCGATTGACGGGTTGTCGATCGGGTATCGCACGCTGAAGGCCACCAAGAACGACAAGGGCCACCGTGTCCTGACGGAACTGGAGCTTTGGGAAGTGTCGCTGGTGACGTTCCCGATGCTGCCCAGTGCGCGGGTGGCATCCAAGGGGGAGACCCCCGACGATGCCGCGTTGCGTGAATTGGCGGAGGCCCTGGAGGGCATGCGCCACAACCTGGCGGGCGTCTGACGCGCGCCACTCATGAGGGAAACTAGGGATGAGCAAGACCGAGACTAAGTCTCGGACCGGGGAAGATATGTCTCCGGTCGCCCGTGTGAGTGCCGCGATGGCGGGACTGATCGGGGACTACAGGGCCCTACAGGCCGAGATTGAAGAAAAGCTTCAGAAACAGGAAGAGCGACTGACCATGCTGGATCACAAGACCGCTAAACCCGCAATATTCACCGGCGGTCCGTGTGCGGTGTGATTTCGGGGCGCGGTCGGGTTTCTTGACCTTGCGTGTGGCAGGAAGGGCGATCACGCTGCCGACGTTCGCGTCATACGTGTGGGTGGATGTGTTCGCGGCGCTTTCGGGCGAACGCGGTGATGCATCCGCACACGGCGTTGAACGCCACCGGGATCGGTGGCGACGGTCGGGAAGCGCGGTCATACAGGCGGTTCGGATCAGGGGCCGGCCCAATGCATCCTGATGATTGTCGGCCATAGCATAGACCAGAAAGGCGCGGCGCTGCTTGCAAGCGCGA
>NZ_FZON01000026.1 GCF_900188425.1 Antarctobacter heliothermus
GGGGCGAAGGATACCGGGCGGGCCGCACCAAGCTCACCGTTTCGATACTGCCGACGCCAGATCGTCAACAGCGATCGGCAAATGCCATGCCGCCGCGCCGTGACCGAAACTTGCCGGTGGCCGACAAAACTTTCCTCGACAATCCGGAGCTTGTCCTTATCCGACCATCGCCGACGGCGAACGCCATCGGCCGCGGAGAGAACTTCGATTTGAGGGCGGTAAATGAAATCAGACATAAGGTCGGACTTATCATCGGATCGTAGCCGAAGTCAGACGGCCCCCGCCGGAGCCTCACAATCAAGCAGACCTGATCCCCTGACATGTCAGCCACCTATGAGAACACCCTTCCGCAACTGTCACAGATGTCGCTTTAGATTTCGTAAACCTCTAAATTTGCGTTGAAATTCTGGCGCGTCAGAACAAACAAAAACGGGGCGGCACAAGGCCGCCCCGTTTTCTGGTCTTCCATTCCGGGCGCGAGGTACGCGACACCGGAACAGCGCTGCATATTCCGTTCCGGGAAACCCGGTTATTTGGTCAAAAGCGCGGCTTCGTGCTTTTTCAGCGAGCGACGCGCCGAGGCATAGGCCTTGAGGCCCTCTGCGTGCTCAAGTTCCGGGAAGAGCTCCAGGATCTCCTGGCGTTGCGCGTTGCCGATGCCCTTGAGGCTGTAGTCGCCGGGCTGGAAGCTTTCGGTCCAGGCACCGTTCGACAGGATCACCTCATGGCCTTCGAACATCACATGGATGTAGGCAACGCCATTGGCCTCGACCTCATCAACCCCGTCCAGCCCGGTCAGGTGCTTGGCCGCGACCAGAACCTCACGCTCTTCAAAGTAGAGCGCGGTCTTGTCGTTGGCCACGAGAACCCGGTGGTTGGGCGACACCAGCATGTCATGCTCGGGCAGGTTGTTGCCCAGCGCGCCCTGCTGGATCAGGATCGGCTTGAAGTGCGGCTTGCGTGCCAGATCAAAGCCAGTCAGATCCTTGCGGCCCACCCACTTGATCTCCTGGATGCCATTGTCGCGGGTGATCACCCGGTCGCCAACTTCCAGATCCTCGACCAGACGTTCGCCCTGCGGGGTTGCGATCAGCGTGCCGGGAGTAAAGCAGGGCACGATTTCCTCGATCTCGAAGAAGTCCATGGTGCCGGTGACAGCGCCCGACCCGTCGAGGAACTCGATGGTGCCATCCAGACCGTTGCCGTTGCTGTCGGCCACTTCGTTGACCAGCCGCCAATCGACGTCCTGCGCCCCTACGCCCGACAGATCCAAGATGTCATAGTCCTGGTTGGGCGGATCCTCGGGGTTGGCCTGATCGACAAAACCGCCCGAGCCGCCGTCGACTGTGTCGCCGATACCGTCTGCGGCGCTATCGACGATGATGACATCCCGATCGGACCCGCCGTTGATGGCATCGTCGCCCGACCCGCCGTTCAGCGTATCGTTGCCTTGACCGCCGATCAGCACGTCATCGTCGTTGCCACCCATCAGGATGTCATCGTCGATGCCGCCGTCCAGCGTGTCATTGCCGGAACCGCCTTGCAGCGTGTCATCATCGTCCCCACCGATCAGCGAGTCGTCGCCCAGGAAGCCCTGCAGCAGGTCGCGGTCGTTTTCGGTATTGGGGTCGATGTCGTCGGTCAGTTCCAGAGCGGCAAAGTTGGAGCCGTCCAGCGTATCATTGCCCTGCCCGCCATCCAACGAGTCCGATCCGTGCGAGCCGATCAGCAGGTCGTCGCCCTGACCACCCATGATCGAGTCGTCGTCGATGCCGCCATCCAGCGTGTCGTTGCCGCCGCCGCCGTCGATTGTGTCGGCATCGTCCCCGGTGGCGATGGAATCGTCACCCAGGTTGCCCTCGACATAGTCGCGGCCATCCTCTGTGTTCGGGTCGGCGGTAAAGCCAAGCGCATTCAGCGGTGTGCCGGGGGCAAAGGACGGGTCGTCGCCTTCATAGTCGGAGAAGGTGTCGGTGCCAGCGATGATCGTGTCGTTGCCGCTGCCGCCAAAGATGGTGTCCGCACCCTGCACGTCAAACAGAGAGTCGTCGCCCCCGCCCAGCGTGACATAGTCGTTGTCGATGCCCGGGTTGACGGTGTCATTGCCCCCACCTGCAGCGATTGTGTCAGCGTCGTCGCCGGTCTCGATCAATTCGTCCGAGGCGTCCCCGACAATATTGTCGAGATCGTCCAGCGGATCGGGATCCTGGTCGAGGCCGTTCAGCGGATCAAGCAACTGGTCGCCCGGCGCTACCGGGAAGACATCGGTGTCGATGCGCGGCGCGGCGTCCTCGGAAATGGTGATTGTCACCTCGGCAGTGGCAAAGCCACCGTTGCCGTCCGTCACTGTGTAGCTGAACGTATCGGTCCCGGTGAACCCGGCGTCGGGGGTGTAGGTATAGCTGTCCCCGCCACCACTCAGCGCCACCGTGCCGTTGGTCGGGTCCGTGGCGATGCTGTCAAGGGTCAGCGGATCGCCATCAGGATCGCTGTCGTTGGCCAGCACGTCGATGACCACCGGATCGCCCTCATCGGTCTCAGCCATATCCGCCACGGCCACCGGCGGCGCGTTCGGATCGCCCACGGTGACAGTGATGACGCCAGTGTCGCTGCCGCCATCGGGGTCGGCCAACTGATAGGTAAAGGTGTCGGTGCCGATGAACCCGGCTGCCGGTGTGTAGTCGACAGTGCCATCGCCATTCAGAACGGCGGTGCCATTGGCGGGGGGTGTGATGCTGGACACAGTCAGCAGAGCGTTGTCGCCGTCCGGGTCGTCATCATTGGCCAGCGGCGTGATGGTGACAGTTGTGCCGGAATCAGTCTCTGCCGTGTCGTCAAACGCGGTCGGCGGGATATTCGGGTCAACGTCGTCCGTAACGGTATAGGTGACGGTCGCCGTATCGCTGGTTGTGCCGTCCGTGATCGTATAGGTGATCGTGTCGGTCCCGGTGAAGCCGTCATTCGGCGTATATGTCACCGTACCGTCGCCATTCAGCACCGCGGTGCCGTTGGTAGCAGGGGTGATGCCGGTCACGGTCAGCGGATCGCCGTCCGGGTCCGTGTCGTTGTCACGCGGGTCTATCGTCACAGGCTCACCGATGGTGGTGCTTATCGTGTCGTCGACCGCATCCGGACCACTTCCGTCAACGTCCACTGTCGAAAATTCAATGTCCGAGATGATCACGCCCTGTTGGCTGACCGCGCCGTTGGCATACTCGATCTGAATGCTGGCAACTGGCCCTGCAATCTCGACCAGAACAGAGGTCGTGGCGTCTTCGAACCCGGTTTCGGGTGTGCCTGTCAGGTCCCCACCCGCGTTTGTGACCCCGGATCCCAGCGTCAGTGTGACCGGAACTGGATTGCCATCGGGGTCAAGCGCGGTGACGTTCACAACATCCTGGAAACCGCCGCCCGCTTCGGCAAAATCCCCGCCTGTGCCGGTGTCGATATCATTGATGCGGAACGAAACATTCTGCGCCGCGTCAGTATACAAGGAAGTGTCGGTGGCCCGAAAGTCGAGCACCGTGGTCGATGTATCGCTCGCCGCGCCCGTGCCCTCGCCAAACAGCTTCAGGAAAGACTGGTTCGAAAATGTCTCATCCGGTGCGACGTAGCCGGGAGCATTGAATGTAAAGGCGCTGCTGCCCGCGCTCAATCCGTCATAAGAAATGTCGACGGCAACGCCGCCGGTATCAACGCTGGCAGAAACGCCACCGTCGGCATCAGCCACGTTGGTGCCAAACGGACCCAGTGCACCCCATTCCAAGACCAAATCAGCCATTTTGCGACCCTCTTTCACTCTAAATGGGGGCATGCCCCGTGCGCAGTAGCGCCGACAATGCGCGCAGCACCGCCCAATTCATTTCGTGCTCGCCAAGTTGCATCGGTACGAAGTGATCGCGGTGTTCCCTGTCGCGTCAAAGCGCGAACAAAGATGCCATTTTGGCACGGACGGATTCTCCGTCCTCGCTTCACTTCGCATCTCAAAATGCGAGCGGTTCAGCGGCCGCCCCCGTGGCCTGCAGACTTCACCCCCCAGTTGGGCTTGAAGAAATTATTAAGGCGCGCCCCGCATTCCGAGAAGGAGAAAATTGTAGGAACGGGGGCAATTCCGCCGCGCCCGCGCCAGATTTCAGCGATCCGGCCATGAATTCGCCGCGAATTGTTCGCGCAACTTGTTCCGAAATGGAAACACACATCCACAACATACGGTGTACTTATACAATTTCACCCCGAAATACAGCACAACATGAAATGCTTGGATGCATACTGTTCTGATTTCATGAACAATGATGCGGGCCGCATTTCTGTCTCACGCCTTGCCTTCTTGTCGCCACAATTCCGTCGGCACTGTCCGCGCCTAGGCACCAATCCTGCAACCCTTGCGCGATTGGTCAAAGCGGACACCAGACATGTGACGAGAAATTCGAATCATTCGAAGAAAATGTTGGTTATTGCCGCCCCTTTCCGGTCCGTTCTGGTCTGCCACAGCAATTCTGCGAAAAAGCCTTAGTTGCACACCTTGTCTGACTTACGCTGACGCCATGCCCTATTCCGCCCTTCCGCCCCCCGCCTTCTGGAAGCGATGCCGCGAAAGCGCGGATTTTCGTCTTGATGCGATATATGACCCCAAGGTCACCCTGCGCCCCGGTCTCCGGGTGGCCACGGCAGGCAGTTGTTTTGCCCAGAACATCGCCACCTATGTCCGGGCCTCGTCGCTGTCACTGGTCGAGGCAGAGCCTGCTCCGGCATTGATGCGTGCTGACGTGGCCCGGCGGTACGGCTACGGTCTGTTCTCGGCCCGCTATGGCAATGTCTACACCGCGCGCCAATTGCGCCAATTGCTGGAGGACGCAGAGAACGCAACCCTGCACGACGCGGCCATATGGCGACGCGGGGACGTCTGGATCGACGCATTGCGGCCCAACGTGGAACCGGAGGGCTTCCGGACCGAGGCCGAGCTTTGTGCCTTTCGCCGGGATCATCTGCGCCGGGTGCGGGCAATGTTCGATGAGACGGATGTCTTTGTCTTTACGCTCGGGTTGACCGAATGCTGGGCCGATCGCACCTCCGGTCTGGTCTTTCCGACCGCGCCGGGCGTGCTGGGCGGGCATTTTGACCCCGACCGCCATATCTTCGTTAACCAGGGCTTTGCCGACGTCCACGAGGATCTGACAGAGGCCATCACCCGTATGCGCCGATGGAATCCGGACTTGAAGGTGTTGCTGACCGTCTCGCCCGTGCCTCTGACCGCCACCGCCAGTGGCGCGCACATCCTGTATGCGACCACTTATTCCAAATCCGTGTTGCGGGCTGTGGCCGGAGAGGTCGCCGCGCTGGACCCGGACATCGACTATGTCCCGTCCTATGAGATCATCACCGGACCCCCCTTTGGCGCGCGGTTCTACAACGACAACCTGCGCACCGTCACGGCCGAGGGCGTGGCAACGGTCATGTCGGTCTTCTTTGGCGCGCATCCCGACCTGGGGGGCGTCCCGCGCCCCGACAAAGTGATCCTTGACCCCGAAACAGACCCCGCGCCGCAAGAAGACATCTGCGAAGAGGCTCTTCTGGAAGCGTTCGCCCCGCAGGAGACCACCCGTTGAAACTGTGCCTGATCGGCGACTCGCACGCGGCAATGCTGATCGCCGCGCATCGGCAGAACCCGGCGGACGACGCTCTGACGGTCTTTGCCAAACCCGGACTGGTGGCCGAGGACATCGCGTTGACCGGCCCCCTGCTGCACGCCGTATCTGCGGACATGCACGCAAGGCTGGCCGCGATGGGCACGCCCGACACACTGGACCTTGCCGACTTCGACGCTGTGGTGATTGCCGGGCTTGTACCATCGGCCTTTGCCGCCGTTCGGCTGCAACAGGCGCATAGTGTCTCTGGCTGGCCATCAGGAGAGATTTCCGTGGCCAAGGCGCTGACCGACATGCCCGCGGCCAAGACCCTCCCCCTGATGAGCCGCGCCGCCTATGTCGCCGCACTGACCGCGCTCAGCCAGACATCGCTGGCTGCGCGGATCGCGTCTGCCGCGCCCTGCCCGGTCATTGTAGTCGCACAGCCGTTCCCGTCGGACGCCTTGCTGGACAAGGACGGAACGTATCCCATCATGCGCCGCCTACTGCGCCAAGGCGACGGTACGGCGCTGGCCGCCGATTTGATCACGGCCCATCGCGCGGGGCTTGGCGCCCTTGCCGGCACCACCTATCTGCCGCAACCCGCTGACACCCTGTCCCATGGCTGCCTGACACAGGCTGTTTTCATGCGCGGCGGGCCACGTCTGTCGGATGGCTCCCGGCAGGACAGCGACGACGTGTTGCACGGCAACGCGGCACTGGGTGCGCGCCTGCTGAGCGATCTGCGGACCCGCCTGGCCCGACCCGTGCAAACCACCTCAAATCCTTAATATTCCCGTCAGATCTCCAAAGGCTGCGTTAAGGGCCGCTTGCCAATTTCCCCTTAGTGGGAATTTGGAGAGAAGCTGTGGGAACCGCCATTATCGTGCTGGCCGGGCAGAGCAATGCCGGCCGGATTGCCGGTGAAGTCCAGGATGCACTGGACGCCACCTATGGTGCCGGGAATTACATCTTGGTGCGCGCCTATTCGTCAGGGGCGCCGCTGACCAGCGCGCGCGACGGCAAGACCGACTGGCAAACCCCCGGCGAAATGCGCGCTGTCATCGTCGATGAAACCGTGGCCGCGCTACGCGCGACACCGGACGGCTATGTCGCCGGGGTGATCTGGGTGCAGGGAGAAGGCGACACCGACATGTCCGGCACTCCTGCTGACTACGCACCTGATTTTCATGCCCTGATGGGAGAGTTCCGCGTCGGGGTCGCCATGGCGTTGGGCAACCGTCTCACCGGGGTAGAGGATGCACCTGTCGTGATCTCTGGCCTGTCCGACAACGCACCAGCCGCCCCGGAGCGTCAGTATTGGGATGCCATTCAGGCAGAGTTGATCGACCTTGGCGCGGACAACCCCGGCATCGTCACAGTGCAACCCGACGCCGTCCTGACAGCCGCGCGCATCACACCCGCCCAGATGTTTGCCGACGGGCTACACTATTCCGATGCCGCCAGCGTGGCCTTGGCCGACAGTCTTGTTGCGGCCCTCGTCCAGATGGAAACGCAGGGCGGCGGTGGCGGACATAGTACCCAAGGCACCGCGGGCGCGGACCGGCTTGTGGGCACCAGCGGTGACGACATCTTTACCGTGAACCACAGCGGTGACTCCATCGTGGAGGCGGACAACGCCGGCATCGACCTTGTGCGCGCCTCTGTCTCGTTTGCGCTGCGCGACTACGGCATGTCGTTGGAAAACCTCACCCTGCTGGGCACGGCCGACCTGAGCGGCACAGGCAACGGGGCGAACAACATTCTGACCGGCAACAGCGGCAACAATGCGCTGAACGGCGCCTGGGGCGATGACGTCATCTATGGCATGGCGGGCGACGACACCTTGCAGGATACCAAAGGCACCGACACCCTGATTGGCGGCACTGGGGACGACGTCTATTTCGTCGATGATGCAAACGACGTGGTGATCGAATACAAGGGTCAGGGCCACGACCTGATCAATTCGTTTGTCTCCTACCGTCTCTGGGCCGATGCCCCAGAGGTCGAGGATCTGATCCTGACCGGCAGTGACAATATCGACGGCGCAGGCAATGGCTATGACAACCACATCATCGGCAACGCGGGTGCCAATTTTCTGGACGGCGCGCGCGGGCGCGACCTGCTGGAGGCGGGCGGCGGGGCGGATACGCTGATGGGACAGGCTGGTGCCGATACCCTGCTGGGTCAGGGTGGCGACGACGTGCTGTACGGCGATCATGAAGACGGCGCATCGACCACCTTTGCCGGGCAGGCCTTTCGCCTGTATCAGGCAACCCTTGCGCGGGCACCCGATGCCAATGGCTATGGCTTCTGGACCGAACAACTGGCCGACGGGGCCAATTATTTCAACGTCATCACCGGCTTTGTCCAAAGCCCCGAGTTTCAGGCGACCTACGGGTCGCTGACCGACGATGCCTTTATCGAAATGCTGTACAACAACGTGCTGGACCGCGCCTCTGATCCGAACGGCAAGGCGGTCTGGCAGGCGTATCTGGACGATGGCGCCACGCGGGAATTTGTGGTGTCGCACTTTGCCGAAAGCCCCGAATTCCAGCGCATGATGCAACAGGAACTGGAGGCATGGACCCGCGCGCTTGGTCCCGATGACGTGCTGGACCCGGGTGCCGGGGATTCCACGCTATCAGGCGGGGACCTGTCCGACAGCTTTGTCTTCAGACCGTCGTCGGACGGCACCCACATCATCACCGACTTTGAAGAATGGGACGTTCTGGATCTGGCTGCCTTTGGCTATGCGGACGCCAACGCCGCCCGGTCAGAATTCTACCAACATGGCGACGATCTGATTTTCGACGATGAAGGTGTCACCATTATCCTGCAAGACACCACCATGGATTCGCTCAGCGAACAGGGTCTGATGATCTGATCAGGCTCGGGGTCAGGGCGGTCAGCCGCCCTACCCGTCCAAGCGATCCTTCAGAAACTGGCGAATGTCCAACAGCGATTTTTCATCCATCGAGACATAGACCAGCGCCATGTTCACCCGTTCGCGCACCATTTCGCCCGGAAAAGGCAGATAGCTGAGTTCCCGCGACCCGAAGGACGGTGAGGCGGTGCCCACCTGCCATTCGGTCTTCAACTCCACATCCACCAGTTTCAGTGCCGTATCGCTGCCCGCGCCGGGGCGCTCAAACGGCACCCCCGCCAGCCGCAGATACGACGCCTTGTCGGCGGCCTGCACAAAGCCGTCGATGAACTGCGTGGCCAGCACCTGCAATTCAGCCGCCTGGTCCTCCGGCTTGAGATGGCTGTGCAGATGATCGTGGTCATGTGGGTGGTTGTGATCATGCGGATGGTGATGATGACCGATGTGACCGTTCACGATGTCATGGGGCATTGGCTGCCTCCTCTTGTTCAAAGACCGTCAGCGCGGTGTTCAGCGCATTGATCGCAGCCGGCAGTCCGCCATACAGCGACATCTGCCAGATCGCCTCGGCGATTTCCTCACGGCTCAGCCCCGTCTTGCGTCCGCCCGCGATGTTCACCGCCAATTGCGGCGCGGTCTGGCCGCCAAGGGCGGTCAGCGCGGCGATGGTGGCCAGATAGCGGTCGCGCAGCGGCAGGCCGGGACGCGCGTATTGCTGGCCATAGGCACAATCGACCACGGTTTGCGCCATTCCGGGCAGGAGGTGGCCATAGCGCTGATCCAACACCTGTTCCATGCCGGGGTTCAACTGTTCGGCCAGCTTGCGCCCGATTTCCAACGTCTCTGACACGTCTCTTACCTTTTTGTCCGGCCGTGCCAGCGCTTGCCTTCGAATTCGCCATGCGGAATGGCCACGGGCTTGTCGATATGCCGGGTGTGTTTGCCCATATTGCCGCTGGCCACAAGGCTGCCCAGCACGTCGACAATGACCCGCGTACCCATCAGCGCGGTGATGTCCGACGTGTCATAGGGCGGTGACACCTCGACCAGTTCCATGCCGCAAATCCCCTCTGCCGCGACCTTGGACGCCAGCGCCAAGGCCTCACGCGGGAGGAACCCGCCCGGCTCCGGCCAACCGGTGCCGGGGACAAAACCACAGTCGATGCTGTCGATGTCAAACGACATGTAAACCATGTCGACCCCGTCCCAAGCCATTTCCAGGGCCATCTCGGCGGTCTTGTCGATGCCCATCTTTTCCATGTCGCCCATGGTGATGATGTTTGTCTCGCGATCCCGCGCGACCTTGACCGCCTCACGCGGCACCTGCCATCCGCCGATACCGACCTGCACAAGGTTCTTGGCCGGAACGTTCGGCAGCAGGGTCGAGTGGAACCACGGCGTCGTGTGCATCCGCTCATCCAGATCCTTTTCCTGAATGTCGGCGTGGCGGTCGAAATGGACGATACCTATCTTTTTCGACGTACATTCCGAGATGCCGCGCACACAGGGAAAGCCGATCGAATGGTCGCCGCCGATCATCACCGGCAGAGAACCGGAGCTGAACACATGGCTGACAGCGCGGCTGATCTGATCAAAGGATTTTTCCAGATTGGCGGGAATGGTGAACACATCCCCCGCATCGCACAGTGTCATTTGTTCGCGCAGATCCACGCCCAGTTCATAGTTATACGGCGTATACAGCGCGCTGATCTTGCGCAGCCCCTGCGGGCCAAACCGCGTGCCGGGACGGTAGGTGGTGCCGCCGTCGAAGGGGATGCCAAGGATCGTGGCGTCGTAGTCGCCGACCTCTGTCACGTCCTCGGCATAGGGTGCCTTGAGAAAGGTGTTGATGCCGGCGAAATGCGGCAGTTCGCCCCGCGCGAAGGTGGGGATGGATTTGTCCTCGATGCTGTCGGCCCCGGTCAGACCCATGCGCAGCGCCCAGCGGCGTTCTTCGTCCCAGCGGCCTTCGGGCAGATCCGCCTCGGCCTTCATCGACTTCCAGCCTTGCAGCTTGGTCAGGTCCGGGTGATGGGCGCGGCGATCCGTGCCGATCAGGTCGGCGGGATGGTGGGACCGGCGGCGGTCAGCGGGCGTGCAAAACATGGGTGCGCTCCTTGAGAGTCTGAAAGGGGATGCCATCGTCGCGGGCATCGAAATCATAGGTGATCGTGGCAGCATTCTTTTCCGGGTCGGTCGCGTCCCAGACCGGCTTGTCAAAGGCCCAGACGCGGTCGCCCAGCTTGAACGCCTCGCCAAGATCGTGGGTGATCATGAAGATGGTCATGCCGCTTTGGTCCCGCAGTTCCTGCAGGAAATCATGCATGACAATCTTGGTGCCCGGATCCAGCGCGCCAAAAGGTTCGTCCAGCAGCAGTATCTTTGGCTCACCGGCCAGCGCCTGCGCAATGGCCAGCCGTTGCAGCATCCCGCCCGACAGATCGGCGGGGTATTGATCCGCCACATGCTCCAACCCGATGCGGGCCAGCGTAGCGCGGGCCTTGGCGCGTTCTTCGGCCCGGTCGGCGCGGCTCAGCCGCCCCCAGAACGACGACCGGAACGCGCGCGGCGCAATCAGGTTGTTCAGGACCGTCTGATGCGGCAGCACCGAATAGCGTTGAAAGACAATGCCGTGGTCGCGCCCCGGCTCGCGCGCCATCGGTGCGCCGTCGATGTGGATCTCACCGCGTGTCGGTTGTTCCTGCGCCAGCAGCAGCCGCAAAAAGGTGGTCTTGCCGCAGCCCGAGGCTCCGACGATGGACACGAACTGACCCTTGGGGACGCTGACATCGATATTTTCGATGATGGTGCGTTTTCCATAGGTCTTGGACAGGCCCTTGATGGTGACATAGCTCATAGCGCCTCTCCATCCCAAGGGAAGGCACGTCTGGACAGCAACCGCAGCGCCAGATCCAGCAAGAAGGCCAGCAGTGTGATCCAGACGACGTAGGTCAGGATCACGTCCATCGCCAAATATCGCCGCACCAGAAAGATGCGGTAGCCCAGCCCCTGATCCGAGGCGATGGCCTCCGCAGCAATCAGGAACAACCACGCGGGCCCCAGCGACAGCCGCACCGCCGCAATCAGGCGGGGCAGCACCTGCGGCAGGACCACATGCAGCGCGATGGCAGTGGAACTGGCCCCAAGTGTCTGTGCCTTGACGAATTGTTCGCTGGGCAGGTCAATCACCCGCTGCGACATGTCGCGGATCAGGAAGGGCGTGATGCCAATGACAATCAGCGCCACCTTGGACACCTCACCCAGCCCCAGCAGGATAAACAGGACCGGCAGGATCGCCAACGGTGGCACCATCGAGACCACGGACACAAAGGGCGCAAAGCTCTTGCGCAAGTAGGGCAACATGCCAATGCCGATCCCGGTGATCAATGCCGTGGTTGCGGCGATCAGCACCCCCAGCGCCAGACGGCGCAGGCTGGCGAAGGTGTCGTTCCAGAACAGGATCTCGCCGGAGCGGCGGTCAGGTTCGGTCAGCAACCGTTCGGCGGTGGCAAGGATCGTCGTGGGCGCGGGCAACAGCTTGTCCTGCGGGTTCACCGCCAACCGCATGTCCGATCCGATCATATAGACAAGCAGTACCGCCAGAAAGGGCAGTGTGGCGAGCACCGTCGCCAACAGGGCACCCGGTTTTCGATTGATCCAGCGCATGGCGATCCTCGGCGGGCAGAGGCCCCGGATCAGGTCCGGGACACAAGTCGTCGTGGCAATATGCGGCCCGCCTATGTCAGCGGGCCGCGCGGAGGTTTACAACGCGCCGTCGGCCGCCATCTGCATGTAGGTGGTATCAAAGCGGAACCTGACGTTCGCCGGGTCGCCGGTGGTGGTGCCATCCGGGTAAGAGACTCCGACGAAATCCGCGCTTGGCGCGCCCTCACCCAGAATGCCTTTGTCGAACAGGAATTCGGCCACGTTGACCATGGTCGTGGGCAGCTCGGCCCCCATGGTGAACGTCACCGCGTCAGCCGGATCAAAGAACATCTCTGTCGAGTCCAATTGCGCCTTGTAGCCCGCCAGATCGGTGCCAGAGGCCTCTGCCATGGCGGTCAGGACCGCCTCATCGCCAGCGGCCATCAGGCCCATGACCTCATACCAAGCTCCGGCCATGGCCTTGCCGAAATCGGGATTGGCGGCCAGCGTGTCGGTGTTGACCACCATCAGGTCGATGATCTCGCCGGGGATGTCGGAACTGTCGAACAGTTTCTTGGCGTTGGGCTCTTCGAGGATGGTCGAGACCAGCGGGTTCCATGTCACCACCGCCTCGACATCCGCTGTGGTAAAGGCGGCGATCATGTCCGCGTCCGAGGTGTTCAGCACCCCACCCAGATCGCGTTCCTGCAGGCCGACGCTGTCCAGCGCCCGCGCCAGCAGATAGTGCGAGACCGACAGTTCCACCAGGTTCACCGGCTTGCCCGCCAGATCCGCCAGGTCTCCGTCGCCCTTGACGATCACCGCGTCATTGCCGTTGGAAAAATCGCCGACGATCAGCGCCGTGGTGTCCACGCCGCCGCCCGCCGGGATCGACAGGGTGTCCATGTTGGTGGCCGACACACCGTCAAAGGCCCGGGCCGTGTACTGGTTGATCGACTCGACGTAATCGTTGATCTGCACGATCTCGACGGTGATGCCGTATTTCTCGGCCCACTTGTCCATGATCCCGGACTCGTCCAGATATCCCCAGGGCATCCAGCCCACATAAATCGACCATGCGACCCGAAAGTCGGATTTTTCCTGAGCCGTGGCGGGTGTGGCCGCCGCCAGCGCCAGTGCCGCGCAGGTGGCCACAAAATGGCGTCTTGCAAACATGGGTGTCCCCTCATGCAACGTCCCGCCTTTGATTGCTGATCGAGGCACCGAGGCGGAACTTGAGAGATCGGTGAAACCTCAACGCGCAGTGCTCTCCCGGGATTTTGCCCCGCCGTGTACCGGCAGGGAATTTGCCCCGTCGGTGGCATCTCTTGGACCAGACCCTCTGGGAGGAGAGACGAGGCGGAACCCTAGATACCCTGCTGACCCCAGCATCGGGGGTGGGGCCGAGTTGTCACGCGGGTTGCATCAAACGCAGGCGGCGCAATCCAGTATTGCCCAAATAACAGGCTCAATTTTTGTCCAATGGTGTGAAATGCGGCAGCGGGCATTGCGTACGACCTGCCGCGGGACAAAACTCGCCGCATGACATATCCCATCGCCTCGCCGTGGTACGGCACCCAGCAGATCGACAACCGCATCTGGTGCCTGACGGAACCGCATGTGCATCCGATCTTTTCCGCCAACATCTTTCTTGTGCTCGGATCGGACGCCGACATGGTTGTCGACAGCGGCATGGGCGTGGCCCCCTTGCTGCCCGTGGTGGACTCGCTGCGCCCCGACCCGGACAAGCCGCTGATCCTGTTCACCACCCATTGTCACGTCGACCACATCGGCGCGGCGCATGAGTTCGATACCCGGCTGGTGCATCCGCTGGAGGCAGATGATCTGGCGAGCCCCACGCCCTACAGCCTGAACACCGCCGGCATCTCGGATGCGTTTCGCAAACTGTTTCTGGACGCGGGCTATGCGCCGCTTTGGCCGGACCTGATCGACGCCCTACCCTACGCTGGCTATGACCTCGCCGCCTACACGCTCAAACCCGCCCCCGCGACGCGCATGGTAGAGGAGGGTGCCATAGTGGACCTGGGAGACTGGCAGGCCGAGGTCCTGCATCTGCCGGGCCATTCGCCCGGACAGGTTGGGCTGTGGCATGCAGACAGCGGCACGCTGTTCGGGGCCGATGCCATCTACGACGGGCCGCTGATCTATGACGGGCCGGGCATGGATGTTGCCGCCTATGCCGCTACGCTCCGCCGGATCAAGGCGCTGCCGGTGCAACGTGTGCTGGGCGGGCATGACCCGGTCTTTGGCCGTGCCCGCTGTCATCAGATCGTGGACCATTACCTGGCGCTCTGGCAGGCGTGAAACTGGCGCGGCTCAGGCCGCGTCGATCCGTTCCTGCGCCGGTTGTGTCAATGACACCTCGCGGCATTGGCCCAGAAAATCCACCGCGTGCCAGATCAGCGCGCCATCGCCCGTGCAACTGAGCACCGGCTGTCCTTCGAGCAGCGGGTTGGTGCACAATTCGGCCAGACCGTAGGCGCCGTCCCAGCGCCCGAAGGCAAAGACATGCCGCAATTGTTCCTGCAAGGCCCATGTCCTCTGCCCAGCCTCCAGCGCCGCGATGGTATTGCGCGAGTTCTCTGCATCAGGCTGCCCGACGCCAAACACGAACCGCTGGCCGATGGACACGATGAAGGCATGGGCAGACCCCGCCATCAAGTGCATCGCGCTAGCCGGGTGATCCGCCCGCCGGTTCCACAGTTCGGCATAGTCGCCGTAGACCCCGGTCTCCATCATCTGGTCCGACCCGTTGAGTTCAAGCAGGCCGCTGTCCTCCGCCTCTGGTCGGCCGTGCCAATTGATCTCTCGGTGCCAGGTACAGACGTCGTCGCGCAAGGCCACAACACCGGCAAAGCCCTCGGCCCGCAACAGCGCCATCAGCGCAGCGTCAGGCAGATCCGCCAGAGCAGAGGCCCCGCGCACGTCCGGCCGGTTGGGCGGAATCCGGATATCGGCGTAGAGCGATCCGCATTGCATCCAGTGCACGTTTGTCTCGCAGTCATTGAACGACGGCGATTTGAGCCAGGCGCGATGCCAATGTCCCTGAATATCCCCGGATGTGATCATTCTGCTGCCATTTGGCGATTGCCCATCGCGCCGATGATCTCATCCGCGCTCAGAACCGCCCCTTCCTGAAGGTATTCCATCGCGTTCAACGACGCCTGATGCGCCTGCGGCGAGGTGCCGCCAACGCAATCCGCCACCACGCGACAATAGTAGTCGCTCTGATGCCCGTCGGCGAAACTGTAGTGGACGCAGACATCCGTCATGCCGCCGACAAAGATCAGCGTTTCCGCCTTCAACCCACGCAGGAGGATCTCCATCTCGGTTCCAAAAAAGCACGAGTAGCGCCGCTTGGGCACATGGTAGTCGCCGGGCTTGTACCCCATCTCCTCAAAGGCAACCGGCGTGCCCGGATCACCCTCCATGCAATGGATATCCTCGGAACCATCCAGTTCACGGCCATAGTCGATCCTGTCACGACGGTGGATTTCCTGGACAAACACGACCGGAATGCCATTGGCATGCGCTGCATCCACAACGCCGCGTGCGCGCATCATGTTCTCGGCATAGCCTGGCATGTGCGGGATGCCGCCTTCGGACTTCAAGAAAGCGGATTTCTGGATGTCGATAACCAGAAGAACTGTGTTGCCGACAAGAGTGGGTTGGCGGGCCATGATGCGCCTCCTTCAGCTGTTGGATTGATCCGCGCCCATCAGGCGCGGCAGGTCGCCCCAGCGGGCAACGGCGGAAAAGACAAGCACGGACACGGCGATAAAGGTGATCGCCGCCACCGCCATCGTTGGCGTGTAGCCGTTCCTCAGAGAGTTGAAGATTTGCAGGGTCACGGTCGCGTAGCCGGAGGCCGAGACAAAGAACATCACGATGAATTCGTTGAACGACAGCACCAGCACGAAAAAGAACCCAGAGATCGTGTAGGGGATCGTCTGCGGCAGGATCACGGTGCGGAAGGTGACGGATTCCGTTGCACCCATTGTGGCCGCCGCGTCCAGATGCGCGCGGTCGATGCTTTGCAACCCGATAGAGATCGTCACCATCGGCAGCGCCATCAGCAAGACCGCATGGCTGACCACCCCGGCCCAGAGCGCGCCAAGCCCGCCAAGAAAGCTCCAGAAAAAGCCAAGCCCGACGCCAAAGACAATCGGCGGCACGGCAAAGGGCATCGACCCCAGCGCCGCCAGCGTGCGGGACAGTTTCGATCCCGTCGACCACAGCAGATAGGCCAGCGGCCAGGCCAGCAGAACCGCAAGACTGGCCGCGCCGACAGCGACAATCACCGAATTGCCCAGCGCCTGCGTCCAGACGGGTTCAGAGACAAAGAACTCGCCAAACCGGGCCAGCGTCGGGTCGCGCGGGGGGAAAAACATGCTGCGCCCACCGTTCAGTGCCGCGCCACAGACCACCGCAATGGGCAGCGCCAGCAACAGCGCGCAAAACGCCATGTAAAGAGATCCGACAACCCGCATCAGCGCGCCTCTGCCCATGTGTTGATCCGGTGCCCAAGCGCCAGACAGACCCCGGCGGACATCAGCAGGATCACCGCCTGCGCGGCCCCGAAGGGCGCGTTCAGATTGGCGCCGCGGATGTTGGAATAGATCGCCACGGCAGTCGAATGCTGCGCCGGTGCGGCAAAGACGGTGACGGCAACGTAAGTGCCCAGCAAGAACACGAACAGCAGCAATGTTGTGCCAAACAGCGGCAGGCGGATCGCGGGCAGGATCACGGTGCGGGCCACGCACCACCCCCCTGCCCCCATGGTCCGCGCCGCCTCGGACTGTGAGCGGTCAAGCCGCGACAGCGCCGGATACAGCAAGATCACCGCATAGGGCCAGACGAGGTAGCTCATGGTCAGGATGGTGGCGAATTGCGAGGTCTTGAACTTGACGTTGCGCGGGCTTGCCAGCCCCCAGTCACGCAGCACCTGAAACCAGCCTGTGTCCTTCAGCCATTGGGTCAGGCCGGTGGATTTGAACAGTGCCGGCAGACCGGAGTTGTTGGACAACAAGATGTCCCAACCCATGACGATAAACACCTCTGACAGCGACAGCGACGACAGGATGAACACCAGCCACGCCGCCTGCGCACGGCGCGACAGCCGGGACAGCAGCAACGTGAACGGCAGCGCCGTCAGCACCGCCAACAAGGAGGCGATAACCGCATACCAGAACGAAAAGCCAAGCTGTTGCAGGTAAAGAAAAGTCACATCATCGGGCCAGAGTGCGCCGACGAAGAACCTTTGGTAGTTGGCCAAGGTAAAATCCCAGACCCAGGCGGCCCCTTCGATCTTTCGGCCAAAGCTGATGACGAAGACCAGCAGGAACGGCACGACGCATAGCGTCACGATCACCGCCGTCAGCGCCCAGCTCAGCAGCCGCACGGCCGAGAGCGGTTTGGCTGCGCGCGCCGTTTCAGGCCCCGTTTCGATATGTTCGGCGACCGTCATTCGGCAGCCACAGCCAGGGCTTCGTGCGCCGTGGGAGCGGGGAAGATGTGCAAGGCATCCGGCGGCAGGCGGACCTCTGTGGTATCGCCGACCTGAAAAATCTTGCCGCCCTCGCCCGCCGCGTATTCCACCACCATCCGACCCAGTGCGGACTCAAGGTGGTATTCCCGGATCGGGCCAAGATCGCGTACGAAGGTGATCTTGGCGGGCAGCCGGTTTGCGCCGGGCTCCTCGTCCAGACAGGCGCGCTCTGGCCGGATCGCCACGCGCACCAGCGAGCGACCGATAAAACGCGGCTCAGCCACCAGATGCGTGGCCCCGATGCGGATGCCGCCCGGCACGGTCATCCCGTCAAAGAAGTTCGCCTTGCCGATGAAATCCGCGACAAAGGCGTTTTGCGGCTTGTGATAGATGTCCTGCGGTGACCCGACCTGTTCTACCCGCCCGTTGGACATGACCACGATGCTGTCGGCCATGGTCATGGCCTCGCGCTGATCGTGGGTGACGACGATGGTGGTGATGCCCAACCGTTGTTGCAGCAGCCGCAGTTCCACCTGCATCTCTTCGCGCAACTTGGCGTCCAGCGCCGACATCGGTTCGTCCAGCAAAAAGACCTCTGGTTCCTGCGCCAGCGCGCGGGCTATCGCAACCCGCTGGCGCTGTCCGCCCGACAGTTGCCCGATCCGGCGATCGCCAAAGGCCGACAGTTGCACCAGATCCAACAGTTTGCCTGCCCGGTCCGCCGCCTCTGATCGGGAGACGCCGGAAATGTGCAGCGAATAGGCCACGTTGTCCCGCACCGTCAGATGCGGGAACAGGGCGAAACTCTGGAACACCATGCCGAACTTGCGACGGTGCGCGGGCAGATCGGTGATGTTGCGGTCCCCTAGCAGGATCACCCCGCCAGAGGGCGCCTCCAGCCCCGCCACCATCCGCAACAAGGTTGTCTTGCCACAGCCCGACGGCCCCAACAGCGCCGTCAGTTGCCCTTCGGCAAAGCTCAGGTTCACCAGGTCGACGGCACGGGTGCCGCCGAAGGTTTTTGAGATGCTCTTGAGAACAAGACCGGACATGACGGTTTACGCCCCGGCCAACATCTTGTCCCAGCTTTCCTTGATGAACGTTTCCTTGTCCAGATAGGCCTCATAGGCGGGCTTGATCGAGGGTGTGCCGGACACAAAGGCAAACTCTTCATCCGTCAGATCCGTCTTGGACTGATCGACAAGAGGCGCTGTGCCGATCTTGCGGCTCATGATCGCCTGCGTGGCCGGATCGGACGAGAAGTTGATGAACTCTGCCGCCTCATCCGCCTTGTCCGACAGCGAGGACAGGCACCACGATCCATAATCCTGCGGGTTGCCCTCCTTGGGGAAGATCGGCTTGATCGGAAAGCCGTCCAGCGCCATCAGGTTGGCCACATCGAGGTAGTATTGCCCGCCGATCACGTCGCCGTTTTTCATCGACTGTTCCATCTGGCTTTCAGCCGACCACCAGAGCGCCACATTGGGTTTGATCTCTGCCGCCTTTTCGATGATCGCCAGAATGCCCTCGTCCGTGGCAAAGGTCGCCTCGCCGTCAAAGAAGGTCGCCGCGACAATGTCGAGGAACTGCGAGTTGTAGTTGCGCGACAGGCCCAGAGAGGACTCGTAGATGGTACTGTCCCAGAACTCTGCCCAGCTTGCAGGGGCGTCTACCTCACCCGGATTGATGACCATGGCGGTGAACCACGACATGGCACCAACGCCCAACGGGCCCTCCGGGGCCTCGAACACGAAATAAGGGTCCAGGTTGGAGGCCGCCGGGATCGCCTTGAGGTTCAGCGGTTTGAGCAACCCGCCAATGCGGCTGGCCTTGATCAGCGTGTCACGCGCATACAACGACAGGTCCGCAGGCACGCTGCCCGCCGCCGTCGCCTGCTGCATCGTCACCAGCCAGTCGGTCGAGTTGGGCTGAGTCACCGACTCGACCGTGATGCCTGTCGCCTCGGTGAAGGCGGGATAGACGAATTCCTTGAAGCTGTTTTCAAAGTACCCGCCATAAGAGCCGATCTTCAGGCTGCGGCTTTGCGCGATCAATGGCGTCCCCAGCACGCTGGAGGCCGCAAGGCTGGCCGCGCCTGTCTTGAGCAAGGTCCGTCGGTTCAGTTTGATCATGATGGTCATTCCCCTCGTTCGCAGCCGATCCCGACCCAGCGAGGGATCCGGTGGAGGCTGCCCGTGATGACATCATGAACGCGCCGGTACGCACGAGCGGTCAAAGGAACTGACCGCAAAAGGACCATCCGTCCGTGAAACTGAACCTTTTTTGTGCAAACGCGCAGGACCGATGCGCTTTCTTAATCGCGGCAGATACCGCATCGGCTTTTTCGCGCCAGCCTGCCCCCACACAAACGACTCGGAGAGGTTTCATGGCACGCGCATCAATATCGGACGATCAAAAGGCCCTGACGGTAGAGGACGCCACCCTGCCGGTGGTGGATCTGTCGGGCCTGTTCACCGGGGACGACGGAGACAAGGCGCGCGTCGCCGCAGAACTGGGCGACGCAGCGCGCACCTCGGGTTTCTTCTACATCACCGGGCACGGCATTTCGCAGGATCTCATCGACGCGGTCTTTGCCGCGTCCAAAGCGTTCCATGAGAAGTCCCGCAGCTTCAAGATGAAATACTGGTCGGGGTTTACCACCCATCATCGCGGCTATGTCCCGTTCGAGGAAAACGGAGCGGACTTTCCCAAGTCGATCAATTTCAACGAAGCCTGGGACATGTCCTATGAGGCCCCCGCCGATCACCCCGACTATCTGGCCAGGTGGCGTATGACCGGCCCCAACATCTGGCCCGACATCCCCGGATGGAAAGAGACCGTTGGCGGCTATTACGATCAGGCCTTTGACCTTGGCCTGCGCCTTTTGGATGCACTGGCGCTTGAACTGGGGGTCGACCCCGAAGAGTTGACCCGCCACATCACCTTTCCCACGTCACAGTTGCGCCTGCTGCGCTACATCCCCAACGACATGCCCGCCACCAAGGAATTGGTGGGGATCGCGGCGCATTCGGATTTCGAGTGTTTCACCATCCTGATGACTGGCGCGCCGGGGTTGCAGGTGATGAACGCCGATGACGTCTGGATCGAGGCACCGCCGATCCCCGGCTGTTTCGTGGTCAATATCGGCGACATTTTTGAGACGTGGTCCGGGGGGCAGTTCAAATCGACCCAGCACCGGGTCGTGAACCTGGGGACAGAGCGATATTCCTTCCCGCTCTTCTTTGGTCTGGACTACCATGCGGTGGTGGAACCGCTGGAAAAGTTCCGCACGCCCGAAACGGTTGCGAAATACCCCGCCATGAAGGCCGGGGATCACCTGATGCGCATGTCCGTGGGGGCCTTTCGTTACATGGCCGACGCCCGCGACAAGGGGGAACTGGTGCCAGACTACGACGTGCCAGAGGAAAACCCCTTCAAGCGGGAAGCAAAACAACCCGACCCATAGGCATCGCCCCAAGGTACAGGACCGCGCCAAAGATGAGACTTCGCAGCCATCCCGATTTCGACACGGATCCCCTGCCTCGCAGCGCAACGCTGCGGGGCTTTGCCCTGACACCACTGACGCCTGCCGAGGTTGACGAGGATTTCGCCGCCGTTACCGGCGCGGCCCATGTGTTGAAGAACATGTTCGGCCCATGGCCCGCGGGGCTGACATTGACGGAAAACCTGTATGATCTGGCCTGGCACGACCGTGAGTTCGCGGCGGCCCGTTCCTTTTCATGGATCGTGCGGGACAAGGACGGCGTCTATATCGGCTGCGCCTACCTCTTTCCCGAAATGGGGCGGCGCGGGGCGGCACACGGGTTTATCTGGATCATTGACCTGGCGGATCGCGTGGCGTTGCTGGACCAGTTGCAGGCTGAATTGAGCGACTGGTTTGCCGCGACCTTGCCGCATCCCGTCGCGGTCGCGTGGCATAGGCCCACGGCATGACAGTCTGACAGCCTAGAACCCGGCAGAGATCGCGCAGCGCGCGGGCTCTGTCCGTGCCACGACACGCCCGTTCGAGATCACCGCCAGCCGCGCGGGCCGCAGCCGCAACGCCTCGATCGGATCTGGCGCGTCCAGCACGATCAGGCTGGCGCGCTTGCCCACCTCCAGCCCGAAATCCAGCCCCATGATCTGCGCGGGCGTGTCCGTCACCATCTGATAGGCCGCGCGCATCTGGTCAGGGGCGGTCATCAGCGCCACATGCAGCCCCATATGCGCCACCTCCAGCATGTCGCCCGATCCCAGCGGATACCACGGGTCGCGCACGCAATCCTGACCGAATGCCACCGTGACCCCCGCTGCGCGCAGTTCCGGCACGCGGGTCAACCCGCGTCTTTTGGGATAGCTGTCCATTCGCCCCTGAAGGGTGATGTTGATCAGCGGATTGGGGATCGCCGCCACCTGTGCCTCGGCGATCAGCGGCAACAGCTTGGCCACATAGTAATTGTCCATCGAGTGCATCGAGGTCAGATGCGACCCCGCCACCCGCCCTTGCAGGCCAAGGCGGATTGTCTCGGCGGCCAGCGTCTCGATATGGCGGCTGTGGGGATCATCGCTTTCGTCGCAATGCAGGTCGACGCGCAGGCCGCGCGCGGCGGCCAGCTCACAGGCCGCCCGGACCGAGGTCGCGCCCGCCGCCATCGTGCGTTCGAAATGCGGGATGCCGCCGACCACGTCAACGCCCGCATCCAGCGCGCGGATCACCTGCGCCTCTGCCCCCGGCGCGCGGTACCAACCGTCCTGCGGAAAGGCGACCAGTTGCAGATCCAGAACGTCACGCACGCGCTGTCGCACCTCCAGCAGCGCCTCGACGGTGCGGAAATTCGGATCGGTCACATCCACATGGCTGCGGATCGCCAGCACGCCCTGCCCCACCGCCTGCCGACAATAGTCCAAAGCGCGGGCCACAATATCTTCGCGCGTCTGCTGCTGTTTCAGCTCGCCCCACAGCGCGATCCCCTCCAGCAGCGTGCCAGAGGCATTCACCCGGGGCCGCCCATAGCTGAGCGTCGCGTCCATGTGAAAATGCGCATCGACAAAGGGCGCGCTGATCAGTTTGCCCGTGGCGTCGATGACCTCCCCCGCCTGTGCCGTGATCCTCGGCTCTACGGCGGTGATGATCCCGCCCGCAATGGCAACATCCGCGCGGCTGCCATCCGCCAGCACGCCGCCCTTGACCAGAATGTCCATGCCCTGCGCCTCCATCATCTGCCCTGTCGGTTGAAACCCTAGCAGAGGCCGCGTTGTGCCTCGACCGGGAAACGTATCCTACGGTGTCTCGAACACAGCCAGCATGGCCGAACGGAGCCGGTCAAGATCCTCATCCACGCTCACGGTCGGATCGCAGATGAAAGGCGGCAAGACATCCACACGAACTGTACCGCTGCGCGGGATGAACGTGCCCCGTGGCAACAACAAGTCAGAGTCGCGAATGACAATTGGGCGGATGGTGCGGCCGGTTTCCCTGGCCACCAGAACCGCCCCCGCCTTGAACGTGCCCAGCGTGTCGGATCGCGCGCGTGTGCCTTCGGGAAACAGCACCACGGACCGCCGCGCGGGCATGGTCCGCACCGCCGCGCTGAGGGTCTCCAACGCAAGCTTGCCGCTCTTTCGGTCAATCTCGACCAGCCCGGCGCCGGTGAACCCGGTGCGCAGCAAGGGGGTCTCAAACAGCTCTTTCTTGGCGGCAAAGGTGAACCATTTTTTGTCCGGCACCACGTCCATCAGCACGAAGCCGTCCAGATGGCTGCGGTGGTTGATCACGATGAGGCTGTCGGTGTCGTCGCCCAGCGCCTGTCTGTCTGCCTTCGACATATCCGCCCGGATGCTGAGCAACCGCAAGAGCCGCGAACAGGCCCGTTTGACCAACCGCCAATACCACCCGGAAAAGCCCTTTCGCCGGGCGCACAGCAGCGGCACAAAACCGATGAACCCGAAATAAAACGGCCCTAGCACGATCAGTGTCGTGCGCTTGAGGGCCCGAACGGGCAGCGGATCAATGGCCACCGTCGCAGCCTCGCGTGATGCGGAACGTCGTGTCATGGGCCCCAGTCTCATGTTGCAGCCAAATCGGGCCTTTGGTCCATGACAACGATGGCGCCTGACTGGCAGCCGGAGATCATGACAAGTGTCGGGCATGTCCGCTGTGACCAGCGTCAATGAGTCTGTGTGGGGCATCCGTCTTCACAAATCAATGGAAACCACCAGACCGTAGACCCGGGTCAGGTGAACTTGCGAAACAGCTTGGTCTGG
Source organism: Antarctobacter heliothermus (assembly GCF_900188425.1). Taxonomy (GTDB): domain Bacteria; phylum Pseudomonadota; class Alphaproteobacteria; order Rhodobacterales; family Rhodobacteraceae; genus Antarctobacter; species Antarctobacter heliothermus. The sequence goes on from NZ_FZON01000026.1 coordinate 23,930, forward strand.
TCAAAGATATCTTCCAATTCCTGCATCCGCCCCTTGGTGTCGTCCCAATTGAGCGTCTGAACTGCCGAGATCATGGTTTCGACCAACAACATCGGCGTGGCCAGCGAATCCCATGCCGATGGCACGATGATCCGGCTGGTCAGGCTGATGTCCGCCAGCCGATGCACGGGAGAGCGCCACTGATCGGTGAACAGCACGATCTTTGCCCCCCGTGCGCGGGCCATTTCCGCCAGCTTCAGGGTGTTGTTCTCATACCGTCTGACGTCGAAAATGATGAACACATCCCCCTCTGCAGCATTCAGCAGGTAGTGCGGCCATGTATTCGAGGTGGATTGTACATGCGTCAGATTGGGACGGATGACCTGCATATGCAGGAACATGTATTCGGCCAGCGTATGGGTGATCCGGCCGCCCACGATGTACAGATGCCGGTCCCGGTCTGCGGCCAGCGCGCAGGCCCGATCAAAGGCGGCGGGGTCGATATGGGCCAGAGTGTTGCGGATGTTGTCGATCACCGCGTCGGTAAAGCGGTTCAGGATATGTTCCGACGGGGCCGCCCCGGCCCATGTTTCGTGTTTGGCAATCGGTCCCTTGGCAATGGCGCCCAGCTCATCCCGCAGGTCGGTCTGAAAATCGGGATAGCCCTTGTAGCCCAGCTTTTGCACCATGCGCGCCACGGTGGGCACAGAGACATTGGCCCCCTTGGCCAGCGCCGCCAGGGGGCCCAGCCCGGAGGCGGGGTAGTTTTCCAGAATCGACAGCGCCAACTGCCGCTCCGCCCGGGTCATGTCATCCAGCTGCTTCTGGATGCGATCCGAAATGGTGCGGTCTTTATCCGTCATCGGCGGCACCTCATTTTGACCACAAATATACCAGAGCACACGGGCCTGTGATAAATTTTTCACAATTCTGTTGACAGACGGACGGCTTGGCAAGAGTTTTTCTCAGGTAGGGGGCGCGATGAATCACCGTGACGATGCCTTGATGAACGATATGGTCGATGTGCGAAACGCGCAGGCGGCGTCGCCGGTCGTTATCGTCTGCGAACATGCCAGTGCGCATATTCCGCAGGCGTTTGGCGATCTGGGCCTAGCTGCCGACGCGCTGCACAGCCATGTGGTCTGGGATCCCGGTGCAATGGCTGTGGCGACAGAGATGGCGGCCCTGCTGGACGCTGCGCTGGTTGCCTCGAAAACCTCGCGGCTTGTCTATGATTGCAACCGTCCCCCCGAAGCGCCCGACGCGATGCCCGCGCGCAGCGAAATCGTCGATGTGCCGGGGAATCAAGGCCTGAGCGCGGCGCAACGGTCTGACCGTGTCGCCACCTACTATACCCCATTCCGGGAGGCGCTGGCGGCTGTGATTGCAGCGCGGACAGCGCCCATTCTGGTGACGATTCACAGCTTTACACCCGTGTACCACGGCAAGACCCGCGACGTGGAAATTGGTATCCTGCATGACAGCGATGCCCGCCTTGCAGATGCGATGCTTGGGCTTGCGGCCCACCACACCTCCCGCGCCGTGCGGCGGAATGAACCCTATGGCCCTGGCGATGGCGTCACCCACACTCTCAAGGAACACGCCCTGCCCCATGGATATCTCAACGTGATGCTGGAGATCCGCAACGACCTGATCGCCGATGAGGCTGCACAGACCGACATGGCTGCGACCCTTGCCGAATGGGTATCGCAGGCCCTCAAACAGGTTGAGGCCAAGGCATGACCAGCCTGATGCGCGGCTTTGTCCGGGTCGTGGACAGCATGAACCGCCGCATCGGGCGGGTCATGATGTACGGCATCTTTGTGATGATGGGGATCCTGCTGTGGTCCTCGATCTCCAAGACGTTTTTTCTGCCCTCGCTCTGGACGCTGGAAATGGCCCAGTTCGCCATGGTGGCCTATTACATGCTGGGCGGTCCCTATTCGATCCAGATGGGATCAAACGTGCGGATGGATCTGATGTATGGCGAATGGTCCGACCGCCGAAAGGCGCAGATCGACGCGATGACGGTGCTGTTCCTGATCGTCTACCTAGTCTTTCTGCTCTGGGGTGGCTGGGAAAGCCTGATGTATTCGCTGAAATACGGCGGTGAGCGCAGCTCTTCGGTCTGGCGGCCCTACATGTGGCCGATCAAATCCATCATGGTTCTGGCCATCTTTCTAATGCTGTTGCAGGCGATCTCTGAGTTCTTCAAGGACATCCTGCGCATTCAGGGACACGACATGGGAGACAAGCTCTGATGTCTTATGAACTGATCGCCGCGCTGATGTTTTCCTCGATGATGCTGATGCTGCTGACCGGCCAGCGCGTGTTTGGCGCTATCGGGTTTGTCGCCGTGATTGCCGCCTTTTTCCTCTGGGGAGATCGGGGCGGGTTTGACCTTGGCTTTGCCGCCGCGATCAAGCTGATGAAATGGTATCCGCTGCTGACGCTGCCAATGTTCATCTTCATGGGCTACATCCTGAGTGAATCGCGGATTGCCGACGACTTGTACAAGATGTTCCATGTCTGGATGGGCGGGTTGTCCGGCGGTCTAGCGGTGGGCACCATCGGGTTGATGGTGCTGATATCCGCCATGAACGGCCTCTCCGTGGCGGGCATGGCCATCGGGGCCACCATCGCCCTGCCCGAACTGCTCAAACGCGGATACGACAAACGCATGGTGACGGGGGTCATTCAGGCCGGGTCATCGCTGGGAATCCTTGTGCCACCCTCTGTTGTGCTGGTGCTCTACGCGATGATCGCGCGGCAACCTGTGGGGCAGTTGTGGCTGGCCGGTGTGGTGCCGGGGCTGATGATGGCAGCAATGTTCGTGATTTACATCGTGATCCGCTGCCGCCTGAACCCCGCGCTTGGCCCCATCCTGCCGCCCGAGGAACGCGCCATGCCGATGGGCGAAAAGATTCGGCTGCTGGGGGCCGGTCTGCTGCCGCTGTTCATTTTCTTCACCATGATGGTGCCATTCGTGAACGGCTGGACATCGCTGGTCGAAAGCTCTGCCATCGGGGCGATTGCCGCCTTTCTGGCCGCCGTGCTCAAGGGACGCATGACGCGCGAGGTGTTTGAGACAAGCGTGCGCAAGACGCTGGGCATCTCCTGCATGTTCATGTGGATCATCCTTGCCGCGCTGGCCTTTGGGGCGGTGTTCGACGGGCTGGGCGCGGTCAAGGCGATTGAGTCGCTGTTCACCGAAAAACTGGGCCTCAGCCCGTGGATGATCCTGATCCTGATGCAGCTCAGCTTTATCCTGATGGGCACCTTTCTGGACGACACCGCCATGCTGGTGATTGTCGCCCCGCTGTATGTGCCGCTGGTGGGTGAACTGGGCTTTGATCTGATCTGGTATGGCGTGCTTTATACGATCACCACGCAGATTGCCTACATGACGCCGCCGTTTGGCTATAACCTGTTCCTGATGCGCGCGATGGCCCCGCCGGAAATCACGCTGCGCGACATCTACGGGTCTATCCTGCCGTTTGTTCTGGTGATGATTGTCGCACTGGCCACCATCATGGCCTTCCCGGAACTGGCCCTTTGGCTGCCGGGATACGTCTACGGAAATTAACAACCCAAGAGATCCCGGCCAAGGGACGCAATTTGAGAAGAGCTTCAACAGAGAGGACACGACCATGACCACAAGACGCAAGTTCCTGACCACCGCCGGGATCGGCGGCGCAGCCGCCCTGGCCAGCCCCACCGTCGTCAAGGCGCAATCGGCCATCAAATGGCGCTTTCAGACCTATGCAGGCGGCGCATTGGGTGAACATGTGACCAAGCCGGTCATCGACTACATCAACGCCAATTCCAACGGCGAGCTTGAGGTCGAATTGTTCTACGCCGACCAGATCGTCCCCACCGGAGAGCTGTTTCAGGCGCTGCAACGCGGCACCATCGACGGCGTGCATTCCGACGACGATTCCATGGCCTCGCCCACGCCGCTGCGCCAGTTCGGCGGCTATTTCCCCTTTGCGACCAAACACATCCTCGACGTGCCCGTGCTGTTCAACCAGTACGGCCTGAAAGAGATCTGGGAAGAGGAATACGCCAAGGTCGGCGTCAAATGGCTGTCGGCTGCGGGTCAAGACCCCTGCAACTTCAACACCAAAAAGGAAATCACCAGCGTCGCCGATCTCGACGGGCTAAAGCTGTATACCTTCCCCACGGCGGGCCGTTTCCTGTCGAAATTTGGCGTGGTGCCGGTGAACATTCCCTACGAGGACGCCGAAGTGGCGGTCCAGACCGGTGAGTTGGACGGCATGGCGTGGTCCGGCATCACCGAGGATTACACCGTCGGCTGGGCGGATGTGACCGACTACTTCCTGACCAACAACATCTCCGGCGCATGGATCGGGTCGTGGTTCGTCAATGAGGAACGCTGGGCCGAACTGCCGGACCACCTCAAATCCGTGGTGATGGCCGCGACAGAGGCCGGTCACACCTACCGCAACCAGTGGTACTGGGGCGGCGAAGCAGCCCTGCGCGCCAATGGCGACAAGCTGGCGCTGCGGTCGGTACCCGCCGCTGAGTGGGCAGAGGTCGAGGCCGCCGCCAAGGAGTTCTGGGAAGAAGTGGCCGAAGAAGGCGAAGTCCACCAGAAGATCGTCAACATCTTCAAGGAATACAACTCCGTCATCAACCAGGCGGGCGCACCGTACAACTTCGAATAAGCGCTCCTACAACACGACCATATGCACCCTCGCCTTGCGGGGGTGCTTCACCATGAAGAGGGCATGACCACATGGCTGGAAATCTGACGTTCGACGGTCTGAAAGAGGCCGTGGCAAGCGGTACAATCGACACCGTTCTGGCCTGTTTCCCCGATATGCAGGGTCGGCTGATGGGAAAACGGTTCCATGCGGTGAACTTTGTCGAGACCAGTTTCAAGGAAACGCATTGCTGCAACTACCTGCTGGCCACGGATCTGGAAATGGCCACGCCTGAGGGCTATGCCGCCTCCAGCTGGGAAAAGGGCTATGGCGATTACATCATGGCGCCGGACCTGTCGACCATCCGCCTGCTACCGTGGCTGGAAGGCACCGCCATGGTGCTGTGCGACGTACTTGACCACCAAACCCACGCGCCTGTGCCTCATTCGCCGCGCCAGATGCTAAAGACCCAGATCGCCCGGCTGAAAACCCTGGGCTATGACGCCATGATGGCGACCGAGTTGGAGTTCTTCCTGTTCGAACAGTCCTTTGACGACATCCGCAAAGGCGGGTTCCGCGATCTGACCCCGATCAGCGGTTACAACGAAGATTACGCCATCCTGCAGACCACCAAGGAAGAAGGCGTGATGCGCCCGATCCGCAACCATCTGTTCGCCGCTGGCCTGCCGATTGAAAATTCCAAGGGTGAGGCTGAGACGGGTCAAGAAGAGCTGAACATCCGCTACGCCGAGGCGCTCGACTGTGCCGACCACCACACCATCGCCAAAAACGCCGTCAAGGAGATCGCATGGCAACACGGGCGCGCGGCCAGCTTTTTGCCGAAGTGGCACCATGACAAGGTCGGCTCGTCCAGCCATGTTCACCAGTCGCTGTGGCAGGACGGCGCGCCGATGTTTTTCGACAAGGACGCCGATCTGGGCATGTCGCAGTTGATGAAACACTACATGGCGGGCGTGATCGCCTATGCGCCGGATTACACCTTTTTCCTGGCCCCCTACATCAACAGCTACAAACGCTTTGCAAAAGGCACCTTTGCGCCCACAAAAACCGTCTGGTCGGTGGACAATCGCACCGCCGGGTTCCGACTGTGTGGCGAAGGGTCCAAGGGTGTGCGCGTCGAATGCCGCATCGGTGGCTCTGACCTAAACCCCTATCTGGCGCAGGCCGCCATGCTGGCCGCCGGGATCAAGGGGATCGAGGACAAGATGGACCTGTCCCCGCCCACACGGGGCGACATCTATGAAGACGCCAAGGCGCAGGACATCCCGCAAACCCTGCGCGCCGCCACCGAAACTCTGCGCGGATCGGCCTTTCTGCGTGAGGCGTTCGGCGACGCGGTGATCGATCACTACACCCGTTGCGCCGAATGGGAGCAGGAAGAGTTTGACCGCGTCGTCACCGACTGGGAAATCGCGCGCGGCTTTGAACGGGCATGAAGGCCCTGCGCGCCACACCCTGCTTGCCGGTGGCGGACAGCGATGCCGCGCGGGCGTTTCTGCGCGATTGTCTGGGGTTTGACGTCGCGCACCGGGACGACCGCAGCGCCTATTGCCACCTCGACACCGCGACGTTGCGCCTGATCAACGCCCCTCCAGATGCCGATATGGATGATCCGGCCCGTCAATTGGTCTTGTACATCGATGTCGATAACGTAGAGGCGTTCCACACGGCGCATCAGACCGCGCTGGAGGCCCTGCCACATGATCATTTTCGCGCCCCGTTTGACCAACCCTACGGACAGCGCGAAATGCATGTCATCCATGGCCCGTTTCTGTTCATTCTGGGCCAACCCGTCCACAAGGAAGCTATATGATCCGCTGTATCTCTCCCATTGATGGCTCGGTCTATGCCGAGCGTGACACACTCACCTTTGACACCGCCCGCGACGCGGTGAACCGTGCCAAGGAAGCGCAGACCACATGGGCCGCCAGACCGCTGGCAGAGCGCATTGCGCTGGTTCAGGCCGGCGTCGCAAAAATCGGCGAGATGAACGATGAGATCGTGCCAGAGCTGGCCCACCAGATGGGCCGCCCCGTCCGCTACGGCGGCGAATTTGGCGGTTTCAACGAACGCGCGACCTATATGGCCGACATCGCCCAAGAGGCGCTGGCCGATATCGAGATCGAAAACAGCGATGCCTTTCGCCGCGTGATCAAACGTGTGCCACATGGCGTTGTTCTGGTCGTGGCGCCGTGGAACTACCCCTACATGACCGCCATCAACACGGTCGCGCCTGCGCTGATCGCGGGCAACGCGGTGATGCTGAAACATGCCAGCCAGACCTTGCTGGTGGGCGAACGTCTGGCGGCAGCATTTCACGCAGCGGGCATTCCTCAGGATGTGTTTCAGAACGTGTTTCTGGACCACCAGACCACCACTGACCTGATCGCCGCGAAATCCTTTGGCTTTGTGAACTTCACCGGCTCTGTCGGCGGCGGCAAGGCGATGGAGCGCGCCGCTGCCGGGACGTTCACCGGCATCGGGCTGGAACTGGGCGGCAAAGACCCCGGTTATGTCTGCGACGACGCCGATCTGGACGCTGCCGTCGACACGCTGATCGACGGCGCGATGTTCAACTCCGGCCAATGCTGCTGCGGCATCGAACGGATTTACGTCGCCGAACAACACTTTGACGCCTTTTTGGCAAAGGCCGTTGCCATCGTGCGCGGCTATAAGCTGGGCAATCCGCTGGACGCCGAGACGACAATCGGTCCGATGGCGCACAAACGCTTTGCCGATGAGGTCCGCGCCCAGACGGCAGAGGCGATCGCCGCCGGAGCCACCGCCCATATCGACACCTTTTCCGAGGATGATGGCGGCGCCTACTTGACGCCGCAGATCTTGACCAATGTCACCCACGACATGCGCGTGATGCGCGAAGAAAGCTTTGGCCCCGTGGTTGGCATCATGCCGGTCAAGGACGACGCCGAGGCGATCCGTCTGATGAACGACAGCGACTTTGGCCTGACGGCTGCTGTCTGGACCCGCGATGCCGCGCGGGCCGAAGTGATTGCCGACCAAATCGAAACCGGAACGGTATTCATGAACCGCGCCGACTACCTTGATCCCGGTCTGTGCTGGACCGGGTGCAAGGACACGGGCCGCGGTGGTGGCCTGTCGATCATCGGCTATCACAACCTGACCCGCCCAAAATCCTACCATCTGAAGAAGGCCTGAGCCTATGTCTCTTACCGCAAACTGGTCTTACCCCACCGCCATCCGTTTCGGTGCGGGCCGTATCTCTGAAATCGCCGTGGCCTGCACCGCCGCCGGGATCACCAAACCCCTGCTGGTGACGGACCGTGGCCTGAAGGACATGGCGATCACCACCAAGACGCTGGACCTGCTGGAGGCCGCCGGTCTGGGCCGCGCGATCTTTGCCGACGTTGACCCCAACCCCAATGAAAAGAACGCCGAAGCCGGTGTGCGCGCCTTCAAGGAAGGCGGGCATGATGGTGTGGTCGCCTTTGGCGGCGGCTCTGGCCTCGATCTGGGCAAACTGGTGGCCTTTCTGGCGGGTCAGACCCGTCCCCTGTGGGATTTCGAGGACATCGGCGACTGGTGGACCCGCGCCGACGCCGACGCCATTGCGCCCATCGTGGCCGTGCCGACCACGGCAGGCACCGGGTCAGAAGTGGGCCGCGCGTCGGTCATCACCAATTCGGAAACCGAGCAGAAGAAGATCATCTTTCACCCCAAGTTCCTGCCCTCGGTGGTGATCTGCGACCCGGAACTGACCGTGGGGATGCCGAAATTCATCACCGCAGGCACCGGGCTGGATGCCTTTGCCCACTGTGTCGAGGCGTTCTGTTCACCGCACTACCACCCGATGTCACAGGGCATCGCGCTGGAAGGCATGCGGCTGGTCAAGGACTACCTGCCCCGCGCCTACGCGGATGGCACGGACCTTGAGGCACGCGCACAGATGATGTCGGCCGCCGCCATGGGGGCCACCGCCTTTCAAAAAGGTCTTGGCGCGATCCATGCCTTGTCGCACCCCATCGGCGCGATCTATCACACCCACCACGGCACCACGAACGCGGTCTGCATGCCTGCGGTCTTGCAGTTCAACAAACCGGCGATCACGGATGTTTTGGTACAGGCGGCCAACTACTTGGGCATCGACGGTGGATTTGACGGGTTCTGCGGGTTTGTCGACGATCTGAACGACAGCATGGGTATTCCCAAGTCGCTGGCCGGATTGGGGATCGAAAACCCCGATATCGACCGCATTGTTGCCGGGGCGCTGTCGGACCCCAGCACCGGCGGCAACCCAGTCGAAATGACCGCCGCAAACACGCGCGATCTGCTGCTGCGGATCGTCTGATACGGGACGGCCCCCGCGCCGTTTGACAGACCTCTGTCCCCCCGGCGCGGGGGGACAGCCTGCTCTGGCAGGGCCAAGTGATGCGGTAGGGACACGCGGTGCCGTATCGGCCGGCCCCCCGTATTGCGCAGGTGCAGCATTCTCCGTAGATCCGTTAGCGCTAACTAAAGTACCGCAATCGGAGCACCCCATGAGCACCCCGCAACTCGACAACGCCCAGATCGCCCAGGCCGCCTTTTTCCTCTGGCTGGAAGAAGGCCGCCCCGAAGGTCAGGACCGCGACCATTGGTTTCGCGCGACCGAGGCGCTGACCGCCTCGGCCACGGTCGCCGCCAAACCTGCGCGCAAGCCGCGCGCCAAGGCCGCCGCCAAACCCACCCGCGCCGCGACCGCGGCAAAACCCAAGGCAGCCACCAAGACAATGGCGGCCGCGAAACCCGCAGCCGCCCGCAAACCTCGTAAAAAAGCCGAAGTTTGATCCGTCACAGAATCCAACTAAGGCTGGTGGGCGGCGCCATAGTCATCGGCCCGCCCGCCATTCCAATCAGGACGCGACCGGCATGCGCCGCTCGACAATCTCTGCCCACCAGGAACAGCCCGCCGGAATCGCCTCGTCGTTGAAATTGTACTCGGGGTGATGCACCATGGCAGTGTCGCCATTGCCGACCAGGATATAAGCCCCCGGCCGCTCTTCGAGCATAAAGGCGAAGTCTTCACCGCCCATGACCAGCGGGGCCTCATCGACATCGCCCGACACCGCGCGCGCCACGTCACGGGCAAACTCTGTCTGCTCGGGATGGTTGACCATGACCGGATACCCTCGGTGATAGGTGACATCCGCAGTGCCGCCAAAGGTCGTCGCCACACCAGCCGACATCTCCTTGATCCGCTTTTCCGCAAGATCGCGCATTTCGGTCGACTGGGTGCGCACGGTGCCCTTTAGATGCACCCGTTGCGGGATCACGTTGAACGCCTTGGACGAGGTTTCAAAGCTGGTGACAGAGACCACCACCTGATCCACAGGGTCCGCATTGCGCGAGGCGATGGTTTGCAGCGCCAATACCAGAGTGGAGGCCATGACAGTGGTATCCACAGTCTCATGTGGCTTGGCCGCATGGCCGCCCAACCCCTCGAGGGCGATCTCGAACTGGTCAGTTGCGGCAAAGAACGCGCCTTCGCGGATGGCAAAGCTGCCCACCGGCTTGCCCGGCCAGTTGTGCATTCCGTACACTTCCTGAATGGCCCAACGATCCATCATGCCGTCGTCGCACATTTCCTTGCCGCCACCGCCGCCTTCTTCGGCGGGCTGAAAGATCACCACGACGGTGCCGTCGAAATTCCGCGTCTCAGACAGATATTTGGTCGCGCCCAACAACATGGCCGTATGGCCGTCATGGCCGCAGGCGTGCATCGCCCCATCGGTCTTGGAGGCATAGTCCAGCCCGGTCTGCTCATGGATCGGCAGCGCGTCCATGTCAGCGCGCAGGCCGATCACCCGGCCAGATCCGTTCTGTCGCCCCTTGATCACACCCACGACGCCGGTTCGGCCAATGCCGGTCACGACCTCGTCACATCCAAAATCCTTGAGTTTTTCCGCCACCAACGCAGAGGTGCGATGCGTCTCAAACAGGATTTCCGGGTTCTCGTGCAGGTCGCGCCGCCAAGCGGTGATTTCATCCTGCAATTCGGCAAAGCGGTTCTTGACGGGCATGGAGTTTCCTTTCCGGTTTCAGGTCTGGGCCGTGTCCCGCGCCCCCGGTTCGGTTGGCGCGTCACATGCAGACCGTGTCAGTCAATCAGGTGCAACGCGGCAAAAGCCGCCCCAAAGGTAAGTTGCCTTTTATCAGAGAATACGCGTCGCATCGGCGGGTTCAAGACGACCGAGGCGGATTTCACAGGTTCGGTCCCGGGCGCAAAGGACTGCCATCAAAAAAGCGACCGATGCGAAAACGGCTGAGATCATGACCCGGGTCACCGCCCGTAGCCAGATCCAGCGCCACCCGGCCAAATCCCGGCCCCGCGCCAAAACCATGCCCGCACATGCCGGTGCAAACCGTCAACCCGGGCAGCGCCGCCACGCGGTCCACCACCGGCACGATGTCCGGCAAGACATCTATCATGCCACCCCACCCCGCCTGCATGTCGATGCGGTCGAGGTCGGGAAAATGCGCGCCGAACCGCTGCGTGACCTCGGCCAGTTTCGCCACGTTCGGTCCGGGGTCCAGAATGCGCAACCGCTCAAACGGGCTTTGCTCTGCCCCGCTCCAGTGACGCGGGGTCGAAAAGGCATCCGGCCAATTAGCAGGCTGCGGGCGCCGCAGACGCACGTCGAATTCCCCCGACAACGCCAAGGGCAGGTAATGCCGCAAATGGCGCAAGGCGTCAGGGCCAAGGGACAGTTCCGCAAAGGCCGACGGCGCCAAGGTATAGCCGCCGTCGGCGCGCGGGCGGAAGGCAAGTCGATCATCGACCGCCGCGACATCGACCACCCGGTGCACCGGGTGCGTCGCCATTGCCGTGGAGCGCACAGAAAGTTGGGGGATATCCACGCCATGCCGGCGCAGGAACAGAGACGACCACGCGCCGCCCGCCAGCACCACCGCGCTTGTCCTGATCCGTCCGGCCTCGGTGGCCACTCCGGCGATCCTCCCCGCCTGCCGGTCCAACCCGCGCGCGGCACAGCGTTCAATGAGTGTGGCCCCCTCGGCGCGGGCCAACCGGGCAAGCTCGGGAACCGCCGCCCAAGGTTCTGCCACCATGTCGGTCGGGGTGTGCAACGCGCCCATCCACGCGGCGCGCGGATAGCCCAGATGCCGCAACATGGCCGTGCGCCCCAACATCTCGCTGGACACGCCCAGACCGCGCGCCTCTGCCAGCCAGGCCTCAAAGGCCCCAAGCTCACTTGCCGTGCGCGCAAGATAGGTGACCCCGGTGGTCCGCGTCCCCAGCCGCCCATGGCTGGCCACATCCAGTTCGCGCCACAGATCTTGCGCCTCCAGCGCGATGGGGATCTCGGCCAGATCCCTGCCCTGTACGCGGATCCAGCCCCAGTTGCGCGAGCTTTGCTCCGCCGCGATCCGCCCCTTTTCCAGCAGGACAACGGATAGCCCGCGCCGCGCCGCAAACAGCGCTGTACTGACCCCGATCACCCCGCCACCGATGACGACAAGATCCGCCGCCTCGGGCAGTTGTGCGGAAAACTCGACAGGGCCGTCGTCGCGGAATGGAAATGACATGCCAACTCCTTGTTTGCGCATTGCGCAGACTTACAGCTTCTTCTTGGTCAAAATACCTCCGGGGGTGAGGCCGCAGGCCGAGGGGGCAGCGCCCCCTGCGCCCGCCTCAGGCCAGACGCTCCAACAGGTGCTCCATGAACCTTTGCCCGTCCTGAAACTGGGCGAGGGTGATATACTCATCCGGCTGATGCGCCACGTTGATGCTGCCGGGGCCGCAGACCACCGTCTTGTAGCCCGCCTGCTGAAAGTGGCTGGCCTCGGTGCCGTAGCTGACAAAGTTCTCCGAATTGTCGCCCGTGATCGCGCGCACCAGCGCCTCGGCGGTGTTGTCGTCTTCCGGGGCAAAAGGCGGCAGTTCGAACTTTTCGATCAGCTCAAAACCGGTTTCGGGGCGGATTGCCTGCATCTCGGCATTCAACTCGGCCATCTTGTCCGTCGTCAGACGGCGCCATTGATCCAGCGTCTCACCCGGCACGACCCGGTAGCCAAGACCGAACTCACAGTCCTTGGCGCTGATATTATGCGCGGTTCCGCCATGGATCATGCCGACGTGGACATTTGTATAAGGCGGATCGAACAAACCCGCCATGCCCACAGGGTCGGCCGCCTGAAGATCGGCGTTCATCTGGTTCGCCCAGTCGATCATCTTGGCCGCCCACATGATCGCGCTGACACCGGTGTGCAGCAGAGAACTGTGCACCTCAAAGCCATGAACATGGACCCAGAAATTCACCCCGCCCTTGTGGCCGGTGACGGCCTTCATCATCGTCGGCTCCCCCACGATCACGTCCGAGGCGCGCGGCAGAACCTGCATCGCCTCGATCAAGGGCGGCGCGCCGGTACAGCCGATTTCCTCATCGTAGGACAGGGCCAGTTGCAATGGCCGCGAGACGCCGCGTCTGTGTGCCTCGACCAGCGCCCAGATCGCCAGCGCGTCAAACCCCTTCATGTCGGTGGTGCCGCGTCCGAACAATTTGCCGTCCTTTTCGGTCACGGCAAACGCGTCGAAATGCCAGTCCTGACCATCCACGGGCACCACGTCCGTATGGCCTGACAGGATCACGCCCCCCGTCTCTTGCGGCCCGACATGGGCAAAGATCGCCGCCTTTTGCGGGTCGTCGGGTTTGACGTGCCGATGCGCGTCAATGCCATGGCTGGCAAGATAGTCCTGCACCCAGTCGATCAATGGCAGATTGGTATCGCGGCTGACGGTGGGAAAGCTCACCAGTTTTTCCAGCAGCGCACGGGGGGACAGCACCTCGGGCAAGAGCAACCTCATTGTTTTGCGGGCGGATGCACCATGCCTGTCATGGAAGCGTCAAGTCCGCAACCACCGGGTAATGATCAGAGGGCCAGTCGCCCACCCGCCTGCCGCGAACCGCCCAAGGACCGGCCGAAACGGTCAAATCCGGGGTACTCGCTATGCGGTCAATCGGGCCGAACAGGTGCAGGCCCCGGTTGAAGTGAAAGCTGGCAGAGCGTGGCTCGACCGCAGAAAACCCGCCGCCGCGCAGGATATCCACCGTCCGCCAACCGGACAGAGCATTCATGTCTCCCATCACCAACACGGGCACGCCCCGTGACAACACAGGAGCCATATGCGCCAGAACCGTCCGGGCCGCATGTCGCCGCCTGGCTGGTCTGTGGAAATGGAAATGGACGTTGTAGACGCGCAGACGTTGCCCGCGCCGATCCTCAAAATCCGCCCAGGACGAATAATATAGCCAAAAACCGCGCATCCTGCGCTCTTTCGCGATCACGTCGGGCGGTTCATGCAGGAACCATCCCTGGTCGATCACCCGCAGCCTGTCCGTCCGGTAGAAGATTGGCTGTCGTGTCGGAAAGCGTCGCCAGTCACCGCTGGCCGCCACGGCGTAGTCGGGGTTGCGCGCCAGAAGCCAGTCGCGCGCAAGATTGGTGCTGCGGTCGGCGTCCGGGCCGATGCTCACCATCTCCTGAAAGGCCATCAGGTCGGCGTCTGCCTCCTTGAACACCGCGTCCAGCGCATGTTTGCGGACCTCCCAGTCCGCCACGGACCACGGTCCGTGTTCACGGGCCAGGTGGATAAAATGCACATTGTGGGTCGCGACCCGCAGGTGGTCCGGGGATCGTTGCGGAACAAGTTGCGGCACGGCCGGCGGCGATCCGCATCCGATCACCAGACCCATCACAAGGACAAGCAAAGCGCGCATGCATCACACCTTTGGCGCGGGCGTGTCGCGCAGCCATTTGCCATCGAACCAGGACGTGTACCAATCCGGGCGCTCTGCCTCGATCAAACGCAGCAGGGCGGCGGCGGTGCTGTAGTCGTCCAGCCCGAGGCTGATGAACCCACTATCGCCTGAGGGCATCACAACCTGCATCTGAAACTTGCCGCGACGGGCAAATCCGGTGCCCCGCGCGTTCCAGCGGATATCCGGCACATGGCGGTCAAAGACCGCGCGGATCTCATCCGTCGGCCCGAATGGCAGGCTTGGGTTTTCGGGCACCAGTCCTGTCAGGTACGGGCCATCGTCAAGGCAGGGATCGTCAGGAGTTACCGGCGGCGGGCCGTCAAACCTGTAGATTCGGACCCCGCCCGCCATGCCCTGTCCCCCTCGCGGTCAGTACCCGCTGTCGGTGGTCAGTACCATGTGGCCGGGGCTGACCTCTTCATAGACCGACGGCTCTGGCTCATAGTCGACCGAATGGATCGGCGACGGGATCGGTTTGAAGTTCAGATCCTTTTCCGATTTGCGGCGGCGGGGGTCGGCGATTGGCACCGCCTTCATCAGGGCCTGGGTGTAGGGATGGCGCGGGTCTTCGAACACGGCGCGGCGCGGCCCCAGTTCGACGATCCGGCCCAGGTACATCACGCCGACGTTGTGGCTGACCCGTTCGACCACCGCCATGTCGTGGCTGATAAAGAGATAGCCCAGCCCCATGTCCACTTGCAGTTCCATCATCAGGTTGATCACCTGGGCCTGAACCGACACATCCAGCGCGCTGACGGCCTCATCCGCGACGATCAACCGGGGGCGCAGCGCAAGCGCGCGGGCAATGGCGATCCGCTGGCGCTGACCGCCTGACAGTTCGTGCGGGTAGCGGCGCATGAAACTGCGCGGCAGTTCGACCCTGTCAAACAGGCCTGCAACGTGATCCATCACGGCGCTGCCGGTTTCCAGGCCGTAATTGTGGATCGGCTCTGCCACCTGATCGGCCAACTGGATCTGCGGGTTCAACGAGGCGAACGGGTCCTGAAAGATCATCTGCATGTCGCGCCGCGCCTCGCGCAGGGCGCCCTGCGACAGACCCATGATGTCCGTGCCATCTAGATCGACCTTGCCCTTGAGCGGTTCGACCAGCCGCAGGATCGACCGACCGGCGGTGGATTTTCCGCAACCGGACTCGCCCACCAAACTCAGTGTCTGTCCCTTGTTCACGGTAAAGGACAGATCCTCGACCGCGTGAACATTGGCGACCGTGCGGCGAAAGAAGCCGCCCTTGACCGGAAAGCGCGTCGTCAACCCCTCGACCGTCAGCAGTCGCTCATTTGTGCCGGGGATCGGCTTGATTTGCTGGTTGTCATGGCCGACCAGTTTCATCGGTTCGGGCAGGTCGGTGCCGGTCATCTCTCCCAGTTTGGGGACCGCCGCCAGCAACGCCTTGGTATAGGGATGTTGCGGGGCCTCAAAGATCTCTTCGACAGTGCCTTCTTCAACCTTGTTGCCGCGAAACATGACGACTACCCGGTCCGCCATCTGGGCGACCACGGCCATGTCATGGGTGATGAACATGACCGCCGTGCCGGTTTCCCGTTTCAGACGGTCCATCAGGGCGAGGATTTCTGCCTGGATGGTCACGTCCAGCGCGGTAGTCGGCTCATCCGCGATCAGCAGGCGCGGCTTGCATGCCATGGCCATTGCAATCACCACCCGCTGGCGCATTCCGCCCGACAATTCGTGCGGGTACTGCGTCAGGCGGCGTTCGGGTTCCGGGATGCGCACCTCGCGCAACAACTCGATGGCGCGCGCATCGGCCTGCTTGCGCGACATGCCACGATGGACACGCAACCCCTCTGTCAGTTGCTTGCCCACGGTGAAGACCGGGTTCAGCGCGGTCATCGGCTCTTGGAAGATCATGCCGATCTCATTGCCGCGAATGTCGCGCATGTGGCGCTGGTCCATGGTACGCAGATCGACAGATCCGCCTTCCTTGCGGTCAAACAGCAACTTGCCCCCGGCAATGTCGCCGCCGCCGTATTCCACCAGCCGCATCAGTGCCAGCGAGGACACCGATTTGCCCGACCCGGACTCACCGACGACACAAACTGTCTCACCCGGCCCGATGTCGAAACTGACATCCTCGACCCCCACCACAGGGCCGTCCTTGGTCTGGAACTCGACCCGCAGCTTTTCGATCCGGGCGATTGGTCCCTTGGTGGCTGTGTCAGGTGCCGTATCCAGCATGTTGCGCGCTCCCCAGCTTCTGGAAACCAGAGGCTATGGGCTGAGCGCGCGCGCTGTAAAGACCCACTGTGCTTTTACGTCAGGCAAAGCTTGCATTTTGTGCATCTTCTGCTTTCGATGGGGACGGAGTGGGGTCTCCGGCGTATCGTTGTCAGATCAGCGGTTGCATTGGTCGCGAGAGCGTGCCGATTATCCCACCATAAACAAAGGGACTGGAGGAGACAGCCGGTCCCGCCCAACATGGAGTGACACAATGAAACTCAAGTCTCTATTGCTTGGGGCCGCTGCTGTAATGGCGCTGGCCCCCGCCGCTTTTGCCGAGCGCGCCTCGGACGGCGAGGTCAAGATCCTGTATTGGCAGGCTCCGTCGATTCTGAACCCATTCCTGTCGGGCGGTACAAAAGACACCGAAGCCGCATCGTTGATTGTCGAGCCGCTGGCCCGCTACAACGAAACCGGCACGCTGGTTCCCTGGCTGGTTGACGAGGTTCCCACCGTCGCAAATGGCGGCGTGAGCGAGGATCTGACCCAGATCACATGGAAGCTCACACCCGGGCTGCTGTGGTCCGACGGCTCTGCCGTGACCTCGGCAGATGTGAAATTCACCTACGAGTACTGCACCCACCCCGAAGGCGGCTGCGCGCAGCTGACCAAATTCGAAGGCGTGACATCAGTCGAGACCCCGGATGACCAGACCATCGTGGTCACATTCGATTCCCCGACCCCGAATCCCTATGGTCCCTTTGTCGGCAACGAGAGCCCGATCCTGCAAATGGCCCAGTTCGAGAACTGTACCGGCGCGGCGGCCTCGACCTGCACCGAACAGAACTTCAACCCCATTGGCACCGGCCCGTTTGTCGTCACCGAGTTCAAGACGAACGACGTGATCACCATGGTCGCCAACACCAATTACCGCGATCCGGCAAAGCCCGCCTTTGCCAACCTGACCCTCAAGGGTGGCGGCTCTGCTGCGGCGGCGGGTACGGCCGTGATGGAAACCGGCGAATTCGACTACGCCTGGAACCTGCAACTGGCCCCCGACGTCATCGCCAAGATGGAAGAAGGCGGCAAGGGTGTGCCAATTGCCGGGTTTGGCCCGCTGCTGGAACGCATCATGCTGAACAACACCAACCCCGATCCGGCGCTTGGTCCGGATGAGCGGTCGGTGATCCGTCCGCACCCATTCCTGTCCGACCCCGCCGTCTACAAGGCGATGTCGATGGCCATCGACCGGCCGCTGCTGGTTGAGGTCGGCTATGGTCAGGCCGGTCGCGTGTCGTGTTCCTGGGTGCCCGCGCCTGCGGCCTTTGCCGTGGAGATCGAAGGCTGCGACGTGCAGGATCTCGATGGTGCCAACAAGATGCTGGATGACGCCGGTATCGTCGACACAGACGGCGACGGCATCCGTGAAAAGGACGGCGTGCCGCTGTCGATCGTTTACCAGACCTCTGTCAACGCCGTCCGTCAGGACTTTCAGGCGCTGATCAAGGATTGGTGGGAGCAGATCGGCATGGAAGTCGAACTGCGTTCGGTCGACTCTTCGGTCTTCTTTGGTGGTGACGCGGGTTCGCCCGACACCTTCCAGAAGTTCTATGCCGACGTGGAAATGTACGCCAACACCTTCAACGGCACCGACCCGCAGGCCTACCTCGGAAACGGACTTTGCGACAAGGCACCGCGTCCCGCAACCCAGTGGCAGGGTGAGAACATCAGCCGCTTCTGCGACGAGGAATTCGATGCCCTGCACAAGCAGTTGAGCGAGACCGCTGACATGGCAGAGCGTTCGCGCATCGGCAAGGAATTGTCGCGCATGGCGTTCGAGCGTGGGTCGATGATCCCGCTGGTCCACCGTGGCCGTCTTTCGGCGCATTCCAACAGCCTCGGCGGCGTCAAGCTGAACGTCTGGGACTCTGAGCTGTGGAACGTCGCCGACTGGTATCGGATGGACTGATCCTGTGAACCGGGGCGCACTCTGCGCCCCACCCGCAGGCCGGGTATGATCCCGGCCTGCCCCCTCGGCCCTGTGCCGCAATAAATTGGGGCGCCGATGCTCTCATTCGCGATGCGACGTCTGGTCCTGACGATCCCGACGCTTCTCTTCATCAGCTTTGTCATCTTCATGCTGCTGCAACTCGCCCCCGGCGATCCGATGGCCAACGTGCCGTTGACCGTCCCCGACGAGGTCAAGCAAAAGATGCGCGAGGCACTTGGCCTTGGCGAACCGCCTCTGGTGCAATACTGGAAATGGCTGGTTCAGATGTTCTGGGTCGAACCACAGGTCTTTATCGACTGGCTGTTTGGCACCAACATGACCGAAGGCGTCCAGCGCGTCATTTCCTGGCAGTCGCGGTCGCCGGTGATGGACATCATCATCCAGCGTATTCCGCAGACGCTGTGGGTTGTGGGCACCGCCTATGTCGTTGCCATCCTGATCGCCCTGCCCGTCGGCATCTATTCCGCTTACCGGCAATATTCGGTGTTTGATCAGGCCGGCACCTTTGTCACCATGATCGGCTTTTCGATCCCGCCCTTCTTTACCGGGCCCCTGCTGATCGTGATCTTCTCTGTCCAGCTAGGCTGGTTCCCGTCGATCTACGATACCACACTTCGGGTCACCGACTGGGCCAGCTTCAAGGTACAGCTGGGACAGATGATCATGCCGGTGCTTGTGCTGGCGTTGCAGATCACCGCCCAGCTGTCGCGGTACATGCGGGCCTCGACGCTGGACAACCTCAATCAGGACTATGTCCGCACCGCCCGCGCCAAGGGCCTGTCAGAGGCGATCGTTGTCAATGTACACGTTGTCCGCAACTCCATGATCCCGGTCGTCACCGTGATCGCGTTGGGGATTCCTGCAATTTTCGGCGGCGCCATTATCACCGAGAACGTGTTCAAGGTGAACGGTATCGGCCAGCTCCTGATCACCGCACTCAGCGCCAATGACCTGCCAATGGTCATGACACTGACCTTCATCTTTGCCGTGCTGATCGTTCTCTTCAACCTGATCGCTGACGTCCTCTACGGCCTGCTCGACCCGAGGATCCGCTATGACTGACAGCCCGCAAAACGATGTGATCGTCACCAAGGACGTGCCCTTGCAGGCCATCGAGGCGCTGCAGGACAAGGAACCGTCCAAGCCACCGCGATCGCGTGGCAAGGACGTCTGGGACCAGTTCAGGAAGCACAAGGGCGCGATGTTCGGCCTTGGCTTTCTGACCTTCATCACGCTGGCCGTGCTGATCGGTCCGTGGATCTATCAAGTCGATCCGCAAAAGATCGACATCCGCAACAAGGACTTTCGCCCGATCTATGTCGCGCTTTGGGATTCCGGGGCCAAGACCGGCTGGTTGAAGCCCTTTGGCTCGGACCAATTGGGGCGTGACCAACTGGCGCAGATGATCGCGGGCGGGCGCGCGTCGATGGCGGTCGGCTGGGCGGCGATGATCCTCAGCCTTGTGATCGGCACGGCCGTGGGCGTGGCCGCTGGCTTTTTCAAGCGGCTGGATGGGTTCCTGATGCGGACAACCGACCTGTTCCTGTCGCTGCCGATCCTTCCTCTAGTCCTGTTGGCGGTGACCCTGTTCCGACAACCGTTGCGAGCCAACTTTGGACCCGAGGGCGGCATGTTCATCCTGATCGTGACGATGATCGCCATCACCTCGTGGATGCCGACGGCGCGGATCGTGCGCGGCGATATCCTGGCCATCAAGGAGCGCGAATTCATTCTGGCGGCCCGGTCCATCGGCACCACTCCGCTCAAGATCATTCGCCGCCACCTGCTGCCCAACGTCCTGTCCCCGATCATGGTGTCGGCGGCGCTGGGTCTGGCAACGGCGATCATCACGGAATCGGCGCTGTCGTTCCTTGGCGTAGGTTTCCCGTCTGACTTTCCCACATGGGGCAAGATGCTGGCCGACGCCGTGGTCCGGATGGAGGAATTCCCCGAACGCGTCCTGCTGCCCGGCATCGCCATCTCGGTAACGGTTCTGTCGGTGAACTATGTTGGCGACGGGTTGCGCGATGCGCTGGACCCTCGAATCCGGGGCCGCTGATCAGCGACTCTCTTGCGAAACAGGACAAGGGCGGCCATCTATGGCCGCCCTTTTTCGTGTCTGAGGCGGCTGGAATAGCCAGATCCCCAAAAAAGGATAAGCCGGTGCCTGCCCTAGAGGTGCGCCGAACACGGCCTGTCGACGGGCGGCCTATGCGGTCAATCCATTCCGCCCCAGCCAGTCCTTTCAGGAAATCGTTCCATGGAGCATTCCGCGCCATAAGGGTCATGTGCTTGCCAAGCGCCCGACGCCGCCTCATTTGGAACAAAATTCCTGTTTCCGGAGGCTGACATGTTTGAATCGCTGGGTTTCGAAGACCTGACCGCACCGCAAGTGGTGGTCTGGTTCGCGCTCATTCTTGGGGTCGGCTTTGGCCTGCTGGCCGAACGTACCCGCTTTTGCCTGCGTCGCGGTCTTGTCGGTGAGGATCGCCGGGCCGCGTTGGGTGTCTGGCTGACCGCTCTTGCCTTTGCCCTGCTGGGCACGCAGGCCGCCGTGGCCATGGACTGGATCAGCTTTGGCGATCACCGCTTTCTGACATCTGACCTGCCGGTTGCCGCGATCCTGATCGGTGGCGTCCTGTTCGGCGCAGGCATGGTGCTGACCCGTGGCTGTGTTTCGCGGCTGACGGTCCTGACCGGGTCCGGCAACTTGCGGGCGCTGACCGTTCTGGCCGTCTTTGCCGTGGTCGCGCATGCAACGCTCAAGGGCGTGCTTGCGCCGATCCGCACCACGCTCGCCGAGGTGACGCTGCCGCTGGGTGAAACCACCAGCCTTGCCGCCCTGCCGGGCGGTGCCGCAGTCTGGACCGCGCTTCTGGCCGCAGCCGCCCTGGTCTATGCCGCGCGGTCGGGCAACCGCTGGCAGGCGCTGACCGGGGCCGTGCTGATCGGCCTGCTCGTCCCGCTTGGCTGGGTTGGCACCGGGTTCATCCTGTATGACGACTTTGACCCGATCGCGATGGAAAGCCTCGCCTTTACCTCGACTTGGTCGGACACGCTGTTCTGGACCGTTGCCTCGACCTCGATCCCCGCGGGCTTTGGCGTGGGACTTGTCGGTGGCGTCTTGCTGGGTGCGTTTGCCTCATCACTGGCCGCAGGCCGGTTCCAGTGGCAGAGCTTTTCCTCTCCGTCCGAGACTGGCCGATACCTTGCAGGCGCATCGCTGATGGGTGTCGGTGGCGTGCTGGCGGGCGGCTGCACGGTGGGCGCGGGCCTGTCCGGTGTGCCGACCCTCTCCATCGCCGCGCTGCTGGCGCTGGCGGCCATCGTCGCGGGCGCACTGCTGACCAACATGGTGCTGGCGGGTGCCCCGCGCGCCGCCTTGCACCCGGCAGAGTAGCCCCAGACTTCGCCCCCCCTTCGGGCAGGAGGGGAAAGAGGGCATTGCCCGCGCCACCACTCCCGGCGCAGGCGATGCCCTCTTTTTATTGTGTCGGACGCGTTGTCAGAGGCGCGCCGTCACAGGTCGGGTCCGCCACCCTCACCCTCGGCGTGATGACGGATGCGCCGGATCATCAAAAAGACCACCGCCACCACTGGCAGGGTCACAAGGGCGGTCAGCATCCCCTTGCTGATCCCCAATATTTCCCCGACCGGGTACAGGAGATACCCCGCCAGCGAAACAGCGTAGTAGCTGATCGCCACAACGGACAATCCTTCGACTGTCTTTTGCAGTTGCAGCTGCAATTCGGCGCGTTTGTTCATGCTTTCCAGCAACTGCTGGTTCTGCGCCGAACGTCCCACCTCGACCCGCGTGCGCAGAAGGTCGGCGGCGCGAGTCGCCCGGTGGGTCATGCTTTCCAGCCGCCTCTCGGCGCTTTTGACCGTGCGCATGGCCGGATCGTAACGGCGCATCATGAATTCGGAAAAGGTCTGCCGCCCCTGAAACCGTTCCTCGCGCAGCACCTCGATCCGCTGGCCTACAATGGCCTCATAGGCTCCCGTTGCCCCTAGCCGAAACGAGGTTCGCGCAGACAGGCTTTCCAGTTCCGCCGACACGTTGAGCAGGGATTTCAGGGTGTCTTCTTCCTGCCCGCCGTCTTCGGTCATGATCTGCATCAGGCGGGTCAATTCGGCGTCGATCTCGCCCAGCCGGGGTGAAATTTCGCGCACACGGGTAAACCCCAGCATCGACATCGCCTTGTAGGTCTCGATCTCGCACAACCGCTGCACGATGCGGCCAACGCGGCGCCGTCCGATCCCCTGCCGTACAAAGGCGGCAAAGCGCTGATGCCCGGCCGGATCAATGCGGAAATCCCCGGCGATCACCGCATCGCGGTCGATCACTTCGCTGACGGCAATGCTTTCCGGAACCATCCAGTCATTCAGGTTGCTGCTGATGTCCAGATTGGCAGTTGGCCGTTCCTCGATCCGGATCATGGCAGAGGTCACGCGCACCCCCGGTGCATTGTTGAGCCAGTCCGTTGGAAACACGTCGAAATCTGCGGGATCATAGGGCCGCTCACCCAGTCCCGACATAAAGACTGTGTAGGTCACAAATTCAGTGTGCTGTTCCCACTTGAGCATGTGCTGCCCGATCCGCCCCTGATAATGGGTCGCGCCGGGTTGGGGATGGGCCGTGCCGTGACGGTCCAGCAGATCAATCAGATGGATCAGATCCCGGCTGCGATCCCGCGAGGCCGCATCCCGGGGCTGCTTGATCGCAAGATAAATCGCCCGGCACGGCGCTGTCAGCGACGGAAAGGGACGCGCGTGCAGCTCATTGGCCAACTTGTAGCGCAGCGGGTGGTCCTGGATGGGTGGCATTGGACGGCTCCGGTCAGATGGCGCTATATGGAATGCTGCGCGTGCAAAGTAAAGACAAAAAGACACATGGTTTCAACACCTTATGTGGATACCACCGTATACCGTTCCGGCAAGGTGCCGTTACGGAAGGAAATTGAGGCGATCACGTCCCGGACCGAATATATCGGGTGGAACTGACATAGGCCTTGCGCGGACCATCGACCCGCCATTTCACCCGCCAGACCGGCCATCCTGCAAAGTCATACTCACCGTCATACTGATCGGGTGGACACCAATGGGCAACCGCGCCGCCCTGCGGCGGGATCTGGTGGAAAAAGCGCCCGTCCTCAAAGGACACGCTCAGATCTGCAGCCCAGCGATACCGGCGCTCTGCCAGAAACGGCCCCTGCCCCCCCAGCCAGACCTGTCCGGTTTCAGTATACAGCGCGCCGGTGCCCTCTGGCTGCCACTCTGCCGTGCCCTCAAACTGGCCCTCACTGCCGTCGTCCTGTCGGATGGACCGCGAAACATCCCACCTTCCAAGGAAATCTGCCAACGTTCGAAAGGTCACAGGCCCCTGCTGCCGTTCGGCATCGCACTGGCAAAGCTCCAAACTGTCGGGATCAGGGCAATCCGTCTCATCGCGTGCTCCTTGCAGGACATGTACAGCCATCGTAAAGGCAGCGCTTTGCCAGAGACAATGCACGAAAGGGTTTGCGCCATGATCCCCCGTTACTCCCGCCCCGAAATGGTGGCCATCTGGAGCCCAGAAACCAAGTTCCGCATCTGGTATGAGATCGAGGCCCACGCCTGCGATGCCCAGGCCGATCTGGGTGTGATCCCCAAGGCCAACGCCGAAGCGGTCTGGAAGGCCAAGGATGTCGAATTCGACGTCGCCCGCATCGATGAAATCGAGGCCGTGACCAAACACGACGTCATCGCCTTCCTGACCCATCTGGCAGAGATCATCGGAAACGATGAGGCGCGGTTTGTCCATCAGGGCATGACGTCTTCGGATGTGCTGGACACCTGTTTCAACGTGCAACTGGTGCGCGCGGCAGATATCCTGATCGCCGATTTACAGGGCTTGCTGGCCGCTCTGAAACGGCGCGCGCTGGAACACAAGGACACGATCCGCATTGGCCGGTCGCACGGCATCCACGCCGAACCCACTACCATGGGCCTGACCTTTGCCCGTTTCTACGCCGAGATGGACCGCAACCTGAGCCGGATGCGCGATGCGCGCTCCGAGATTGCCACCGGCGCGATTTCCGGGGCCGTCGGCACCTTTGCCAACATCGATCCCGCAGTCGAGGAACATGTCTGCGACAAGCTGGGTCTGGTGCCTGAACCGATCAGCACGCAGGTCATCCCGCGCGACCGCCATGCCGCGTTCTTTGCCACGCTGGGTGTGATCGCCTCTTCGGTTGAGAACATCGCCACAGAGATCCGCCACATGCAGCGCACCGAAGTGCTGGAGGCCGCAGAGTTCTTTTCGATGGGGCAAAAGGGATCATCCGCGATGCCGCACAAAAAGAACCCGGTGCTGACCGAAAACCTGACCGGCCTCGCGCGTCTGGTGCGCATGGCGGTTGTGCCGGCGATGGAGAACGTGACGCTCTGGCATGAGCGTGATATTTCGCACTCATCGGTGGAACGCAACATCGGCCCCGATACCACCATCACACTGGACTTTGCCCTGTCGCGCCTGACCAGCGTCATCGACAAGCTGTTGGTGTATCCGCAGAACATGCTGGACAACATGAACAAGTTTCCGGGTCTGGTGATGTCGCAGCGGGTGCTGTTAGCGCTGACGCAGGCTGGTGTCAGCCGCGAAGATGCCTACCGGCTGGTACAGCGCAACGCGATGAAGGTCTGGGATCACCGCACCGATTTCCGCGAAGAACTGCTGGCAGACGCAGAGGTACGCGCCGCCTTGTCCGAGAAAGAGATCAACGAGAAATTTGACCTTGGCTATCACACCAAACATGTCGATACGATCTTTGCCCGCGTCTTTGGCGACTAACTGACAAGGCCCGTCAAACAGGCGGGCCGAACACTTCCTTTCATCTGCGGTTCATCTTTCGCAACTTTGTTTTGGTCGGTTTCTGGTGGCGTGCTATCTTTTGGAATATTCGCAACAGGAGGACCTTGAAGATGACGCTGAAGACCCTTTTTGCGGCGGCCGCATTTGCCCTGTTCCCGGCGCTGGCGATTGCAGCCTGCTCTGACCACAGCGAACAGGCCATGACCTGCGCCGACGGCACCACCTACGATGCCACCAGCAAAACCTGCGTGGTGATGTCCGGCTGAACTGGCAAGCATCGCGCCTGTATCAACTCACGAAACCGGGCGGCTTAGCGGCGGCCCGATTTCATTTGCCGGACCCTACTGAGACGCGTCCGGTGCCAATCGGCCCCCCCGGCCCGCAGACGACCTCTGACATGGCCAAAAGCATTTCCTCTAGCTTGTCGAGTTCGTCGATGGCCTTTTGCGGGTCCCGCCGGGCCACACGCGCGCGCGACATGCGCAAGGTACGCAGCATCCGCGCCATGCCCGGTGCCAGATTTTCGCCCAGTTGATCGCCGAAGTCCGCCACCAATTGTGCCTTTTCGGTCGACCGCAGGATGTCGCGCTCTGCCAGAAAAGCACTGACCATATCCCATATGCTGCGCGTTGACAGTCGGTCCTTGGACAGCGCGGCGATGTCGGTGTCGAGGTTGCGCAGATCGTCCCCCGTCACGACGCAGATCACCGTGTCGGCCAATCGGCTGTAGGTCCGCAATTCCCTTGCGAATTCCGCACCAAGGCCGTCAGGCATGCGATTGTCGATCAGGATCAAGTCGGCGCTGCCCTGTTCAAGAAAGCTGCGCGCCTCGGTCAACGTGGAGCATTCGTACAGCCGCAGGTCAGGACGCTCGCGTCCGACGCATCGTTTGATCATGTGGCGATCAAACGTATCGTCATCAATCACGAGGCAGCTCGATACCGCATGCTCCGGAATGTCGCGCTGAACCGTCTGTTGCATCTTGATACCTCACCATTCGCACCAGCGGCCAACCTGCGCGACCGACCCTAACGGAGGATTAACTCCAGGTCGAAATTTATGAGCAATTGCAATCGTTTCTCCAGACCTTTTGCTGTGACGGGCTTAACGTGTCGGAAACCTTGTCTCGTTACCCCTGTCCTTCGTAGCGAACAATTTGGTCGAGAATTCCCGGATGTCAGCCCTTGCCGCCCTGCCCGCCCCAGCCGTCGTCCGCCCCGGCAAACAGCCTCTCAGCCGCAAGGCCAAGGCGGCCATCATCGTGCAGTTCTTGCTGAACGAAGGGGCTGATGTGCCGCTGTCTGCCCTGCCAGACGAATATCAGGCCGAACTGACGATGTTGCTGGGCAACATGCGGTATGTCGACCGAGAAACGCTGAATGCCGTGGTCGAAGAGTTCTCGAACGAACTCGAATCGGTTGGTCTTGCCTTTCCCGGCGACATGGCCGGCGCGTTGAATGCGCTGGATGGCAAGATCAACGCGCATACTGCCCATCGCCTGCGCAAGGAGGCGGGAGTGCGTCAGACCGGCGACCCGTGGCAGCGGATCAATGCTCTGGATGTGGACCGGCTTCGCGCACTAGTGACATCCGAAAGCACGGAAATCGCCGCCGTCATGATGTCCAAGATCGACGTCGGCAAGGCCGCGCAGGTGCTTGCCAAACTGCCAGGGGACAAGGCGCGGCGGATTTCCTACGCGGTCTCGATGACAACCGGCGTGACCCCTGACGCGGTTGATCGGATCGGGATCAGCCTTGCTGCCCAGATCGACGCTGAACCGCTCAAGGCCTTCAAGGCGCGCCCGGACGAACGGCTGGGTGCCATCCTGAACTATTCCAACACTGCCGTGCGTGAGGAATTGCTACAGAACCTTGAACAGGAAGATGCCGATTTCGCCGAAGCCGTGCGCAAGGCCATCTTTACCTTCGCCAATATTCCGGAGCGGCTGAACGCCATCGACGTGCCAAAGATCACCCGCGACGTGCCGCCCGACGCGCTTGCCACTGCCATGGCGGCGGCCTCGGCCGGATCGGATGAAGAACGGAAGGCGGTCGAATTCCTCTATGCCAACATGTCCAAACGCCTGGGCGAAAACATCCGCGAAGAGGCCGCCAATCTTGGTGAGGTCAAGGCCAGGATCGGTGAGG
This sequence comes from Antarctobacter heliothermus, assembly GCF_900188425.1. Taxonomy (GTDB): domain Bacteria; phylum Pseudomonadota; class Alphaproteobacteria; order Rhodobacterales; family Rhodobacteraceae; genus Antarctobacter; species Antarctobacter heliothermus. Next base: position 51,601 of record NZ_FZON01000026.1, read on the forward strand.
CCGCCATGTCCGCGGTCGTCAGCGCGATCCGCGATCTTGTCGCCGCCGGCGAGATCGAACTGGTCAGCCCAGAGGACGAGTGACATGGCCCTGTCCGGTCCCCCACAGGACCGGGACGGCACCACCCTCTTGCCGCCCGCAGCCATGCCGCTTAGGTACGGCGCACGCAGGTTTCGGGACGGAAAATGGGCAAGAGCAGCAAAAAGAAGGACGCGCCGGTGCACGGCGGATGGCGGGATCGCCTGTCCGACATGGCGCTGCGCGGCTTTATCGGAGCGGTCAACCTGCTGCCAGTGCGCCGCCGCCTTGCGTTTGTCGGCTGGGCCGTCCGGCGTGTCATTGCACGGCCTCTGGGCTGGTACGCGCGGGTCGAGGCCAATCTTGACCACGTCTGGCCCGACACTCCGCGCGATCGGAAGCGCGCCATCGCAGAGGCGGCGATCGACAATCTGGGCCGCGCATTGATCGAGAATTATGACCCGCAGGAAATGCTGCGCCGGGGAGCGGCCTATCCGGTGACAGGCCCCGGCCTGCCCGCGCTGGAGGCCGCCCGCAAGGACGGCCTTCCGGTGCTGCTGCTGTCCGGTCACTACGGTAATCCCGTCTGCGCGCGCTGCGCGCTGGTGGCACGAGGCATTCCGGTGGGCGGATTTCTACGCCCTTTGTCGAACCCCTATTCGAACGCCCGCTACATCCAGAATTACCGCGACGTGGCCGACCCTGTCTTTGTGCAAGGACGGCGCGGGCTGATGGATCTTCTCAAACACGTCCGCGACGGGGGCATTGCCGCCATGGCCTTTGATGTCTTCGAAAGCTCAGGCCCCGCCATCGACTTTCTGGGTCAGCCCGCGCCAACCACCCTGTCCCCCGCCGAGATCGCGCTGAAGACAAACGCCTTGCTGATCCCCTATTTCGGCATCCGACGCGCCGATGGCTATGGCTTTGATGCCGTCGTCGAAGAGCCGATACCGCACGGCGACGCGCTGGAGATGATGCGTGAGGCGACCCGCCGGCTGGAAGCACGGATCGAGGCCGATCCCGGACAATGGATGTGGACGCACAGGCGTTGGAAACCCAAGCGTCAGAAAAAGCGTCAGCGCAAGCGGGCTGCCGCCACGATGTGACCGTCGGCCGGGTCCTGAACCAACACAACCACCGGCGCGTCCGCGTCTATCATGACCGTGCCCTCATAGACGCCGCGCCCGTCCCAGCGCGCCACCACATCCCAACTATGCGCAATGTTGGTATAGGTCAGCGTGCGGCCCGCGTTTTCGCCCCGTGCAATCATCACCTGCTCTTGTGGCAGGTAGCGCACCACATGGATATCGCAGGGGCGCAGACCGCCCTGCGCCTCGGCACGGATGATGATGCTGTCGCCGTCTCGACTGACGTCCAGGTCCACATGGGACGGCATGGCTGCGTGTTTGCGGATCAGTTTGGTCAGTTTCATCGGACGCGAGCCGACCACATCATCAACGCCGTTGACCACCATCTGCGGCGTATAGATCATTTTCCAGCCGCCGGTGCGGGCATAGGCCTTTTGCCGCCCGGTAAAGGCATGTTGGGCAAATTCGTCTTTCCAGCCGATGTAGTCCCAGTAATCGACATGCAGGGCCAGCGGGATGACGTCGTCCCGCTCGCTCAACTCGGCGAGGATTTCGTCGGCGGGCGGGCAGGATGAACACCCCTGCGAGGTAAACAACTCGACCACGACAGGAGAGTCCTGAGCGGCAACCGCCCCGGCCAGCGTGATCCAACCCGCCGCCATGTATCCCGCAACTCTGTGCATGAAATCCAGCCTTTGTCCGTTATCCCCACTTCGGTCTATCCAAGCGCGTTCCCGAACACCAATCAAGGTTTTGGGATAAAGCGTGACAGAATGCGTCCCCGGCGACATGCAAGCCGGATAACACGGCCCAAAAGCCGATTGGCTGGGCATTGCCCGTCAAATTGTGTGCGATGGTATACAAAAACGACGCACCCCCCTTGATAGACTCACCGGGTTTCGGCATGAGAGGCGCAAGCAACCCCTTTTCGTCACCCCATCGGAGGCATTTCCCATGACCATCACCGTAGGCCATGACAGCGCAAAGACGCGCAAGACACTAAAGGTCGGCGGCCAGACCGTCGCCTATTACTCGATTCCCGCCGCAGAGGCTGCGGGCCTTGGCGACTTCTCCAAACTGCCTGCCGCGCTCAAGGTGGTGCTGGAGAACATGCTGCGTTTCGAGGACGGCAAGACCGTCACCGTCGACGACATCAAGGCGTTTTCCGACTGGGCCAAGAACGGCGGCAAGGGCGACCGTGAACTGGCGTACCGCCCGGCCCGCGTTTTGATGCAGGATTTCACCGGCGTTCCCGCCGTGGTTGACCTCGCCGCAATGCGCGACGGCATCAAGGCGCTGGGCGGCGACGCGCAAAAGATCAACCCGCTAAACCCGGTTGATCTGGTCATCGACCACTCTGTCATGATCGACGAGTTCGGCAACCCGCGCGCCTTTCAGATGAACGTCGACCGCGAATATGAGCGCAACATGGAGCGCTATACCTTTCTCAAATGGGGTCAGAACGCGTTCAACAACTTCCGCGTTGTGCCCCCGGGCACCGGCATCTGCCACCAGGTAAACCTGGAATACCTGTCGCAGACCGTCTGGACCGATACCGATCAGAACGGTGACATGGTCGCCTACCCTGACACGCTTGTCGGCACCGACAGCCACACCACCATGGTCAACGGTGCTGCCGTTCTGGGCTGGGGCGTCGGCGGCATCGAGGCCGAGGCCGCGATGCTGGGTCAGCCGATCTCGATGCTGATCCCCGAGGTTGTCGGCTTCAAGCTGACGGGCGCCATGATGGAAGGCACCACAGGCACCGACCTGGTGCTGAAAGTCGTGGAAATGCTGCGCGCCAAGGGCGTTGTCGGCAAGTTCGTGGAATTCTACGGCGAAGGACTGGACAAGCTGCCGCTGGCGGACCGCGCCACCATCGCCAACATGGCCCCGGAATACGGCGCCACCTGCGGTTTCTTCCCGATCGACGACGAAACCCTGCGCTACCTGACCAACACCGGCCGCGACAAGGATCGTATCGCGCTGGTCGAGGCATACGCCAAGGAAAACGGTTTCTGGCGCGGCGCGGACTATGCCCCGGTCTACACTGACACGCTTGAGCTGGACATGGGCACCATCGTTCCCGCCATCTCCGGCCCCAAGCGTCCGCAGGACTACGTCGCCCTGACCGCTGCGGCCTCGGCCTTTGAAAAGGTTGTCGCTGACTTCCGTGGCATCGACATTTCCGCCGACGCCAAGGACATGGCCGCCGAAGGACCCATCGCCACCAAGCAAGTCAACATCCACAAAAGCGCCTCGGTTGACGGCGAGGACTATGACCTGCGCGACGGGTCGGTTGTGATCGCCTCGATCACCTCGTGCACCAACACGTCGAACCCCTACGTCATGATCGGCGCGGGCCTTGTGGCCCGCAAGGCCGCCGCCCTTGGCCTGACGCGCAAGCCCTGGGTCAAGACCTCGCTGGCGCCCGGTTCGCAGGTTGTGTCCGCCTATCTGGAGGCCGCTGGCCTGCAAGAGGATCTGGACAAGATCGGCTTTAACCTTGTCGGCTACGGTTGCACCACCTGCATCGGCAACTCTGGTCCGCTGCAGCCCGAGATCTCGAAGGCGATCAACGACAACGACCTGATCGGCGTGTCGGTCCTGTCAGGCAACCGCAACTTCGAAGGTCGGATTTCACCCGATGTGCGCGCCAACTACCTTGCCTCGCCGCCGCTGGTTGTGGCCTATGCGCTGGCCGGTGACATGAACATCGACATTACCACCGAACCTCTGGCCCAGACGCCGGACGGCAAGGACGTCTACCTCAAGGACATCTGGCCGACCACGCAGGAAGTGGCCGACCTGGTGCAGGAAACCGTCACCCGTGAGGCGTTCCAGTCCAAATATGCCGACGTCTTCAAGGGCGACGAAAAATGGCAGGGCGTCGAGGTTCCTCAGGCCGAAACCTATGACTGGCCCGCGACCTCGACCTACATCCAGAACCCGCCGTATTTCCAAGGCATGGCCAAGGAAAAGGGGGAGATCACCAATATCGAAGGCGCGCGTGTTCTGGCCCTGCTGGGCGATATGATCACCACCGACCACATCTCTCCGGCCGGGTCTTTCAAGGACACCACCCCCGCCGGTCAGTATCTGGTCGAACGCCAGGTGCCCCAGCGCGAGTTCAACTCATACGGATCGCGTCGCGGCAACCATGAGGTCATGATGCGCGGCACCTTCGCCAACATCCGCATCAAGAACGAGATGCTGGACGGCGTCGAGGGCGGCTATTCCAAGGGCCCCGATGGCGCGCAGACCTCGATCTATGACGCGGCCATGGCCTACAAGGACGCCGGCACCCCGCTGGTGATCTTTGGCGGCGAACAGTACGGTGCGGGGTCCTCGCGCGACTGGGCGGCCAAGGGCACGGCCCTGCTGGGCGTCAAGGCGGTGATCGCGGAATCGTTTGAGCGTATCCACCGCTCCAACCTGGTCGGCATGGGCGTCATCCCGTTCGAGTTCACCGGCGGCGACACCCGCAAATCGCTGGGCCTGACCGGCGACGAGAGCGTCTCGATCTCGGGTCTGGACACGATCCAGCCGCTGCAAGAGGTGCCCTGCACCATCACCATGGCAGACGGCACAGTCAAAGAGATCACGCTGAAGTGCCGGATCGATACCGCCATCGAGGTGGAATACATCGAACACGGCGGCGTGCTGCACTACGTCCTGCGCAACCTGGCGCAAGAGTCGATCGCGGCCGAGTGAGCCGTTTGAATTGAGTGGGGAAAGGGCGCTTCGGCGCCCTTTTTCTATGCCCGGCCACATACGGCGCTGAGGTGCTTTTGCGCACCGCGCTTGACTTGGCGTTAACCATTGTCAAAGTCGTTGCCCAGACATTCAGTCTTGGGGGACAAGCCATCATGCCTACATCATTCAATTTTGAATCGCAGGTCGGCATAGGCCCCAAGAACACCCCGGCTGTCGCCGATCCCACCAACATCGATGTCGAAATAACCGCCGTGGTGGACGACGGTTCGATCCTGCCCGGCGATGACATCACCCTGACGCAACTTGACTTCTTCCCTCCGCCCGAGTGGATCGCTGCGGGCCTGACCCCGGTAAACCAGGGGCCCGATCCCATGGGGTCCGGCTTGGACGTCTACACCGCCAATGCCTATTATTATGGAACGCGGGATTTCTTTTCGTCCACCGGCAACCAGACAGGGTTCATTTTCGGGGCGGATCCGTTTTTTTTCAACGAGTTCGAATTCCTGATTCTTTTCGACAACAACTTTGACTTTTCCGGCGCGGATTCCGTTCTGGTGAACGAGATTGAAAGCTGGAACCAGTTCTCAACCAACTTGGCTCTGGTCTCTCAACCTGCCTGCTTTCTTGCCGGAACAGCCATCGCAACACCTGAGGGCACATGCGCCGTCGAAGACCTGCAGATCGGCCAGATCATCCTGACCGCAGATGGCACTGCGGTGCCCGTTAGATGGATCGGCAGACAGATCGTGGACAGCCGGTTCTCCAGCGGCAAGGCACATCCCGTCCGTTTCCGCGCCGGGGCGCTTGGCGATGGCCTGCCGCTTGCCGACCTGACCATCACCGCCGACCACGGCATGATCCTCGATGGGTTGGTGATCAACGCCTCGGCGCTGATCAACGGCACAACCATCGACTGGGTGCCGCTGGCCGATCTGCCTGCGCAATTCACGGTCTACCACATCGAGACAGAGGTGCATGACGTGATCCTCGCCAATGGCGCGCCGTCAGAGACCTTTATCGATTACCGTGATCGCCGCGCCTTTGACAATTACCACCAATACCTTGCCCTGTACGGCTGTGAGCGCATCATCCCCGAGATGCCCAGCCCGCGCATTTCCAGCGCACGCATGCTGCCGATGGCGATCCGCGACCGGATCAAGATCGGTGGACACCTGCAGAACCGTGCGGCAACAGCTTAGGACAAACCACAGCACCGCGCCACTGCATCCGGAACACGACCAAGTGGTCAACGCGATACCCGCGCCCGCCCGCCAACTGGCGCGGAAACCCTGGTTCGCGGGTGGCTGAGCACGCCCGTTTTCTATTGAAATTTAACGAATTCTTCGCCTATCAAAGACGACCCGAACGGATTTCACGCAACCAGAGACCAATTTATAGGGGCGACAATGGGCAGTTTTTCGGCAACACACGCCATTACATACAACAGCGGTAACTTTGTCAGCCCAGTACAGGGCTTCACCGATACCATTACCGATGGCGATGCGGATACGACGTTCGAAACCGGCGACAGCTATTTTGCTGCCAGCATCGGCGATACATTGGTCTATCAGGGCACTGCCGTCGTGGATGGCGTGACTTGGCCGGTGTTTTCCTACCAGTCGTTTCCCTCCTTCTTCACCATCATCATGGATCAGGCACCGGTCGCCGTCCCGCCAACACTGGGACCAGTATTTACGTCTGGCGATACCTTCAACAACGCCTGTTTCGCGGCAGGCACGCAGATTTCCACCCCGTCAGGCGATGTCGCTGTCGAGACGCTGAAAATCGGTGACAGAATCCTGACTGCCGATGGACGCGACATTGCCGTGAAATGGCTGGGGCATCTCAGCTACAAGCCGATGCTTTGTTCTGCGGCACACTTGCCTGTGCGCCTCCGCGCCGGGGCCTTGGGCAATGACCTGCCCCACAGCGACCTGACCGTGACCGCCGATCACGGCATGGTGCTGGACGGACTGGTGATCAATGCCTCGGCTTTGGTGAACGGCAGCACCATCGATTGGGCTCCCCTTGTCGACTTGCCCGACACGTTCACCGTCTACCATGTCGAGACCGAAAACCACGATGTGATCCTGGCCAATGGCGCACCGTCAGAAACCTTCATCGACTACCGCGACCGCCGCGCCTTTGACAATTTTGACGAATATCTCAAACTCTACGGCTGCGAGCGGATCATCCCCGAGATGCTCAAACCACGGATCTCGTCGCAAAGGCACATGCCTGCACCCTTGCGCACACGGCTGAACATAGCACGTGCTACGGGCCACAGATCGGTCGCCTGACCGACTGTTCAGGCCCCGCACGGTTTCCCCAACCCCAGTTCGTTGACGGATTGCAACGGGCAAGGGTAAGCTTGGTTCATTTCCTGACGTCGAGGCCGTGCTACGCGAGACGCATTGCACGACGTCCCAGTGACCGGGGGGACTTTTCCGATGGCTGCAACCACTTCCGAAATCGACGGGATCGTCATCAATGAGGTCAGCCTGAATACAGGCGCCTTCGACACCAACAACGACGGCGCGACGACCGGCGATTCCGACGACGAATTCATCGAACTGCACAACACCTCCGGCTCGCCGGTAGATATATCGGGGTGGAGCCTGTGGGACGAAAACGCCCTCAACCATCTGTTCCCGGCAGGGACAATCATCCCTGCCGGCGGATACCTGACGGTCATTGGCGGGACAGCCGGGGATACCCCTCTTTTCTCGAGCTACCAGTTCTCCAGCACCAGCACGGTGTATTACGGCAGTTCGGATTTCGTTCAGCTCTACAATCCCACGTCCGGTGAATTCATTCGGCTTCAGGTCAACAACGATTTCTCGACACCGGTCACCCCCAGTGGCGGGGCAGCCGCGGTTCAGGTAGGCACCACGGAAAGCGCAGTGCACGACCCCTTCGCCAGCACCTCGGCGCAGCGATCACCCGACGGGGATGAAACCTGGGTCGAAGGCGCGCCCACCCCTAGCGCGACCAATTGCTTTGCGGCGGGTACCTTGATCGCGACTGATACGGGCGAGGTTCCGGTCGAGTCGCTGCACATCGGGGACGAGGTTTTGACGGCGGACGGGCGGCGCGTTCCAGTCAAATGGCTCGCGAGACAATCCCTGCCAAGGCAGGTCATGCGCCTTGCATCCCATCTTGTCCGCATCCGCGCCGGTGCCTTGGGCGACGGCCTGCCTTACAGCGACCTGACCGTGACCGCCGATCACGGCATGATCCTTGACGGCCATGTGATCAATGCCTCGGCCCTGGTGAACGGATCGACGATTGACTGGGTGCCGATGCGGGAATTGCCCGACACGTTCACCGTCTACCATGTCGAGACCGAACACCATGACGTGATCCTCGCCAATGGCGCGCCGGCCGAAACCTTCATCGACTACCGCGACCGTCGCGCCTTTGACAACTATCAACCCGCAATATTCACCGGCGGTCCGTGTGCGGTGTGATTTCGGGGCGCGGTCGGGTTTCTTGACCTTGCGTGTGGCAGGAAGGGCGATCACGCTGCCGACGTTCGCGTCATACGTGTGGGTGGATGTGTTCGCGGCGCTTTCGGGCGAACGCGGTGATGCATCCGCACACGGCGTTGAACGCCACCGGGATCGGTGGCGACGGTCGGGAAGCGCGGTCATACAGGCGGTTCGGATCAGGGGCCGGCCCAATGCATCCTGATGATTGTCGGCCATAGCATAGACCAGAAAGGCGCGGCGCTGCTTGCAAGCGCGAGCGTCATCCGGCGGCCGGAGAGAATGATCCGGGCGCCGGCACG
>NZ_FZON01000025.1 GCF_900188425.1 Antarctobacter heliothermus
ATGGGATGCCTTCACCGCTTTCCTGGAGGATGGGCGCATCTGCCTGACCAACAATGCCGCCGAACGCGCCCTCAGAGGGATCGCATTGGGAAGAAAGTCGTGGCTTTTTGCCGGATCAGAGCGCGGCGGCGAAAGGGCGGCCTTCATGTATACCCTGATTGTCAGCTGCAAGACGAACGACATCGACCCGCAAGCCTGGATGGCAGATGTCCTGGCGCGCTTGCCAGACATCACCGTGTCACGCTTGCCTGAATTGCTCCCATGGAACTGGAAGGCCGAGCAGAAAGCTGTCAAGGCCGCGTGACCGCGTCCCTCGCCGGATGCTTACCCAAGTAATTCGGCCACGGTCGAACCGGAATTTGCGCTCTCTCCTCCCGAACAGGGCGCAATGAGATGGGGCAGGGTCTTCGGATCCTGCCCCGTCTTCGTTTTCGCTGTGTGTTGACGACGGCCTACTGGCAGCCTCCGGTCACATACCGTCCCACCGCCTCATACAACTCATATGAGACCTGGCCATCAAGCGGCCCCGCATAGCCCCCCGCTTTGCGGAAGTACTCCTGCCAAGTATACGGGTCCAGCCGGACAGCCGTCATGAGGTCAGCCACAATCTCTGTATCCGGCACGGACTGCCCGCATCGGACGTAGGCGCGGCTCCACAAGCCCCAGGTCACATCGTCCACCGTGGCCTCTGGATGCGCGATCACGCGAGAGCAGCCAATCGCACGCTCCTGCAAGTCTGATGCGTTGCCGCAAATGTCCCGCACATGATCAAGATCCCAGGGGTCCATTCCCACCGCGCCGTGGCCATTGGCGGCCGGCCCGGAATAGTTGGTGACCCAAGACGTGACCTGATCACCGCAATGCCCAAGGTCGATTGCAAAAACTAGGTCATCCTGTTCAGAGTAGCTGAGGTTGGTCCAGACAAGGTCGCCATAGAGCTGATGCTCACGCCCTGTATGATCCGGGTAGACGCCATAGTCGCAACGGCGCCAGTCGCCGCTTGGGTCCGGGTCCCAGCCAATCCAGTACCCGCTGAACGGCGTCTGCCCCCGAATGATCGGGTTGTTCGGGTCCAGCATCACATAGATCGCGTCCGGGTCGACATAGAGGGTCAGCCGCAGCGACCGGATGTCGAGACGCGCGTATTCGGTCCCGGTCCGATCAACCACGTCGCCGACAATTTCGACGTCGCCAAGGTAATTGCCGTTCTGATCGTATAGCGGGTTCACTCCATCAGCCACGGCGGGACCGGCACAGGCCAAGCCCACCGCAAGCGCCACGTTTCGCAAAATGCCCATCAAATTGTTCCCATGCTTTCAAACGTCACAAAAACCCGTTCGCTGGCCCGTATCCGCTACGGGCCAGCGGTCCAGAGACGAGTTTCAAGGAGTTCTGACTATTCGGCGCGAAGCTCGGCCGTTTCGGGACAATCGTTGCCGCTGTCGTAGCTTGGCAGAATGATCACATAGGCATAGTCGTCCGTTCCATTCGCACGCGGGTTCGGAATGGCATAAGAGAGACCCCACTGCGCTTCGGGGACGTCCATGCTGCCGCCATCCGCGCCGGTGGACGCGCCAGAGCTATTGTACCAGCAGGTCAACGGACTGGCGGAGGCGGCAGAGGCGCAAAGGGTGCAAACAAGCGCAACAACAAATGAACGCATAGGATATCCTTTCAATCTGTCTGATCAGAAAAATAGTGACCGTCGGACAACCGATGACAGGAGCGGTTTACCCGCGCACACGGTTCCCTTCCCAGCGTCACCGCGCAATGGAATTGTGCCGATGCCTGATGATTTTTCGCTGAATGCAATCTATGCGATGGTGCGTGACGAGGAAATCCACCTGAGGGCGCACCACGGCCCCCGATCGTTCCACACAGCAGACCATTTGTTTTCGCAAATCGGGGTCAGCGCGCGGCACCGCGTGCCCGTCTGAAATCGTGCCCCGAACCCTGTCAGGTCCGGGGCACGGAAGGATCAGACGATGGTCGCCTGGGTCGCTGCGCGCAGCTCGTCCTCGGTGACGCCCTCGGCGGTCTCGACGATCTTCAGACCGCCCTCGACCACGTCCAGCACGCCAAGGTTGGTGATGATGCGGTCCACCACGCCTGTGCCGGTCAGCGGCAGGGTACACGCCTTGAGCACCTTGCTGTCGCCGTGCTTGTTAGTGTGGTCCATCACCACGATGACCTTACCGACACCGGCGACAAGATCCATCGCGCCGCCCATGCCCTTGACCAGCTTGCCCGGGATCATCCAGTTCGCAAGGTCGCCGTTTTCGGCCACTTCCATCGCGCCAAGGATCGCGGCTGCGATCTTGCCGCCGCGGATCATGCCAAAGGACGTCGCGCTGTCAAAATAGGACGTGCGCGCCAGTTCAGTGATCGTCTGTTTGCCAGCGTTGATCAGGTCGGGGTCTTCGTCCCCTTCGAACGGAAACGGCCCCATGCCCAACATGCCGTTTTCCGACTGAAGGGTGATGTCCTTGTCACCGACATAGTTGGCCACCAGCGTCGGGATTCCGATGCCAAGGTTCACATACATGCCGTCTTCGAGCTCTTGGGCGGCGCGTGCCGCCATCTGGTTCCGATCCCAAGGCATTATGCTTCCTCCCGCTTGCGAACGGTCCGCTGTTCGATCCGCTTTTCGTGGTCCCCCTGGATGATCCGGTGAACATAGATCCCCGGCAGGTGGATGTGGTCGGGATCAAGCGAGCCGCGCTCTACAATCTCTTCGACCTCGACGACGCAGACCTTGCCGCACATGGCCGCCGGCGGGTTGAAGTTGCGCGCCGTCTTGCGGAACACCAGGTTGCCGGTGTCGTCCGCCTTCCAGGCCTTGACGATGGCGAGATCGGCAAAGATGCCTTCTTCGAGGATATAATCCTCTCCGTTGAAGGTTTTGACTTCTTTGCCTTCGGCGATCTGGGTGCCGACGCCGGTCTTGGTGTAAAAGCCCGGAATGCCGCAGCCAGCGGCGCGCATCCGCTCTGCCAGCGTGCCTTGCGGGTTGAACTCCAACTCCAGCTCCCCTGACAGGTACTGGCGCATGAACTCGGCGTTCTCACCAACATAAGAAGACATCATCTTCTTGACCTGCTTCGTTTCAAGCAGCTTGCCCAGGCCGAAACCATCGACCCCGGCGTTGTTCGACGCAACGGTCAGGTCCTTGACGCCACTCTCGACCAGCGCGTCGATCAGCAATTCCGGAATGCCGCAAAGGCCAAAGCCGCCCGAAGCGATGAGCATGCCGTCAAACAGCACCCCATCCAATGCCTCGGCAGCCGTGCCGTAGACCTTTTTCATGGAAAACTCCCCTGTTTTCTGGATCAGGAGAGTTTTCGCTGCCCCGCAGCGGGATGTCAACGCACCTCCGGGATGTGAGCGCTCACATCAGATCAGCCGCACCTGCGTGCCGATTGGTGTGATCTCGAACAATTCGGCGATCTTTTCATTGTACAGCCCGATACACCCATCCGAGGAAGGACGTCCAATTTTGCGCGTGTCGTGGGTGCCGTGGATCAGATACGCGGGCCAATCGAAATACAGCGCGTGGGTACCCAGCGGATTGTCCGGTGCGCCGCCTTCGACGGGTCGCCAATCGGGGAACCGCTCCATCTGCGAGGCTGTCGGCGTCCACGACGGGCCCACCTTCTTGCGCACGATCTTGGTATAGCCGCGCTTGGTCAGCTCGTCCGTCTTGGGTACAGAAGTCGGGTAAACGCGATAGTCGCTGCCGTCGGCGTTCCAGTAGTGCAACGCGCGGCTGGTGGTGTCGCAGACAATGCAGCCTACGCCCAATTCATCAAAATGGTCCCGCCAGTCCTGACTGGCGAAGCTGGACACATTCCGGCGGGCGCCGGCCATTTCGGATCTCTGTTGCGCGCGGACTTGCGCCGGAACGATCAGGGACGCCCCGCCTGCAAGCAGCAGGCCGCGTCTGGAAATTCTTCCTGTCATGATGCCCTCTTTGCCTGTTTCAGGCAAAAGATACATCTCGCTGCGGCGCGGCACCAATCACATGTTATTTACAGGATGTGTGCAGAGACTCAGTCCGCGTCGTCCGCGGCCTTTTTCGGCGCGGCCTTCTTTGCCGCCGGCTTCTTGGCGGGCGTTTTCTTGGCGGGCGTTTTCTTGGCGGGTGTCTTTTTGGCAGCGGGTTTCTTGGCAGCAGGCTTCTTCTTGCCGCCCTTCGAAGCCTTTTCGTTGACCAGCGCCACCGCCGTCTCCAACGTCAAGTCCTTGGGGTCCACATCCTTGGGCAGGGTCGCATTGACCTTTTCCCACTTGATGTAAGGCCCATAGCGTCCCTCCATCACCGACATTTTGCCGCCATCGGGGTGCTCCCCCATCTCGCGCAGCGCCTTGGCAGCCTGGCGTCCACGCCCCGGATTGGCGCGTTTGTGTGCCAATAGCTCGACCGCGTGGTTCATGCCGATTTCGAAAACCTCCTGAAATTCCTTGAGGTTGACGTAGATGGGTTTTTCCTCATCCGGCAACTGGTGCATGATATAGGGACCAAACCGGCCAAGGTTGGCGCTGACAACGCCGCCGTCCGGGTGCATCCCGACTTCACGCGGCATGGTCAGCAGCGTCAGCGCCTTTTCCAGCGTCATATCCGCTGGATCCCAGCCGGGCAGATAGCTGCCCTTGGCCTTGGGCAGCGATGCGCGTGGCGGTTTCTTGTTCTCGGGCGTGGGTTCGCCGCGCTGAACATAGGGGCCAAAACGCCCGGCCTTGAGCCAGATCTCATCGCCCGCATCCTGCCCCAACAGCTTTTCTTCGCCATCGGCGCCCTCACCCGCGATAGGGCGGGTGTATGTGCATTCGGGATAGTTGCCACAGCCGACAAAGCCGCCGGTGCGGGACGTCTTGAGGTGCAATTGCCCCTGACCGCATTTCGGGCAGATGCGCGGATCGCTGCCATCCTCCCGCGGTGGGTACAGTTGCGGGGCCAACGCCTCGTCCAGGATATCCAAAACTTCGGAGATCCGCAGGTCAGAGGTTTCGGCAATTGCCACGCTGAAATCGCGCCAGAACTTGGCCAGCAGTTCCTTGTAATCGCTGTCGCCCGCGCTGACCTGATCCAGTTCGTTTTCCAGAGCGGCGGTGAAATCATATTCCACATAGCGCTTGAAGAAGTTCAGCAGGAAGATCGTCACGATCCGGCCCTTGTCCTCGGGGAACAGGCGGTTCTGCTCCTTGCGGACGTATTCGCGGTCCTGAATCGTGGTGATGACCGATGCATAGGTCGAGGGCCGACCGATGCCCAGTTCTTCCATCTTTTTGACCAGCGTTGCCTCGGTGTAGCGCGGCGGCGGGTTGGTAAAGCTTTGCGTGGCCAGTGTCGCGCCGTCGCCGGACATGACAGCGGGCAAACCGCGCTCTGTGCCCTTTTCCATCGCCTTGGCGTGGTCGGATTTTAGGCTGCCCGTCGAGAATTTGGCGGGCTCGCCCTGCATGATTTGCGGCAAACGCTTGTCGTCGTCTTCGACCGGCTCGTCGCGGCCTTCTTCGTAGACCTTGAGAAAACCATCGAACAGAACAACCTGCCCGGTCGCGCGCAGGCCGACCTGACCATCGTCGCTGCTGATCTCGACCGTGGTGCGTTCCAGCCGTGCGCCTTCCATCTGGGCCGCCAGGGTGCGTTTCCAGATCAGGTCGTACAGCTTACGCTGGTCGGGTTCCGCCAATCGCAGCGCCTCTGCGTCCTTGGTCATATCGGTCGGGCGGATACACTCGTGCGCTTCCTGCGCGTTCTTGGCCTTGTTTTTATAGATGCGCGGGCTGCTCGGCACATATTCCTTGCCAAACCGATCCTGAATGGCGGCGCGGCATTCCTGCACCGCCTCAGGCGCCATATCGATGCCGTCGGTCCGCATGTAGGTGATGTAGCCTGCTTCGTACAATCGTTGCGCCGTGTTCATCGTCGCTTTGGCGCCCATGCCGAACTTGCGGCTGGCCTCTTGCTGCAGGGTCGAGGTCATGAAGGGTGCGGAAGGGTTGCGCGAAGCTGGTTTTGCCTCAACGCTCATCACTTTCAGCGCGCGTTTTTCAATCGCGCTTACCGCCATTTCGGCCTTGGTCACATTGGCAATGTCGTAGCGGTCCAGCTTTTTGCCAGCAAGATTGACCAGCCGCGCCTCAAATTCCTGCCCGCGCGGCGTGGTCAGCGCCGCGCGCACTTGCCAGTATTCGCGGGCATTGAACGCCTCGATTTCCTGTTCACGCTCGACAATCAGACGCAGGCAGACCGACTGCACCCGCCCGGCAGACCGCGCGCCCGGCAGCTTGCGCCACAGCACCGGCGACAGATTGAACCCCACAAGATAATCCAACGCCCGGCGAGCCAGATAAGCCTCGACCAGCGGCGCGTCAATGTCGCGCGGGTTCTTCATCGCCTCGGTCACTGCGGCCTTGGTGATCGCGTTGAACGTCACCCGCTCCACTTTGGTGGATTTCTTGATCGAACGGCGTTTTGTCAACGCCTCCTTGAGGTGCCAACTGATCGCCTCGCCTTCGCGGTCGGGGTCAGTTGCGAGGATCAGTTCGTCGTCGGATTTCAGCGCTTCGGCGATGGCGGCAACGTGTTTCCGCGAATCGTTCGCGATCTCCCAGGTCATCGCAAAATCATCCTCGGGATCGACCGAACCATTCTTGGCAGGCAGGTCACGCACATGGCCGTAGGATGCCAGAACCGTGTAGTCGGAACCCAGATATTTGTTGATTGTCTTGGCCTTGGCCGGAGATTCGACGACAACGACGGGCATGGGACTCTGCTTTCTCGCGAATAAATTCTATGGCCTTGCGGGGGCCTTGTCTGGTGCCGCGTATGGCGGCGCAACATGTGGGGTGCAAGGCCGATTTGTCAATCAACGGGGATGGGGCGCACCTGATCAGGCTTCTCGAAAGGCGAGTTCTGCGCTTAGTATCAGGGCATTCCGAGGAGGATTGCCATGTTCCGAATTGCCATGACGCTGGCTGCTGCCGCTCTGACCCTTACGCCGTTGTGCGCCGCGGCGTGGGAGACGCCGCAGCGCGGGTCCGACCTGCGAACGCATTTGATGGATGCGATGCGACCACACGCCGAGTGGGTCCTTGGCGCGCCCGTTGCCTTTGTCGTGTCCGACCTGCGAGTCGATGGCAACGTGGCCTTTGCCAGCCTGCATCCGGTGCGGCCCGGCGGGCGCGAGATCACTGCAAGCGAAATCCCGCAGCGCCCCGGCTGGGACAATCCGTTCGACTGGGACGGCGTCGATATTCAGACCCTCTACCTGCGGTCCGGCGACACATGGGTTGCGGTCCATCATGCGATGGGTGCCACCGATGTCTGGTGGGCGGATCCCCAGTTCTGCCCGACATGGGGCGCAGTGATTCCGGAGGTCTGCTGACCCCGGTCAATTGCGCGGCACAAGCGACAACAGCCCCCCGGGCTGCCGCCTGATCTGACCGTCAAGTTCCAGATCCGTCAAGGCGGGCGACACCTTGCCGGCGGATGCGCCAAGATCCCGGATCAGTTGATCCTCGGCAACGGGCGATGGCCCCAGCCGGTCAAGGATACTCTGGTGCAAGGCAGCGGTCTCACGCAGCTTGCTCTTGGCAGAGGGTTTGGCCTGACTTGCGGGTGCGGGCACGGGTGGCACGACATCGGGCTCAGGAAGGTCGAATTGCACCTGTCGAACCGGCATCGTGGGGGCCTCTGCCGGGGGCAGCGCCTCCAGAATGTCCTCGACGTTGCGGATCAGCCGGGCACCATCGCGGATCAGGATGTTGCAACCGCTGGCGCGCGCATCCATCGGGTGGCCGGGCACGGCCAGCACCTCACGGCCCTGATCCAGCGCGGTGCGTGCCGTGATCAGTGAGCCTGACTTGGCCGCCGCCTCAACCACCACAACCCCCCGCGACAGGCCAGAG
Organism: Antarctobacter heliothermus; assembly: GCF_900188425.1. GTDB lineage: Bacteria > Pseudomonadota > Alphaproteobacteria > Rhodobacterales > Rhodobacteraceae > Antarctobacter > Antarctobacter heliothermus. Next base: position 7,915 of record NZ_FZON01000025.1, read on the forward strand.
ACGATGCGGTTGCGGGTGGGAAAGTGGCGTGCGACGGGCTGCATTCCGACAGGCTGTTCGCTGATGCGCGCACCACCATTGGCGGCGATTTCCTCTGCAAGGCGGGTGTTTTCGGCAGGATAGAGCACGTCGACCCCGCCAGCCATGACGGCGATCGTTCCGGTGGGCATTGCGCCCACATGAGCAACGGTATCAATCCCGCGTGCCAACCCGGACACCACAACATGGCCTGCCGCCCCTAGCCCCTCGGCCAGACGGCGGCCCATCCGTGTACCCAGCGACGAGGCACTGCGCGCGCCCACCAAGGCCACCTTGGCCCGGCGCAACACGGCACGATCACCGACACCCCAAAGAATCGGGGGCGCATCAGAGATCTCTGCAAGGTCCTCGGGGTAGTCACGCTCGCCACGGCAGATCATCCATGCGCCGATACGCCGTCCAGCCGCCAGTTCCGCCTCAACCACACCCAATGGACAGGATTCGTAGCGATCAACCCCTGCGGCGCGGGCAACCTCGGGCAGCGCATCAAGCGCGGCTTCGGCAGTTCCGTGTTCGGCCAGCAATCTCCAGAAAGTCGTCGGCCCGACGCGGCGTGATCGCAAGAGACGGAGCCAGGCCACACGATGATCTTCCGTGGTGGGTGGGAGTGGGGGGTGAGTGGAAGAGTGAGTTTCGTCGCGCATCCGGACCCCGTCGTCTTGCTTCAGAAGTCATAGCGGCAAGCTGGTTAACGGCAGGTAAATCCCAGTTCGAATTCCATGACTACAAGGCACAACTCACCGAATTCGTGGAAAAACAGGTGAAAAGGCATGGCGCTTTACAAAAAACCGCCACGCCGCCCGCAATCGAATCGATGGCTTGCCACCGGCCCCAAACCAGTGCGCCGAGTGGTTTCCAGCCGATTGGTGGACTTTGTCGACGAACGCAAATGCGCGTGGCCGGAACCTTGTATTGCCCCGCCCCGACCGTCAGGCCTGCGCGCCACCCACGGTCAGGCCGCCGATCATCACCGTGGGTTGCCCCACGCCGACGGGCACCCATTGACCCTGCTTGCCGCAATTCCCCATACCCGGATCCAGCGCCATATCGTTGCCCAGTGCCCGGATCTGATTGAGCGCGGTCGCGCCGTCACCGATCAGCGTGGCGCCCTTGACCGGGGCGCCAACCTTGCCGTCCTTGACCCGGTACGCCTCGGTGCAGCTGAACACGAACTTGCCGTTGGTGATGTCCACCTGCCCGCCGCCAAAGCCCACCGCCCAGATGCCGTCCTTGAGATCGGCGACAATATCCGCCGGATCGGCGTCGCCGCCCAGCATGTAGGTATTGGTCATGCGCGGCATCGGAATATGGGCAAAGCTCTGCCGCCGCCCGTTGCCCGTCGGCTCCACCCCCATCAGGCGGGCGTTCTGCCGGTCCTGCATGTAGCCCACCAGCACGCCGTCCTCGATCAGTACGTTCTTGCCAGAAGGCGTGCCCTCATCGTCGATGGTGATAGACCCGCGACGGTCTGGGATCGTGCCGTCATCCAGAACGGTCACACCTTTGGCGGCCACCCGCTGCCCCATCAACCCGGCAAAGGCCGAAGATCCCTTGCGGTTGAAATCGCCCTCCAGCCCGTGGCCGATGGCCTCGTGCAGCAGGATACCGGGCCAGCCGGGGCCAAGCACGATGTCCATGGCTCCCGCCGGGGCCGGTTCCGCCTCCAGGTTCACCAGCGCGATGCGCAGCGCCTCACGGGCCTTGGACTGCCAGTCCTGCGGTGCCAGCAGCCCCTCTAGCGACACACGTCCGCCCCCGCCTGCCGTGCCGGATTCGCGGCGGCCGTTGTGTTCGACGATGACAGAGACATTGACGCGGGTCATGGGGCGGGTGTCGCTGACCAGCGCCCCGTCCGCCCGCAGGATCGAAACCTCTTGCAGGGAGGCCGCAATGGTCGCCGTCACCTGGACGACGCGCGGGTCCAGATCGCGGGTATAGGCGTCAATCTCGCGCAGCACTTCCAGCTTGACCGGGAAACTGGCGCCGTCGATGGGATCGGCATCGGTATAGAGCGTCCGGTTGGTGCCTGCCGGGGGCGGGGACATGATGCCGCCGCCGTCACCGATCGCCAGTCGCGCCGTATCCACCGCGCGTTTCAGCGCGCTTTCACTGATTTCTGTCGCATGAGCATATCCCGCCACCTCGCCCCGGACGGCGCGCAGACCGAATCCTTCGGACGAATCATAGCTGGCCGTCTTGACCCGCCCGTCGTCCAGCACCAATGATTCCGAGCGGGACCGTTCCAGAAACAACTCGCCGTCCTCGGCACCGTTCAGCGCCGTGCGCACCAGTCTGGTGGTGTTTTCAAGGTCCAGATGGGTCTCGAACGGGCGAAAGGCAGAGGGGGTCATGGGCGTCTCCGGCTTGATCTGGATCAAAAAAGCGGCGGTTTGCCGCAAGGGCCGAGCTTTCCCGGCATACCGGAATATGATTTTAAGCAGGGCAGAACGCAATGGGAGGTGCGTGGGCCGTTCGGGTCCGCCGCCGTGGCCCTCCCGTGGACCACACTCGCAACCGATCAGGGTGAGACATGCAACGCAAATCGATGCTTCTGGGCCTTTTGAGTGCCTTCCTTGCAGTGCCGGCACTGGCGCAAGACCTTCCCGTGCTGGGCAAACCGCACGATGGCGGAATGGGTTTTCAGCCCGCCGCAACCGAACTGGCCGCCGATCTTCAGTGGCTGGACGGCATGGTTTTGGTGATCATCACCATTATCACCCTCTTTGTGACCGGGCTGCTGGCCTTCGCCGCCGTCCGCTTCAACCGCAAGGCCAACCCGGTGCCAAAGGGTTTTACCCACAACTCGCCGCTCGAAGTGGCGTGGACCATTGGCCCGATCGTCATCCTGGTCTTTATCGGCGCGTTCTCACTGCCGGTTCTGTTCAAACAACAGGAAATCCCCGAGGGCGACATCACCATCAAGGTGACCGGCTACCAGTGGTACTGGGGCTATGAATATGTCGGCACCGATCTGGCCTATGACGCCTACATGATCGGCTCACCGGCCACCGGCGGCGACAACCGCATGTCCGCCGGTGTCGAGGAACAGCTGGTCGATGCCGGCTATGAAAAGAGCGACTTCCTGCTGGCCACCGACACCGCCATCGTCCTGCCCGTGGGCAAGACGGTCGTGATGCAGGTCACCGGCGCGGACGTCATTCACTCATGGACCATCCCCGCCTTTGGCGTGAAGCAGGACGCCGTGCCCGGCCGTCTGGCGGAACTGTGGTTCACACCGCAAAAAGAGGGTGTGTACTATGGCCAGTGTTCGGAGCTGTGCGGCATCGCCCACGCTTACATGCCGATCACCGTCAAGGTTGTCAGCGAAGAGGCCTATGAGGCATGGCTTGCTGCGTCGATCGACGAAGGTGGCTATACCGACGTGCGCGCGGTGCTGACCAACTGAGCCTCGGCAGGGTGAAAACCCGCCCTACATAGTGCACACAAGGTGCGCCGCCTCGGCGCATCTTTTGCCAAGGGATCCACAATGAGCGACGCAAGCCTGCATTCGGACGCCTATGAAAACGAGGCTCAGTTCGGCGATTACTTCGCCCTGCTGAAGCCGCGCGTCATGACGCTGGTGGTGTTCACGGCCTTCGTGGGCCTGCTGGCCGCGCCCGTTGCCGTTCATCCCTTTGTGGGCTTTTGCGCCGTGCTGTTCATTGCCGTCGGCGGTGGTGCGTCTGGCGCGCTGAACATGTGGTACGATTCGGACATCGACGCGGTGATGAAACGCACCGCAAGACGCCCGATCCCCGCCGGCAAGGTCACCCGGGATGAGGCGTTGGCCATCGGGTTGACGCTGTCGACCTTTGCCGTCGTCTTTCTTGGCCTCGCCACCAACTGGGTGGCGGCGGGATTGCTGGCCTTTACCATCTTCTTTTACGTCGTGATCTACACCATGTGGCTGAAACGGCTGACGCCTCAGAACATCGTGATCGGCGGTGCCGCCGGGGCCTTTCCCCCGATGATCGGCTGGGCCGCTGCAACGGGCGATATCTCGACCGCCTCGGTGTTGATGTTCTGTCTGACCTTCCTCTGGACGCCGCCGCATTTCTGGGCACTCGCCCTGTTTGTCCGCATGGACTACGACAACGCCACCGTGCCGATGCTGACCGTCACCCACGGTCGCCGCGCCACCCGCCGCCACATCCTTGTCTACACCGTGCTTCTGGCCGCGTTTGCCATCGGCCTTGCCTTCACCCAGGTGGGCGGGCCGATCTATCTGGTGACGGCGCTCGTGTTGAACGCGCTGTTCCTCAAGGGCGCTGTGCAGATTGCCCGCCGTGACGAGGACACCGCCGAAGCGGACAGCTACAAGGCGGAACGGTCGTTTTTCAAACTCTCGCTGCTCTACCTCTTCGCCCACTTCGGGGCGATCCTGGTGGACGCCGGTCTTGACCGCGCGGGGGTCTGGGGATGAGCCTGAGCAAACAGCATGAGTTGCACAAACGCCGTCAGGGCCGCAACACCGGCGTCGGTCTGGTTCTGGCGGCATTTGTCGTGATCATTCTGGGATTGACCTATGTGAAAATCACACAAGGCGGGCTCCAGATGCAGCCCGAGCGGGGAGTGTCCGATGGCGGTTGACGGAAAACAGAAAACACTTCTGCAAACGGTTGGCGTTGTGGTGCTCATGGGCGGCCTCGCCTGGGCTTCGGTTCCGTTTTACGACTGGTTCTGCAAGGTTACGGGCTTTGGCGGCACACCCAACGTGGCCGCCGCTGCCGGGGACGTTCTGGACAAGACGATCAAGGTCCGCTTTGACGCCTCCAAGGAACGCGGCATGCCGTGGGAGTTCAAACCCGTCGAGCGTGAGATGACCATCCGCATCGGTGAACAGGGTCTGGCCTTTTATGAGGCGTACAACCCCACCAACCGCCCCATTGCCGGGCAGGCCAGCTATAACGTGACCCCCTACGAGGCGGGCGCCTTCTTTTCCAAGATCGACTGTTTCTGCTTCGAAGAGCAGGTGCTGATGCCCGGCGAACGGGTCATGATGCCGGTCAGCTTTTTCGTCGACACCGGCATCGTGTCCGACCGCGATGCCAAACACACCGGCCACATTACGCTAAGCTATACTTTCTACGAGATCGACCTGCCCGAAGAGACGCAGGCCGCTCTTGACGCCAAAAGAGACGCGGATGCGTCCGTCAACTAACGCCAAACGAGGGAATGAACTGACATGGCGCATGCAAAGAACCACGATTACCACATTCTGAACCCCTCCATCTGGCCGCTTCTCGGCGCGGTTTTTGGCTTTGCCATGCTGTTCGGCGCAGTGGCCTGGATGTCTGGGGAAATGACCATCCTGTTCGAGGCGATCACTCTGAGCGGGCCTTGGCTGTTCCTGATCGGCTTTGTCGGCGTGCTCTACGTCATGTTCGGCTGGTGGTCAGAGACCGTCGTCGAAAACAAGGTCGGCGATCACACCCCCGTTGTGCTGATCGGCCTGCGCTACGGCTTTATCCTGTTCATCATGTCCGAGGTGATGTTCTTCTTCGCCTGGTTCTGGTCGTTCTTCAAACACGCCATGTACCCGATGGACCCAGCCGGCAATTCGCCCGCCGTTGACGGTGTCTGGCCGCCTGCTGGAATCGAAACATTCGACCCCTGGCACCTGCCGCTGATCAACACGCTGATCCTGCTCTGTTCGGGCGCCGCAGCCACCTGGGCGCACCACGCCCTGGTGCATGAGGACAACCGGCGGGACGTCAAGAACGGTCTGATCATCGCCATCCTGCTGGGCATGATCTTTACGGTGTTCCAGGCCTACGAATACAGCCACGCCGCCTTTGGCTTCTCCGGCAACATCTATGGCGCCAACTTCTTCATGGCGACCGGGTTTCACGGCTTCCACGTTGTTGTCGGCACGATCTTTCTGTTCATCTGCCTGATGCGCGTGCTGCGCGGCCACTTTACCGCCGATAACCATCTCGGGTTTGAGGCCGCCGCCTGGTACTGGCACTTTGTCGACGTGGTCTGGCTGTTCCTGTTCTGCGCCGTCTACATCTGGGGCGGCTGAGGACCGGCAGGCCACAAGCCCATCCAGTGCCCCACTGGCAAGGATGGGTCTTGCACCCACGGCCTCACACGATAAACCAAGGCGCGCCCATATGGGCGCGCCTTTTCGTTTCGGAGCCGGCCTCTTGAACCGCTACACCGCCCCTCTTGTCCTTGGTCTGACCGGCATAGCCATCCTGCTGTGGCTGGGCACCTGGCAAATCCAGCGACTGGCGTGGAAACAGGACATCCTGTCCGAGATCGAAACCACCATCGCGGACGCCCCACAGCCCCTGCCCCGTCTCATCGACCCCGACGCGCAACGCTATCAACCTGTCGAGCTGACAGGAGAGATGGGCGGCGACGCGCTCGCGGTTCTAGTGTCTGTGAAACATCGCGGCGCGGGCTGGCGATTTATTTCGGCCTTCCAGACCGACGACGGGCGGCGCATCCTGCTGGATCGCGGCTATGTTCCGGTCGACCAGAAGGACCTGCCACTTTATGCAGGCCCCGCGACGATCCGGGGCAATCTGCACTGGACGGATGACCGCAATTCCTCCACCCCCGCCAACGATCCCGCCAAGAACATCTGGTACGCCCGCGACATCGGCCCGATGGCCGAGGCGCTGGACACCGAACCGCTGCTGGTGATCGTCCGCGACATGTCCCCCGCCGACCCGGGCGTGACGCCGTTGCCCGTCGACACCGACGGCATCCCGAATGATCACTTGCAATATGCCATAACGTGGTTTTCGCTCGCCGCGGTCTGGCTCATCATGACTGGCGTCTGGATGCGGCGTCTCAAGACAGGCAAGGAGTCCTGACATGCGTTACATTTCGACCCGGGGACAGGCCCCCGCGCTGACCTTCGAAGAGGCCATGCTGTCCGGTCTGGCCCGCGATGGCGGTCTATATGTGCCCGAGACCATCCCGCAGATGAGCGCCGATGACATCCGCGCCCTGCACGGTCTCAGCTATGAGGAAACCGCCTTTCGCGTGATGCGCCCCTTTGTGGGCGATGGGTTCACCGATGAGGTCTTTGCCGACCTGATCGCCAAGGCCTACGCCGGGTTCGAACACAACGCCCGCGCGCCAATGGTGCAAATCGCGCCGGGGCATTTCCTGCTGGAACTGTTCCACGGCCCCACGCTGGCCTTCAAAGACTTTGCCATGCAGCTGATCGGCCAGTTGTTCCAAGAGGCGCTGGAACGGCGCGGAGAGCGTGTCACCATCGTCGGCGCGACCTCTGGTGACACGGGCTCTGCGGCCATCGAGGCGTTCAAAGGGCTCGACAATGTCGATGTGTTTATCCTCTACCCGCATGGTCGCGTATCAGAGGTGCAGCGGCGCCAGATGACCACCCCGCCCGAGGCCAACGTACACGCTCTGGCGATGGATGGTCATTTCGACGATTGCCAAGCCCGCCTCAAGGACATGTTCAACCACTTTGAGTTCCGCGACACCGTGCGGCTGGCGGGTGTGAACAGCATCAACTGGGCGCGCGTTCTGGCGCAGGTGGTCTACTACTTCTCCTCCGCTGTCAGCCTTGGCGCGCCGGACCGCAAGGTCAGCTTTACGGTGCCCACCGGCAACTTTGGCGACATCTTTGCAGGCTACATCGCCAAGCGCATGGGCCTGCCCATCGACCGGCTGGTGGTCGCCACCAACCAGAACGACATCCTGCACCGCTGCCTGTCGTCGGGCGCATACGCCACGTCGCAGGTGCATCCGTCGATCAGCCCCTCGATGGACATTCAGGTCAGCAGCAACTTTGAGCGCGCTCTGTTCGACGCCTATGGCCGCGACGGCAATGCCGTGGCGCAGCTAATGGACGAGTTGAAAAACGGCGGCTTCAACGTCAGCCAGGGCGCGTTGCAGGCGCTGCGCGAACATTTCGACAGCGGTCGCGTGTCCGAGGAGCAGACCTTGGAAACCATCCGCAGCGCCAACGCCTCGATGGGCGAACTGCTCTGCCCGCATTCGGCCATCGGCGTGCGCGTGGGTGAGGACATGCGCGACCCGGCCACACCGATGATCACGCTGGCCACCGCCCATCCGGCCAAGTTCCCCGACGCGGTTGAAAAGGCCAGCGGCATTCGCCCCCCTCTTCCAAATCGCATGGCGGACCTTTATGAGCGTTCGGAACGGGTAACCCGGGTCGAAAACGACCTCACCGCCCTAGAGACCCTCATTCAGGAGCGTATTGCCAAGTGACCGTCAAACTCGCCACCCTCTCCAACGGATTGCGTATCGTGACCGAAAACATGCCGGGCCTTCAATCGGCGGCTGTCGGTCTCTGGGTCACGGCAGGCGGACGCCACGAGCGGGTCGAGCAGAACGGCATTGCCCATTTCCTCGAACACATGGCCTTCAAGGGAACCAAGCGGCGCAGCGCGTTGCAGATCGCCGAGGCGATCGAAGATGTGGGTGGCTATATCAACGCCTATACCTCGCGCGAGGTGACGGCCTATTACGCCCGCGTGCTGAACGCGGACGTCGGCCTGGCGGTGGACGTGATCGCCGACATCCTGCGCAATCCAGTTTTCGACCCCGCAGAGATCGAGGTAGAGCGCCATGTGATCCTGCAGGAAATCGGTCAGGCGCATGACACGCCCGACGACGTGATCTTTGACTGGTTGCAGGAAAAGGCCTATCCGGATCAACCCATCGGTCGCACCATTCTGGGCGAAACCGCGCGCGTGCAGGGGTTCAACCGCGACGACCTTGCCGCCTTTGTCAATGAACACTACGGCCCGGACCAGATGATCCTGTCGGCCGCTGGTGGCGTCGATCACGACGCGCTGGTGAAACAGGCCGAAGACCTGTTTGGCGACATGGTCCCGCGCAGCGCGCTGAGTGCCGACGCAGCCCGCTTTCACGGCGGCGAGGCGCGGCGCACCAAGGATCTGGAACAAGCGCATCTGGCGCTTGCGTTTGAGGCCCCCGGCTATCGCGACCCGGCCTTTTACGCCGCCCAGATCTATTCCGTGGCCCTTGGCGGCGGCATGTCCTCGCGCCTGTTCCAAGAGATCCGCGAGAAACGCGGCCTGTGCTACACGATCTTCGCCCAGAACGGCGCCTATGCCGACACGGGCATGACGACGATCTACGCAGGCACCTCGGGTGCCGAGATGCCCGAACTCATCAACCTGACCATAGATGAAATGAAGCGCGCCACCGAGGACATGAGCGACGCCGAGGTCGAGCGTGCCCGCGCCCAGATGAAGGCCGGTCTGCTCATGGGTCTCGAAAGCCCGTCGTCGCGTGCCGAACGCAGCGCCCGCATGATCCAGATCTGGGGAGAGGTGCCGCCGATCGAAAAGACCGTGGCCAAGATTGATGCCGTCACCCGCGCCGACGTGCTGCGCTTTGCCGAAGAGCAGGCCGCTCAGGCCGCCGCCGCGCTGGCGCTTTACGGTCCGGTGGACACGGCTCCCACCCTCGCCGATGTGCAGGCGCGCCGAGCGGCATGATGCTGGCGTTCCGGCGCAAGGTTAAGCTAGAGACCGAGCGGCTGACCCTGCGCCCGCCGATCCATTCCGATTACACGCCCTGGTCGCTCCTGCGCCGGGAAAGCGAGACATTCCTGACCCCGTGGGAACCGTCCTGGGCTCCGGACCACCTGACGCGCAAGGCGTTTACCAACCGCGTCTACTGGGCGTCCCGCTCTATCGGGTCCGGCAGTGCGCTGCCGATGTTTGTCGTGCGCCGTGACGATCAGGCCCTGCTGGGCGCCATCACGCTGGACAACATCCGCCGCGGCCCGGCGCAGGCCGGCACCTTGGGGTATTGGGTCGGCGAGCGATATACGCGGCACGGCTACATGTCCGAGGCCATCGCCGCCATGGTCCACTACGCCTTTGAACACATGGGGCTCAGCCGACTAGAGGCCGCCTGCCTTCCCGAAAACGTCGCCTCGCGCGGCTTGCTGGAACAGTCGGGTTTCAAATACGAAGGCGTCGCGCAAAGCTATCTGCAGATCAACGGACGCTGGCGGACCCATGTTCTGTACGCGGCGCTCAGGATCGACCGGCGCGGACGAACCGACATCGGCTGATCCGCGCCGCGTGCATGGTTTTCCGGCATCCGCCCTGCTCTGCCCCCGATCCACGCAGTTGTGCATTTGGCAATTTGCGCCCACGCGCTACCCTTACGGCACCCCATAGTGTCCGCCGTAGGAGCGTCCGATGATCCGCCTCGCCGCCGCCATGCTCTGCCTTCTTGCCAGCGCCCTCAGCGCGCAGGAACAGCGCCGCCCCAGTCATTGCATCGCCATCGCAGACGCAGCGCCCGGGCTGGAATACCTGCACAAGGCCAGTTGGACAGATCCGATCCCCGACTACAGCGTGCGCATCCACTACATCGCCCATGCGTCCTTCATGATCCAGACGCGCGGCGGGCTGGAGGCGGTGACCGATTTCAACGGCTTCATTGGCAACACGCGGCTGATCCCCGACGTCGTGACAATGAACCATGCCCACACCACCCACTGGACCAACGCATTGGACCCGGCGATTCCGCATGTGCTGCGCGGCTGGGGAGAAGAGTTTGGCAGCGGGATCGAACACCATCTCGATCTGGACGAAATGCTGATCCGCAATGTTTCGACTGATATCCGCTCTGCCTATGGCGGCGATGAGCCGAACGGAAACTCGATTTTCATCTTCGAGGTCGAGGGTCTGTGCATCGCCCACCTGGGCCACCTGCACCATGAACCCACCTCGCGCCAATACGCAGCGCTGGGGCGGGCCGACATCCTGATGGTGCCGGTGGACGGTGGCATGACGATCCCGCTTGCAACGGTGGAACGAATCGTGGACCGGCTGAAAAGCTCTGTCGTGATCCCGATGCATTGGTTTTCGGGCTATGCGCTGGAACAATTCCTCACCAGCGTCGGCGACACCTTTGCCATAGACAGGCGCGATAGCGCCGCGCTGGAAATCTCTTTGCGCGATCTGCCCTCCCGGCCCACGGTCATCGTGTTGCAGCCAAGTTTCCTGAGCGACCCGGACTGACCCGGACACTTCCTTGTGCTTCTTCTTTGCCGAAATACTCCGGGGTGCGTGAGGGGCTGGCCCCTCACACCTGCCCGTGCCACAAACGCATCGATCTTTGCCCGGAGGACTTCATGCCACTCGCCCCCGCCGACGATGCCTTTGCCAGCCGCCTGGGCCAGACCTTGCCAGCTGACACCTTGCGCCCGGCAGAGCCGCGCTTCCTCGAAGAACCGCGCGGGCGCTGGACCAGCACCGCAACATGGGTCGCCCTGCCGCGCAAGGTCGAAGAGGTGGCAGCGATCGTGACTGCCTGCGCCGAAGAGGGGATCGGCATCGTCCCCTTTGGGGGTGGCACCGGCCTCGTTGGCGGACAGTTGCAGCCCGAAGGCCCCGCCCCGCTGGTGATTTCGCTGGAACGCATGTCCGCGATCCGCGCCGTCTACCCGCAGGAAAACGTCGCCGTGGTCGAGGCTGGGGCAATTCTGGCGGATGTTCAGCGCGCCGCCGAAGAGGCGGATCGACTCTTTCCGCTATCGCTGGCCTCCGAAGGGTCGGCGCAGATCGGCGGGTTGCTCGGAACCAATGCGGGCGGCGTCAACACGCTGCGCTATGGCAATGCGCGCGACCTGGTGCTGGGGCTGGAGGCGGTCCTCCCCGACGGGTCGATCTGGCACGGCCTGAAACGGTTACGAAAGGACAACACCGGCTACGATCTGCGTCACCTGCTGATCGGTGCCGAGGGCACGCTGGGCATCATCACCGCCGCCAGCCTGAAACTTGCCCCCCGTCCCACCACCATCGGGACGGCGCTGATGACCGTCCCCTCCCCCGAGGCGGCGCTGGCGTTGTTGGCCATGGCGCGCGGACAGCTGGGCGAGACGGTCAGCGCGTTCGAGTTGCTGCACCGCACCGGGTTTGACTTTCTGGCCGAAACCCTGCCGGACCTGCGCCAGCCCTGGGCCACCGCGCCGGACTGGTCGGTGTTGATCGAGATCGGCCAAGGCGCGGGCGCTGACCCGTCGGCCGCGCTGGAAGAGATCTTCGCCGAGGCCTTTGAGGCCGGTCTGGTGTCGGACGGGATTATCGCACAATCGGTCGGGCAGTCTCGGGATCTCTGGACCCTGCGCGAACACATCCCCGAGGCGAACCGGCGTATCGGAGCGGTGTCGAGCCATGACATTTCCGTCCCGCTGGGCCTGATCCCCGACTTCATCACCCGCGCCGGGGCCGCGCTGGCCACGCTGGGTGACTGGCGGATCAACTGCTTTGGGCATGTGGGGGATGGCAACCTGCACTATAATGTTTTTCCCGCGCCGGGGCGCACCCGCGAAGATCACGTCAATCAGCGCGATGCGATCAAGACCTGCGTGCACGACCTCGTGCATGACCTTGGCGGGTCGATCAGCGCCGAACACGGCGTCGGGCGGCTCAAGGTCGACGATCTGGAACGCTACGGCGACCCGGCCAAACTGGCGGCGATGCGGGCAATCAAGGCGGCGTTGGACCCCAGGAGCATCATGAACCCGGGCGCGGTCTTGCGGGCCTGAGTCGCGGCAAGGTCCTGGATCAAGTCCGGGACAGGGTCGTTCTACGGCGACATCACCCGAAAGACGCAGCCGTCCGAAATCAGTTCCGGCGGGGTCATGCACAGGCCGCGCGCCACGCTGAAGGCGGCAAGCACCTTGGGAACATAGTCGCGCGTCTCGGCATAGGGCGGGACGCCGCTGTGCTTTCCAATAGAGTTTTCCCCGGCGTTGTACCCGGCCAGCACCAAGATCGGATCGCCCTCGAATTTTTCCATCAGGAAATCGAGAAATGCCACGCCGCCCCGGATGTTCTGCGTCGCGTCAAAGGCATCCTTGACGCCAAAACGCTCTGCCGTGGCGGGCATCAACTGCATCAGCCCCTGCGCGCCTGCCTTGCTTTTGGCGCGCGACTCTCCGGCTGATTCAACCGCAATCACCGCAAGCGCCAGCGCGGGAGACACACGCGTCCCAACCGTTTCCCGCAACAGATCAATTCCATGCACTTGTGCAATCTCCTGCAACCCTTGCAGACGCGGCGCACCGACGCTTTGCCCCTCTGGGCCCTTTGTCAATGTGGCCAGCGCTGGCGACAGACGACCCGGCCCGGTGGCCGTAACCTCGGGAGAGACCGTGTTCCAGAACCACGCATAACTGCCCAGCGGAACGGCGGGCGCACCTGCAATGGCGCCCGTCACCACGCCGGACTGCGGCGCAGGGTTTGGCGCCGGCGCGGATGGCAGCGGCGGAGCAACCGCAGGATTCGCGCGCGGCGCAATCTGCACGGTGATCCGCTTCTTGGTGCCGGATTCGGGTGGTTTGACCCGTTTGAAGGTGAAATCCTTGAAAGCCGGGGGCGAACTGGCCGCCTCCTGCGCCTGCACGCCCGCCGCACAGATCAAATTGGCCGCAATTGCGGCGCTCAATAACGTTCTGACGACCATGGGCCTGCTCGATCCCTGTTTTTCGGTCCTTATTATTCTCATTCTCGCACAATCCGACTGATTTATCCATCAGTGTTGCGCTTTGGAAAACCATCGCCCGCCAAAGCGGGGGGCACCGGGTCAAACTCCTACTGGATGAGCATCGGCCAAATTTAATTTATCAATAAAAAGCAGTCGCTTAACGAAATGTAAGTCAAAAAAATGCGACGCTCCAAAATCAAACCATTCAAGCCACACTCTCGCCCCAAACCACCGGCAATTTACAGTCATACCGACGAGGGACAGGGCAAGTTGAGAGAGGCCCGCTACGACCCCGAGACGGTGAATGCGAACAAACGCACACATCTACGGAGAGAGAACAATGATCAACTTCATCAAGAACTTCCGCAAGGACGAAGACGGCGCCGTAACAGTTGACTGGGTCGTTCTGACCGCAGCCGTCGTGGGCCTGGCCGTGGCCGCCTACTCGACCATCGAAACCAACTCCCAGGCCCTGATCGACGCAGCGGCTGCTCGTGTGGCTCTCGAAAACAACTTCTAAGTCACTTGATCGCTTGACGATCACCTGACGACCAGGCGCGCGCTGCGGTGCGCGCCTTTTTCACACCCGCATGTCTTGACGTGCGGCCCCCCAGCCCCGGAGTTACACCATGCGCGTTCTGCTCAGTGCCTTTTTGTCAAAGGAAGATGGTGCCGTGACCGTGGATTGGGTCGTTCTGACTGCTGCTATCGTGGGTCTCTGCATCGCTGCCTATACCGCTGCGGAAACCGCCACGCTCGGCCTGCGCGACGGCGTGTCCGCCGAACTGGTGCGCCAGAACGATTTCTGACCCTTGCTGCCACGCAAACCCAGGGCGGCCCGGTATCCGGGCCGCCCTATGCTGTGCAACGGCCGCTTGGCGGGAACAGGGGTGGGTCGCCAAAGCGCCCCGCCCCTGTCCCGTTCTTGCCGCAATTGCAGGGCATTCTGACCCCAAGCCGGTTCGCCGGAAAAAGCAGTGACATTCCAAGTGAGGTGACCCATGCGACTCGTATTCGGACTTGTGCTCATCGCCGGCCTCGCCCTGGCGGGCTTTGCCGTCTACATGGCGCAGAATTACATTGGCGCTTACGAAAGTGCGTTGGCGCAGGAACGTGCCAAATCGGGCTCATCTGTTCCAGTGAAGGAGGTCTACGTCACAACGCGGGCCATCAGCTATGGCGAAGAGATCACGAAAGAAGACGTGGTCCTGACACCCTGGCCTCAAAAGGCCCTGCCAGAGACGTTCTTCGACGCGGAAAACCCGTTTTTCGTGACCGGGGAAGGCGCGCGCCTTGCCATGCGCCCGATCGAAAAGGCCGAAGTCCTCATGGCCGTCAAAGTCTCGGAGCCGGGCGGCGATGCCGGTCTGACCTCGCGTTTGGCGCGTGGGCAGCGCGCCTTTGCCATCAAGGTTGACGTGGCCTCTGGCGTGTCTGGCTTCCTGCGCCCCGGTGACCGGGTTGACGTCTACTGGACAGGTCGCCTGCCGGGTGAAATCGGTGAGCGGTCCTCTGGCGAAGTAACCAAACTTATCCAGACGGGCATCAATCTGATCGCCATCGACCAGACTTCGGACACCGAATACAACACCGCCACCATCGCGCGCACCGTAACCGTCGCGGCCAGCCCGCAGCAGGTTGCCGCGCTGGCGCAGGCCCAGTCGACCGGGAAACTGTCTCTGTCGTTGATGTCCCAGCTGGACGACACCGTTGCAGAGGCGATTGAAGTCGATCAGCTTTCTTTGTTGGGCATCACCACCGAGGAACGGGTGGAGAAAAAGATAGCAAAGACCTGCACCACCCGCGTGCGCCGCGGCGCTGACGTGGTCGAGATCCCGATCCCCTGCACCAACTGACCGCTGTTTCACCGGGCGAATTCAACCGCTTGCCTCACACAGGCCCCCGCCATCGCGGGGGCCTTTCGTGTGTTGCAAAAACCCGCCTGTTGCGGGTTATCCACATAAATGACCACCCTGAAGCCTTTGATTCTTGCAAAAAAACAAGAATTGCCGCATGTTCGGGAAAAGGCAGGCGCTAGACCTGCGACCGAGGCGTGATCGAGAGGCAGGTCACATGAAAATTGACAGATTCCTTAAGGCGGCCCTTTTGGGCCTGTCGTTGACGGCTGCGCCGTTTGCGGCAAAGGTGCAGGCGGACACGCTGCGCATCCTGCGCAACGGCTCTCAGCCGGTGTTGAATGTTCCGATGAACCGGGCGCTGGTCGTCGAAAGCGACCTTCCCTTTGCGGAGCTTTCCATCGCCAACCCCGCCATCGCCGATATTTCGTCACTCAACGACCGAAACATCTATGTTCTGGGCAAATCGCCGGGGACAACGACGCTGACCATTCTGGATGCGGCGGGTGAGTTGATCACCAACGTCGATATCCGGGTGTCGCCGGATGTGTCCGAGTTCAAGGAACGTCTGCGGCAGATCCTGCCGCAGGAAAAGATCGAAGTGCGCACAGCAAACGACGGCATTGTCCTGTCAGGTACCGTCACCTCGACTGGACGGATGCAGCGCGCGCTGGACCTAGCGGAACGCTATGCCCCTGATCGGGTATCGAACCTGATGTCGGTGGGTGGCGTTCAGCAGGTCATGCTGAAGGTCCGCTTTGCCGAAATGGAACGCACGGCGGCCAAGATGCTGCGTACATCGCTGGCCACTGGTGGGTCGGTGCTGAACGGCGATCTTGGGTTGGAATTGGGCACCGGAAACGCGGCCTCGCTGGCCGATGTGGACGCGGTGGCCAACAAACTGGCGCCCAAGGCGGTAGACGTTGAAGGTGCGGTACTCTTTGGGTTCAACGCTGGCGGGCTCGAAGTGGGCATCATGCTGGAATCGCTGGAACGCAAAGGCGTTGTCCGCACACTGGCTGAACCGAACCTGACCGCCCTCTCGGGCCAAGAGGCGAAGTTCCTTGCAGGCGGCGAATACCCGATCCCGGTCAGCCAACAGAACAACACGATCACCATCGAATACAAACCCTTCGGTGTTGAGCTGAACTTTATTCCCAGGGTGATCGACGGCGATCTGATCAACCTCGAGCTCGAGGCGGCAGTCTCGTCCATCGACACCGGCAACGCCATCGTTCTGTCGGACATTTCCGTCAACGCCTTCAAGCGGCGCGAGACCTCGACCACGGTGGAACTGCGCGACGGCGAAAGTTTTGCCATCGCCGGTCTGCTGATGGATGATTTCACCGACTCCAATTCCCAGCTGCCGTGGCTGGGCGATGTGCCGGTTCTGGGGGCGCTGTTCCGCAGCGCCGAGTTTGAGCGTGCGCAATCCGAATTGGTGATCATCGTGACACCGCATCTGGTGACTCCGACAAGGGGCGAATACTTTGCCCTGCCCACCGACCGCGTTGTCCCACCGACCGAACGTGACCTTTTCCTGCGCGGCAAGGTGGCTGGCAAACCCGGCGGCAACGTGCCGAAAACTGGCGCTGCGGGCGAAGTGGCCAAGCAGGATTTCACCGGGTCTTACGGATATGTGATGGACTGATGCAGAGGCGCAAAATGACCAGGTTTCCGATAACCGCCGCCCTGGCAATGGGCCTTGTGATCTCTGGATGCACTCAGACACCGGACGGGTTTGACCGTCAGGCGGGCGCGCTGATCGACACGGGCCATTTTGGCAACGCGACGATGAACAACCATCAGCTGATGACCGGCGAAAAACAGATCATCTACGATCTGTCGCAACGGTTTGCCTCTGAGGTGATGACAACGGTCAACTTTGCCTTCAACAGCGCCGAGCTTGACCACGGCGCTCGCGACACCCTGCGCGAACAGGCGCAGTGGATTCGCCAATTCCCCGAGATTCGCTTTCGCGTCTATGGCCACACCGACAAGGTTGGCGGCGATGCGTTCAACAAGCGGCTGGGCCTGCGCCGGGCGCACGCGGTTGTGAACTATCTTTCCAGCCAGGGCATCAGCAAGTCGCGGCTGGAGGCGGTTGTGTCCTACGGCGAAACCCAGCCCCTGATCGTGACCGAAGGCCGCGAGCGTCGCAACCGGCGCACCGTGACAGAGGTTTCGGGCTTTGTTGCGCGTCACCCGACAGTAATGGACGGCAAATATGCCGAAGTCATCTACCGCGAATATATCCGCAGCGCGGAACCTGTGACCGGGTTGACCGGCCTTCAGGGGCAGGATCTGGCAGTAACCCAGTAATTCGGCCACACACCAGCGACACCGCGACAAGGGGCCTTTGGGCCCCTTTTTGCTGTCAGGTCTGCAGTGCCCGATCTGTCCCCGGACCTGCCGTTTTTCGCACAGCCAGCCCCCAGGTCGGGGACGTTTTGCCCCTTGCCCGCAGCCGCGAAACTGAAAATTGTTGCCGGTTTTCGTTTGACCGCCAGACCAGCACGATTGCGCCCCCGGACCCTGCTTCGGTCCCCGTTCACCGCACAATTTCGGTTTTTTGGCCCAAATGTTGCCTCGTTTGTGGGGGAATGTCCCCTTGGAGAACCAGTGCGTGCCGCGACCCGAGTCGCGCACCGCGGGACCGGGGGACACCACGACACCACGTCCATCCGATCCGGCAAACCTAGAGGACGACAGGCATGACGAACGCGACATCACAGCAAATGGAGCCAGCGCCGATCGTGGCCTGCACGATCAGCCGCGATGTCCAGAACTTCGACCTGCTCATCGACGACATGGAAGCCCTGCTGGGAGAAGGCTGGGGCGACCTGGGCTTTGACGAGGCCGCCGCCTTTTTGCGCCAGCCGGATGCCCGGTCGCTGGAGTTTGTCGCCATGGCCATCGACGCCATTGACGAACCCGACCTGCCGATGCTGACCAGCGTGATCCGCGCGGCCAAGGAAAACGGCGTCAAGGTGATCCTGATCGCAGAGGACGTCACCCCTGCCTCACTGCACCATCTGTTGCGGGACGGGGCGGATGAATTTGTGCCCTACCCCCTGCCTGAGGGCGAACTTGCCGGTGCGCTGGAACGTCTGCGCAAACCCGCCCCTGCGGCTGTCGCTGCCGCACCTGCCGCTGGTGCCGGCTCTGAGGCGGTCAAGCTTTCAGGCGGCGGCGACGGTGTGCTGATCGGGGTACACGGATTGGCCGGCGGCGTCGGCGCCACCACGCTGGCGGTGAACCTGGCCTATGAGCTGGCCATCGGCGGCAAGGACAAACAGCCCAAGGTTTGCCTGATCGACCTCGGCCTGCAATTCGGATCGGTCGCCACCTATCTCGACCTGCCGCGCCGCGAGGCGGTCTTTGAAACCTTGTCGGACATCGAATCGATGGACGGCGACGCCTTCGCTCAGGCGCTCGTCAGCTTCGAGGACAGGTTGCAGGTCTTTACCGCACCCACCGACATCCTGCCGCTGGACATCATCGGCCCCCCCGAAATCAAGAAACTTCTCAACATCACGCGGGAGCATTTCGACTATGTCATTGTCGACATGCCTTCGACGCTGGTGCAGTGGACCGAAACCGTCCTGACGGAATCGCAGCTGTATTTCGCCCTGATCGAACTCGACATGCGGTCGGCGCAAAACACGTTGCGCCTGAAACGCGCGCTGCAATCCGAAGACCTGCCGTTCGAAAAGATCCGGTTTGCGCTCAACCGCGCGCCGAAATTCACCGATCTTCAGGGCAAAAGCAGGGTCAAACGTCTGGCCGACAGTCTGGCCATCGCCCTGGATGTGCAACTGCCGGACGGTGGCCGCACCGTGATGCAGGCCTGCGACCACGGTATGCCGCTGGCCAACCATGCCGCCAAGAACCCGCTCCGCCGCGAGATCGTCAAGCTTGCACAACAGCTTAATGCCATCGGCGCCAGTGATGCCGAGGCCGCCTGAATACGAGGACCGTGATGTTTTCGCGCTATAAAAAACCTGCCGCGCCAGACGCGACACCTGTCAAGGCCGCGGCCCCTGCCCCGGCCCCGGCGGCCACAGCCGCCAAACCTACCGCGTCGCGACGCAAGGTGGTGCCCAGCACCGCCGCCCAGGCCGGGCCTGTCGACAAGGAGAAAAAGCGCAAGGAGCGGCTGGGCGAAATCAAGCTGGAGCTGCACCGCGCCCTGTTGGAAAACCTCAACCTTGCCGCGCTGGACAAGGCATCAGAGGGTGATCTACGCGAAGAGATCAGTTCCATCGCGCAGGAAACGCTGCAAGACAAAGGCGTTGTGCTGAACCGTGATGAGCGGCGCGCCATGATGACCGACCTTTATGATGAGGTTAAGGGCCTTGGCCCGCTGGAACCGCTGCTCAAGGATGAGAATATCTCGGATATTCTGGTCAATGGCCCGCACCAGATCTTTATCGAACAAAACGGCAAGCTGACCCTGTCGGATGTGACGTTCAAGGACGAACGCCACCTGATGCGAATCATCGACAAGATTGTCTCTGCCGTCGGTCGCCGCGTCGATGAATCGAATCCCTATGTCGATGCGCGTCTCCAGGACGGATCGCGTTTCAACGCCATGGTCCCGCCTGTCGCCATCGACGGCTCTCTTGTCTCCATTCGTAAGTTCAAGAAGGACAAGTTGGGCATCGACGACCTGGTGAATTTCGGCGCTTTTACAGAGGAAATGGCCGTCTACCTTCAGGCCGCTGTCGCCACGCGCCTGAACATCATCGTCTCGGGCGGTACAGGTTCGGGCAAAACCACCACGCTCAACGCGTTGTCATCGTTCATCGACGATGCCGAACGCATCCTGACCATCGAAGACACCGCCGAACTTCAGCTGCAACAGTCCCATGTGGGCCGGATGGAAAGCCGCCCGCCCAACGTGGAGGGCAAAGGCGCTGTCACCCCGCGCGATTGCCTGAAGAACGCCCTGCGGATGCGTCCCGACCGGATCATTGTCGGCGAGACGCGCGGCGAGGAAGTCATCGACATGTTGCAGGCCATGAACACCGGCCACGACGGTTCCATGACCACGATCCACGCCAACAGCGCCCGCGACGGTGTCGCGCGTCTGGAAAACATGATCGCCATGGCGGGCATCGAAATGCCGCTCAAGGCGATGCGCAGCCAGATCTCTTCGGCTGTGAACCTGATCGTGCAAGCCAGCCGCCTTCAGGACGGCTCACGCCGGATGACTTCTATCACCGAGATCACCGGCATGGAGGGCGACGTGATTTCCATGCAGGAACTGTTCCGCTTTCAGCGCGTCGGCCTGACCCCGGACAACAAGATCCTGGGCCATTTCACCGCCACCGGCGTGCGCAGCGCCTATGCGGAACGCTTCCGCATGTGGGGCTATGATGTTCCGGCCTCGATCTACGAACCCTTCAGACCGGAGTAAGGCAGATGCTCAGCGCAGAACCGATCATTTACGGAGGGATCTTTCTAGGGGTCCTGATCCTGGTCAACGGCGTCTATCTTGTCGCCTTCGGCAAGTCGATCAGCCTGACCAGCCGGGTCAACCGCCGCCTTGAGATGCTCGACAAGGGCGAACGCCGAGAGGACGTTCTGGCCAAGCTCCGCAAGGAGATGGACCAGCACATGCAAAGCCGCTCGCTGCCCATCTATTCGATGCTGGCAAGCCAGGCTCAAAAAGCGGCGCTCGCCTTTACGCCACAACAGTTGATCATGGTGATGGCGGCGGCCTCGGTCTTTGCCTTTGTCGGTCTGAGCGTCGGCACAGAGGCCGGCGTGGCCGTGCGCGCGGTCATGTCCGTTTTCATGGGCGTGGGTGGCGTCTATTTCTGGGTCAACCACCGCGCCAAGAAACGCCTTGGCATGATCGAGGAACAGCTGCCCGACGCAGTGGAACTGATGGTCCGCAGCTTGCGCGTCGGCCATCCGTTTTCCTCGGCCATTTCCATCGTCGCCAAGGAACTCAAAGACCCGCTAGCCACCGAATTTGGCATCATCGCGGACGAATCGACCTATGGCCGCGACGTGGGCGAGGCGCTCAAACACATGGCCGAACGGTTGGACATGCAGGATCTGCGCTTTCTGGCCGTCGCCGTGGCGATCCAGCAGCAGGCGGGCGGCAACCTTGCCGAAATCCTCGAAGGCCTGTCCAAGGTGATCCGCGCGCGGTTCCGCCTGTTCCGCCGGGTCAAGGCCATCACCGCCGAGGCGCAATGGTCGGGCAAGTTCCTGTCGGGCTTTCCCATCGGGGCGTTGATCTTCATCCAGGTCGCCAAACCGGACTACTACGACGAGGTTCTGGACCACCCCTGGTTCATTCCCGCCTGCTTTATCGTGGGTATCATGCTGGTCGCCAACATGCTTGTCATGCGCTGGCTGGTGAACATCAAGGTCTGAGGAACGCTGCCAATGTTCGATAGTCTCAATACTGCGATCACCGATCTGCTGGGCCCGGCCGGGCCGCTGATCGTCGTCGCCGGGCTGGCCGCGCTGCTGATCGTCGCCACCATCCCGATTTTCCTCAATTCCAAGCCCGATCCGCTGGACAAGCTGAAGGAAAGCGGTCAGCGGCGGATGGATGCAGAAACGCGCGCTGTCCTGCGCGAGAAAAGCAAGAACGACAAACTCAACAAATATGCCCAATTCCTGGAACCGCAGGACGCCAAGGAACTGTCCGAGATCCGCACAAAGCTGATGCAGGCGGGGTATCGGTCCAAGGACGCGGTGCAGATCTACTACTTTGCGCAATTCGCGCTGGGGATCGCCCTGCTCTGTGCTGGGGTCTTCTACTACCTGATGTTCGTCGATCCCGAAACGGCGACCATGCAGAACAAGATCATGTATATCCTCGGCCCCGGCGGCCTTGGGTATATGGGTCCGAAATACTGGGTCAACAAACGGGTCGGCAAACGTCAGGAACAGATCCAGCAGGGGTTTCCCGACAGTCTCGACATGATGCTGGTCTGCGTCGAGGCCGGGCAGTCGATGGATCAATCCATCGTGCGCGTGGCCAAGGAACTGCGGACCTCGTTTCCCGATCTCGCCGACGAATACGAGATCATCAGTCACGAAATGAAGGCGGGTAAGGACAGGAACCAGGTTCTCAACGACATGTCCGATCGCTGTGGCCTGCCCGACATTTCGTCCTTTGTGACCGTGTTGAACCAGGCGACCTCCTTCGGCACCTCGATTTCCGACGCCTTGCGCGTCTACTCGGATGAAATGCGTGACAAAAGAGTCATGCGTGCCGAAGAAGCGGCCAACAAACTGCCGACAAAGATGACGCTGGTCACTATGATGCTGACAGTGCCGCCGCTGTTGATCATCCTCGTGGGCCCGTCCGCGGTTGGCATCACGCAAATGGGTTCGCTTGCTGTGGGTCAATGACCGAATGAAACAGGCTCTTTGGGCCATACTGATCCTGACTCATCTGGCCGCCTGCACCGCAGGCGGCCCTTCTGCGGTTGGGCCTGACCCGGACGCCTCGCCCTATGCGCCGGGTCTTGATCCGGGCGGCGATGCGGTCGACGGGCTGACCGTCGGCCATCGGCTGATGGCGGCGGGGCAATACGAACTGGCGCTGGAGGCGTTTACGCGCGCCGCGGCGGATCAGGGTCTCAACGGCGAGGTTCTGATGGCGCTGGGGTCCGCGAACCTCGGGCTGGGGCGGTTGCACCAGTCCGAACCGCTGCTGCGCCGCGCCGTCAAGGCCGAACCGGAATGGGCAGAGGCGTGGAACAATCTGGGCATCGTGCTGATCGAAAAGGGCGAGACGGCAGAGGCGTCAGAGGTCTTTCGCCGCGCCTATGCGCTGGACAATGGCCAAAGTGACTCAATTCGCGACAATCTGCGCTTGGCGCTCGCAAAAATGGAAAATTCCGTTTATGGTCCGGAGTTAGAGCAAGAATACAAGATCGTTCGCCGCGGGCACGGAGATTATCTCATCCGCCACACCGGCAGCTGACGATCACCCGCCCTGTAACATCAGGGCACAAAAACAACCGCCAAAAAGGCGGGACAGAGGCAGAGCAGCACAAGGACGCAGGCAACATGCGCCATCCCATACTCGTTTCTATTTGCGCGGCCGGCGTGGTCGCGCTTTCGGCCTGTGAAAAAGGCATCGACAGCGCCGAGATGGACCGCAAGTTCCAGGGCGTGAACGTCGTCGACGAAAGCGATCTGAACGAGGTCATGCTGACCGTGGGCGACCCGAATGAGGCCGTCGCCTATTTCCAGCGCACCGCATCGGAAAACCCCGACCGGATCGACGTCTTGCGCGGGCTGTCCATCTCACTGGTGCGGGCAAAACGCATCCCAGAGGCCAAGGTGGCCTGGGCCAAAGTGGTCGACCACGCCGACAGCAACGACGGTGACAAGGTGCAACTGGCGGACACGTTGATCCGCGCGGGCGACTGGGATCAGGCCGAAAAGGTGCTGGACGCCATCCCGCCAACCTTTGAAACCTTCAAACGCTACCGGCTGGAGGCGATGATCGCCGACGGCAACGAAGAGTGGAAAAAGGCCGACAGTTTCTATGAGGTGGCGGTTGGCCTGACGACCAAACCCGCCTCTGTCCTGAACAACTGGGGCTATTCCAAACTGGCGCGCGGTGACCTGCCCGCCGCCGAAAAGCTGTTTGTCGAGGCGATCCGCCACGATGAAAAGCTGTTCACCGCCAAGAACAACCTGGTGATGGCGCGCGGCGCGCAGGGCAAATACGAACTGCCCGTGATCCCGATGACTCAGGTGGAACGCGCCGAACTGCTGCACACCCTTGGTCTGGCGGCCATCAAAAGCGGCGACGTCAAGACCGGCAAGGCGCTGCTGCGCGAGGCACTGGAAACCCATCCGCAGCACTTTGACGCCGCCGCCCGCGCGCTGGCCGCCCTCGAAGAGGTCTGACCCGTGTCCCAGAGCGTTCTTGCGGCGGCGTGGTTCCTGCCCTTCGCGCTGCCGATCTGCATCTATATTTGCTACACCGACATGAAGGGTATGCGCATCCCCAACCATGCGGTTGTGGCGCTGTTTATCGTTTATCTGTTTGTTGGTGTGATCGCGCTGCCGCTGGAGGCCTACCTGTGGCGCTACCTGCACCTGGTGGTCGTTCTGGTGGCGGGAATTGCGCTGAACGCCGGCGGGGCCATGGGCGCGGGCGACGCCAAATTCGCCGCCGCCGCCGCGCCCTTTATCCACCTTGCCGATCTGCGCTTTCTCATGGCGCTATTCGCGGCCAATCTGTTGGCGGCCTTCGTGGCGCACCGGCTGGCCAAGAGATCCCCCCTGCGACAGCTGGCCCCGGACTGGCACAGCTGGGAGGCAGGCTCCAAATTCCCGATGGGTCTGGCCCTGGGTGGAACGCTGGCGATCTACCTCGGACTGGGTCTGTTCTACGGTCAGCCCGCAATCCCCTGACCCCCAGCCAAGGCCGCACCGCGCGCCTTGGCCACCCGCAGGGCCATCGGTCCGCGTGTTTCCTCACCTCTGCCCCCCTGCCGCCACAATCCGGCGGCAGTGTTGATGCAACGCAGTTGAGGGCAGATCCGACATGAACATGGAGACCGGCGCCGTCATGGCCCCGCCGCTACCCAAGCGCATCGAAGAGATGCAGCTTCCGCTGGTGATGATGCGCGACATCATCCTCAAGACGATGTTCCGCAAGAACACCAACGTGGTGACAGATCTGGCCCGGACGGTCTGCCTGCCCGTCCCGGTGACCCAGGAACTGATCGACATGTGCCGCGGACAGGGGTTGATGGAGGCCATGGGCACCATGGGCCCCTCCGGCGAGGTGTCGTCCGAGATGCCCTATCAGTTGACCGATACCGGCAAGGCGCGGGCGCTGGATGCGTTGGCGCAGTCGGAATACTTTGGCCCGATGCCCGTCCCGCTGGCTGTCTACGCCGAACAGGTCAAACGCCAATCGATCCGCAATATCCAGATCACCCGTGACCAGTTGACGGGGGCCATGGGCCATCTCGTGCTGCCCGATGATCTGATCTCGAACCTTGGGCCTGCGGTGTCCTCGGGCCGCTCGATCCTGATGTATGGCCCGCCGGGCAACGGCAAATCCTCGATCTCGAACGGGATTCGCGACGCCATGGGCGACCGGATCTATGTCCCGCGCGCCATCGAATACTCTGGTCAGGTCATCACCGTTTATGACCCGATCGTGCATTCCAAGGCCGAAGGCGACGATGAAAACCCCAATTCCCTGCGCCGCACCGCCCGGTTCGACCGCCGCTATGTGCTGTGCCAGCGGCCCACGATCATCACCGGGGGTGAACTGTCGCTGAACATGCTCGACCTCGTCTACAACCCCACGGCGCGCACCTATCAGGCACCGCTGCAACTGAAATCCACCGGCGGCATCTTTATCGTCGATGACCTTGGCCGACAGGCCGAACCGCCGCAAAAGCTGGTCAACCGCTGGATTGTGCCACTGGAGGAATCCAAGGACATCCTTGCCCTGCAATCGGGTGAAAAGTTCGAGGTGCCCTTTGACACTCTGGTGATCTTTTCCACCAACTTTCACCCGAATGAGATCTTCGACCAGGCCGCCCTGCGCCGGATCTTTTTCAAGATCAAGATCGACGGGCCGCACCAGCAGGACTTCCTCAAGATCTTCAGCCTCGTGGCACGCAAGAAAAAGATGCAACTGGATGAGGCCAGCCTCGTCCACCTGCTGCGCAACAAGTATCCGACGATCAAGAATATCTACGCCAACTATCAGCCGATCTTTCTCATCGACCAGATGATCTCTGTCTGCGACTTTGAGGGCATCCCCTACAAGATGACGCCAGAGCTGATCGACCGCGCCTGGGACAACATGTTCGTCAAGGATGAACATATCGTCAAATGACGTATGGGCTGCGCCGTCGCGCAGCCCCCGCCTGACAGGTCTGCCCTCGCCCGTCAGTCCAGCCCCATGAACCCCGCGATCTGGTCCAGCATCTGCTCATGGACGGCTTTGCGGTCGGTGCCCTCGGGATCGGTGCAGATCGGGTCGTCCTGCTCTTCTTCCAGCACTTCGGCGGCTCTGGGTTTGCACTCTGGCAGCGCGGTAAAGTGGATCGCCGGGGCAATCTCGGCGTACTGCGCCTGCGGCAGACGCGCGGCAAAACCGCTGCCCTGCGGTCCCATGTCGGATGCCCCCAGCCGGTGTTCCTTGCCAAGGTTGATCAACAGCGTCGGCATGTCCAACGCGGCCACGCTGTCCTGTGTCGCAACAAAGGTAAAGGCCGGGTCAATCGCCATTGCCCCCGTCACCCGCACATCCCGCATGTCGGCGGAAAATCCTGCGGGCAGATTGCCGAAATCCACGCCCCCCTTGTCGAAAAACACGCAATCGGCGCGGTTGGCCCCGTCTTTGGCCCCGTCGTTGCCCCCGTCCTGGCAATAGGGCGCATAGGCCCCGGCATCAAACCGCAACCCCGCAAGGCCCAGTGCCGTCGCCCCACCCAGCGAAAAGCCCAGCGTATAGATCCGGTCCGGGTCCACGGCCCCGGCGAACTCTGGCTCTGCCAGGAAACGGTCCAAGGCGGCGCTCAGATCCTGCGCCCGTTCATCCAGCCGCACAGAGCGGCGCGGGGAACTGTCGCCGCTGGTGCTGCCGGGGTGGTTCACCGCCAGCACGATGGCGCCGCGCTCTGCCAGACCGGCCATCAGCCAGGCCATGCCGTCCGTACTGCCGCCAGAGCCATGAGAGAACAGCACCAGCGGATGCGCCCCCTTGGCAAAGCGCGGCCCCATGTAGACGCGCACCCCGTCAAAGATCGGGTTGTCGCCAATGACGGTCATGTAGGTGCGATTGTCGGCAGGATAGTAGAAACTGGCATCCAGCGGGCGCGCACGGTGCGTGGACGAGACATCCATCCGGTCAAAGCCGGGCAGCATGGGTTGCGCCTGGGCAAGGCCACCAAGAACGATCAGCGCGGGGGTCAGCAGGTGTTTCATCGGGTCACTCCGGTATTGGGTTTCACTGTCGCCAACCTGCGCGCGTCCCCGGCCAAACGCGTCCTGAAACCGGTTTTCGGACATGCGGAACGGGTTTAAGGACGTCCTCGAACGTCTGACCATCCGGTGCCTGACATGATTGCCCTGCCGCTGCCGCTGATCTTTGCCCTGCTGATCCTGTTCCTGCTGGTGCATGCGCTGCGCCACGGCGGCACTGGGCGTGAGGTGATCGCCTTGCTGGCGCTTTGCGCCTGGCAGAGCTTTGCGATTTCGCTGGTGCATTACTATGGCCTGCGCTGGCTGATGCCGGCCCTGCCGCTGGTCGCCTGTGCCTTGCCGCCGGTGGCGTGGCTCACCTTTCGCGCCGCGCTGTTTGAACCCGTGACACTGTCCCGGGCCGCCCCCCATGCGCTGGCTCCCGCCTTTGGCCTGTTCTGCCTGATCGCGGCCCCGGCGTCGCTGGACCTTGCCGTCCCAGCCCTGTTTGTCGGCTACGGCGCGGCCATCCTCTGGGCGTTGCGGCCCGCCAATCCGCTGCCCCGCGCCCGACTGGACGCCGGCCCCTGGCCCGCCCGCACTTGGCAGGCTCTGGCCGCCGCCTTGCTGCTGTCAGCGGTCGGCGATCTGGTCATTGCGCTGGCCTTCATGACCGGGCGGCCAGAGGTGCACGGGCTGGTGGTCAGCTTGGTGTCGTCCGTCTCGCTGGTGATGGTCGCGGTGTTGGCCCTGACCCGCGACGGCATGGCCCCGCCCGAAACCGACCCCTCGTCGCCCGCACCGCCCAAGGACCGAGCCGAAGATCGGGCCGAGGATACCAGCGATGCCGACCTGCTGACCCGCCTCGAACGTTTGATGCAGACCGAACGCCTGTTTCTGGAACCCGACCTGACATTGGCCCGCATCGCGCGGCGGCTACGCGTCCCGGCCAAGCAACTGTCGACCGTGATCAACCGCCAGACCGGCGAAAACGTGTCGCGCCACGTCAACAGCTTTCGGATTCGCCATGCCTGCGCCCTACTCCGGAACGGCGTGCCCGTCACAGAGGCGATCTACGCGTGCGGCTTCAACACCAAGTCCAATTTCAACCGTGAGTTCCTGCGCGTGACGGGCCAGTCGCCCTCAGCATGGCGGGATACAGCCGCCGACGCCATGTAACGGCCCCCATCTCGCTTGACCGGCGCATTGCCTGCGTGTTTTGGCGAAATACGGCTTGACGCCAGCCCGCGCCTTTCGTATCCGACCACCCACTGAATGGCGCGGTAGCTCAGTTGGTTAGAGCGAACGACTCATAATCGTTAGGTCGGGGGTTCGAGTCCCCCCCACGCCACCAGTCATCCCTTTCCTGGACACACAGCAGACGCCACGGGCCGCAAAAGCGCCTTTGTCTTCTTGGCAGTCGCCACAAAAAAGGGAGGCGTCGCCGCCCCCCCTTTCGTCGTCTACGATTGCGTGTCGCCCGTTCAGGCGGACAACTCCATGCCGTCCACTTCGGCCCAGATGTCACCCCAGACGGCCTTGGCCTTACCGCGGTGCTTGACGCCTTTGGCGGCCTCCAGGTTGTCCATCATGCCCTCGCCCTTGACGACGACAAGGCCGACCATGCCGATGGCGTAGTGCGGCTGGCACTGGTAGCCGTAAAAGCCCGGTGTCTCAAAGGTGACGTCGATCTCTTCGTTGATCTTGCCTTTGAATTCGGCGGCGCCGTCCGGGGCCATGCCATCGGACGACTGGGCATTGTGGCCCTTGTCGGTCGCCAGAAATTTGACCGTATCGCCCGGCTCGACCACGATGATGCGCGGGAAAAACACCTGGCGCAGCTTGCGGTCCTCGGGGTGCTTGTTCAGCATCTGGACGTCATGCGTGGTGGCCGCCAGAACGCGGGCGGGCAAGCTCAGGGCAAGCGATGCTGTCGCGGCCGCCGAAAGCAGGGCGGTGCGGCGGGTGATGAATTGTGTCAAGATTTCCTCCATCGGGTTTGCTGTCCGGTCGTTATCTAGGCCGGGGCGCGATGCCGCCAAGGTGCGGTATTTGACGGCGGCTTGTCCAGCGCGACACGGGTCTGCAAACGCCCTCATCCCTTGGCATTTAGTCGCGGTTTAGCGCTAACCATGCCCCAAACACGTCGCTTTGTCGCAGGTGTCGCCAAGTCCGCTCAGATCAGACCCGGCGGAAACCGCGCAACGCCACCACCGCAATCAGTGCAACAACCGCCAGGATCGCAACCCCGAAAAACGACCGGCCTTGCGTCCCCAGGATCAAAGGCTCCCCCGGGGCCAGTTGCAAACGCCGGGGTGTTCCCGCATGTCCCGGCCCGTATTCGCGGAGCGTCACCGACAGGGCCTCGCCCGGCGCTTGCGGCAAGGTGAATCGCAACGGCGCCAGCGCATCCGGCGGATAGGCGACAAAACCCGCATACAGATACAGGTCGTCCAGCGTCGGGGGGATCGCGGGCTGTGCCACCCCGCAGACCGATATTGCGGTCAGCCCGTCGATCGGCGTCAGGAACGGCAGGCGCTGGTCCTTGAGATGCACCATGAGAGATGTCGCCTCGAACCCGGCCTCCGCCTTGCCGATCCGAACATCGACACCGGCCAGAAGATGGTCGCCAATGTCCCAGGTGCCGCCGCTGAAATCCGCGAAATCCACCGCGCCGCCCGGCCCGGTCAGAAACTCGGCGTTCAGCCCGAAACGGGTGATGGCAGTGCGGGCCGGCATTCCCAGGAAGATCTCGATCCCGCGCGTCCCGCGATCCACGATCACCTCGATCTGCTCTGCCGCACCCGCTGACAGGCCGGCACCGCAAAAGGCCGCCGCCCCAAGGACCGCAGCGCGCACTAGTTTCTTGCAGGTATGACCCAGTCCGATCACAACGGTCCTTCTCCGGTTGTTCCAAGGGGTCTAGCCTGCTTTTCCCCCAAGACAAACCGCGACAGCGCCACGCCCCGCACCGCAGGCTCCGCGCAACAGGGGGGTCTTGCCCGCCCTGTCATTCGTATCCCGTCATTTCCAGATAGCCGCGTCCCGCATGGCTGCCGCTGACGCGCACCGGCCCCTCCCAGTAGGGGATCGACAGGTCCATCCATGCGTCCCGGTTCATCGCCTCAACCGTCACCGCGACCCCTTTGTCGGGCAGCGACACCGCCCAGCGCACCGGGATCTGCCGCCCTGCCACCTCTGCCACCTCCAACGGTTTGGCCGCAAACGCGCCGTCGCCATAGGCCTGCGTGGCACCGTCCGGGCCGATCCATGTGGCCGAACTGTAGCTGCTGCCATCGGTCTGACGCAGTAGAAAGCCCATCAGCTTGGCCCCCCCATCCAGCGACAGAGAGAACCAGTCCCAGCCGGATTGCGTCTCTGCCAGGGGCTGTGACGACCATTCCCGGTCCAGCCACGCCGACCCGCTGACCGCAACCGGCCCCTCTGGCAGGTCCAGCGTGCCCTCAATCCGGTAGAAGGGTTGCGAATAGTAGTAACTCGCCTGCCCCTCGGCGGATTTCACCGAAAACCCGCCATCGCCGTGAAACACCAAAGGCCCCTCGGCCTCCAGCCGCATGTCATAGCGAAACGCCGCGCCGCTGGCGCTCAGGTCCAGTGTGTCCAGCGTCTCACCCGCCATTTGCCAGTCGTCGATCCACGCGTTGAACGGCTCCGCCGTCACCCCCGCCTGCCCGATCCCGCCCCGCGCAAACCGTTCGGCGACGTGATGCGCGCCCGGCGTCGTGACCGCCGCATGGGAAAACCAAACCTGGGGCGAGGTCCATCCCGGTGCCTCCCCGGGGGCCAGCGCCGACCGGAACAGCGTCCATTGCAGCCCGTACTCCGTGCCGTCCTCTGCCGCCAGATTGGCGGTCAGATACCACCATTCGATCCGGTAATCCGGGTGCGGGCCGTGGTCGGCGGGAAAGTCGAACACCGGATCGGGACGCGGCACGGCAAAGCCATCCGCCCCGGACCCCAGCCCGGCAAACCCCTGCGCCAGCGCGCCTTGCGTCCACAGCAACAGGATCAACACCCACCTAACGCTCATTGGCGAACACCCCCAGCAGTTGCGACACCGGCGTGCGCGCCATTCGAAACGCAGGCCACAGCGCCGCCAGCCCCGCCGCCGCCAGCGTCAGCACCCCCAGCCGCGCATAGTCCAGCGGGAACAGGTACATCGGCAGCCGCCAGCCAAAGGCCTGCACATTGACCACCGCCAGCAACACCCAGGCCAGCGCCAGCCCCAAGGGCAGCGCCAGCACCGCCGTCAGCGCCGCCAGCACCAGCGCGCGCAACAGGTCGATCCGCGCCAGTGTCCCGCGCGTGAGGCCCATCGCCCAGACCGGGGCAAGCTGCGGCAGGCGGATCGCCGACAGGGTCAGCAGGCTCATCAGGATCGCAAAGCCGGCCACCGCCAGTGTCAGCACATTCAGCGCCGCCGTCACGGTAAATGTCCGCTCAAAGATCCCCAGCGAAAAGGCCTTCACCGCCGCCTGATCCACCACGCTGCTGGACGGCACGCCAAATTCTGCCCCCAGATCGGCGCGCAAATCCTCTGCCGGTGCGCCCAGGACGCCAAACTGGCGCGGCGCCTCTTCGGGAAACAACGATGTGAACAGCGTTTCCGCCACGATCGCCTGCCCAACCGGGTTGCCATAATCGCCGTAAACCCCGACCAGCGGCAGGCGCAGCCCGTCGCCAATATCCAACGCATCGCCCAGCCATAGCCCAGCGCGGCGCACCAACTGCTCATTGGCGATGACCGCCTCGCCCGCCGCAACCTGCGCCCACGCGTCCGGCCCCGCATCGACAAAGCTCCAGTTGCGCGCATAGGCCGGTCCCACCCGCGCGCCCATCAGTTCGGACGGCACCCCCGCCAGCCGTGTATCGACCGACAGCAACGGCAGGACGTCATAGCCTTGGGCGATCAGATAGGCCTCAACCCCGGGCATCTGGTCGCGGTCGATGCCGCGCACATAGGCATCCGCAAACAGCCGCTGGTCGAGGAAATCGACAAAGGTCAGCCGAAAGCTCGACACCATGGTCGAGACCCCCACATTCGCCGCCATCGCCAGCAGCAGCGCCATCAGTGCAAGGCTCAACCCCGGCAATTGCTGTCGCGTATCCGCCCAGAACCAGCCAGAGATCACACCGCGCGCCCGCGCCTGTCCCAGCGCCAGCACCGCCCCCACGATCAGCGGCAGCGCCAGCGCCGCGCCGATCATCAGACAGCCCAGCAGGACAAAGCTGGCCAGCAGACCCAGATCCAGCGCCCCGATCACCGCCGCCAATGCCAACAGGACCACCGCCACGGCCCCCTGCACCTGCCGCCCGCGCCCAGCCACCATGGCCCATGCACGGGGCCGCGCGCTGGCCAATATCGGCATCCGCGCGATCCGCCACAACGCCCCCGCCCCGGCCAGACCCGCGCCCAGCACCGCGATGCCCAGCCCCGACAGCCACCACACCGGGCGCAGTTGCAGCCCGCCCGCCACCTGCGCGCCGTACAGCCCCTCCAGCGTGGCGGCCACATCCGGCAGCAACAGCGCCGCCACGATATAGCCCAGCACCACGCCAATCATCCCGGCCACCAGCGACAGCGCCAACAGCTCTGCCGCCATCAGCCCCATCAGCCGCCGCAACGGCACCCCCAACGTGCGCAGTGTCCGCACCATGCCCCTTCGCTGTTCGAACACCAGCCCAATGGTGCCATGCACGATGAAGATACCGACGGCGAAACTCAGCAGGCCAAAGGCGGTCAGGTTCAGGTGAAAACTGTCCGTCAACTGCCCCACATCGCTGGAACCTTGCGCCGCAACCCGCATAAGCCCCGGCGCCACATCGGCCAGCGGCAACAGGCCCATCGGCTGCTCCGGCGCGACAATCAGACGGCTTAGCGTTCCGGGCCGCTCCAGCAGCCGCTGCGCCACGCCCACATCCGTCAGCACCGTGTCCGGTGCGACAGAGGCATCCACCACCACCTCTTGCGGCAGATCGGCCAACCGCGCCGCCGTCGCCACATCGGCAAACAGCACGCCCACCGTCAGAAAGCCACTCAGGTCAATGTCCCGCGTCCCCGCCACCGGGCTGAGCGCGCCGGGTGTTGTCAGCGGGTCCAGACCGATCACCCGCACCGCGCCATCGTCCAGCCGCAGGCGGCCTTCGACCACCGGCGACACTTGCCACCCGGCGCGGCGCAGATCGACATAGACCTCCTGCGCAAACCCCTCACCGGCCTTGGGCAACACCTGGTCAAACCGCCCCTCCCCCAGCGTCGTCGCCGCCGCGTCATAGCTGGCGCGCGCCTCGGCGTTGATGGCCTGCACGCCGGACCACAGCGCCGTCGCCAGCGCCAGACCGGCAAGGAATGTGAACAACTGCAAGGGGTTGCGCCGCCAATGCGACCACAACGCCTGTAGGCAGGCGCGCGTCATGCCAACCGCCCGGCGCGCAGATGCAACTGCCGGTCCATCCGCGCCGCCACCGCAGGCGAATGCGTCACCACCATCAGCGCCGCGCCGGTGTCCGCCACCAGCGCCAGCATCTGCGCCAGAACCTCTGCCGCCGTCGCCTCATCCAGATTTCCGGTCGGCTCATCCGCCAGGATCAGCCGGGGCCGCACCGCCAGCGCCCGCGCGATGGCCACCCGCTGTTGCTGCCCGCCGGACAGTTGTTCAGGGTACTTGCGCGCATGGGGGCCAAGGCCCAAGACCTCGATCAGATGCGCCACACCTGCCGGGTCTTCCCGCCCCGCTAGCCGCGCCTGAAAGCGGATGTTTTCCGTCACATCCAGTGACGGGATCAGGTTGAACTGCTGAAAGATCACGCCAACCTCGGACCGGCGCAGCGCCGCGCGCCCGGCCTCATCCAGCGCGGCAATGTCACGCCCGTCAAACAGGATCTCACCGCTGTCGGCGGTGTCCAGCGCGCCGACAATATGCATCAGCGTGCTTTTGCCCGACCCTGATTCCCCCTGCAACGACAGCGTCTGTCCAAGGTCCAGCGCCATATCCACGCCCGCCAGAACCGGCACCGGCCCATCCGCCCCGGCAAAGCTTTTGGTCACGTTCCTGACGTCCAGCAGCATCCATCGTCCTCCGTCCGGCGCACCATACCTGACAGGCAGGTAGCAAATCCGCAGACCGCGCAACAGATGGGTGGATCAAAGGCCGCAGTTTGTCGCCCCGCCACCGCAACGCGGCCCCGATCAACTGGACCGGGGCCGCGTCATGTCAAATCAAAGGGGCTCAGCCCGGCAGCACCTCGGTCACCGCCTGCGCCACCTTGCCGGCAACCTCATCCGCCTCGGCGCGGGTCAGGCAGAACGGCGGCGCAAAGCCAAGGATATCGCCCTGCGGCATCGCCCGCGCAATGACGCCCTTGGACAGCAGCGCCGCAGAGACCCGCGCGCCCACCTTTTCGCCCGCATCAAAGAAGGTGCGCGAATCCCGGTCAGCGACAAATTCCACCGCCGCCATCAGACCCTCGCCGCGGATCTCACCGACATTGGCGTGATCGCCCAGCGCGTCGCGCAGCGCCCCTTGCAGATAGGCGCCCACGTCCCCGGCGTTCTGGATCAGCTTCAGATCGTCCAGCAGTTGCAGGTTGGCCACCCCCGCCGCCGCCCCGATGGGATGCGCCGAATAGGTCCAGCCGTGGCCGATGGGGCCGTTCTCATCGGTGCCCTGCTCCAGCACCTTCCACATGCGGTCGCCCACGATGGACCCGGACAAGGGCGCATAGGCCGATGTCAGCCCCTTGGCGATGGTGATCAGATCTGGCGTCATGCCATAGTGATCGGACCCGAACATGCTGCCCAGACGGCCAAAGCCGGTGACAACCTCATCGGCGACCAGCAGGATGTCATGCTTGCGCAGCACCTCCTGAATGGCGGCCCAATAGCCCGGCGGCGGCGGCACGATCCCGCCCGTGCCCAGCACCGGCTCACCGATAAAGGCGGCGATGGTGTCCGCGCCCTCCCGCGCAATCAGCGCCTCCAGTTCGGCCACGCAATGGGCGGTGAACTGCTCTGGCGTCTGGTCCAGATTATCACGGCGATAGTAATAGGGCGCCTCGGTGTGGACCACCTGCGCCAGCGGCAGGTCGAATTTCTTGTGGAACAGCTCCAGCCCCGTCAGTGACCCTGTCACCAGACCAGAGCCGTGATAGCCGCGCCAGCGCGAGATGATCTTTTTCTTCTCGGGACGGCCAAGGATGTTGTTGTAATACCAGATCAGCTTGACGTTGGTCTCATTCGCGTCCGACCCCGACAGGCCGAAATAGACCTTGGACATGCCCGCAGGCGCGCGGTCGAGGATCATCTTGGACAGGGTGATTGACGCCTCTGTCCCGTGGCCCACATAGGCATGGTAATAGGCCAGCTCACGCGCCTGTTCGGCAATCGCCTCGGCGATCTCTTGGCGACCGTAGCCCACGTTCACGCAATACAGCCCGGCAAAGGCATCCAGCAGCCGGGTGCCGTCCCGGTCGGTGATGTGACAGCCCTCGCCGGTCTTGATCACACGGGTTGCCGTCTCGCCGCGTGCGTGCTGCGCCAGATGGGTCGAGGGGTGAAAGAAATTCTCGCGGTCCCATTCCGCCAGTTGGTCATTGGTCTTCATCCATGGCTCCTGTGTCGCGGCAGCGCGCCGCTGTTGTCTGGAAAGGAGGCCCCGGGTCACGCGCGGATCGGGTGCCAGAGGCTCCTCGCCCCCCGGCAGCAGCGCGCAATGCCTTTATTGCAGGGGGTAGCGCCTGCGTAACGGATTCCGGACGCCGCGACCAGTGGTCAAGACGACGGCAAAGCGTCGTTTTCCGCCATTTGCCTGCCGGGAATCTCCCTGCACGAAAATCTTGCGCCGCGTAAAAGCTCAACCTGTTCCACTCCGAAATCTCTTGAAGTCCCCGCCCCCCCGCACCTAGGGCTGGAGGAATGAACAGACAGGCACCAACCCCATGACCGCACCACATCTCCCGTTTACGATGGCCGAATATGCCCGCCGCATGACGCTGGTCGAACGGCGCATGGAAACGCTGGGGCTGGACGCGCTCTACGTGCAGGATCCGTCCAACATGGCCTGGCTGACCGGCTATGACGGCTGGTCGTTCTACGTCCACCAGGGTGTGATCGTCATCCCCGGTGAGCCGCCGCTGTGGTGGGGCCGCACGATGGACGCCAACGGCGCGCTTCGCACCGTCTGGATGAAACCGGAGCGCGTGCTGGGCTACGCCGATGACTTTGTCCAATCGACAGAGGTCCACCCGATGCAGGATCTCGCCGCCCACCTGCGCGCCCACGGCGTCGGCACCGGGCGCATCGGTGTTGAGATGGACAACTACTATTATTCCGCCCGCGCCCATCAGACCATGCTGACAGAACTGCCGGACGCCACATTCCACGACGCCACCGCGCTGGTGAACTGGCTGCGCGCCGTCAAATCCGGCGAAGAGATCACCTTTATGCGCCGCGCCGCGCGGATCTCGGAAAAGATGGTCGATGGTATACTAGACCGGGTCGAACCCGGCCTGCCCAAGAATGAACTGGTGGCAGAAATCCTTGGCGATGCGGTGCGCGGCGCGGATGGCCACTGGGGCGACTATGCCGCCATCGTGCCGCTGCTGCCCTCGGGCGTGGACGCCTCTGCCCCGCATCTCACATGGGACGGACGGCCATTCGAGACCGGAGAGGCGACGTTCTTTGAACTCGCAGGCTGCTACCGCCGCTATCACACGCCGTTTTGCCGCACCGTCTTCCTTGGCAAACCGCCGCAATACCTGCTCGACGCGGAAAAGGCGCTGGTCGAGGGGCTCGAAGACGGGTTGCAGGCCGCCCGCGCTGGCAACACCGCCGGTGACGTGGCCCGCGCGCTGTATGCGGCGCTCGCCAAGGGCGGCATCCAGCGCACCGGGCGCTGCGGCTATGCCATCGGCCTCAGCTATCCGCCCGACTGGGGCGAACGCACCATCTCGATCCGCACCAGCGACGACACAGTCCTGCAACCCGGCATGTGTTTCCACTTCATGCCGGGCCTGTGGATGGACGACTGGGGGCTGGAAATCACCGAATCCATCCTGATCAAGGAGGACGGCGCTGCCGAATGCCTCTGTGATCGGCCCCGCAAGATGTTCGTAAAGGACTGAGATGGAACTGCTCTACCGGACCGAGGCCCTGCTGGGCGAGCTGATCGCCTTCCCGACCGTTTCGGCGGACGGCAACCTTGACCTGATCGGCTGGGCGTCCAACTATCTCAAGGGGCTGGGCGCACACTGCGACGTCTCGCTGGACGAAACCGGGCACAAGGCCAACCTCTTTGCCACCTTCGGGCCAGAGGGCGACGGCGGGCTGGTCCTGTCGGGCCATTCCGACGTGGTGCCCGTCGCGGATCAGGACTGGTCCTCTGACCCCTTCGTCATGGAAGACCGTGAGGGCCGTCTGTACGGGCGCGGCGCCTGCGACATGAAAGGGTTCATCGCCTGCGTTCTGGCCCTCGCCCCCGAGATCGCGCAATGGCCGCTCAAACGCCCCGTGCACATCGTGCTGACCTACGATGAGGAAGTGGGCTGTTTCGGCGCCCGCGCGCTGGTCGAAGAGTTGCGCGCCCGCGAGTTGCGCCCCGCCACCGCCATTCTGGGCGAACCGACCATGATGCGCGTCATCGACGGCCACAAGGGCTGTTACGAATACACCACCCGGATCACCGGCTGCGCGGGCCACGGATCGGCCCCCGATCATGGTGTCAACGCGGCGGTCTGCGCCACGCGTTACGCCGGTCGCCTGATGGAACTGGAACAGGATCTGCGCACCCGCGCGCCTTTGGACAGCCCGTTTTCGCCGCCCTGGACCACGCTGAACATTGGCCGCATCCATGCGGGCCACGCCCATAACGTGATCCCCGACCACGCCGAGATCGACTGGGAAATGCGCCCGGTGCAACGCTCTGACGCCGACCACGTCCTGAGCGAAATCGACCGCTACGCACAAACCCTGCTGCCCGCCATGCGCGCCGTCCACACTGAGGCCGGTATCATCCGTGAGGTCATCGCCGAAACCCAGGGCCTGCACCCGGTCCCGCACAACGCCATCGCCGAAATCGTGTCGGAACTGACCGGCGCAAACGGCACCGACGTGGTGGCCTTTGGCACCGAGGCCGGGCTGTTCCAGTCGCTGGGGATGGATTGCGTCGTCTGCGGGCCGGGCTCTATCGAACAGGCACACAAACCGGACGAATACGTCAGCCGCGACCAGCTATCCGCCTGTCTGGACATGCTCAAGGGGTTGGAACGGCATCTGACCTGATCGCGCTTCCGAAGGTTTTCCCGAATTTCGGAGCCGCTTAACATCTCTTAATTCCCGCTTCAGGACCGCGCCCGCGCCTTCGTGACAGGATCAGGTATCAGATCCACGCACACGAAAGAGCACATCATGGCCTTCCTCCCGATCCAGTCCCGCCCGACAACCGCCGCCCCGGCCTTCCTCTCGGGACTGACCGCAATCCTCCGCGATGCGCTTGTGCGCGCCGTCTCCCGCCCGCGCAAAACACCCCAAGACATTCTCGCCGCCCAAGCCCGCCGCGCCGAGGCCCGCGCCGCCGCCGATCGCCTGCTCTGCTAAGGCGGAAAGCCGTTGCCCTCCAGCGCGGCGGCTATCGCCTCGATGTAGGTGGGACTGTCCTGTGGCCGGTTCTTGCGAAAATTGGCAACGGTCGTGTCCGGTGCCTTGCGGCGCAGGATCTCTGCCATCTGGGCCGACTCTTCCTTGCGGCCCAGCGCCCAGTAGATCCCCATCAGACCCAGATGAATGGTCGCAAACTCGGGGTATTCGCTCAGCGCCTGTTCGTACTGCGCCGCCGCTTCGTCAATCTTGCCCATCTGGAACAACGCATTGCCGATGCCCGCCGTAATGACCCCGATATCCGGATGCAGCGGGCTGATCCGACGGGCCCGGCGCAGCTCCGCAATCGCCGCCTCGTTTTCACTGAGATAGTTGTGAACCCAACCCAACAGCATCGCCACCGTGGCGGAATTGGGGTTCAGCACCTTGGCCCGCTGCAACGCCGTCAACCCGCGCCGCGTCTCACCGCCCACATAGGCGATGTAATGCCCGCAATAGGCCAGCGCCAGCGGGTCTTCGGGATTGGCGTCCAGTACCTCGTGCGCCAGCGGCAGCGC
This sequence comes from Antarctobacter heliothermus, assembly GCF_900188425.1. Classification (GTDB taxonomy): domain Bacteria; phylum Pseudomonadota; class Alphaproteobacteria; order Rhodobacterales; family Rhodobacteraceae; genus Antarctobacter; species Antarctobacter heliothermus. The sequence goes on from NZ_FZON01000025.1 coordinate 47,394, forward strand.
GGCGCGCGCCTGCTCAAACGTCCACCAGCGCGTCGCAACGGCCCCGGTATGGGCGTAACAAATCAGTGCCTTGGCCTGAAGGTAGTCCGGGTCCAGTGCCAGCGCCTGCCGCAACAGGTCCAGCCCCTCGATCAGGCTGTCCAGCGTGTTCTGCCGGTAGACCAGCGGCGCGGCACGCAGGCACAGATCATAGGCGGCAAGGCTGGCGGTGGGCTTGGCCTGCGCCCGCGTGGCCTCGGCCCAGATCAGCCGCGGTTCCAGCGCGGCAGCGACATGTTCCGCCACACGGTCCTGCAACTCGAATATCTCGCTGGCCTGCCCGTCGAACCGGTCGCGCCACAGGGTATGCCCGCTTTCCGCCTCGACCAATTGGGTGAAAATCCGCATCTGGTCGCCCGCCTGCTGGATGCTGCCCTCCAGCACATAGCGCACGCCCAGTTCGCGCCCGACCTCCGACAGGTCGATACTGCGCCCCTTGTAGTTGAAACTCGACGTGCTGGAGATCACGAAAAAGCCCGACACCCGCGACAACGCCATGATCACCTCGTTGACGATGCCGTCCACAAGGTAGTCGCGCTCGACCGCGCCGGTCAGGTTGGCAAAGGGCAGCACCGCCAGCGACGGGATGTCCGGCACCGGCAAGGCAGCCGCCTGCGGTGCGGACCCGTCCCCGGCGTCTTCTGTGGCAGTTGCGGCGGCGGTGGCGACAAAGCGATAGCCGATCCCCGGCACCGTCTTGATTGTTGCGCGGCCCAGCGCCTTGCGCAGCCCGGCGATCTGCACGGTCAGGTTGCTCTCCTCGACCATCAGCCCCGCCCAGACCGCGTCCAGCAGTTCGGCCTTGGACACCACCCTGTCGGCGTTGGCGACCAGATGCGCCAGCACGTCAAAGGCCCGCGTGCCCAGTGCGATTTCCGTGCCATCCAGCAGGACGATCCGCTGAGCGTGAAGAATTTCCAGTGTCACCCGACAAACCGCCTTTTTCCGGGCCAGCCCCGGGGAAAATATCCCGGCAGTATGGGTCAACAGGCCCCGCCCCCGCAAGCCTTTGAGACGGGTCAGGCTGTGGGTGGCAAAGGTTAAGCCTTTGTGAATCCGTCTCTGTAAGCCCTTGATTTTTCGTGACCGCCCGCCTGCCCACGCGTGGACACCCTTTTTCCGCCCCTCTCGACAAGCCCCCGTTCCACCCCCATCATGGCCGCCAGACCAGCGGGAGGAGCCCACATGAAAACCATCGTCGCCCACGGCGCCCATGACCTCAGGATCGAAGAGAGGGACATGCCCTCGCCCGGCCCCGGCCAGGTCCTGATCCGGCTCGAATCCGGGGGCATCTGCGGCTCTGACCTGCATTATTATCATCAGGGCGGCTTTGGCACGGTCCGCCTGAAAGAGCCGATGATCCTCGGCCACGAGGTCGCGGGCAAGATCGAGGCGCTCGGCCCGGACGTCGCCTCGCTGACCCCCGGCCAACGCGTCGCCATCTCTCCCTCTCGCCCCTGCCATGCCTGCCGCTTTTGCCACGCAGGCCAGCCCAATCACTGCCTCAACATGCGCTTTTACGGCTCCGCCATGCCCTTCCCCCATATTCAGGGTGCCTTTCGCGAATACCTCGTCGCCGACGTGGCCCAATGCGCCCCCGCCGATGATCTCAACGCCGGTGAGGCCGCGATGGCAGAACCCCTCGCGGTTGTCCTTCACGCCGCCAAACGGGCGGGCGATCTGCTGGGCAAACGGGTGCTGGTGACAGGCTGCGGCCCCATCGGCGCGCTGGCCGTGCTGGTGGCCCGCGCCGCAGGCGCGGCAGAGATCGTGGCGACAGACCTGACCGATTTCACGCTGAAGATGGCCACACAGGTCGGCGCGGACCGCGTGGTCAACATGGGTACAACCCCAGACGGGCTGTCCCCTTACACCGCCGACAAGGGCCAAATCGACGTGCTGTTCGAATGCTCCGGCGCGGCCCCGGCCCTGATCGCCGCCATCCCCGCGATGCGCCCCGGCGGGGTCATCATGCAGCTCGGGCTGGGCGGCGACATGACCTTGCCGGTGCAGGCGATCACCGCCAAGGAACTGCAACTGCGCGGCTCTTTCCGCTTTCACGAAGAGTTCTTTTCCGCCGTGGACCTGATGCGGACGGGGCGGATCAACGTGAAGCCGCTGATCACTCATGAGGTGGCATTGGAGGCGGCTGAAGACGGCTTCAAGATCGCCTCGGATCGCAATCGCGCGATGAAGGCACAGATCCGGTTTTCGTGAAAGCTGGGCGTCCCGGGTCAAGCCCGGGACGGGGCGGCCCGACTAGAGCTTCAGCTTCTTGAACACAGGTTCGGGAATGTTGCGGATGATCGCCATGACCAGCCACCAGATGCGGCGCACATAGATCACGTTGCGCCCCTTCTGCACCGCCTTCACCACCGCCGCGCCGACCTCTGACGGCTCGGCGGTCAGCTTTTCGGGCAGGTCCAGCCCTTCGGTCATGGCGGTGTTCACAAATCCGGGCAGCACCGTGACCACATGCACGCCCTTTTTCGCCAGCCGGTTGCGCAGCCCCGACAAGAAAGCAGTGAACCCCGCCTTGGCGGAGCCGTAGACGTAGTTCGTGGCCCGGCCCCGATCACCTGCGACAGAGCTGACTCCGACAAGCGTGCCCGATCCGCGCGCCTCAAACCGATTGGCCAGCAGGGCAAGGATACCGGCGGGGCCCTCGAAGTTGGTGCGCATCATAAGAGCGGCCTGAGCCTGATCCTGTTCATTTTCCGCCTGCTCACCCATGTATCCCACAACACTGACCGCAACGCCGGGCAAGGCAGGCAAGCCGTCGACAAAGCCGCCAAACCCGTTGCTGTCCAGCACGTCAAACTCATGCAGCGTGACGTCCACCCCGTGGCGCAGGGCAAGGTCGGTCTGCACCGTATCCAGCCCCGCAGCGCCGCGCGCGGCCAGTTGTATCGGATGACCGGCGGCAGCAAAAGCATGGGCGATAGCCTGCCCCATGTCCGAACGCGCGCCAAGGATGAGGACGGGGAGTGGGGTCAAAGCGATAGCCTTTCGGATTGGGCAGAGGCGAAGTGTTCCTTGAGGCCGCGCGCCTCGCGCAATGCCTCAAATTCAGCGGCGCGGCTGTCGGATTCGCGCAGGGTTTCAGCCCCCATGCGGCTGTCCTTGGCGAGGTAGAACCGCCCCCCGTGACTGACGGCAACGGCGTCAAGCTGATCCAGTAGGTCCAGCGTATGTGGCTTCATCGGGAAATCGAGCGCCAGCGTATACCCCTCCATCGGGAAGGAAAACGCGCTGTCCTGGGGGCCAAATCGTTTGAGGACGGCCAAGAAAGACCCGGCCCCCGCCTCGGTGATCGCCTCCAGCAATTCCGTCAGTCCGGTACGGGCTGTGTCCAGCGGCAAGACGCATTGGAACTGGGCAAAGCCACGCCGGCCATAGATGCGGTTCCATTTCAGGACCGCGTCGAGGGGGTAGAAATAGGTGTCCCAGTCCACCAACGCCTTGGTCGGCTTCCACGCGCCGACGCGGTAGTACAGCTCATTGAAGGCGCGCACCGTCCAACGGTTCAGCGCGAAACCCGGAAAATCGAGCGGCACCGTATGCGCGCCCTTGTGCCCGGCATCCAGCGGGGTCCGCGCCTTTTTGGCATCCAGGTCGGCTCGTGCCGCATGGTCCCCCAACATCACCAAAGAGCGGCCAAGATGCGCTCCCCGGCTCATGCAGTCGATCCAGGCCACCGAATAGGGCACATGAGCGTGCTGCTCAAAGAGGTCCATCGCGGCGCCCAGATCCGGGGCGGGCAGAGTTGTCTGGTTGATCCAGGCGGTTTCGACAGGGCGCAGGCGGATGGCGGTGCGGACAATCACCCCGGTCAGCCCCATGCCGCCCAACGTGTGGCGGAACAGGTCGGGGTCGTCCTCGCGTGAGATGCGGCTGATCTGCCCGTCCGGTCCCATCAGGTCGATCCACTCGACACAGGTGCCGAAACTGCCGTCGACATGATGGTTCTTGCCATGCACATCCGCGGCAATCGCCCCGCCCAGCGTGACGAATTTCGTGCCCGGCGTGACCATCGGGAACCAGCCACGCGGCAAGAAGGCGTCGATCACGTCCCCCAGCAGCACACCGGCCTCAGCCACCAGCACGCCGGTTTCAGCGTCAAACGACAGCATGTGATCAAAGTGGCGCATGTCCAGCGTTGTGTGCGCACCCACAGCACTGTCGCCGTAGGACCGCCCGTTGCCGCGCGCGATGACAGGCTCATCGCCGGTCACCAACGCCTGCAACGCCGCGACATCGCGTGGCGCGCACAGCTGAGTTTCGACAACGGGAAAGCGGCCCCAGCCTGACAGTTTCATGACGTGACTCCTAGACGCGCGTTCGTAAAGACAAAACGCCGGTCCAGATTGTACTTGATGACGTAGCCGACCATGAGGCCAATCACCGCGCCCATCTCTCGCATGGCATCGGTGTGCCAGATCAGCCAGAATGCCGTCTCTGTCCCCCAGAAGATCGCCGTCGTGACGATGCCCATGACCGTGTACAGCGTGAACTTGCGGCCATGCGCCCGCAGGCCGGTGGCGTCGTCGAAAAAGATCCACCGCTTGTCGAGCGCGTATTTCACCACCAGACCGGCCAGCGTCCCCGCCGCGACGGCCAGCGCAAAGACCGTGCCGCTGTCGCCGCCCAGCAGGACAAGGCGTTGCACGCCCAGATTGGCCAGGGTCGCCAGGACGGCAAAGCCGGCGTAGCGCAGGATCAGGGCCTGTCGTGACATGTTACAGTGTTCCCGCCATTGCGAATCCCAGACTGAGCACCATGCAAATCTGACTGGTCCGATCACGAGCAGCATAGACCAGCGGATCGTCGTGCATGTGACCCCGGTGGGCGGTCATGATAGTACGGGTGATCCAGAACAGCAGCACCGGACCGATGCCCCACAGCATGATCGGCGCCTTGTACAGCACAATGACATCCGGCGAGTCGAGATAGAGCACCAGCACCAGGATAGAGACATACCCGGCGGCAATGGCGATCATGGTGATGATCGGCAGATCGCCTACGTTATAGCCCCGCCCACGCGCACGCAGCGTTCCCCGCCGGGCGCTGTCGACCAGTTCGGCCTGACGTTTGACCGCCGCAAGCGAGAGAAAGAAAAAGATGGCAAAGGCCAGCATCCAGACCGACAGCGGGATGCCGGTCGCCACCGCACCTGCGACGATGCGCATGGTGTACAGGCCCGCCAGAACGCAGATGTCGATCACCATCTTGCGTTTCAGGTGCAGCGAATAGGCCGTTGTCAGGACAAAGTAGCCGCAGACCACGGCAAAAAACGACGGACCCACCGACAACGATACGATGGCCCCGGCGGCGAAAAGCCCCGCCGCCATGATCATCCCGTGTGACAGGGGCACCTCGCCAGAGGCAAAGGGGCGTTTGCGTTTGCGCGGGTGCGCCCGGTCCGCGTTCAGATCGGTCATGTCGTTGACCACATAGACGCTGGACGCGATCAGGCTGTAAGCGACAAAGGCCGCGACCGCGAACGCCAGGGTCGCTGCATTGAACTGATGTCCAGCAAGCATGGGCAGAAAGACAAGGACGTTCTTAAGCCACTGATGCGGGCGCAGCGCCTTGATGTAGGGCCGGATGCTTTGCGGCACGGTGGTCAGATGCTCGACCTCTTTCGAGACGGCCTCTGCCTCGGCGCGCAGGCGGGCAGAGGCGTTGACGGTGACGGCCTTTGCGGCGTGTTGCCAGACCGGCAGATCTGCGGCGCTGTCGCCCATGTAGACATAGCCGCCTGCCCCGAAACGCCCGGTCAGAAAGTCGGCCTTGGTCGGTCCCTTGAGATTGCGGTTGCCGTCAGAGCCGTGGACCTCGTCAAACACCTTGAGATGGTCGGCGATCGCCTCGGCCAGCGATTGGTCAGAGGCGGTAACCAGGGCTGTGCGGCCCCCTTTGGCACGCCACGCCTCGATATAGGCCAGCACCTGTTGGTCAAACGGCAGGGTCGCGGTTTCCAGCCGGGCGGATTCGGCGAGCCGCTGCTTGAGAACCGCCCGACCATGACCCAGCGCCCGGACAGCCGTCAACGCAACGGTCCAGTCCCGGCCGAAGGCAGTCCAAAAGCTTTCGTACAGCATGTCGCTGCGCAACAGTGTGCCGTCGAGATCAACCACAAGGATCGGCAAGCCCTTGGCGTGATCCGCGACGCCCCCCGCCCGGTCAGACACCTCGTCCGGACCGCCTGCTGTCTCTTGCGCTAACATACTGCTGCCTGCTCAGGTATCTGTTTTGCAGACAGTCTAAAAGAGCGGGTCTGTGCCGTCGAGGCGGGAATGTGGCGCTCTTGAGATGTGTCCGGCGCGCCACAGGCGGGGCGCGGGTCAGCCCGCGCGCATCCAGTTTAGCGATTCCTCCGTCGCGCCCGGCGGGCGGTACTCTGCTCCAATCGGGTGCGGCCATCCCAGCCGGTCGATGGCGGCAAACACCTCTGGATAGGCGATTTCGCCATGATCCGGAGGCCCCCGATCCGGCACGGCGGCAAACTGGATATGACCGATGATGGGCAATAGATCGGCCAGACGAGTCAGCAGATCGCCTTCGGTCCGGGCCACATGGTAGCAATCGAACATCAGCCGCGCGTTGGACGAACCCAGCGCCGTCAGAATGTCCCGTGCCTGCCCGGCGTCGCGCAGGAAATACCCCGGCGCGTCGTGACGGTTCAACGGTTCGATCAGGATGGTGCGCTCGGTCTGCGCGCAGGCATAGGCCAGCGTTTCCAGAAACGCCTCGTGCGCCGCCGGTCCTTGTGCCAAACCCGCCATGACATGGATCGCCTGTGTGTCTGTCGCTTCGGCATAACCGATGGCCTCATCCACAAGTGCCCGCGCCTGCGGTCCCTGCCCCGGCAGCGCGGACAGCCCCATGGCCCCCTCTGGACCACGGCGCGTATTCAGACCCAACATCGGCAGTCCGGTGTCGAACAACGCGGCCCGCAAGTCGGCCACCGGCACCTCGAACGGCCAATGGCATTCGACCGCGTCAAACCCGGCACGCGCCGCCGCGCGAATGGCATCAGGGAGTGGGAGGTCCTGCCACAAGAACCCGAGATTGGCTGAAAACCGGGGCATCGTCACCTCCTGCCACGCGCCGCAAACTCTGGCGCCCGTCAGCATTTGGCCACGGCACGCCCGCAATGAACAGCCACCTGCATCAGCCCGGCGTGATCGCCTTGACGTGACACGCCCGCGCGTCCCAAACTCTGGCCGATGAGGAACGAGTGGCGTCACCGAAAAAACGGGACGTGGGGGAGACAAACATGATCAGCCAAGAGCTTAACGACCAATTGACCCGCGTGAACCAAGGCCAGCCTGCGGGTGAAGTGCTGCGCCGCTATTGGCAGCCCGCCGCTCTGAGCGACGAACTGGCCGGACCTCGCCCGGTGGTGCCGGTGACCCTGCTGGGCGAACAGCTGGTCCTGTTCCGCGACAACGACGGCGCGCTGGGGTTGATCGGGCGACATTGCCCGCACCGCGGCGCGGATCTGTGTTTCGGTCGGCGTGAGGACAACGGGCTGCGCTGTCCGTTTCATGGCTGGCACTTTGACCGCACCGGCCAATGCGTCGAACAACCGGGCGAACCCGAAGGCAGCCGGATGCACGAACAGGTCCGCACCCCCGCCTACCCGGTGATCGAACGCAACGGCATCGTCTTTGCCTATCTCGGCCCGGGCGATCCGCCGCCGTTTCCGAACTTTGACTGTTTCCGCGCGCCCGGCACACATGTCTTTGCCTTCAAGGGGTTGTGGGAATGCAACTGGCTGCAGGCGATGGAGGTCGGGATCGATCCCGCCCATGCCTCTTTCCTGCACCGTTTCCTGCAGGACGAAGACCCCAAGGACAGCTACGGCAAGCAGTTCCGCGACAGTGCCGCCGACACTAATATCCCGATGACCAAGCTGCTGCGCGACTATCCCCGCCCGGAAATCCGCGTCGATGAAACGGATTTCGGCCTCAAGCTGACCGCCCTGCGCGCCATGGAAAACGGGTTGACCCATGTCCGCGTGACCAACCAGATCTTTCCGCAGGCGATCTGCATTCCGATGAGCCGCGAAATGACCATCACCCAGTGGCATGTGCCGATCGATGACACGACGTGTTATTGGTATTCGATGTTCACAAGTTTCACCCAGCCGGTGAACAAGGAGCTGATGCGCGAACAACGCCTGAAAGAACACCGCCTGCCCGACTACGCGCCGCTGAAGAACAAGCGCAACGACTATGGCTATGACCCGGCAGAACAGGCCGACGAGACCTATACCGGCATGGGGTTGGACATCAACGTGCATGACCAGTGGGCCGTCGAAAGCATGGGAGCCATTCAGGACCGCACGCAGGAGCACCTTGGCAAGACCGATGTGGGCATCATCCGCTATCGCCGCATGTTGCGCGCCGCCATCGCGGCACTGGAGGCGGGCGATGAGGCGGCGCTGCCGATGCGGGGGGATGCGGATGTGGCGGCCCTCGCCGGGCCGCTGTCCAACGACGCCATCGCCGACAGCGCCGATTGGGAAGCCGCAAGCCTGCGCGCCGACGCCGAGCGCCGCGCCGCCTGCCCTTGGGACGCAAAGCTCTGATGCGGGCGCAGATTGCGGCAGGACGGCTGGCCGGTGACGGGTTGATAGACGCGTCGGCGGCAGCCGACGTCCTGGACCGCGCCGATGCCGAGGGGATCGAAACGGTGCGCATGGTCTTTGCCGATGCGCATGGCATCCTGCGCGGCAAGACGCTGACGCGGCGCGCTCTGGTCGGGGCGTTTTCCTCCGGGCTGCGCGCCCCGTCGACCTTGTTGCTGAAGGATATCTCACACCGCACGGTCTTTCCGATCTGGTCAGACACGGGCGACGCGCCGATGACCGGGGCCAGTGACCTGTTGCTGGTGCCGCGGCCTGAAACCTTTGCCCCGCTACCGCACGCGCCGCATTCCGCGATGATGCTGTGCCGAGTGCTGCGGACGGATGGCGCGGAAATCCCCTTTGAGACGCCGACGATCCTGCAACGTGCGGTGGACCGGCTGGCGGACAAGGGTATGCGCGCGGTCATGGGCCTTGAGGTGGAATTCCAGGTCTTTGAACTGGTCGATGCCGCGCGGGACCATGCGGATGCCACGATGCCGCCCCGCCCGCCCCTGACGCGCGGCGTGAACCAGGGATGGCAATACCTGACAGAGACCCGCTACGATGCGGCCGAACCGCTGCTGGACAAACTGCGGCGCGCGGCCGAGGCCATGGGCCTGCCGGTACTCAGCGTCGAGATAGAGATGGGGCCAAGCCAGTTTGAGTTCACCTTCGAGGCCGCCGACCCCATGACAACTGCCGACCGTGCTGTGCTGTTCCGCACGCTGGTCAAGGAGATCTGCGCACGCGAAGGGTATCTTGCCTCCTTCATGGCCAAACCGCGGCTGGAAAACGCCGTGGCCAATGGCTGGCACATCCATCAAAGCGTGACGGATCTGGCAGGGCGCAATCTGTTTACCCCCGAGCAAGACGGCGCGTTGACTGGGACGGCCTCCGCATGGATCAGCGGGCTGTTGGCCCACGCGCGGGCCTCTTGCATCGCCACAACCCCCACAGTGAACGGGTACAAGCGATTTACCCCCTTCCAACTGGCCCCTGCCCGCGTGGGTTGGGGATGGGATAATCGCGGCGCAATGCTGCGGGCGCTGGTGGTGTCCGGGGACGCCGCCAGCCGGGTGGAAAACAGGGTCGCAGACAGCACGGCAAATCCGTACCTGGCACTGGCGTTCCAGATCCTGTCCGGGCTTCACGGGATAACCTCTGAGTTGCAGGCGCCGCTGCCGCTGGTCAATCCGTATGACGAAACCGCAGGTGCATTGCCTCAGACGCTGGGGGCTGCCATCGAGGCATTCGAGACCTCCTCCATGTATCGCGCAGCACTCGGCCTCGAGACGCAGGGATACCTGTCCCGGTTGAAACGGGCGGAATGGGAACGCTATCTGGCCACCGTGTCCGAATGGGAGCAAGCAGAATATTTCACTGCCTTCTAGCGCCAGGATTCGACACCGGGGTCAGCGGAATTTCAAAGGCTCATCACCATCGAAAAGATAGGACACATTCCAGTTTTCGGTATCGGAAAGACCTCGAGCAGCCAACATATCGACAATTCGCTTGTCGATCGTGTCGACAAAACGGCCAAACTCCATCTCATCCCGGATCACCTTGGCAACATCCTGAGCAATCTGAACTCTTTGCTGCGCCAGCAACTCACCGATCCAGTGCCGGGACGCTTCGGCGAATATCTTGGCAGAGGCAATCATCAATTCACGCAATTTGTCGATACTCAGTGCATCTTTATCGAGGCAATCCAGTGAGCCCTTTTTCATCGACGCGACAGCGACATCCGTGCGCATCTCTGTCGAGATCATGACAATCGCCGCACCAAAATTCATCGGGTGGTTTTGAACTATCCGTTGAGCGTGCAACCCATTGCCGTGGGGCAGAAGATAGTCGATAAAGATGACATCATACGCGCGTTCGTCCAATGCCTTTTCAAACTCAGAAATATCCGCAGCGGTCCAGGATCTTACGGGTAAACCGGTTTTTTTGCAGTCGCGGATGATCTTGTTCTGGTCAAAACGACTGTCGTCCAGGATCAGGATATCGAATCCATTGCTGCGCTGGAACGCGGTCGAGGACTCCTGATATTGCGCTTCCATCGTAGGAAAATCGTCAGGGGTCGTTGGGCCAATCGTCGGGCCAGTCGGTGTTTGCTGCATCACTAGGACTCCGCCCTTGTTTCGAAGTTACGATCACGCTAATTCCGCAACACCAAACAACCAATTAATGAAACCAATATGATTCAGTCCAATTCTTGGAAAATCGGAAAATCACAAAAATTGCCGGAAACACTGCGACATGTTACGGATCCCTGATTAATAGTTTCGGACCCCAACCCGATGAAAAATAAACCCTCCGACCGAGAGCTTGACTCATATCTCTACGCAATCACACACGACCTGAAAAGTTTTTCGCGTGCGATGCGTGTCATCCCGGATTGGATCATCGAGGACATCGAACAGTCGCACGTCTCACTTCCCGAGGAAGTGACCGAGCATCTGTCGATGTTGCAGCATTATGCGCGCGGCATGGACAAAATGCTGGACGGGCTTACAGACTTGTCGCGTGTTGGTCGTCTTGCCCACGCGTCCGAACAGATCCAACTGCGCGAGGCTTTGGACCTGGCCTGGACCGAAATCGGTGCCTCACCGGGATTTACGGCCGATTTTTCACAAGTGGACGCCACGATCATGGCCCCGGCCAACGATATTCAGCGCCTGCTGCAAGCCTTGCTCAGGAACAGCGTGTGCCATCATGACGGGAACACTGGCTTGGTCAGGGCCAAGGCCCGCCCGGACGGGGACCGCATCATTCTTGACGTGATGGACGACGGGCCAGGTATAGATCCGGCCTATCACGACAAGGTCTTTGACCCGCTGCACACACTCCTTCCCAAAGACGACACCGGGTTTTCCGGCTTGGGACTAACGGTGGCGCGCAAGGTCATGACTACGCTGGGCGGCGAGATTGCCATTGTAGACGGAGCTTCAGCCAATGACCGGGGTTGCACAATACGCTGCGACTTGCCCACCGAGTAACTGGCAATCAAAACGCGCCTTCGCGCAACATGCTGTCGATCCCTTCAAGATGCCCCATCTCCAGCGGCTTTTGGATATAGTCCCGGACCACGTCGTAGGCCGATGCGCGTTTGCGGTCCTGATCCGAGATGGACGTCGTCAGCATGATCACTGCCGCCCTTACAAAGCCCGGACCAAAGCGCGAGACGGCCTCGTCCAGAAACTCAAACCCGTTCATCCGCGGCATGTTGATGTCGAGAAGAATGATGTCGATGGCCGGTCGATCCGGCTGGGCCAGAAACGCGATCGCATCCGGCGCCATAAGGAAACAGTGCAAGGTATCGACAAGCCCCGATTTCTTGACAAGGCGCGAATACAGCTTTTGATCTACAGCATTGTCATCAATGATCATGAGCGAGGGGATCATGGCGTTTCCTTTCTGAGGATGACGGTGAAAGTGCTTCCGACACCGGGCGTCGAGGCGACACCAATTCGGCCACGGTGGTTCAGCGCGATGCGATGGCAGACAGCCAGACCCAATCCATGACCGCTGTAGTCCAAAGTGGAGTTGAGACGTTGAAATAATTGAAAGATCCGATCCAGGTGGGCGGCCTCAATGCCAATGCCGTTGTCAGTCACCGACAGTCCGACAAAACCCTCCGGGGCGCTGACTCGATCGAAAGAGATCACAGGGACTGCGCCGGGAAGTTGAAATTTGACCGCATTTTCAATCAGGTTCGCCAGCAGGATCCGCAATTGCCCCGGTGAGCCCGTCACATGGTCAAGTGCATTGACCGTGATCAAGGCCCCGCTGCGCAGGACCATGTCCGAGAGGTCGGCAACGACCTCACGCGCCACTTCGTCCAGATCGACATCATCCCGCGCAAGGGTGGGGGCGATGGCATTGGTGTAGGACTGGACGCTGTCGATCAGGCTGGACATGCCGCCAAGCGTCTCTCGGAGATCATTCAGCAATCCCTTGCACGCGGTTTCAGGATGCTCCCCGATTTCCTCGCTCAGGGCAGCCGCGATCATGAGGGCGGTATTCGTCGGCGATTTGAGGTCATGAGAGGTGGCATAGGCGAACGCGCGCAAGTCCTCTGTCGAGGCTTCAGCCAGCCGGATCTGTTCTTGCAGATCCTCGTTCAGCATCTGGATCTGGCGCATACGCGCCCGTTCTTCGGTCACGAGATATAGCTAAAAGTTGGTGATGGCCCCTGAGGGGCGGCATATCATGGCGTTGTTGACGCGCCGCAATTCTCGATTGAGAAAAGGATATGCC